>JBEKZM010000029.1:0-58021 GCA_049509875.1 Verrucomicrobiota bacterium | reverse complement strand
TTCAATGGCTGGCAAGCCGCTATGCCGTGCCATACCCTTAGAGTACCTGCTCGCCCTTCGGAGTAGGACGCTAAATGTCGAATGTTTCGAAATGCGGAGTTGGCGAAGGTAGGGCGCGTCGCTCCGCGCGCGCCGCACCTGCCAACCAACGCAATCTCACCCCGAATATGAGCGCAAATCAGAGGGCAGGAAAAAGGAGACAGAAGGAAACGAAGTCAACGAAGCCGGACACAGATGGCCGCCAATTTGCGGACTCACGGAAACGAAACCGGCGATGAGGGATCCGCAAACCCCTCTCCCTCATCGCCAGGCGACCGCACGTTAGGTTATTGTTGAACCACCCGATAGAACCGCGCGAGGCTCCTCGGCGTCGCGGTGTCCACGACATATTGCGTAAAGCTGCCAAGGGTATTCGTGGCCAGAGGAATCCAGGTTACTGGAGGAGTGAGCGAGGTGGTATAATCCACCACATACGTATCCCCAGGAATGCCGTTGATCGTGACGACGGGATAGAGGTTGAACGAATCGGAACTCAATGAGGCGGTCAGGCTCGGGGCCGAAAAAGCGTGGTTAGAGCTGTTGGTAGCCAGGACGTAATAGACGCCCGTGTTGGCGGCGCTGACGTTCGCAATGGTCAGCGTGGCGGTCGTTGCGCCGGAAACCCCATTGCCATTGGCCAGCGGCTGGCTGTTGAACTGCCACTGGAAGGTGCAGGGCATGCTGTTGCTCATGGCCACGGTGAAGGTGGCCGTGCCGCCCAACCCAACCAACGTATTGGAAGGTTGAACGGTGAAAACCGGCGTCGAGCCGGCAATAAAGGGTGGAATGCTGGCAATGGTGGTGACGTTGGCTACCGGATTATAGGTGGCACTAATCGCGCCCGCGCCGCCGAAGGAAATAAGTTCATTGCTCGCCTCAACGGAGGGCAGATAACTTAATTGATTGTTCGTGACGACCACAAAGGACCCGGCCCAGATGTCCAGAATACCGGTCGAAGCATTGCCCGGTTCGCCCAGCGTTGGGGCAGCCCAAGTTTGCAGATACGCCGCGCCGCCGTTGGTGAGGGTCAGGTAATTCGTACCGCCGGTGCCGTTCCAGCCAACACCCAATTGCCCGTTTGGAATCGAAATCGAGCCGCCGTCAACGATCACTGTGCCCTGGTCGCTACCAGCGCCTTGCCCCACCCAGAGATGGCTGCCGAACGTGGCGGTGGAACCCTTTGCAACATACAACAGGCCAGGACCGGCCACGAAGCCAATTCCAGTCCAATTGTTGTTAGGAACGCCGTTGGCAAAGCCTGACGGAGCCCCCGCCACAAAGTTGGCCCCATTGGTGATGATCAGCGTTCCGGCACCACCGAAGCCGAGCATGAGCTGGCCGACAGAAGTGTCATTCGTTACGACACAAGCAATAATGGTACCGACAGCTTGGCTAAACGCGGCGTTGTAATAGCCGTCGCCGGCAGCATCGTAATTTGTGGGCACAACGCCCATGGACCAGTTGTTGGGATCGTTCCAATAGGCGTACTGGTTTGTGCCGGAGGAGTCTGTTATGACGTCCACTGGGGACCAAATGTCGTCCAGCCGGTTTAGAGCATGCGCGTTAAAAGCCAGCATTGAAGCGGCAAGGACGCCGGCGGCAAGCAACGCCGTGGCGGTCCGAGATGACTTTATTGTTCTTTTCATATTTCTTTTGTTGCGGTTGAGGTGTTGGTTTTGAATTTGCAGCCTGCCGGCATTTCACGCCACAGGCTGATATTTCAGAATTTACAATATTTCGCGGCGCGGCGGTATCCTCGAAAACGGGGAGGCGGTGGTGATTTTTATTATGTCCCGAAAGTTGACGTTGGGAAACTGCATGACTGGCGTTGTTGGCGCTTAAACAATTATGGCTTATTAATTTACAACTACGAGTTTGGGATTGGCACGGTGAGTTTCACCACGGTGCCCCCGGCGGGGCCGGGGGCGATGTCAAACTGACCATGGACGTCGGCCAGCCGGCGGCGCATATTCTTCAGGCCGTTGCGGAGCTTTTTGGCGGAGAGATCGCCCACGCCCCGGCCGTTGTCGGCCACGATCAGCGTGAATCGTTGCGGTTCGAGCACCAGTTTCACGTGCGCCTCGCCAGCGCGCGCGTGCTTGACCACGTTGTTCACGGCCTCCTTGAACGCCAAAAACACGTTATGTCGCACTTCGGGCAGTATGGGAATGGACGGCAGGCCGGGCGGCAATTCGGCGCGGTAGCTCACGTTGGCCACGGCAAAATAATCCTGCGCATATTTGCACGCGTAGTTCACCAGCCCTTCCAGCGTGTCGTTGGAAGGATTGACCGCCCAGACGATTTCGTCCAGCGACCGGGTGGTCTCGCGGGCGGTGGCGCAAATCTGCCGGGCGTGCTCCTCGATTTCGACGGGGAGGTCCTTGTCGGTTTCAGCCATCTCGCCGAGCAGGGTGATTTGCGTGAGGTTGGCGCCGAGTTGATCGTGCAGGTCGCGGGCGATGCGGGCGCGTTCGCCTTCGATCATTTCCTTTTGCTGGGCCACGCGCAACTGGCGCCGCAGCCGGGCGGTGGAAATCAGGTAGATGGCGCCGGCCACCGCGGCGAGCAGCATCAGCACGCCCGCCGCGATGAACCGGGGTTTGTGCCAGTACGGCGGCTCAACGACGATGGCCACCTGCGCGCCGGTCTCATTCCACACGCCATCCTCATTGCACGCCTGCACCGTGAACGTGTAGTCATCCGGCGCCAATTTCTGAAGGCGCGCCACCCGCTCGGTGCCAATGTCCGTCCATTTGCCGCCGGTCCCCTTGGCCCCCGCCTCTTCCAGCCGGTAGCGAAAGCGGGCGCCGAACTGCGTGCCTTTCGGGGCGGAAAAGTTCAGGCTGGCGAAGTGGATTTCCAATTTTTCATTCCTCGGGGTGAGCCGGACCTCGCCGCTCCAACTGGAACCCAGAAAGTTCGTCTTCAGTTCCACGCCGTCCACCCGCACGGACTCCACCACCACGGGCGGCGGATTGGTGTTGGGATGCAGATCGGCCGGATTCACCGAGACCAGGCCGGTGATCGTGGGAAACCAGAGGCGGCCGTCGTGGGCGCGGAGGGCGGCGGGCTGGGCGCCGGTGGAACACTCGCGGGTCAGAAAAGTCCGGCAAACGAGCGTCTGCGCCGCGCCGGAAATGACGTTTGAAAAGGATTCCTGTTCCACGCGCACAAGGCCCTCGTAGGAGCCGATCCACAAGCTGCCCGACTCATCCTCAACGAGCGACCCGATGTCATCGTTGGCCAGGCCATTGCGCGTGCTGGAAAACAATTTCCAGTCGCCAGCCGGGCTGCGCCAAGCCAGACCGTGACCCAGGCTGCCCAACCAGAGCCCACCATTGGTGGAGGCCAACAAGACCGAAACATCTTTCATCGGCGCGTCCACCGTCGAGATCTTTCCCTCGCGCCACTGGTAGAGTCCCTTGGCTTCCGTGCCAATCCAGACGGTGCCGTTGGCGTCCTGCGCCAGGGCGCGGACGGCGTCGTGCGGCAAGCCGTCCAGGGTTGACCACTGCTGTCCGTCGAAGACGAATAACTCATTGTCGCTGCCTGCCAAAACCAGCCCTTCGCGCGTCAGACAGAGGGAAAATATCCGCCGGTCGGCCGGCACCTCGGAAACCTGCTGGAACCCGCCATGGTCAAAGCGAAAGAGCCCCGAGCGAAAAAACGTGCCCACCCAGACGTTCTGGCGCTGGTCCACCAGCACGGACCAGGCGCTGTTATTCGGCGGGATGTCAAAGTGTTGCGAAGAATTGGTCAGCCAATAGGTTACGCCGCGCAGGTTGAAGGCCGTCCAGAGTCCGCCTTGCCCGTCCTCGGCCACGGCTTGGGCCACGCCGCCGGACAGCGCCGCCGGCGCCGTGACGATCCGCTTCTTCACGCGGTCGAGCCCGTCGCCGTCGGTACCCACCCAGAGGTTTTTTTCGGAGTCGAAACAGAGCGAGAGGACGTTATTGGCCGAAAGGCCGGTATTGGTGGTGATGCGTTCAGAATGACCGGCGGCATCAAACCAGAAAACCCCGTCGCCGCCGGTGCCCACGATCAAGTTGCCGTCGTTGTCCGCGCAGAGTGCAGTGGGCACGGCGTTGGTCCACGGCTGCGGCACAGTCAAAAGGGAACCACCCGCCTGCGGAAGCACCAAATGCCTGGCCAGACGCTGCAAGAAGACGCGGGCTTCGTTTGGCAGCCCCGAGACATGATTTAGCTCGCCGTCGAGCCAGATAAAGGCATCGTTTTCGTCCGTGGCGAACCAGAGGACGTGGTCCGGGGCCTCATACGCGGCGGTGATCCTGCCCCGGGCCTGGCTCAAATTGAAAACATTCTTCAACACGCCACCCTGGATAAGGCAAAGATCATTCCGCGTGCGCACCCAGAAATTCGTGTGGCTGTCCTCGAATAGGAACCCGATGGTGTTGTCCGGCAGTCCGGGCGTGTTGTTGACATTGAACGGGGTGAAGGCATTGCCGTCGAAGCGGGCCAGACCGCCTTGGGTTCCCACCCAAAGATATCCGTCACGGGTCTGGGCCAGGGCGATGACCACATTTTCAGGGAGCCGGTCCGCCGTGCTCCAGACATCCACCGTAAACGGCGACTCAGCGGCGGCGGGACATCCAATAAGCAACGCGGCCGCCAGGCCGGGGACCAGAAGTTGGAGGCGCCGTTTCAAGCTTGGCCTGAGCATACGCGGTGGAGCCGGCGGGAAAAAGATTTTTCAAAAACCGCTTGCGGCGGGTATGAATTGGGCTACGTTTTTATTGGCCCCAGAGAACGGGCACTCCGTTTTTCCTGTTTGAAAGACGGTTTGACGGGTCGGCAACAGAAACCAAACTGTGTGCATGCCGGCCCGTTTTTATTTGTCGTAGCCAAACGCCCCGCCATACGGAGCAAGCTGCGGCAGGATCGGAGCCAGGGCCTCCGCGTAATTCTTCCAACGGCCGACCGCGCGCTGATAAAGGGGCCGGGCCGCGTCGGTATAATTGGGTGAAAAAATGAACTTCTTCTGGCTGGCAGCATGGAATGCCTCCTGTTGCGGATACCACTCCAAGCCCAGAAATTCCGTCACGCGGCGGCCTTCGCCCGCCAGATTGATGACAATGTCTTCGTAACGGGTTTCCACCCAGTCAAACCCGCCCAGCTCGCGCATCCGCAGCCAGACGTCCATCAGGTCGGCATAATGCCGGGCGGTACGTTCCAAACTGAGAAAGTTGGCGTTCGTGGCGTTTATTTGCAGGTTCTGAAAGTAGCAACTCACCGCCACGTCCCGGGGATCGCGCAAGGCGATGATCACCTTCAGTTCCGGAAAGAGGCGCAGCCAGGCGGGGAGCCACGCGGTGGGGGACGGGTTTTTATCCAGCAACAACGTTTGCTCCTCGTTGCCGGATGGCTCGCGCAAGAGGCTTTTGAAATAGCGCTGCCGAAAATGACTGCGCCGGGCCGCCGGCAGCCCGTTCAAGGTTTCGGCCGTCAGGGCGCCGGGATCGCTGAGGGGCGCCAGTTGGTCTGCCACTTCGTCGGGAAAGGCCATGGGTTCGTCAAACGCCGCGATGGCTGGATGAGCGCCCAGGATTTGCTCCAGCAAGGTGGTGCCGGTGCGCGGGTGACCGCCCAGAAGGGCGAGGGGATGGGGATTGGGCGACGCCGGGGCCTCCGCGCGCCAGCGCCGGAGGGTCTCGGGCGTCAGCGCGGCGAGCAGCTCGCGACGACAGTGGACCGCGCGGTCATATTGTTGTTCGAGTTGGGCCACGTCGGTCGTGCGGCGCAGGAGCGCCTTGGCTTCTTCCAGCCAGCGGAGGGCCTCCCGGTACCGGCCCTGCTGATCCAGCACCGTGGCGAGCTGGTGCCGGCTGGTATAGTTCACGTTTGCGTCCCGCGATTCCTGTTTGATCAAATCGCGCAACAGGGTTTCCGCCTCCGTGTCTTGACCCCGGCGTTGCAGCAGGAGGGCCTTGACACATAAGACCTGCGCGTTTCCCGGCTCCAGGGCCAGGCACGCCTCGACACATTGCCAGGCGTCGTCCAGCCGGCGCTCGCGCTGGTACCAATCGGCCAGGCTCAAGTGCGCGTGGATGGACCGGGGATTGGCGGCGACGGCTTTTTCAAAGCAGGCGCGCGCGCGATCCGGCTGGCGCAACCAGTGATATTGCTGCCCCAGCAAGACGAGAAGGCCGGCGTTTTTGGGGGCCAGTTCGGCGGCGCGCCGGCCCGCTTCATCGGCCCGGGCAAAATCCAATTCCTTGCCCGCGGCAAACCCCAGTTCAAACCACAGCCGCGCCGTGTCGGGGAACTGTTGCAACAGTTCCTGATAAATGCCCAAAGCCAGTTCCGGGCGGCCCTTGACCAGGTGCTGTTGCGCCTTTTGCCAGCGGGTAATCTGCCGGTTCGCGCCGGAGGCGGTTTCGAGGTCTTTTGGCATGCAAGGTTACGCGCTATCAATCCCATCCGGCCAAAAGCTTTGCAAGCAATTTTGCGGCGGTGACTGCTTCTCTGCCCTGCCGGCGCACTCCATGACACTGGCGCGACACCTCCGTGCTCCCGCAAGCCTCTGGGTGTCTTGGACTGCGGCGGGAAGCGAAGCGCCACGCCGCTTTCGCGCGGGCAAAGCTTGCGGTTGCTCGTGAGAACCTGGTGCGGGCGAAAGCGCCGTCGCCGCTGCGCTTTGCCGGCGCACTCCATGACGCTGGCGCGACACCTCCGTGCTCCCGCAAGCCTCTGGGCGTCTTGGACTGCGGCGGGAAGCGAAGCGCCACGCCGCTTTCGCGCGGGCAAGGCTCGCGGTTGCTTGTGAAGATCTGGTGCGGGCGAAAGCGCCGCCGCCACGTTTTGCTGGGCGGCGGAGTGGTCGCGGCCCAACCACTGCCACCAAGAACAGCGTCGAGATGCGCTGCGACGCGCCTTTTCCTGCTTCTGCGCGCTTGACTGCCAACTGGCGATGTATTTGACTGGCCTAAATCGCAGGATTGTCACGGAGGCGGATTGTTGCTAGTGTCCCGCACAGCCAAAGCGCAGGCGAACAATTTTACAGCGTACAACCAATGAACAACGAAAATTCTCCGCTCGTGGGCATTTTGATGGGCAGCGATTCCGACTGGCCGGTGATGAAAGCCGCCGCCGAGGCCCTCGCTGAATTTGGCATCGGTTCCGAGGCCAGGGTTATATCCGCTCATCGCGATCCCCAAGGCTTGGAGGAATATATGGGCGCCGCCGAGGCACGCGGCCTGAAAATCATCATTGCCGGTGCGGGCGGCGCGGCGCATTTGCCGGGCGTGACGGCGGCGTTGACCATCTTGCCGGTCATCGGCGTGCCCATTCTGGGCAAGGCCTTCGACGGTTTTGATTCGCTGCTGGCGATCGTGCAGATGCCGCCGGGTGTGCCGGTGGCCACGGTGGCTGTGAACGGCGCGCGCAATGCGGGCATCCTGGCCGTGCAAATCCTGGCCCTGGGCGACGCGCGGCTGCCGGAGGAATTGAAAAAATTCAAGGTGCGCCTCAGGGACGAATCGCGCGCAAAAAACAAGAAAGTGTGGTGAATGCAGCGGCTCATTGAAGGCGTCCACAAATTCCGCGCCAGCGAGTTCGGCAATTACCGCAAGCTGTTCCGCAAGCTGTCGCGCGAAGGGCAAAACCCGCACACCCTCTTCATCACCTGTTCGGATTCCCGCGTGCTGGCCGAACTCATCACCCAGAGCCAGCCGGGGGATCTGTTTGTGGTCAAAAACGTCGGCAACATCGTGCCCCCCGCCGGCGTGCGCGGCGACACCAATTCCACCGCGGCGGCCGTCGAGTTCGCCGTGGCGCAGCTCAACGTCAGCGACGTGGTGGTCTGCGGCCATTCCCAATGCGGCGCCATGGCGGCCCTGCTGGCCGGGACGCCGGTGAGCGGTGCCACGCCGCACCTGCGCGACTGGCTGGGCCTGGCCGCGCCCGTGCTGGAGACGCTCAACCGGAATTACGCGCATTTGCGCGAAAGCCGCGCCCGCGAAAACGCCGCCGCGGAGGAAAACGTGCTGTTCGGCCTCGACAATCTGCACAGTTATCCCTGCGTGCAGAACCGCCTGATGGACGGCACGCTGCGCCTGCACGGCTGGTTTTTCAAAATTGCCACCGCGGAATTGTTCGCCTACGACCCGGAGAAACGGCAGTTTTCGGCCCTGGTCGCGCCACCATGAACTTCACCGCTTTCATTACGGAAGATTGCCTGGGTTGCGGCTTTCTGTTATTGAACCGGCGTGCCCGATCCAAGCCTCCTGGTTCTCATCCCGGCTTATAATGAAGAGGCGCGCATCGAACCGGTGCTGCGCCAGTACGCGACGTTTTTCCGGGACCATTATACGGGCAAATTTCAACTGGTGGTCGTGCTCAACGGCTGCCGGGACAACACCCTGGGCGTGGTGCAGCGCGTGGCGAAGGAATTCCGCACCATCCAATGGCTGGATTTTCCCGCGCCCATCGGAAAAGGCGGCGCGCTCATCGAGGGCCTCAAGCTGGCCGGCAATGCCGATGTCGTCGGCTACGTGGACGCCGACGGCGCCACGGGTCCGGCGGCCGTGCTGAAGTTGATTCCCTACTTGGAAAAGGCGGATTGCGTGGTCGGCTCCCGCTGGCTGCCCGGCAGCGTCTTGATGAAGGCGCAGCCCAAGTTTCGCCAGGTGATCAGCCGGTGTTTCCACCTGATCGTGGAAATTCTGTTTTGGATGCACATCAAGGATACCCAGTGCCCGTGCAAATTGATGCGGCGAACGGCCGTCGATCAGATCCATTCGTCCCTCCGCATCGCGGATCTGGCCTTTGATGTGAATCTGCTGGTGGCCATGAAACGGGCGGGCTTCCGGTTGCTCGAAGTGCCGATTGAATGGACCGATGTCGTCGGCTCCAAGGTGACCTCGTCGCTCTTCCGGCAGTCGTTGACGATGTTTTTGTCGGTGGTTCGGGTCTGGCTGGTTTACTCGCCCAAGTTTTATCGCTGGCTGCGGCCCTTGCGCCCGCTGGAGGGATGGGTTTACAAAACCTTGCGCCAGCCGCAGCCCCTGCCAAGGCCCACCAAGCAAAAACAAATGACGAATGACGAATGAAGTGCTTCCCGTCCTCAGCTTTTCAGCCTTTTGACTCCCTGGCGGGCGATATTGATTGGGGTGAGCTTGCGTTGGTTGGGCCTTTCTACTTTCTGTTTTCGCCTTTTCAACTTCCCAGCTTTGGCGCTCACGGCTGCGCGAGGCGGAAGAACGTCGATGCGTTCGCCTCTGCGACGGTCGCGTTCACCAACCCATTGGACAGACCATTGAGCGTAATCTGGCCAGCGCCCAAAGCGGTCCACGGAGAATCCAGATTGGTGGTGGATTGAAGCTGGAACCCGTTTGCGCTGGGGGGCCACGCCAGGTTTACCTGCCGGCCCGCAGCGAGCGCGGCGATCAGCCGGGGCGGAGCCATCCCGTAGAGTGTCACCACCCCGTAGCCGGGGACAGCCACCGTGGCCTGGCCATTCGTGATGCCGGTAATCGAAGTCTGCCAATAACTGCCCTTGCTCGAGGTGAAAGTTTGCCACGATTTGATTCCGGCGGGCTGCGCGGGCGAATTGACCACGGCCGGGACCGGTGTGTTGGTCGCGTTGAGGAGCACGACGGTCATGGTGCCGTTGGTCACGTGCAGGAACGCCGCCGCGGTCATTGCGGGATCGCCGCTGACGGTGGCATTGACGCAAATGGAATTGGGCCGGATGTACTTGAAGAAATGTTTCGCCGCGACGTATTTGGGCGAGTTTTGGAGGCTGACTGAGTCGGTCAGGGTCTCGGTGCCCACCGGGCTGCCGTCGGTCATCTGCCAGTAGGCCCATGCGCTTTCGCGTCCCGCCGTGAGTGCCTGCTGAATCCGCAGCGCGATGCTCCAGGCCCCGCTGCCGGGAAATCCGTTGGTGGGATACAGCCAGGCCGGGTTCTCGCCCGAAGTTTCGGTCATCCACGATTTTTTCCCATAGTTGCCAAAGCCGGCGACGTGGGCCGGAATTCCCGGGGCTGGACTGGCGGACCAGCCGTCTGCCCACCAAAGCCATTGAGTCGGTGTGGCGGCGGCGGCCGCAACGCCGTCGCTGTCGTAGCCGTGGATGCAGAAATAGTCCTCGGCGTCGCTCGCCGCGGGATTGGCGCCCACCGCCTGCAAAAACTGAAGATTCTTGTCCGCCGCCGTGCTGCCGCTTCCGTACTGCCACATCCCGTAGGCATCCCCGCCCAGCACGTCCTCCGGCCCCATGATTTTGATGTTGGCAAGATCCGGGTATTGATTCAGTTCGGCCCGGACAGCCGTGAGCGAGGCGACGTAGTTGGTGGCGAGCGGATAGAAACAGCTGTTGTAAAACTCGTCGAAGTCCAGCTCGTTCTGAATGCTGATCGCGTAGAAGGTAACCCCGTACGTGTTTTGAAAACCGCGCAGGTAGGCGGCCACGCAGCGGGCAAATTGGGTCAGGGCGCTGGTCGGTCCGGCTCCTCCGAGCGCGACGTCGTTGAATTCCGGCCGCGACGTGCCGGAAACGTCGAGCGATCCGCCGGCAAAATTGCCGAGCCAGATAAACGGAAACGGCGTCCCGTTGGTGGGCAGATCGGCGCCGCCGCTCTGGTAGGTATTGCCGTCCGTGAGTTTCACCCAGGGCATCGGAGACCAGATCGAGGCAAACAATTTGAAATCGCTCAGGTTGGTGATCAGGGATTTGCCGAGCTGCGCGGTCACGCCCGCCACCTGCGGGCCGCTGCCGCTCGCGGTAAAATTGAAATAGGCAACGTTGGAATCGATGTCGGGTCCCATGACGGCAATCTGCGCCTGGCCGCCGTTGAACAGATTCGTGTAGGTGGAGGCGTTGGTGTACGTGCGGGCGTAGTTGCCGCCCGGGCCGGGATTGCCGTAACTGGGCGAGTTGTAATTGTTGTCCGAGTACGGAGACTTGAAATTCGGCGTCAGATCCATCCGCAGCAGAGAGGCCTGGAGGTCGCCATAGTATAAGTTTGTCCACCAAGTTGTCTGGCTTGCTTCCATCCCGGAGAGACACGTGCCAAACCCGTCAATCACCTGCTGTTGGCCGGCGGGCGAGGTGTCAATGGAAACCGTCTGGGCGCCCAAGTGCCAGCCAGAATGGATGATCAGCAGCGCGTAAGCGGCAATTCTGGCGACGCGCGACAATTTGTTTTCCGCGAGCGAAACTCTTTCCAGCATGCCTGGAAGTATTGCACAATTCATACCAAGACAAACCAAAACCAGCAATCCATTTTGACCCAACTCATTCAAAGGCTCCTGCTCGCTGGAACCCTGATCTTGATTCCCACCGCCACGGCACGGGCGGTGGAAACCGTCTCGCTGGCGGGCAAGTGGGGGTTTGAAGTCGCCGGCACCAACGCGGCGGCTTACGAATACAAACTGCCCGGCACCATCCGCCTGCCCGGGACCATGGACGACGCGGGCCTGGGGCCGAAGAACACGAAGTCGCCGACGCTGGAAGGGCCTTGGCGGCTTTACAACTACGCCGGCCCGGCGTGGTATCAGCACGACCTCGAAATTCCCGCCCGATGGCAGGGCAAACGGGTGACGCTCTTTCTGGAACGCTGCCGCTGGGTGACGACTGTCTGGCTGGATGACCGGCTCATCGGGTCGCAGGACAGTTTGATTGCGCCGCACGTTTCTGATTTCGGCGCCGGCGTCGCCCCGGGCAGGCACCGGCTGACCATCTGCGTGGACAACACCGTCAAAATCAACCTTGGCACCTTTGTCTCCGCCTTGTTTGGCGGCACTTGGGGCAACCTGAACGGCATCGTCGGCCGCATTGAGCTGGCGGCCACGCCGCCCGTGTGGATTGACGACGTGCAGGTGTATCCGGACGTGGAAAAAAGGCGGGCGCGCGTGGTCGTGAAAATCGGCAGCGCCACCGGTCAGGCCGGCCAGGGCAAATTGACGGTGGGCAGACAAATTGTCACCGCCAGCTGGAATGCCAATGGCGGAAGCGCCGAGGTGGACGTGGACCTGAGCGGCGCGAAATTGTGGGACGAGTTTTTCCCCACCTTGAGTGAAGTGACCGTGAAGCTCGGCGACGACCAGCGCACGGTGCCTTTCGGGATGCGCGAGCTGGCCCCGCGCGGGACTCAGTTCACGATGAACGGACGGCCGCTGTTCCTGCGCGGGACGCTGGAATGTTCGGTGTGGCCGCTGACCGGCTATCCGCCCACGGACGTGGCGGCATGGCGGCGGATTTTTCGGATCGAGAAATCCCACGGCCTGAATTTCATCCGGTTCCATTCGTGGTGCCCGCCGGAGGCGGCGTTCGCGGCGGCCGACCTCGAAGGCATCATGATTCAGGCGGAAGGGCCAATGGCGAATGTGGACGCCGGTTCCGACCCGGTGCGGGACACATTTCTGGAGGCGGAGTTAAAGCGGATGGTGGACACTTATGGCAATCATCCGTCGTTCTGCCTGATGACGCTCGGCAACGAATACGGCGGCCAGGAGGCTTTGCTGAAGCGCTGGCTGGATATGCTCAGCCACCGCGACCCGCGCCATCTCTATTCCTCAGCGTCCGAAGGGCAGTCCACGCCGAACCGGCAATGGGCCGAAACCGCTGCCGGCCGCGGCATTGGCGGGCCAGGCACGGAACGGGATTTGCGCGACGTCGTGGCCAGCCGGAAAATCCCGACGGTCGGCCACGAGATCGGCCAGTGGATGTATTGGCCGGATTTCAAGGAGATTCAGAAATGGACCGGCGTCATGGCCCTGAAAAATTTCGAGCTGATCCGCAACGATCTGGCGAAGAAGCATCTGCTCGACCTCGAACCGGAATATGTCGAAGCGAGCGGCCGGTTCGCCACCTTGCTTTACCAGGAGGAAATCGAAGTCCTGCTGCGCACGCAGGGCTTGGGCGGATTTTCGCTGCTCGACTTGCACGATTATCCTACCCAAGGCACGGCGCTGGTCGGACCGCTGGACGCGTTCTGGGACTCGAAGGGTTTCATCACGCCCGGGGCGTTCCGCCGGTATTGCTCGGCGACGGTGCCGCTGCTGCGAATGCCCAGGCGCACTTACGCCAACGACGAACTGTTTGTGGCGACGGCGGACATCGCGCATTTCGGCCCGGCGGACCTGCCGGAGTTCCAGCCAGTGTGGTCCATCGCAGACGAATCAGGCCGCGAAGTGGCGGCGGGCAAGTTCCCGGCTTTGACGGTGCCGACGGGCAAGCTCACGGAACTCGGCGAGATCAAAGCGTCACTCGCCAGCGCCCGCGTGCCGGGGAAATTCACCGTCACCATTGCCGCGCCGGGCACCGCCATTGCCAACCACTGGAACATCTGGATTTATCCGCCGAACTCGGCGCCGCAACCGCCGGCAGACGTGACGGTCTGTGGCCAATGGGAAGACGCAAAGGCCGCTTTGGCGGCCGGAAAAAAAGTGATTTTCTTCCCGCAAACGGCCAATCCGAAGCAATCCCTGCGCGGGAGTTTTCTGCCGGTGTTCTGGAGTCCGGTCTGGTTTCCGAGCCAGAAGCCGAACACGATGGGAATTTTGTGCAATCCCAAACAACGGCTCTTCGCCCGGTTCCCGACCGGGATGAACAGCGACTGGCAATGGTATGATCTGATGCAGGGTTCGCGCGTGTTTGTGCTCGACGACACGCCGGCGGATTACCGGCCGTTGGTGCAGGTGATGGACAACTTCGCGCGCAACGACAAGCTCGGCGTCGTCTTCGAGGGCCGCGTGGGCGCCGGGCAGTTGCTCGTCTGCGGTTTGAACCTGTCGGACGCGGCCACCGACCCGGCCGTGCGGCAATGGCTGACAAGCCTTTACGACTTTGCCGGCTCGACGAGATTCGATCCGGTCACGGAACTCAGCACCAACCTGCTGGAACAGCTTTTCGTGCCGCATTTCGCCAACCGACTGCAGGCGCTCCGCGCGAAAATCCACGCCGACAGTGAGGCCGGCGGGAATTATGGCGCCAGCCTGGCCCTTGACGGCGACCCGGACACAATCTGGCACACACCCTGGGGTGAGTCCGCCCCGGATTTTCCGCATGAACTGGTCGTTGAACTGGCCGGGCCGGTGAAGCTGGCCGGCATCACCTGCCTGCCGCGCCAGGATGGCAACCAGAACGGTTGGATCAGGAACTTCGCGGTGTTTACCAGCGCCGACGGCCGGAACTGGGGCGAACCGGTGGCAACCGGCGCGTTCCCTCAAAATGACGAGTTGCACACGGTAAAGTTTGCACAGCCGGTCGAGGCGCGGTTTCTGAAACTGGTGGCGAAGAACAGCTTTAATCCGTCAGCGCCTTACGCCTCGCTGGCAGAGTTGAACATCATCCCTGAAAAATAACAGGTGCTGCCATACTGCTGAATTTGAGCCTAACGCTGCGTTCCGCACTCCGCATTCAAGTTGGCCATCGTCTTTGCGTTGAAATTTTCCAAATTTACCCCATCTTCTTCCCTGCACAATTTTCTATGGCCGACAAATCGACACCAGTTTACGACGAAAGCAAGATCAAGACGCTGTCCTCGCTGGAGCACATCCGGCTCCGCACGGGCATGTACATCGGCCGCATTGGCAGCGGCGCGCACCCGGATGACGGCTGTTACGTGCTGCTCAAGGAGGTCGTGGACAACGCCATCGACGAATACATCATGGGCTACGGCAAGGAGGTGGAGATCAAGATCGACGGCAACCGCGTGAGCGTGCGCGATTTCGGCCGCGGCATCCCCCTGGGCAAGGTCGTGGACTGCGTTTCCAAGATCAACACCGGCGCCAAATACAACGACGAGGTGTTTCAGTTCAGCGTGGGCCTCAACGGCGTGGGCACCAAGGCCGTCAACGCCCTCTCCAAGGAGTTTTACGTGCGCAGCCATCGCGACGGCGAGTATGCCGAGGCCAGCTTCAAGGTGGGCAAGCTGAAGAAGGAGGACACCGGCAAGACGAAGGAGCCCAACGGAACGTTCATTGAATTTGAGCCGGACCCGGAAATTTTCAAGGCCAGCGAGTTCCGCCTGGAACACGTGGAAAAACGGCTGCGCCATTACAGCTATTTGAACACGGGCCTGAAGCTGATTTTGACCATGCCCGGATTGCCCGGGCCGAAGACGTTTCAATCGCGCTACGGCCTTATGGATCTGGTGATGGAGGACCTGGCCGGCGACGGCAGCGAGCCCATTTACCCGCCGCTGCATTACGCGGGCAAGACGCTGGAATTCTGCTTCACACACAGCAATTCGCGCTACGGCGAAACGTTTTATTCGTTCGTCAACGGCCAGTACACCAGCGACGGCGGCACCCATCTGAGCGCGTTCCGCGAAGGCCTGCTCAAGGCGGTCAACGAATATTGCAACGGCAAATTCGACGGCGACGACGTGCGCGAGTGCATGGTGGGCGCGGTGGCGATTCGTTTGCAGGACCCGGTGTTTGAGTCGCAAACCAAGAACAAGCTGGGCAACACGGAAATCCGCACCGAACTCGTCAACAGCGTGCGCGAGGAACTGCTGCATTTTTTCCAGCGCAACCAGCAGATCGCCGAAATGATCGCGGCCAAGGTCAAGGACACCCAGCAGCTGCGCAAGGAACTGCAGGAGGTGAAGAAGCTCTCGCGCGAGCGGGCCAAGGCGATTTCGCTGCGCATCCCGCAGCTAAAGGATTGCAAGCATCATTACGACCAGAAGAAGGAGAAGGGCGGGGGCACGATGGTCTTCATCTGCGAAGGCCAGTCCGCCGCCGGGTCCATCACGAGCTGCCGCGACGTGAACAACCAGGCCGTGTTTGTGCTCAAGGGCAAGCCGCTCAACGTGTGGGACCTCAAGCGGGACGTCATGTATAAGAACGACGAGATGTACAATCTCATGCAGGCGCTCAGCGTGGAGGATTCCACCGACAGCCTGCGCTACGAGAAGGTGATTCTGGCCACCGACGCGGACGTGGACGGCCTGCACATCCGCAACCTGATGATCACTTATTTCTTCAAGTTTTTCGAGCAACTAATCCACGACGGCCACGTGTATGTGCTGGAAACGCCGCTCTTCCGCGTGCGCAACAAAGACCAGACGATTTACTGCTACAGCGAAGCCGAGCGGGGGACGGCCATGAAGGCGCTGGGCGGCAAGCCGGAGATCACCCGGTTCAAGGGCCTGGGCGAAATCAGCCCCAAGGAATTCGCGCAGTTCATCGGCAAAAGCATGCGCCTCAGCCGCGTTGAATACGCCCCGCGCGCCGAATCCGCGCCCATCCTGAATTTTTACATGGGCAAAAACACCCCGGAACGCAAGGACTATATCATGGACAGCCTCGTCGTGCCGGTCGAGGAGTGATCCCGCTCCGCAACGTCACTTCACCGATCAACGACTTATTTGTCATTTGCGGCCGTTACCCGGTCGCGCTAATGTTCCGCTCATGAGGTTGGACCAACCTGGCCGTCGTTGCCTGCGGTTTTGGCCCGGCGCCGCGCGGGTGCTGGCCGCCTTTCTTTTCGCGCTGTCCGTTCCCGCGTCCGGTTTGTTCGCCGCCAGCTTCCCGTCGCCGGCCACCAATGATTTTATCCTGACGAATTTCCAGTTCCACTGCGGCCAGGCGCTGCCCGAAGTGCGTCTGCATTATCTCGCCTTCGGCAAGCCCGAACGCGACCGCGCCGGGCTGGTCCGCAACGCCGTCCTCATCCTGCACGGCACCACCGGCAGCAGCGGCCAATTCTTGGGGCCGCAATTCGCCGGCGAACTCTTCGGCCCCGGCCAGCCGCTGGATGTCACGCGCTATTACGTGATCATTCCGGACAATCTCGGACATGGCCAATCCAGCAAACCCAGCGACGGCTTGCATGCCAAATTCCCCAACTACGGCTACCGCGACATGATCGATGCGCAGTACCGCCTGCTGACGGAAGGTCTGGGCGTGAATCATCTGCGGCTGGTCATGGGCACGTCCATGGGCGGCATGCACACGTGGCTCTGGGGCGAGGAACATCCCGATTTCATGGACGCGCTCATGCCGCTCGCCAGTCTGCCCACCCAAATCTCCGGCCGAAACCGCGTCTGGCGGCGCATGATCATGGATGCCATCCGCTACTCGCCCGACTGGGCCAACGGTGATTATCAGGTCCAGCCGGCCGGCCTGCGCGTGGCGGCCGAGACGCTTTATTTCATGGGCGAAAACCCGATTTTGCGCCTCAAAGAAGCGCCCACCTGCAATCGGGCCGATGAAATGCTTGACCGCTACATCACCAATGCCGTGACCAAGCTCGACGCCAATGATGTCCTGTACGCCCTGGCCGCCTCCACCGACTACGATCCCGCACCGGATTTGGACGCCATCAAGGCCCCGTTATTGGCGGTCAATTCCGCGGATGATTTGATTAATCCGCCCGAACTGGGCGTGCTTGAACGCGCCATTAAGCGCGTGAAGAATGGCCGCGCCGTCGTGATTCCCTACAGCGACCAGACCGTGGGCCACGGCAGCCACACCAAAGCCGTGCTTTGGAAAAATGAGCTCGCCGATTTGTTGCGCCAGACGGAAAAGAACTGACCGGTGGTCATTAAAGCCGCTTGCCGCTTGCCAGCCCTGGCAGCCTGTTTTGGACGTTCCCTTTTTTTCCGCTTTCTCGCCTTCCTCTCGGCCTCCATGCCGCCGGTGCTTTCCGCTTGCCCGCAGCCAAGCCGCCCGGCATTGTTCTGGTTCATGAATATGCACCGCCCTAAACTACTGGGTCTGCTTACGGCAGCCGTGATGCTCGCCGCGGCGCCCTTCCCCCTCCACGCCGCCGATGCCCCGGTCGCGCCAGAATTGCAGGTGGCCGACCAGTTTTACGTGGCCATCCCCAAGGATGGCTTCGGCAAGGACTACCTTTTCAGCGCCTCCATGATTCCGCAGGCCCTGTCGCCCACCAGCCACGGGCTCGCCGGAAAAATCGTCCAGTTCCAGTTGTTCCCCGACGGCGTGGACATGTACGAATCCACCAAGGGCCTGGTGGTCACGGAAGATCTCCCCGCGCGCCGCCTCCTGGCCACCTTTCCCATTGTGCGCCAGGATGCCGGCCGCGTGATGGTCGATTTCAACAAGGGCATGCGCCGCGTCTTCACGGAGTCCTGGACCGAGGGCGGGCCCATGAGTTTTGACGCCCACGACGAGGTGCTCGAAGTGCCCGAGGCCCGGGTCTTCGAAATGCGCGCTGACGGCGGGCAGCTCATCATCCGCCAGAGCGTCCAGGCCCGCAGCCGTGAAATGAGCGAGGATGTGGAGGCCCGGTTCGAGGTGCGCTATTTCATCGCGCCCTGGCAGCCCGGAAATTTCGAGGGCAAGGAACCCGGGTTGGTGGATCCGCGCTACACCAAGTTCTTCGAAAGCGAAGGCCGCCTGGAGACCGGCACCGGCCGCATGTCCTCCCGCATTGACCGCTTCGATTTGAAGGAGCCCATCGTGTTTTATTATTCCGCCAACACGCCGCCGGAATATGTGGAGGCGGTGAAGGACGGCATCTTGTACTGGAACACGGCTTTCGGCAAAGAAGTGGTCCAATGCCAAAAGGCGGCGGAAGGAGTGACCGCTCCGGATGCCAAATGCAATCTCGTGCAATGGGTGCCGTGGGATCGCGCGGGTTTTGCCTATGCGGACCTGCTGGCGGACCCCTTGAGCGGCGAGTCCAAACACGGCCAGGCCTATATGACCAGCGCGTTCAGCTATATCGGCAAGGCCCGGGCGCGCGCCCTGCTACGCGCCATGCAGGAGGTCGCTGAGACCAAAGACGTGAAGAAAGGCGCCGGCCAGTTCGGCGTGCCTTTCCTCAGCTCGGCCGCCTGTTGCCAGATGGACCCGCGCGCCTTCGCCCAGCAGATGGCGCTGGGCCTGCAGGAACTGCTGGCTAGCGATCAGCTGACCGACGAGGCCGTGCTGCGCGCCTCGCAGGACTATGTCCGCGAGGTGGTCGCCCATGAGGTGGGCCACATCCTCGGCCTGCGCCATAATTTCGCCGGCAGCCTGGGCGCCACCCTCAGCGCCAGAGAACTCGATGACTGGTTCAAGGCCTACCTCACCGGCAAGCCGCTGGACACCTACACCAACAAGCTCGCGAGCACGTCCATGATGGAATACACTGTTTTCAAGGGCAGCGTCTTCATCGGCTGGTGGATGCGCACCACCAAACAGGCGTTGCCGCACGATCGCGGCGCCATCCGCTGGGGTTACTTTGACAGCGACGAAGCGCGCACCAACAAGATGTTGTTCGCTTCCGACGAGGACACCATGCGCTACTCCGACGTGCGCACGTTTGACTATGGTCCGGAACCCGTCGTGGGCAATTACAATGACACAGCCCAGTTCGTTGACCTGCTGCCGAACAGCGTCATCGAAACCTTCATCGCCGCCCGGGCGCCGCAGAATACCAACGACCGCGTTCCGCTCAAACAGGTGAATTTGAATTACTCGCTGGCCGCCAGCCAGATTGCCGGCCAATTCGCCAGCGCGCTGGTCTGGTTCAAGGCCGACACCCGTTCCCTGCGCGTGGAAAACGAGTTCGATTTCATCGGCGAATTGAATCTGAAGGAACGCCACCAGGCGCACTGGAAATACCTCAATCGCCAGATTGACGAACTCGGCGGCGTGGATCGCGCGCTTTTTTCGCCCCTCTCGGCGGACTTCAAGCTCGATTTGAAGGACGAACCAGCCGGCATGTTCGTCGTCCAGCGCTTGAGCGCCACCAACCTCTCCGCCAAGCTGGAGCGCCTGCTGGCGAACACGAATTACATCACCTTCGTCGGCCTGGACGACAAGAAATACACCTTCACGCCGGAAGACCGGTCCTTGATCCTGGAACGCGGCCGGGAATATTTCCAGAAGCTCGAGGACGAATACGTAAAGCAGCTGTGCAAGCGGCTCGAAGACGCCCCGCGCGATCTGGGCAGCGAAGCAAATGACACCATTGCCGAGGACGACATCACGGCCAAGCTGGAACACCGCATCATTGAAGTGGCAAAACAGGTCATCACCGCCCAGGTGGAGACCAATCACATCAGCGGCAAGGTGGACAAGAGCTACGTCGAAGTGCCGGTGTACAAATACGACCAGGAAACCCGCGTGGCCGCCGCCAAGGCGCTCAATGAAAAAACCGGTTCCTATAAAAGCTGGGCCGACGACGCCAAGAACGACCTTAATGCACAGTTGAAAAAGCAGGTCGAGGAGGCTCTGAACATTTCCCACTTCAAGGATTTCCAGGTCTCTCTGCTCTCGCGTCCGTTGCGGGAATGGTATCAGCAGCAGCAGGAAATACTGGGATTGCTCCCCACCACGCCGCCGGCCCCCGGCGCCAGCGCCCCGGCCCCGCTGCCCGCCAAATGATCAGCGCACTCGCTCTCTGAACTGTAACGGTGTTTTTCATAAAATTATTCACCGGCAGGTCAGGCCGTTTTTTGACCCATCAGTTTGAGCACCCAAGGACGGCGGGCTTGTTGGTTTCTGGCCTGAAGCTCAGGGTATTGACCAACACGCGCTTTCAACACGCGTGAAAGTTCCTATTTTATGCTGTAACCTTTCGTCCAGGTTTCCTAAGAAATGAGTGAAAGAAACGAAATGCAACCGGACCCCATTCACTCAAGTTGCCAGACACTGCCGCCTCAGGACGGCCCCACTCCGGTTCTATTGCTGGAGGACGATGTGAGCTTGGCAGGCATGCTCAAAATCTATCTCGGTCGCGAGGGATTCCAGGTTACGGCGGTCCATCTTGGCCAGGAGGCTTTGCGTCTGTTACGCGTCCAGCAATTTCGTCTGGCCATGGTGGACATCGACCTGCCCGACACTACCGGATTTCAGGTGATGAACCAGGCAAATGAAAACGGTTGGTTAGGCAGCACGAAGATCATTTTTTGTTCAGGCAACACAAGCGAGGAACGCCTCGCCATGGCTTCACAATTTAGAAACAGCATTTTTGTTGAAAAACCATTTGATCCGCCAAGTCTATCCACCCGGCTGAGATTTCTCATGACTTGTAAATAGTGTCATTATTTTCAGTGGCACCTAACCGCGTTCGCCGGGCGATCGCTTTGGCGCAGCCGTTCGGCTGCTGCCGGCAAGTGATCCACACTGAAATCAGTCTTTGACGTTGCGGCATGGCTCTGGTTAAGCTTTCGTCATGCTCTCGCAGGTTCATTAACAATGACATTCACCAAGACCGGCAGTTCTGCCACCGAGAGTCCCCGCCAGGTCTTTGCCACAACTCATTGGTCAGTAGTGCTGGCAGCTGCGCACGGCGATAGTAAATGGGCCCGCGAGGCGCTGGAGCAACTTTGCCAAAGCTACTGGTATCCGCTTTACGCTTATGTGCGCCGCCGGGGTTAGTCCGCTCATGACGCGCAAGATTTGACCCAGGCCTTTTTTCTGCGCTTGCTGGAACGCCGCTGGGTGGATGCCGCCGATCGCGAGCGCGGGCGATTCCGGACGTTTGCGACGCGCTTCAATTCGCCCATGATCGCGGCGTTGTCCACCGCGACATCAAACCGGAGAACATTCTGCTGGACCGGTATGGACGGGTAAAAGTGGCGGATTTTGGCCTGGCGAAAATCATTGGCGATGCCGGCAAAGACTCAAACACTGGCAAAGCTGAGGCATCAGGTGCACCCGCACTCAGTGCCGCCGGCAAGGTCATGGGCACGCCCGAATATATGTCGCCGGAACAAAAGGCCAATCCGCGTGAAGTGGATCATCGGGCCGATATTTACGCGTTGGGCGTGGTATTTTATCAGATGCTTACCGGCGAATTGCCCGGGCAACAACTCACGGCCCCGTCCTCCAAAGTCAAAATTGAGGTGCGCCTTGATGAAATCGTCCTGCGGGCGTTGGAAAATCAACCAGAACTCCGTTACCAGCAAGCCAGCGTCCTTAAAGAGCAGATTGTAACGTATGCTTCGGAGACCCAGTCGAAGGACATCGCAGGCGGAAAGCCGGGCGAAGTTCAGAGCGAATTTGTCTCTCCGAGCAGCATCCCAGTTCCCGGGGCGTTCGGCTCCAGGCGGTTTATCCGATGGATGATGATCCTGGCATTTATGGCCAGCATGCTGGCATTGGTGCATGGCCCATTCGTCGGGTTCCTCTCACGCGAGGCGATTGGCTTGCCGATCATGGGTCCGGCCATATCTGAGGCTGAGGTTTCCGGACCATACCTGCGTTCGGCATTGTTGGTATTGGTGCTGAGCGTGTGGATGCTCGTGGGGCTGTTTTACTACCTGAACCGTTACACCAAGCGGAATTATTTCGCGGTTTGGACAGCAGCTTGGTCGTTTTATGCTGTGTGGCTGACGCTCGAATTGGAGTTCCCCCAAAACTCTCCGGAGACCATTGTCTTCAAGATTCAGCAATGTTGCGTGGCGGTCTCCTCGGTTTTGCTGCTGTGGGGCAGCCTTCTCTTCCTCAGGATTCCCGTTCGGCAGAGGCTCTTTGGACTGTTCATGCTGTTCCTCGTGGCTTGGACCTTCGCCAGCCAATACTTCATTTCGGTATTCATAAACGCGAGCGGGCGAAAATTGGAGACGCAGATGCCGGTGTTTATTTTGATCGGCTTGAGCAACGTGTTTGCCGCCGGCTGTTTTTTTTGGCTGCGAAAAACGACCCCATTTGTGGGGGCTGGCATGCTGTCCACGGGCTTCTTTCTGTGGGGGCCCTATCTGGCCTCGTATCCCTTGTATCAGCAGAGTCCGCTGCACAGCGCCGGGTTTTTCTTGGCCGGGGTGCTGCAATTCTTCATCGCGGTCAGCATGATCGTGCTAGTCCTGCAGGAGAGTCAACAGTTGCCCAAGGCACCCCACCGCGCGACGTAGCGGGCAAAAATCATCGCCGCACCCGGCGCAGTTCGCGGCAGCCCCAGCCGATTCGTGGCAAATTCGTTTGGAATTGGCGAAAAACCACTTTCCGCACGTCTGGTCTTCAGAGTTCGTGCGGCTTCGGCGCGCGCGAAATTCGGCGAGACGCCGAATTTAACAGGCGGGACGCCTGTTCCACCTCCCCGATTCAAACGCGTGAATTTCACTCTAAAGGCGTGAAATTCACGCACCAAACGCGTCAGGAAAAGACCGATATAAAGGAAATCTGCGTGGCATCGGCTGTGCTAATGCTTGGCTCATGAGACCGGGCGATTTCAATCAGACCAGCCGGAGCTGGAGATTGAATAACCGACCGGCCATCCCATGAAACCTCTCCGTTCAACGAACCAGAGCCGCGGGCTGACGATGGTGGAATTCGTCGTCGTCCTTTTTTCCCTGTTCATTCTGGCCCTGGTACTGTTGCCCGCGCTCAGCGCGCCCCGCATCCGAAATGCCGTGGGATGCATCAACCAGCTCAAACGCACCGGCCTCGCGGTTCGTGTATGGGAGGGCGACCACGCCGACAAGTATTTGACCGCCCTTTCGGCCACGAGCGGCATGGGTGTGGCTGAGAACCTCTTCGAGACCATGTCCAATGAATTGACCGGCACGAAAATCCTGGTTTGTCCGGCCGACCGGAATCGCCTGCCGGCCTCGAGCTTTCGCACGCTGACCGCAAGGAACATCAGTTACTTTATCAACTTGGACGCTAACGAAATGAACCCGCAGGACATCCTGCTGGGGGACGACAATTTGACGATTCGCGGAATCCGGGTGAAATCCGGCCTGTTGCTGGTATCCAACCATGTTTCCCTGGCTTGGACGCCTGAGCGGCACCGGTTCTGCGGCAATCTCGTCATGGCGGATGGCAGCGTTCAAGCGGCGAACAACCGCGGCCTCACCGCTTATCTTACGAACGCAATTCCCTCAACCAACGGGCTCAGCCTGCGTCTGGCCATTCCGTAGCACGTCCCTTGAAATTCGGTGGAACGGGCTTCCAGCCCGTTAAATTCGGCGGCTCGCCGAATTTCGCGCGCGCCAGGCCGCGCGAACGTTCGCGCGGCACCCAGCGGGGAGCGCGCCCCACGTTTCTGGCCAGAGGCCGGTTCCACTTCGGCGCTCCCGTCATTTCGGAAGCAGCTCGGCGACGAGCGATTTTTCCTCCTTCAGCTCGGCCTCGGTGGCGGCGATTTTCGCCTTGCCGAATTCATTCAGCGGCACGCCCGGCACAATCTCCCAAGCGCTGCCGTTGCTGCGAATCGGATAGCTGAAGATCAGGCCCTTCTCGATGCCATAGCTGCCGTCTGAATGCACGCCCACGCTAAACCAGTCGCCGGCCGGCGTCGGGTGCGTCAGCTTGAAGACCGTGTTCACGGCGGCGTTGGCCGCGCTGGCCGCACTGCTCAAACCGCGCGCCTTGATGATCGCCGCGCCGCGCTGTTGCACGATGCAGATGAAATCCTTCTCCAGCCATTCGCGGTGGCCGATGACGTCCGGCACCGGCCGGCCCTGGATCTTGGCATTGAAAAAGTCGGGATACATGGTGGCGCTGTGGTTGCCCCAGATGGCGAGGTTGCTCACCGCCGTGACGTCCACGCTGGCCTTCTGGGCGAGCTGCGTCTTGGCGCGATTTTCATCCAGCGCCGTCATGGCAAAGAAACGCTCCTTGGGCACGCCCGGCGCGTTGTTGGCCGCAATGAGCGAATTGGTGTTGCAGGGGTTGCCGACCACCAGCACGCGCACATCGCCGGCGGCGTTGCGGGCAATGGCGTTGCCCTGGCCGGTGAAGATTTTCCCATTGATCCCCAGCAGATCCTTGCGCTCCATGCCCTGCTTGCGCGGCACGGCGCCCACCAGCAGCGCCCAGTTCACGTCGCGGAATCCTTCGTCGAGACTCGAGGTGGGCACGATGCCCTTGAGCAGCGGAAACGCGCAGTCGTCCAACTCCATGCAGACACCGTGGAGGGCGGCCATCGCCTTTTCGTCCGGGATTTCGATGAGCTGGAGGATAACCGGCTGCTCGGGGCCAAAGGCGGCGCCGGAGGCGATGCGAAACAACAGCGAATAACCGATCTGGCCGGCAGCACCGGTGACCGCGACGCGAATGGGGGCTTTGCTCATAATAAAAATTGGCCCGAATTATAAGTGTGCGCCACGACCCGAAGCAAGCGCGGAACGGCGCGCGCATTTGAATGTTCCCGCTGCGGGATCGAGGCATCGGAACAACTCGCGGTCCGGGCAAACGCAACGGCCGGAGCGACGCAGTTCTCAAGCAGACCTTGCGTCGGGCGTGTTTTCAATTGCGCGGGTCCGTGCCCGCAGCAACGTCGCCTGTAAGGAAGTGTTCGGATCACGCAGGACGCCGTGGAGTTCGAAGCTTGCTGCCCCGTTTGATGTCCGGCGTAAATAACCTCGGCGCATGGCCCGCAAACCGGCCAGCAAATCGACAAGATCCGCCGTGCCGCCAACGCGGCTGGTTCTGTGTCGCGAAGCGACCTCGGAGATTAGCCAGACACGGAGTGTCTGGTCAATGTTCGCCGTCTGGATTCGTCCTGAAAGCATGGATGAGCGGCAACGGGACGGGGCCTGAGTGCCTCCGCCGTCCCGCCGGGACGAGGGCCGTCGGGTCCCTGTGGAGAGCCGGGGTGAGGGCGGGTTTCCCCCTTGCTCATATCCAAATTCCGGTTCATGGCGAGGGTAAGCGTAAAATGTTCTTCCTCCAATGCAGCCGTCTTTTGCATCCCGAACCAGCGGTTCATGGAAAAGACCTTACTTCCGGAAGAAATCCTTGATCACCGACGCCACCCGCTGGATTTGCGCTTCGGTCAATTCCGGAAAAATGGGCAGGCTCAGGCACTGGCTGGCGGCCTTCTCCGCGTTCGGGAAATCCCCGGCCTTGTACCCGAGGCCGGCGTAGCATTTTTGGAGATGCAACGGCAGCGGATAATGCAGCGCGCAACCCACGGCATTGGCGTCCAGATGCTTCTTTAGTTCGTCGCGGCGGGGATGACGAACGACGTAGAGGTGCCATACGCTTTCGGCAAAAGCGGCCTGGCGCGGCAATTGCAGCGGCGTGTCGGGCAGCAATTCGGTGTAGCGTGCGGCGACCCGCCGGCGTTCGCGGGTCCAGTCCTCCAGGTGCTTCAGCTTGGTGCCCAGGACGGCGCCCTGGATGCCTTCCATGCGATAGTTGAAACCCACTTCATCGTGGTAATAGCGCACGGATGAACCGTGCTCGCGCAGCGACCGCGCGCGCCGGGCCAGGTCGGCGCGGTTCGTGACCAGCGCCCCGCCTTCGCCGCACGCGCCCAGGTTTTTGCCGGGATAAAAACTGAAGCAGGACACCTCGCCAAAAGTGCCGACGGTTTTGCCCCGATACCTGGCGCCGTGCGATTGCGCCGCGTCTTCCACCAGCGGCAGCTTGTGTTTCCGGCAGACGTCGCGAATGGGGTCCACATCAAACGGCTGGCCATAAAGGTGCACGGGCATGATGGCCTTGGTGCGCGGCGTGATGGCCTTTTCCACCTGCGCCGGATCCAGGTTGAAGGTGGCATCGTCAATATCCACATAAACCGGCGTGGCCCCGACGTAGGAAACGGCCCAACTGGTGGCGACGAAAGTGAAGGGCGTGGTAATGACTTCGTCGCCCCGGCCGACGTTGAGCAACAGCATGGCCACATGCAGCGCCGAGGTGCCGCTGTTGAACGCCACGCAGTGTTCGGCGCCGCAGAAGCGGGCGAAATCCTTTTCAAACTGCGCCACATCGGGCCCCAGACAAAAGCTGCAATTGTCGATGGTGCGGGCGATGGCGGCGTCAATTTCGGCGCGAAGCGGCCTGAGCTGGGCCTTGAGATCAAGGTAGGGAATGGGATCGGACATGATATGTGCCGAAAATTTAGCGGTTCCCACCCGAAATGTGAATTTAAAACGGCTGTCCCCCGTCTCCGACCATGGATTTTCGGGCCCAACCGCGCCACCGCCCATTCGCTCCGCAAACCCCAACCGTTCGTAAATACCGCTTCAAAACAATTTGCCCATTACGCCGCCTGTAGTATTTTCCCGCCGTGCTACCGCGCGCCGCCATATTCCTGTTGTTGGGCGCTATTCTGTCCGTGGGCAACCTTTGGGCCGGGGGCAGCGGCTTGAATGTCATCGTGGTGGTCAACCAGAACAGCACGAATTCAGTGCAGCTGGGCAACGACTATTGTGAACAGCGCGGCGTGCCGCCCCAGAATGTCCTGCGCATGACCAATTGGACGGGGGGCTCGATCAACTGGAGCCCGACCGATTTTCAAAACGACCTGCTGGACCCGCTGCTGGCCATGGTGGCCAGCCGGGGCTTGACCAACCAGGCGCAATTCGTCCTGCTCTCGATGGATATTCCCTACCGGGTGACCGACGGCGCCAACGAAAACGGCACCACCGCCGCGCTGTTCTACGGCTTCAAGACCAACGGTCCGCCGGTGTCCGGATTGCCGTCCTGTTCGTTGCCGGATGACACTTCAAACAGCTACGCCTATTCCGAACTGCCCTTTGGCCAGGCCCTGCCGAACACGGCCGCCACCAACTCGTTTCTGGCCGTGATGCTGACGGACGTCACTCTCGCGAACGCCGAAAACACGTTGCTGCGCGGCGTGGCGGCGGATGGTTCGTACCCGACGCAAATGGTTTATTTGGAGAAAACCAGCGACCCGGCCCGCAACGTCCGGTTCGTGGAATTCGACAATGCGGTATTCGAAAACCAGGTGGCGGGCAATTACGCCGTCAGCCGGGTTGAGAGCGATTCAACGGACTTCACCAACCTTTTTGGGTTCCAGACCGGGCTGGCCAATTATTCACTGAACCCGAACACCTTTGTGCCCGGGGCCTTGGGCGACACGCTGACCTCCTTTGCCGGCTTCATTTTGGATCCGGCATCCCAAACCACCGCGCTCGCTTATTTGGAAGCCGGGGCGTCCGGGTCCTACGGGACCATCGTGGAACCGTGCAACTACACCCAGAAGTTTCCCGATCCGGTGGATTACTTTTACCAGACCCGCGGATTTTCCCTCGCCGAAGCCTATTACCAAAGTCTGCTGAATCCCTTCCAAGGCCTGTTCGTGGGCGAGCCGCTGGCCGCGCCGTTTGCCCGCCCGGGCAGCGCCAGTTGGACCTCGCTCACCAACGGCGCGGTCTTGAATGGGCTGGCGGTTCTCAGCCCGTATTTCACGGGGACCGCCACGAACCTCCCTCTAGATCAGGCGGATTTGTTCGTCGATGGCACTTTTTTCGAAACCATGACCAATCTGCCGCCCGCCGCAGGCAATATTCTTTCCGTCGTCTTGAACGGAAACACCATCAACTACACAGTCCCCGCCACCAACACGCTCGCCGCCGTGGCGGCGGGGCTCGCCGGCGTCTTGAATGCGCAGTCCGCCGTCACCCATGTCATGGCCTTTCCTACGGGCGACCGGGTGGAATTGCAGTCGCTGAACGTCTATGTTCCCGGCAGCAACGTGACCGTGAGCGTCAGCACCAGCGCCGGGTCAGCGACCGGTCTGACCACCACGCTGAACGCCGTCCGGCCCTCGTTTCTCGACACCGTGGCCACCGGTTACCAGTACGTGACCATGCAAAATACGCCCAACATTGGCGACTGGGTGGCCGTGACATTCATGAAGACCAATGGCGCAACCGTCTCCCTGGCGGTGACCAATACCGTGGCCGGCACGACCATCGGGGCGCTGGCGCAGAATTTGGTCAGCCTGATCAGCGCCAATCCCGTCCTGCAAATGTCCGACGGACTTTCCGTATCGGATTTCTTTGACTTGGATCCGTATGGCCAAGCCGAGGTCCAGTTTTTCCTATATGCCAATACTTCCGGCTGGCCGGCCGCGCAAATTTTGGCGACCTGGAGCAACTCCACCAATCTGCTGGTCACCCCCGAAGGCATGTATCCGCTGGCCGACAATGTCAGCGATCTGCGGCCGCGAAATCACGTCTATCTGACCGCCGGAGCGGATGCATTGGCCGTCAACTTCCCCTGCGACACCACGCAAATGGCCGATGGCTATCATCAATTCACGGCCGTGGCGTATGAGGGCAGCAGCGTGGCCACGCAAACGCGCGTGACGCGGACTGTGCTGGTGCAGAACACGGGCCTGACGGCCACGCTGTCTGCCTGGCCGGCGGGTACCAATGCCACCTTGGATCAATCATTGCAGTTTACGGTCACGGCGGACGCCACAAATATTGCGCAGATTGAATTGTTTGGCACCGGCGGATCACTGGGGGTGGTGACCAACGAGCCCGCCGCGGTGTTTGCCGTGCCGGCCCCCGACCTGGGTCTGGGATTGCATCCGTTTTACGCGCTGGTGACGGACCAGGTCGGGAATCGTTACCAAACTCAGACGGTGTGGTATCGTATCATCGCCCCGATTCCGCTCACGTTCAGCGGCGGCTCCCGGCTCGTCTGGCCAACGATTTCAGGACGGCAGTACGATTTGCAATTCACCACCAATCTGGCCGCCGGCTTTCAGACCCTGGCGACCGTCACCGCGAGCAACTCGCTGGCTCAATGGCCGGTCACCGCGACGAATCAGGCCGCGTTCTACCGGGTCAAGCTCGATGATTAGCGCGTGTTTGCAAAATTAGGACCGCGAGTCTGTGACTCGCAGCAACTTCGCCAGCCAGAGAGTTTGCGGATTACGCGGAAGATCTTGAATTTCCCAGGTTGCTGCGGCTCACAGAGCCGCGCTCCGAACGCAAATTGGGTCTGCGGCCCGCGGCAGAGCCGCCGGTGAGAAAGTCTGCGAATTATGAACGAAACATTGAAACGCGGGCATCATGTTCAGCCAGCCGGTCCGCGCCACCACCGAGGTGGAATACGACCGCATTTTCCCCATCAACGTCAAAGGCGTGTTTTTTGCCTGCCAGCAGGCGGCCACGCGCCTGGCTGAGGGCGGGCGCATCATCAATTTGTCCAGTTCCACCACAGCGCGGTTCATGCCCAATTACGCCGCTTATGTGGCCACGAAGGGCGCGGTCGAACAGCTCACACGCTCGCTCGCCAAGGAGCTGGGCGCGCGCCGGATCACGGTCAATGCCGTTTCGCCCGGCCCCACGGACACGGAGTTGTTCAAGGCCGGCAAAACGCCCGAACAAATTCACTTTTTTGAGCAGCAGTCCGCTTTCGGCCGGTTGGGCAGACCGGAGGAAATCGCGGACGTCGTGGCCTTTCTGGCGAGCGACGCCGCCGGGTGGATCAGCGGGCAGAACCTGCGCGCCAACGGCGGTCTCGCGTAGTCCCTCGAGCCGGGACAACCGCGTCTGGCCCGCACCAATGCCGGGGTGGGGACAGCTTGTCCCCGCCTTCTCAGCCGGGGCCAGTCAGCCCGAGCGCAAAATGCGCTCCGACACGATAGCTGCCGGCGATGGCTTGGGTGATGAATCGTTTGCCCATTCGCACCGCCGCGGGCAAATCGTTGCCCAAGGCCAGCGCCGCGCAAATGGCGGCGGAATAGGCGCAACCCGTGCCATGTGTGCGCACGCCGGCGACTCTCGGCGCCGTGACTTCCATTTCCGTTTCGCCGTCAAAAAAAATGTCGCGGGCGGTGCCGCGGCCTTTGAGGTGCCCGCCTTTCACCAGCACGGCACAGCCGTAGCGGCGATGCCATTCGCGCGCGGCCGCGCGCATTTCGCCGGTGGAACCCGGTTTTTTCCCGAGCAGCGCCTCCACCTCGTCCAAATTGGGAGTGGCGAGGGTCGCCAGCGGCAGCAAATTTTCCGCGAGGATTTTTCGGGCCGCGGCCGTCAGCAAGGCGGCGCCACTCGTGGACACCATCACCGGGTCAATCACCAGCGGAATCGGCGGTCGATCCGTACGCGCTCCGAAAAAATCGGCGACAACGCGGAGATTGGCCGGGGAGTACAGCATGCCCGTCTTGGCCGCGCGCGGCGGCAGCTCCTCGAACACGGCCTCGATTTGCTGCCGAAGCAGGCCCGGCGGACAGGGCGAGACCGCCAGCACGCGCCTGGGATTCTGCGCCGTCAGGCAGGCGATGGCGCTGGCGCCGTGGACGCCAAAGGCGGCGAACGTTTTCAAATCCGCCTGGAGGCCCGCGCCGCCGCCGCTGTCCGAGCCGGCAATCGTCAGCGCCACCGGCCATGTTTTTCTTTTGGTCATGCTGTGCAGCCGCGCCCAAGCTAGTGCATGGCTGGGCGCGTGCAAAGCCTGCGTCACGCGGATTTCGGGTTGAACTTTGAGGGCCGCCATTCATATTGGGCGCATGGACAAAGACAAAGTCGCCGAGATTTTGGTCGAGATCGGAACGCTGTTGGAATTGAAGGGTGAGAATCCGTTCAAGACCCGTGCCTACAGCAACGGCGCCCGCACGCTCCAGGCCCTGAACGAGCCGCTCGAAAAACTGGTCGCCGAAAAGCGGCTCGGCGAAATCAAGGGCATCGGCGAAGCGCTGGAGAAGAAAATCACGGAGCTGGTCGAGACCGGACGACTGAAGTACTACGAAGACTTGAAAGCATCGTTGCCCGCCGGCCTGGTGCAGATGCTCGAAATTTCAGGACTGGGGCCCAAGAAAATCCAGGCCTTGAACCAAAAGCTGGGCGTGGATTCAATCGAGAAACTGGAGGCCGCCTGCCAGGCGGGCCAGGTGGCGGAGCTGGACGGCTTTGGCGAGAAAACCCAGGCCAACCTCCTGGAGGGCATTGAGCGCAAGCGCACGTATGCCAGCAAGCACTTGATCAGCCAGGCGCTGGTCGCGGCCGATCCCTTGCTGGACAGCCTGCGCGAACATCCGGCCGTCATTCGCTGCAGCGCCGCCGGCAGCCTGCGGCGCTTCAAGGAAATCATTGGCGACATTGATTTGCTCGCGTCGTCCAAGAAGCCCGCGGACGTGACCGCGTTTTTCGTGGCGCAGCCGGGCATTGTGAAAGTTCTGGCCCGGGGCGACACCAAGGCCAGCGTCATCCTCGAGGGCGGCATCCAGTGCGATTTGCGGGTGGTGAGCGACCCCGAGTTCCCCTTTGCGCTCGCGTATTTCACCGGCAGCAAGGAGCACAACATCGTGATGCGGCAGCGGGCCATTCAGCGTGGGCTGCGCCTCAACGAGTACGGCCTGTTCCGATCCCAGGAGGAAACGCGCGATCCCAAACTGCTGGAGCTCTGCCGGGATGAGGCGGAAATTTTTCAAAAATTGGACCTGGCCTTCGTGCCGCCGGAATTGCGCGAAGATGCCGGCGAATTTGCCGCCGCCGAAAAGAACGGCCTGCCCCGGCTGGTCGAATGGACCGACCTCAAGGGCGCCCTCCACAATCACTCCAGCTGGAGCGACGGCCGGAATTCGCTGGAAGAAATCGCCGCCTACATGGAGGAGCTGGGATTGGAGTATTGGGCCATCACGGATCACTCCAAGTCTTCCGTCCAGGCGAATGGATTGGATCCGAATCGATTGCGGGAACAAATTTCGGCGATCCAGAGCGTGAATGAGGGGTTGGCGGCGCGCGGGTCCGGTTTCCGGCTCTTGACCGGGAGCGAAGTGGATATTTTGAAGGACCGGCTGGACTTCGAGGATGAACTCCTGTCGAAACTCGAGGTGGTCGTCGCCAGCCTGCACGTGCCGTCCAGCAGTGAGGCCGAAAATACGCGGCGCCTCATTCGCGCGGCGGAGAACAAGTTCGTTCACATCATCGCCCATTTGACCGGGCGGCTGCTGCTGGAACGCGAGCCCTATCCCATGAACGTGCGCGCCGTGATCGATGCCTGTGCGGCGACGGGCACCTGGCTCGAATTGAATTGCAATCCGCGCCGGTTCGACCTGGACTGGCGGCACTGGGTTTACGCCAAAAGCCAGGGCGTCAAGTGCGTTATCAATCCGGACGCGCATCGCAACGATCACGCCGGCTTCCTGCGCTTGGGCGCCGGCATTGCGCGCAAAGGGTGGTTGACGCGCGGGGACGTGATGAACTGCCGGCCTTGGGTTGAACTGCAAAAGGCATTGCAACTCAGAGGTTACGGGAATGCGGCGTAATAAAATGAATTGCAAAACATTATGCTAGATCCCCCCGCCAATTCCTTCAAAATAACCTTTGACTGCCCGCTTGTCTCGTTGGTACAGTAGAGGCGCAATCGGCTGTTTACACTTTTTTTGAATGTCTCTGAGTGTCAGCGGTCAAATGAATTCAAAAACCACTATGAATAGATTGTTTGTTTCTGCCGGGTTGGCGGCTCTCAGTGCCGTCACGTTGGAATCCGCAATGGCCGATGATGCGACAGGGCCGAAATATTGGAGCATAGGAGGGACGCTGCGCGGCTTCTACGATGACAACTACAATACCTCCGCCACGGACGCGAGGGAGAGCTTCGGCTTTGAAGTTCTGCCAACGGTTTCCGTGCACGTTCCACTGCAGACCACGGATATGGGCATCCGCTACACCTACGGATTTTACTACTACCAAGACCGCGAAGACCGCGGACAGACAGCGTATGATCAGACCCATCAAGTGGATTTATGGCTGGATCATGCGTTCAATGAACGTTGGAAGTCGAAGATCACCGATACGTTCGCAGTGGGCCAGGAGCCGGAACTATTGACGCCGAATCCCGTCACAGGCCTGGCCACCCCTTATCGTATCGACGGTGACAATATTTCGAATCACGGCGGGGTTGAACTGGATACGGATTGGACCCGCCTGTTGAGCACTTCCCTGACCTACGAAAACGGCTTTTATGATTACAGTCAGAACGGAGCCATGGTGGTGGACAACGGCTCGGGTCCAACCGTCGTGACCGGAGGAGTGGGCGGGCCCAGTTTGGCGGGCATCTTGGATCGCGTTGAAGAAGCCGTGTCGTTGGATGTAAAATGGCACCTCCAGCCCGAAACCACGGTTTTCGTCGGCTACCAGTTCGCCTGGGTCAACTTCAACGGCAATGAGCCCATAGCGGTGGCTAACGTTCCAGGCAGGTTGAACCCGGTAATTTATAATAGCTCGGATCGCGACAGCTATACGCACTATGGCTACGTGGGCTTGGAGCAGGATTTTACTCCCAACCTGAGTGCCACAGTAAAGGTTGGTGCATCGTATAACGATGTCTATGCCGACCCGGTTTATCCGACGACAGATTGGTACCCTTATGCGGATTTGTCCCTTTCTTGGACCTATCTTCCCGGCAGCTACGTCCAGCTTGGTTTCACTCATGACCTCAGTGCGACCGACCAGGTGACGCCCAACAACGTTGGGGAGCTCACGCAAAATGCCGAGAACTCGGTCGTTTATGTGGATATAAATCATCGGATTACGCAGAAACTGGTGGCCACCCTGATCGGCCGTGTCCAATACACCACCTATAACGGCGGCGCGGCGAGCAGTGAGGACACCACCGACTACGGCGTTGGCCTCAACTTGAGCTATCAAATTAACAATCATCTGTCGGTGGACGCCGGTTATAATTATGACGACGTGACGACTGACATTGCCAATTACGGCTACAACCGCAACCGCGTTTACCTCGGTCTGACCGCAAATTACTAAATTGCGCTGATTGTCGAATGTTTTGAACTTTAAGTCGGGAGCCGAGTCAAATAGGCTCCCGCTTATTTTTTATTGAGTATGGAAGAATTTAAAAACTCGGCCCCGCCGGAAGCCAAGCTGCACTTCCTGGACTACTGGCGCGTCATCCGCATCCGGAAGGCGATCATTATCACCGTGTTTTTGATCACTTCCATCATCGCCACGGCCGTGACTTTTGTGCTGCCGGAATCCTATGCCAGCACCGCCCGCATCAAGGTGGAGAATGACATGACCGACATTCCCGGCATGAATGGAGCACAATCGTACCTCCCCCCCTACGATCCCTATTTCATCCAGACGACATTTGAAATCATGCAGTCTGAGCTGATTTTGAGCAACGTGATTGCCCAGCTCAACTTGAACACCAAGTGGGGGACGAAATATTACAACGGCGAGACTCTCAAGACCACGGAAACCATGGATCTGCTCAAGAAGAGCATGGTGCTGGCTCCAGTCAAGAACACCAAGCTCATTTCCATCACGGTTTTTAGCGATGACAAGAACGAAGCGGCGGACATAGCCAATGCCATGGCCGCGGCCTACAAGGATTATCGCTTCGAGACGCGGCGGTCGTTGTCCACCAACGGCGTGGCAGTGCTCGATGACCAATTCGCCATGCAGGAGCACGATATCAAAACCAATGCGGATTATGTCGAGCAATTGCGCCAGGAGTTGAAAATTAACGACGAGGACCCCAACTCAGTCATGTCCGAGCCGACGATCGACGCGCGGCAATTGGAGGCCATTAACGTGCAGCGGATCGAAGACCAGAAGCTTTACAACGAACGGCTGGCCATCCTGCAGGAGTTGCGGGCCATTCAACAAACCAACAAGAACACGCTGTGCGAAGTGCTTCCCCAGGTGGTGCAGGACACCGCGCTCAACGATCTGTTGAGCAAGCTGCATGAAGCGCAGCAGAAATGGGTCACCCTGACGAATGACTATGCCCGGTCGAGCGTCGAGGTGAGCCGCGTGCAGTCGCTAATCGACGAGTTGAATCATGAAGTGGATGACCGCGTGGTCGGCATCATGGCCGGCTTGGAGGCGGAGGTGAACGCCAAGAAGGCCGACTTCGCGACTTTGGAAGCGCTGGTGGCCGACGCCAAGACGAAAGATCAGGAACAGGCCCGAACGAACCAGCCGTACTATGCCGCCAAAGTTGATCTGGCGCAAAAACGGGAAATGCACCGGCTGCTCTATGCCAAGCTGGAGGAGGAAAAAGTCGATTTGAACCTTCCCAAGAACAGCATGGTGACGATTACCGATCCGGCGACACCGGGCAAGACGCCGGTCAAACCCAACAAGACCGTCAATATCGTGCTCGGCCTGGTTTTTGGACTCATCATGGGCGTTGGTCTGGCCTTCTTCATTGAGTATCTGGACACCAGCGTCAAGACCATCGACGACGTCGAGCGCACGTTCCAGGCTCCCGTGCTGGGCGTCATTCCCCAAAACATCGGTTATCTCCTGGAAGAAGGGTCAGAAAGCAAGCATGCCGAGGCTTACCGCGTGCTGCGAACCAATCTCCTTTTCTCCCGGAAAGATGAGAAGCTGAACACCATCGTGGTGGTGAGCGCCGGCGCCGGTGAGGGCAAGTCCACCACGACGATCAACCTCGCCACGGTGTTCGCCCAGGCCGGCAACCGGGTCTTGATCGTGGACTCGGACTTGCGCCGTCCCACCCTGCACAAGCTCTTCAAGGTCTCGAACAACCTCGGGCTGACCAATTATCTGCTCAAGCAGAACGTGATCGCCGAGTTGGTGCAGACCACGCCGGTGCCGAACCTCGACTTCATGGCCAGCGGCCGCCTGCCCAACAGTTCCATGGGCATCCTCGGCTCGGCCCAAATGAAGGATTTGATCACCGAGCTCAAGCAGCGATACGACTTCATCCTGTTCGACTCCCCGCCGATTCTCGGCGTCAGCGACGCCTCCATTCTGGCCAGCGAAGTGGATCTGGTCATGCAGGTCATCCAATACCGCCGCTATCCGCAGCCGATGACCATTCGCGCCAAACAGATGATTGAAAAGGTCGGCGGAAATTTCGTGGGATTGGTACTGAACAACATCAATATGTCGCAGGACGAAGGCTATTACTACTACAGCGGCTACTATCACGATTATTATTATTCCCGGAGCGCGGCCGAACAGGAAGCCGAGGCGCAGGCCGAAAAAAAGGCGGCTGCTGAAAACAACCAATCCGAGGCGGACATCAAACAAAAATACTGAGGGCATCTGGACATGTTCATTCAATCGATGTTGAAACATCCAAGGATTCGTTTTTTGCCTTTTGGCCTGGCCCTCGTGTCATTCTTGGTTGCGTTCGGGTTGTCCGGCTGTTCCACCACCGACGATTCGGATTTGATGAATCCGCTAGAGGCGCAGGCCACGAACAGTGTGTTGCCGCGCCTGAATGTTGGCGACACGGTTGCGGTCACCCTTTCTGGCATTCCAGACCCGCCGACTCCAGAACAGGAAAAGCCCATTCAGAGCGATGGTACCATCTCCATGCCAGTGATCGGCCGGGTTCAGGCGGCTGGCAAGACACCCGGTGAATTGGAAGAATATATCAAAAGCCTCTACGTTCCAGCCGTTTACACTCATTTGTTTGTCACGGTTCAAACCTCCAGTCATCGCGTCTATTTTGTCCGCGGAGAAGTAAAGATCCCCAATCAGGTGGAATACCTGGGGCCGATCACCGTCACCAAGGCCATTGCGGCCGCCGGCGACTTTACGGATTTTGCCAACCGGAGAAACGTCATTTTGATACGCGCCACCGGCAAACATTTCGTGATCAATTGCAACAAAATCCTGACCGGGGAGGCCCCGGATCCGCCGGTCTTTCCCGGCGACCAGATTGTGGTTCGCCGCAAAATTCTTTGATGGTCCAACTCCGCTTTTTATCAGGTCCCAAGGCGGGCGGCTCTCAAGCTGTCCGCCGTTTTCCTTTCCACGTCGGGCGGGCTCCGGACAACGACCTGTGTGTGGACGCGGCCGGAATCTGGGACTATCACTTCATGCTCAATCTCCGGCGGAACGAAGGTTTCATGCTTCAGACGTTCGATCAGGCCCTGGCCGCGGTGAACGACGAACCCCAAGTGTCCGCCCGGCTGCGCAATGGCGACGTGATCTCCTTCGGCTCCGCCAAGATCCAGTTCTGGCTTTCCGCGCCGGTGCAGCGCAGCTTGCGTTCCCGGGAATGGTTCGTCTGGCTGCTGCTGCTACTGATTACCCTCGGCCAGATTGCGCTCATTGCCTGGCTTTTGGGGCTGGGGTAAGGATTTCCAGTTCAATTCATCAATCCATCGAGCCATTGCCCATGCTCCCTGTCAGTGCCGAAAATGCCGGATGCCGGTAAACGCCATAGCCATGCCACGTGCGTCGGCAGCTGCGATCACTTCGGCGTCTTTCACCGAACCACCGGGCTGAATGGCTGCTGAGGCGCCCGCGTCCGCCGCGGCAATCAATCCGTCAGGGAAGGGGAAAAAGGCGTCGCTGCATACCACGCTGCCGGCCAGCGATAGCTTTGCCTCGCCCGCCTTCCAGACTGCAATACGGCTGGAATCCACCCGGCTCATCTGGCCCGCCCCGGTGCCCAGGGTCCGGTCGGCGCCGCAATACAGAATTGCGTTGGATTTAAGGTGCTTCACCACCCGCCAGCCGAATAGCATCGCCTTGATCTCAGCCTTCGTTGGCGGGCGCTTGGTCACGATTTTTAGATCGGAAATGGCCGTGACCTTCAAATCACGCTGCTGCAACAAATAGGAATCCGCGCCCACGCTGCGCACGTCCCACGTTTGCGCGGTGGTCGGACACTTCAACAATTGCAGCAGTCGCAGGTTTTTCTTTTTTTGCAGGATTTCCAGCGCCTGGGCCGTGAATTCCGGTGCCACGATCACTTCGCTGAATATTTCCGCAATGGCGGCGGCGCAGGCGCCATCCAGCGGCTGGTTTACGGCAATAATGCCGCCAAACGGCGCCTGTCGGTCCGTGGCCAAGGCCTTGTCCCAGGCCTCGCGCAGGTTCGCGCCCTGGCCCACGCCGCATGGATTCGTGTGTTTGAGGATGGCCAGCGTTGATTCGTCTTCGCGAAACTCGGCGATCAGCGCCGCCGCTGCCGTCAGGTCCAGAATGTTGTTATAGGAGAGTTCCTTGCCATGCAGTTGCTTGAAAAAGTCGCGAAACTTGCCATAGAGGGCGGCCGTCTGATGCGGATTTTCCCCGTACCGCAGCGGTTGTGCCAGCGGCGCTGCCACCGTCAAAACCTGCGGCAGCGAGCTCTCATCGGGAGCGAATTCCTTCTGCAGGTGCGCGGCGATGGCGGCGTCGTACGCGGCCGTGCGCGCGAAGACCTTGGCCGCAAGTTGGCGGCGCAATTCGAGAGACGTGGTGCCGGTGGCCGATATCTGTTTGGCCACCTCGGCATAATCGAAGGGATCCACCACCACGGTCACGCTGTCATGGTTTTTTGCCGCGCTGCGGAGCATGGACGGGCCGCCGATGTCAATGTTCTCGATCGCATCAGGCAGCGAAACGTTGGGCTTGGCGACGGTGGCCTCAAAGGGGTATAGATTCACGACCACGAGATCGATGGGGGTGATCCCGTGGGCCGCCACCGCAGCCTCGTGCGCGGCGTTGCCGCGAATGTAGAGCAGGCCGCCATGGACCTTGGGATGCAGGGTTTTGACGCGGCCGTCGAGCATTTCAGGGAAGCCGGTGTATTCGCTGATGTCCTTCACCTTGAGGCCGGATTCGCGCAGGGTTTTGGCGGTGCCGCCGGTGGAAATCAATTCCACCCCCTGGGTGGCCAAAATTTGGGCAAAGGGAACGAGCCCGGTCTTGTCGGAAACGGAAAGCAAAGCGCGTTGGATTTTCACGGACAATAAAATCGGAAAAAAACGCCTTGGCCGCAATCGCAATCCATGCCGCCGCCGCCGCACAATCGATGCAATGTCAAATTCAAGCGGGCTTAACGCCCGTCTTCGGCTGGTTTTCTGGCGATTTTTGCTCTTGCGGATCAATAAGGGCCAGCGATTAGTGTTCAAACTACGGAAAACGCCGATAAAGACACTAATTTCCAGCTTGGCCTGGCAGTTGCTATTAGCATGTCATATTGGATTGAGTACTGCCAGGAGGTCTTGCAAGCAGCTTCTTTCTTCCAATCCCGGTCAGTGGGGCCTCCCCCCCGGCCGGGATTTGTTTTTCTTGCGTGATGTTGCACCGACCGGGGTATTATGGGTGTGAGCCTTTGGAGAAAGGCCAACAGCCAGCATTTATGAATGATACCAGCCAGCCAGCCGAAGATCAGCCGCTCAATTCGCTGCTGCGCGAGGCCCGGACTTCACCCGACTTGCCGCCGCGCTTTCAACAAAATGTCTGGCGGCGCATCGAAGACGCTGAGGCGTCCGCGAATTCCGATTCCTGGCTTGACGGGCTGGCAAACTTGATCTTGCGTCCCCGGCTGGCCGTTACTTTGGCGGCGGTCCTGCTTCTGGTGGGCGCCGCCGCAGGGACTTTGCAGGGGCGGCAGACGGCGCGGCACGACGCGCAATTGAACTACCTGGCCTCCGTCGCGCCGGCGGCCGTGCGCTGAGGCATGAACCGGTCGCTGATCACTCTAGTGGGCGCGCTGGCGCTGGGCCTGGCCATTTTTGCCGGCTCTTACGTTGCCGCCCGGCACGCCACCGCGGCGTGCTGCACCCATCCGGCGGATGATTTGGATTGGCTGCGGACCGAATTCCACCTGAGCGACGCCGAGATGGCGCGCGTAAGGGAGTTGCACGAGGGTTACCGGCCAAGATGCGCTGAAATGTGCGCCAAAATTGCCGCCAAACAGAGTGAATTGGATGCCGTCCTCGCCGGCAGCACGAACGTCACCGCCGAGGTGCAGGCCAAGATGAACGAGCTGGCCGCGTTGCGGGGCCAATGCCAGGCGCAGATGCTCCAGCATTTTGTGATGGTTAGTCAGGCGATGCCGCCCGACCAAGGCTGGCGCTATCTGGCCCGGATGAAAGAACTCACTCTCGGCCGTCGCGAGCGGATGGAACAGTCCTTGTCGGGCGACACCGGCCATGTGCATCACCAGTGATTCGGACGCTCTTGACCGGGCGGACATGGAAAAGTTGCAGGCCGGCCACGACGCGGCCCTGAATGATCTGATGGAGCGCCATGCCGCGCCCGTCTTCCATTTCCTGTGCCGCCTGACCGGCAATGAGCACGATGCCGGCGATCTGGCACAAGAGACCTTTGTGCGTGTTTTCAAGTCGCGCGACAGCTTCCGGTCTGGCGGGAGGTTTTCCACGTGGCTGTTCACCATTGCGGCCAACCTCGCGCGCAACCATTTTCGCTGGCGGTCCAGGCATCCGAATCTTTCGCTGGAGGCGGAGAATCCGGAGACCCGGGAGAGTTTGGCGAGCACGCTGCCGTCCGGTACACCGGCTCCGGGCGAAGCCGCGGTGGCCGGTGAACGCGCCGCCGCCGTGCGGCTGGCGGTGGCGCAACTGCCCGACGATTTGCGGGCGGCCGTCGTGTTGTGCGAATGGGAGGAACGCAGCGTGGCCGAGGCCGCGGCGATCCTGGAAACCACGCCGAAGACGGTGGAATCGCGGCTTTACCGCGCCCGGCGGCTTTTGCGCGAACATTTGAAAAGCTGGCTGTGAGAGGCTATCCTGGGTTGATGCCAGTTTGCTGGCTCCCAAAAAATATTGGTTCTGCCGGCCGAACCTTGCTATAACCGGGCATGGCAACCTCCGGGCACAGACATCCACCCGAGCCGTTTCCGTGTCGGGGCGGCGACGGCTTGTCGCCGGCCATCTCCCTGCTTCATCATGAGCCGCTTTGTCAACCTTGAGTTCGAAGGTGATTCGGACCACGAGTTTGAGCCGGGCCCAAAAATACCGGTCAAAGACGAGGCATTTTATTTGACGGAGGCGCGGACGGCGTTCGAAAACGGGAATTTCGAGCCGGCCCTGCGCTTTTACTCCAAGGTCCTGGAATTCAATCCCCAAAACGCCGGCGCCTGGGCCGGGCAGGTGCGCATGCTGATTGAACTGGGCGAATTTCGCGAAGCCAAATTGTGGGCGGACAAGGCGCTGGAGCGGTTTCCGCACGAACCCGAGCTGCTCGCCGCCAAGGCCGTGGCGCTGGGCCGCAGCGGCGATTTGCAGGGGGCCATCTCCTTTTCGGACGCCGCCATCGAGGAGCGCGGCGATGCGCCGTATGTCTGGCTGGCGCGCGGCGACGTGCTGCTGGCGCGGTCCGAGGCGCGCGCGGATTACTGTTTCGAAAAGGCCCTCCTGCTCGCACCCCAGGATTGGTTCGTGGCTTGGCTCGCGGCGCGCATCCGCTTTTATTACGAGCAATTCGTGCTCGCCCTCAAGTGCATCCAAAAAGCCGTGGAATTCAACCCGGGCCACTTTCGGCTCTGGCTGGAGCAGGGGCATTGCCAGCAGGCCCTGAATCTGGTCGGCGCGGCTGAGAATTCCTTCCGCCAGGCCCGGCTGTTGAACAAGGACTGTTCCGAGGCGAGCAATGCCCTCCTGCGCATTTCCCAGACCGGCCTGTTCCGCCGTCTCGACGGCTGGTGGCGTCAATTATTTCAACGATGAGCAACGATACCCTCAACCGGCTGTTGTCCGTCGTCAACGATTTTGACGCCTCCGACCTGCATCTGATCGCCGGGGTGCCGCCGGCCTTCCGCGTGAACGGGGAAATCATCATTGCCGATGAAGACGCGCTCACCGAGGAGCAGATCGATGCCATGGCCAACAGCCTCCTCAACGAAGGGCAGCGGCTCAAGTTTGAGCAGGAATGGGAACTGTGCATTTCCATTTTGCACAGCGTCGCCGGCCGCGTCCGCGCCACGTTTTATCGCCGCAACAATCACACTGAACTCAGTCTCCGTTTCAGCGGCGAGAAGGTGGCCACCCGCACCGAGCTGGGATTGCCGGAGAAGATTGACGAGCTGGCCCGCAAGCCCAACGGCCTGGTGCTGATCACGGGTCCGACCGGCGCCGGCAAAACCACCACGCTGAACTATCTCGTGGACCTCATCAACAGTGAGCGCCGCTGCAAAATCGTCACCATCGAAGATCCGATCGAGTTTGTGCATGAAAACAAGCGCGCCATTGTCGTCCAGCAGGAGGTGATGACCGACGTCCGCTCCTTCAACCGCGCGTTCATTCACGTATTGCGCCAGGATCCGGACGTCATCGTGGTCGGCGAGATTCGCGATCACGAAGCCATCGCCACGGCGCTCATGGCGGCGGAGACCGGCCATCTGGTCCTGGCCACCATGCATTCGCCCAACGTCTCGCACGCGCTGGAACGAATCATTGGCGTGTTTGAGGGCAGTTCCCAAAAGCAGGTCATCATGCAGCTCGCCAATTCCCTGCAGGCCATTATCGCGCAGGACTTGCTGCCCTCGGCCGACCGCACCCGCCGCGTGCTCGCCTACGAACTCCTCGTTGCCACCAGCGCCGTACGCAATCTCATCCGGGAAAACCAGTTGCATCAATTGGAGAACACCATGCAAATCGGCCGCAAGGAAGGCATGGTGCTCATGGATAATCTTCTCTACGACCTCTACTGCAAGTGCGCCATCACGTATGACACCGCCGTCAGCCATGCGCGCCAGCCGGAAAGAATCGCCCGCCAATAACCCCCGCGAAATCCGAGGCCGAAATCCGAGGCAACACGCCGGGGCGAACCTGATCAAGTTCTGATTTAAATTTGTCACTTTGTGCCTGGTCGCACTTCGGAGTTGGGCGTTGTACGTCGATTTGGATGTTGAATGATTCGCAATGCGGAGTTGGCGAAGATAGGGCGCGTCGCTCCGCGCGCGCCGCGCCTGCCAACCACCGCCATCTCACCCTAAACTAACAGTGCCGGTGTCCCCATTCCGCAATCTGAGTTTCGCAAATTGGTTTCGAAATTCGGATTTTTAGCCTTTCGGATTTCGGGTGATTCGGATTTCCGTTTTTTTGTTGACCTCCGGCCACAACCGTCATACTGTTCTATGACAGTGAGCACGTATGATATGGCAAATTGATTTCCGGTCCGGCACGCCGGTGTACCTGCAGTTGGTTGACCAGGTGCGGCACGCCGCCGCCTCGGGCGGCCTGCGGGCGGGCGAGCCGCTGCCGTCCATCCGGCCGCTGGCGGAGGAATTGCGCGTGAACCGAAACACTATCGCCAAAGCCTACGCGGAACTGGAAAGCCAGGGCGTCATCGAAACCGTTCCCGGCAAGGGCTGTTTTCTCAAGGAGGTCAATTCGCTGCTCACCAAAACTGCCCGCAACGATCTGCTCGTGCAGGAGGTGGATCGCGCGATCGTCGCCGCGCATCACCTCCAGATTGGCGACGAGGAACTCCTGGCGCTGCTCCGAAGGCGGCTGGAAGCGTTCGATCGCAAAAACAAGGCCGTCAATAATTCAAAAGATCATCCATGAACAACGACATGCCCGTCATTGAAATCCAAAACCTGGTGCGCCGCTATGGCCGGCACGATGCGGTGAATGGCCTCTCGCTCACGGTGCCGGCGGGGAAATGCTTCGGCTTCTTCGGCCGCAATGGCGCGGGCAAGACCACCACCATCAAATGCCTATTGAACCTCCTCCGCCCCGACGCCGGCAGCGTCCGCGTCTTCGGCCTGGACCCGTCCCGGAACGAGGTCGCCGTCAAATCCAGGCTCGCCTATGTGCCGGACCTGGTGGCGTTCTATCCGTGGATGACGGTGCGCGACACGCTGGCGTACCTGGCCTCGTTTCGGGCCACCTGGAATCGCGACCTCGAAGCCGACCTCCTCCGGCGCTTTCAGCTCGATTCCACCCGGAAGACCAGCGGCCTCTCCAAGGGCCAGCGCACGCAACTGGCCCTCATTGGCGCGATTTGTCCCGAGCCCGAATTGCTCGTGCTCGATGAGCCGACCAGCGGCCTGGACCCGATTGTGCGGCGCGAATTCATCGAGACGGTCATCGGCGCCTATCAATCCGGTGACCCGGGCCGCCGCACCGTGTTTGTATCCACGCACCTGATTGCGGAATTCGAGGGCTTGATCGACGACTTCACCATCATCGAGGCGGGGCGCGAATTGCTGACCATGAACGCCGACGCCGCGCGCGACCGGTTCAAAAAAATTCGCGCGCGCTTTTCGCAGGAATCCCCGTTGAATCTCGCCGGAGCATTGAATGTGAAGCGCTCGGGCCGCGAGGTGGAAATTCTGGCCAATGGCAACAGCGAAGCGTTGCTGGCCGAGTTGAAATCGCATTCGCCGGAAGAATTGCGCATCGAATCACTAACGCTCGAGGAGATTTTTGTGGCGTCTAAAATATTGAAGCCCGCATGAACAATTCATTTAACGCAAGGGCGCGGTGCGGCGGCTTGCACGCGGGCCAAGCGCTCGATGGCTCGCGGCTGCCTCGCGCGCACGAAAGCGCCGTCGCCGCTTCGCTCTGCCGGCGCACCACAAGCTGGCGACGGGATGGTCAGGAGTGTCGCGGTGGCCCGGAGCGTCATGGACTGCGGCGGGAAGCGAAGCGCCACGCCGCTTTCGCGCGGATGAATGCTCACGATTGTTCGTGGCAGTCCGGCGCAGCCCAAAAGCATCGTCCAGTGCCGCGATGTCATGAGACCGCCCTCCGCTGATGCAACGACGCCGCACGAACACGAAATAAGTTATGAATACCCTCGTCAAAAAGGAAATTCGCCTGCTGCTGCCAAGCTGGATCGTGGCGATGCTGCTGGCGACGGTGCAGGGGATTACCCGGCCCTACGACTTCTATGTCGCCTCCCTGTTGTTTTTTGGATTGACGATCATGGCGCTGACGACGATTGGCCGCGAGGCCAGTCTGAACACTTTTTCTTCGCTGCTCGCCCAACCCGCGGAACGGATTCAGGTTTGGAAGACGAAACTCTCGGTTCTGGCCGTGGCCTTCTTGTTGGTCTTTGCGGTGTGGCTCGCGGCCTTTGGTATCGCCTCTATTAATTCCCGTGTGGACGTGTCCAACCGGCGGGACGCCTACTATCTTTTCATCGCCATCCCGCTCATCGCCACCGCCACGTTCACCGGCGGACTCTGGACCACCCTGCTGGTGCGGCAGGTTGCCAGTGCCTTCTGGCTCACGCTGCTGGTTCCCGTGACCCTTTCTGGCTTTTCGGGCATTTTCCTGGCCGGCAGCGAATCCGACAGCCTGGTCATTGCCGTTTTGAGCGTCGTCATAGGCGTCTATTCGCTCGCCGGATTTCTCTTCGCGCGCTGGCTGTTTTTCCGGGCGCAGGACGTGGGCTGGTCGGGCGGAGTGATCGCCCTGCCGGATTGGAAATTTCTGTTGGCCCGGGAGGAAGCCACCGGCGCCGCGCGGACGCGGAGACCGTTGGTCGCGCTGATCAAAAAGGAAATACAACTGCAACAGGGCGTCCTGACCAGCGCGCTCGGGTTGCTGGTGCTCCATGCCGGCATGATCGGACTGCGTGCGCTGCACAAATTTCCGCCGAATTCGGCCGGCGAACTCTTCACTTCGATTTGGTGGATGTTCTGGCTGGTCCTGCCGGCATTGTTGGGCAGCATCGCCATTGCGGAGGAGCGCAAGCTCGGCGTGATCGAGAGTCAGTTCTGCCTGTCGGCCTCGCGTCGGACGCAGTTTGCCGTGAAAGCCTGTGTGACCCTGGGGCTGGGAGTCCTTCTGGGTGGCGTGATGCCGATTCTGCTGGAAGGCATCGGGCTGGCGCTCGGATCACCGAATGCCGCCTTTTCGTCGGCCGGCCACCCGCTGGATTATTCCGGCCTGCTGATGTTACTATACGGCGCGATGGCCTTCTCGGCTGGGGTGACTGTGGTGAGCGTTTTTGCCTCGAGTCTCACCAAAAACTTTCTGCAAGCTATCGGGGCCGCATTTGTCACTTTCGTCGGCCTCATGATGGTTGCTCCGATCCTCACCAGCAGGCAGATGGTCTTCAATGACTCGAGTGCTCCCCATTCCATCCTGCCGCTCGTAATCGCCGTGCCGACCGTCGTCGTGACCCTGGTGTGGCTGGCGTATCTGAATTTCAAGAACTTCCGCGACGGCTGGCCGTTGTGGCGGCGCAACCTGCTGGGGCTATTGAGTGCTTGCGTCGTGATTGGTCCTGGCAGTGCGGCAATTTACCACCGCGCGTGGGAGTTTTTTCTGCCGGCCGAACCCGCCCACCGAGCGGCGAAGTTGTCACTGGCCAATCCGCCGGAGTTGCGCAACGAAACCTATGAAAATCTCCTGGTGCGGTTGCCGGATGGGCGCGTGTGGTTCGATTATCTAAGCAACCAATATTTCCCTGGGGAGCGAGGTTTCTGGTGGGACGTTTGGGCAGCATTAACCCACCCTCTGCCACATAGCGCGGGGCCGGCGCGCTTCATCTCCGGTGGGAATTGGGCCGATGCCAGTGCCCGGCATGTGGATGAACAGCTTCAGAACGTCGCCCCTGAAGCGATTCATCTCAGCGGCTATGCTGAGTCTGTTGGCATTCAGGACGACGGCACTCTGTGGGCCTCTGATAAATCCGACCCGAAGTCCTGGACTGCCGGCAAACTCACCCAGTTTGGTGAGAATTCTGACTGGCGGCAGTTCGCCCGCGGTTTCGATATTGTCTCCGTGCTGTTGCTGAAAAAGGATGGAACGCTCTGGCGTTGGGGAACAAATCATTTTGACTTGTCGCAGTGGCCGCAGAACTGGCCGGGCCTTCGCGCTTACCAGCCCTATCAAATCGGCACCAATTTCGATTGGACCGGAATCGATTCATTGCACGGTCCGCTCGCCTGGAAAGCCGACGGCAGCGTTTGGCGAGTATGGGGACACGACAAAAGTGGCGAGGATAAACTGATCCGCGAAAACAATTACGATTCCATAGTAACCCAAAAATGTTCCAATGGCTTCGGAGAGGCGGGCGCTTACATTCGGAACGACGGGACTCTATGGGTATATGGTCAACTGCATGCCTACGGTCGGACGCCGGCTAAATTTGAAGTCGTGCAAAGCAGCCGCGAAACCAACTGGGTTGCTGTGGCCAGGACGTGGAATTGGATGGTCGCGATCAAGAAGGACGGCACGCTCTGGCAATGGCAGCCAGCCGATTCCCGGAACCTGACCGCGGGTTTCGCCGCCCCTCCTGCGCGATTGGGAATTCACCATGACTGGATTTCCGTCGTTAATGTTGAAGGCGGTATTGTGTCGCTGGCTGCCGACGGGAGTCTGTGGTTCTGGCCGGATCGCCGATCCTACGGAAATTCCGAATTTTTGCTTCGGCTCCCCAAGCAACCGCGATTCATCGCGAATGTTTTCGGCGGAGCGAACTGAGCGTACGACCGAAATCCGAAGATCCGTACGTCGGGTTGCTTGGCTCGCTGGAAGTGCCGCAAGCGAAAATGAAAAAGCGGCCCGGATTTCTCCGGGCCGCGCGATTCGGGTCCTTTAATTCTTCAGTGGATCAGTAATCCATTCCGCCCATGCCCCCTCCGCCGCCATGGCCTCCGGCCGGCGCGGGCTTTTCCTTCTCAGGCATGTCCGTGATGAGGCACTCGGTGGTGAGCAGCAGACCGGCGATGGACGCCGCGTTCTGCAACGCACTACGGGTGACCTTCTTCGGATCAACGATGCCGGCCTTCACGAGGTCCTCGTACTCGCCGGTGGCCACGTTGTAGCCTTCATTGCCCTTGGCTTTCTTGACGGCCTCGACGATGACGCTGCCTTCCACGCCCGCGTTCTGTGCGAGCAAGCGCAACGGCGCTTCCACGGCGCGCTTCACGATGCCCACGCCGATGACTTCGTCTTCATTCGCGCCCTTGACGGCGTCGATCGCCGGGATGCAGCGCAGGAGCGCCACGCCTCCGCCGGCCACGATGCCTTCCTCCACCGCCGCGCGGGTCGCATGGAGCGCATCTTCCACGCGCATTTTCTTTTCCTTCATCTCGGTCTCGGTGGCGGCGCCGACATTGATGACGGCTACGCCGCCGGCGAGCTTGGCCAGACGTTCCTGGAGTTTTTCGCGGTCGTAATCCGAGGTGGTTTCCTCGATCTGGCGGCGAATCTGGTTCACGCGGCCCTGGATGTCGCTGTTCTTGCCGTTGCCTTCCACGATGGTGGTGTTTTCCTTGTCCACCACGATGGTCTTGGCGCGGCCGAGGTCGTTGAGTTCAACGGTCTCGAGCTTGATGCCCAAATCTTCGCTGATGAATTTGCCGCCGGTCAGGACAGCGATGTCTTCCATCATGGATTTGCGGCGGTCGCCGAAGCCCGGGGCCTTGACGGCGCAGACGTTGAGCGTGCCGCGCAGCTTGTTCACCACCAGCGTCGCGAGCGCTTCGCCCTCGACTTCCTCGGCGATGATGAGCAGCGGCTTGCCGGTGCGCGCGGCTTTTTCGAGCAGCGGCAGCATGTCCTTCAGGTTGCTGATCTTTTTCTCGAAGATCAGGATGTATGGCTCCTCCAGCTTGGCTTCCATGGTCTCGGCGCTGGTCACGAAGTAGGGCGAGAGATAGCCCTTGTCGAACTGCATGCCTTCCACCACTTCCAGCGTCGTCTCGATGGACTTGGCTTCCTCCACCGTGATCGTGCCGTCCTTGCCCACCTTGTCCATGGCGTCGGCAATCTTGTCGGCAATTTCGAAATCCCAGTTGGCGGACACGGCCGCCACCTGCTTGATTTCCTCCTTGTCCTTGACCTTTTTGGAGATTTTATCGAGCTGGGCCACGGCGGCCTCCACGGCCTTGCCGATGCCCCGCTGGATGCCAATGGGATTGGCGCCGGCGGTCACGAACTTCAGACCTTCGCGATAGATCGCCTCGGCCAGCAAGGTGGCCGTGGTGGTGCCGTCGCCGGCGGTGTCGCTGGTCTTGCTCGCCACTTCGCGGACCATCTGGGCGCCCATGTTTTCATAGGGGTCTTCCAATTCGACCTCCTTGGCCACCGTGACGCCGTCCTTGGTCACCGTGGGGGAGCCGAATTTCTTGTCGATCACCACGTTGCGGCCTTTCGGTCCGAGCGTGGCGACGACCGCCTTGGAGAGTTTGGAAACACCGCGCAGGATTGCCTGACGCGCCGCTTCATCGAATAGTAATTGTTTCGCTGCCATAAATTTATTGGATGGTTATCAGATTATTGGTGAGTTGTGTGGTAAGGGGTTATTCAAGGATGGCGATAAGGTCGTCGCCGCCAAAAATCTTGTATTCCTTGCCGTCGATTTTGATTTCCGTGCCGCCGTATTTGGAAACCAGCACGCGGTCGCCGACCTTGACTTCAAAGGGGACTTTTTTCCCGTCGTCATCCGTTTTGCCCGTGCCGAGCACGCGGACGAGGCCCTCCTGGGGCTTTTCCTTGGCGGTATCGGGAATGATGATGCCGCCCTTTTTCACTTCTTTTTCTTCGGCCGGTTCGACCAGAATGCGGTCGCCCAGCGGTTTGATGTTCAATGCCATACTTTGTTTTGTTTTGTTTTTGTTTAGTTCTCCGAATTAACTCCCGGCCCGCACCCGCGGCGGGAAAAATCAGCTTTTCTTTTCGTCCACCACTTCCGCGTCGATGACGCCCTCATCCTTCTTTTTTTCCTCGGACTTGGGAGCTTCGCCCTGCGACTGGCCGCCGGGCTGGGCTTTTTCCGACTGCGCCTTGGCGGCGCCCGCCTTGTAAAGCTCGGCGCTTGCCGCCTGCCACGCCTCATTGAGCTTCTCGCTGGCCGATTTGATGGCCGCCGCGTCGCTGCCCTTGAGCGCTTCCTTCACCGCACCGACCGCGCTCTCGATCTTGTCCTTGTCGCCCTGCGGGAGCTTGTCGCCGTTGTCCTTGAGCAGCTTTTCGCTGCGGTACACCGCGTTGTCCGCCTCGTTGCGCGTCTCCACTTCTTCCTTTTTGGCTTTGTCCTCTTCGGCGTGCGACTCGGCGTCCTTGCGCATCTTCTCCACTTCGTCCTTGGAAAGACCGCTGCTGGCGGTGATGGTGATCTTCTGTTCCTTGCCGGTGCCCAGATCTTTCGCCGCCACGTGCAAGATGCCGTTGGCGTCGATGTCGAAAGTCACTTCAATCTGCGGCACACCGCGCGGAGCCGGCGGAATATCCGTAAGCTGGAATTTGCCGATGGTCTTGTTGTCCCGCGAGAACTGCCGTTCGCCCTGCAAGACGTGGATTTCCACACCGGGCTGATTATCGCTGGCGGTCGAGAAAATTTCCGATTTGCGCGTGGGAATGGTCGTGTTGCGTTCGATGAGCCGCGTGAACACTCCCCCCAGCGTCTCGATGCCCAGCGACAGAGGCGTAACATCGAGCAGCAGCACGTCCTTCACCTCGCCCTTGAGCACGCCGCCCTGGATGCCCGCGCCTACGGCCACCACTTCGTCCGGGTTCACGCCCTGATGCGGCGGCTTGTTGACCAGCTTGTGCGCCGTTTCCACGACCCTGGGCATGCGCGTCATGCCGCCGACGAGCACCAGTTCGTCGATCTTGGCAGCCTCAATGCCGGCGTCCTTCAAACAGGCTTGCACCGGCTTGATCGTGCGCTCAAACAGCTCATCGCAAAGCTGCTCCATTTTGGAGCGCGTCAGCGTTTTTTGAATGTGCTTCGGCCCGCTCGCGTCCGCCGTGATGAACGGCAAATTGATGTCATAACTCTGCGAACTGGACAGCGCGATCTTGGCCTTTTCGGCCTCTTCCTTGATACGCTGGAGCGCGTCGGGCTGCTTGCGCAAATCCATGCCGGATTCACGTTTGAATTCGTCCAAAATCCAGTCCATCAGCTTGTTGTCCCAGTCGTCACCGCCCAGGTGGGTGTCGCCGTTGGTGGCCTTCACTTCAAAGACGCCATCGCCGATTTCCAAAACGGAAATATCGAACGTGCCGCCGCCCAGGTCATACACGGCGATCTTCTCGTCCTTCTTTTTGTCGAGACCGTAAGCGAGGGACGCGGCAGTCGGCTCGTTGATGATGCGCAGCACTTCCAACCCGGCGATGCGGCCGGCGTCCTTGGTGGCCTGGCGCTGTGAATCATTGAAATAGGCGGGCACGGTGATCACCGCCTGCGCGATTTTTTCGCCCAGGCGCGTCTCGGCGTCGGCCTTTAGCTTGGCGAGAATCATCGCTGATATTTCCGGCGGCGAGAACAGCTTCGGCCGGCCATCCACTTCCACTTCCACCGCTGCGTCGCCATTGGAGGCTTTGACCACCTTGTAGGGCACGCGCTTGATTTCCTCGGAAACCTCCTCGAATTTCCGGCCCATGAAACGCTTGATGGAATAAACCGTGTTGCGCGCATTCGTGACCGCCTGGCGCTTGGCCGCTTCACCCACCAGGCGTTCGCCGCTCTTGGTGAAGGCCACAACCGACGGGGTGGTCCGCTTGCCTTCGGAATTTTCAAGCACCAATGGTTCGCCGCCTTCCATTACGGCCATGCAGGAATTCGTGGTGCCCAGGTCAATGCCTAAAACTTTTGCCATAAAAAAATCGATTGGTTGATTGCTGTTGTTAAAACTTCTTCCCTCCTGCTACCGCAATAAGGATGCCGAAGTGAGCCGTGATAGCCGAAATTGATTATCGCCTTTCAAACAAAGCTTTATGTTAGTTTTTGGACGCGACCGGGTGACCACAAAACTGTGCCAATAGCGCCATTAAGGCACATCCGCGCGACTTCTTGGCGCTTATTTTGGCGGAGGTGACGGGTGACGAGCGACAAGAAAGATCCGGGCGTGATCCTCACGTCGTTCGCTGCAAGCGCCGGGTGGTAGGCGACGAGGTGTCGAGGTTGCGCGCGCTGTCTTGCGGGACCGGTGCACTCACACCTCGTGTCCCAGCCGAGGGAGGCGGGCGCTCCAATGCGATTTCGAAAACATCTCTGCGTCGCGCCCTACTGGGAATGGGATCGAATCACCGGGACGTAGAACAAACGGAGGGACTTGCCTCCGGGCTGCCTTTGCGACTGGTAGAGGCCAAAGAATACCGAGAATTTTTGGTAATCCGGCGTGGTTTGCCGCCGGTATAGGTTCCAGAGGAGCGACTGGCTGCTCGCACCGGTTGCGGGGTTCTTCTCTGCCCGCCAAAGCGACCAGAGCGGTGACCAGTTGCGCTCAATTCCCGGGTTATCCGGCACGGCCGGTTCAAGGGGCGCCAGGATCTGCAACCGCTCATTGCCGTCGAAATCGTGATGCCAGACAAAGAACGGCCACATGTCCAAGCGCACGCGATTCTTGCCGGTCTCCGTGTTCCGGATGGCCTGCCGCGAGTAGAGATAGAACAGAATCCGCGTGCGCTGCTGGTCCAGCGGATCGGAATGTGTCCGGCTAAAGGTATAAAACGGCCAGAGATAGGAATCGTTCTCCTTGATGTCGTCATGGGACTCGCTGAACAAGGGCCAGACGCGCGAGGTATGCTTTCCTTCGCCCCGCGTGAAGATGACGAACGGCCATGGTCCCTGCCATTCCTGGTATTTCCGCTCGCGATTGTCAATCGACGTAAAAAAAGGCCAGAGCACCGACGTGGCGTCGTACTGCGGCGAACGGGTCTCCGCATAAAAAGGGATTGAGGCATGAAAGGTTTCGGCGTTGGTGGTGCCGATGCCGTTATGCTGGGCGAAGTAGAAAGGCCAAAGGTAGAACGAATGGTCGTGGCCCGGAACGGTGGTGACGTCGCCAAAGCCGTTAGTTTGCGTGGTCACGTCCTTGTGTTCGCGCCCGGCGAACGGCCACACCTGCCACCCGCGCAGCCCGTCGCCATGGCGCACGTCCACAAACGGAAAGCAGTAGTTGTCGGTGACGACGTCCTTTTTGCGGGTTTCGATGTATCCCGGTAACATGATGAAATAGATTTCGTCGCGAAACAGGCGGTTGTTCAATCGTCCGTAGAAAGGAACCACCGCTGTGTAATTGAGGTTGGTATTCACGGCGCGCTGTTGGAAGTAAAAGGGAAAGACGGTGACCCGTTTGGGCGTGGTGTCATCCGGCGCCAGTCCCGAGGAGGCGTTGATCAATTCGCAGAATTGCCAGCGGCGTTCATCGCCATAACGCAGGTGCGTGAACAGCGGATACAGAACGTCGTCTTCATGCGATTCCACGGCGGGATTGTCGTCACGGGAGAAAAATGGCGGAAAGGCCAGGATATTTCCCGAGTCGGCGGCTTGCGAATAATAGAAAGGGCCGGCTGCCTCGGTGCGGAATCCGTTCTCCAATGTCAACCTGAACTGGTCGAAGAGAAAGCCCGCCGAAACGTCGTCCGCGCGTGCCGGCACGGCTCGCACGATAACTGCGGCTAACACAAGGAGCACAATTAATCGAGTCAAAGGAATACTGGCTTTCCAGCCGGCTGCATTCGTTAACGTTATTGATTCTCGTTTCATCCCGATTTCGCTTATTGCGAATGTAGTTTAACAATGATGTTGACTTTAGCCGTATTTTCCGTATTTTACTTCTCAATTGAGGTTTTCACCTCGGTTCCTCCTGGACCCGGTGTCGGCAACTTGCTGACATCGGGTTTTTTAATCAGCGGGCGCCAGCGGGCGATCAGACTTAACAAGGCCGGCAAGAATGCCAGCGCGGCAATCATGCACGTTGCAATACCGGTCGCCATGATGATGCCAAGGCTGCGGATTCCCCGATGTTGCGCGAGAATCAGACTGCCGAACCCGGCGATGGCCGTCAGTCCGGATACTAGCACGGCTTTGCCGGTGCTGCGCGATAAAATGCCGGGGGTGCCCTCCTCGGCGTAACGGTTGAGTATCTGGATGCCATTGGTCACGCCTATGCCGATGACCAACGGCAGAGTCATGATGTTAGCCAGGTTTATGGGCACGCCCATCCAGCCCATCAAGCCCGCCAGCCACAGCGTGCCGATGGCCACCGGTATCAACGCCAGGATCGTCGCACTGAAGCTTCGGAAATGGATCAGCACCATGATTGCAATGGCCGCCAGCGAGTACCACGCGGCCTGCACATAAGCCTGCTTCAGCACGGTTTCGTAAACGTACAATTGCACGGGCGTGCCGGTCACCTGTTTATCCACGGTCCGGAGCTCGTTGACGAATTTTTCCTGCGCCGCGCGCTGCCAGACGTCCTCCTTGGGATAGACCTGGATCAGAAACTTGCCGTTGACTCCGATGAACCGGTGATGCAAGGCCGGCGGCAGGTTGGCCACCGTGGGCGGGGTGGTGTTGTCCTGCCGTTGCAGCAGTTCGAACGTGTCCTGCAAGTCGAACAGGAACGCCTGCTGAAATTGCGCGAGCTTGTGCGCGTATTCCGCCTGGCGGGCAGCGTCGGCGTCCAGCATCAGTTTGCGCAGATCGGTGATCGATTGAACGAGGGACACCAACTGCGCCGTCAACTCCGGGTCATTCGTGCCGGTGGTATCGGCGGCCAGACCGGCGTAGCACGAGGTGTAAAACAGCGTGCTGCTCAGGTCCCGCAGGTTCACCGGCCGCATATCCGGGGGCTTGAAATTCAGTCCGGCAACCTCCGCCTTTACTTCCCCGATCAACTTCCATTTTTCCCCCTCGTCCGGATGCAGGAAGTCCTTGTAAAACGGCGGTTCGGTGCCGGCGACGGTGGGAAGTTTTTCAATTCGCTCCTGCCAGGCAACGGCATTGGACAGGGAGTCCGCCAGCACAGCGCCATACAGCAGGGATTTATCCGCCGAGTCCAGCAGCGTCTGTTCAAAGACCACCGACGACAGGTGGGGACTTTGCATCTTGATGAGGTTATAGTCGAAATAGACTTTCCGGGCCTGCCCCAAGGCGACCAGACAGAGCGTGGCCACAATGCCCGCCACCAGGACCGGTCGCTGCAGCCAGATGTTTTCAATGCGGGCGCGCCGGTCGTCCGCCCGAATCTGATGGTCGAGCACATTTTGCCGCCCGCGCAGCAAAAGGACGGGCAGCATCGTCATCATCGGAATGAAACAAACGAGCAGTCCGCCGCCGCAAATGACGCCCATTTCCTTGATGCCCTGAAAATTGGTGAAATACATGGCCAGGAACGCGCCCGCCGTGGTCAGCGCCCCGGTGAAAATGCCCTGGCCGGTATAGACCATGGCCTTGGTGATCGCCTCCTCGTTGGACTTGCCGTGATGCAATTCCTCCTCGTAGCGCGTGATCAGATGCACGGCATAATCCATGGCCAGCCCGATGAGCATGGGCACAAACGTGATGGTCAAAATGTTCAGGTGCCCCACGGTCGCCGTGGTGAAAGCCATGGTATAACCGACGCCGACCAGGAGACAGATGGTGGCTTTGACGGGCCGGCCAGTTTCACTATAGCCGTAGATGAAAATGATCGCGCACAGGCACAGGGACACGATGCTGGCCAGCGTGGCGTCCTTTTGCGACTGGGTCATCTCATCGTAGTCCAGCACGGGTTCGCCGGTGATGCCGACATTCACGCCGGGCACTTCCGACCTTGTTTCCTTGACCAGCGCGCGCAGCCGGTCCACGACCACGCCCGTCAGGTCATCATTGGGCGCGTGGCAGGTGACCAGAAAGATGCGGCCATGATTAAAGGTCAGGTAATTGGCCACCAGCGCCTGGCCGCTGGAGTCCAGGAGGGTCATGACATTGGGCGAGGGCGGGACGCCGGGACGCACCAGGGCGTCGCGGGCTTGTGAAACGATGCGGGTCAGCGCCGGGAGCGATTGGGCCAGGGACTGGTTTTCGGCGTTGTCCTCCTGTTTGGCGGTGCGGAAAGCCTTGTTGATCTGCTCAAAAAGCGAAGCGAGATTGGTCGTCTGCGTGAATTCCTCGAGGAAGGGGCGCACCGTGCGCAGCATTTGCACCGTCTGGACCAGGTCCGTGGTGGTGGCAAACTGCAGGGCCTGGTCGCCCATGATGGCCATGCTCTGCTGGTAGAAGACGTCTTGGAAGAAGTTGGTTTCCACCAGCAACTTGGCGGCGATGCGCTCGACGAACTGGCGGTTCTTCTCGAGGTCATCGCTCTGGACCACCACGACCAAATCATTCGGCTGGGGGAACTCCTTCTCGAACGCCAGGTAAGTCTGGTGATACTGCTGGTTGGGGCCAACGAGATCATCCCGGTTCATGTCCGCCTTAAGGAACAAGACGGAATAAACCACGCACAGCCCGAAAAGGGCGATTTGGGGCCAGAAGAACCAGCCCGGATGGCGGCAGACGCCGGCGGCCAGCCACCGCAGACTTCGCGCCATCAACGAATGTTCCGTCAACGCCTTCATGTCATCTCGTCAAAGGGTGAAGAGTGGAGAATTGAAGCGGGGCGGACAACCCTGCCGGTTCGCGCTCCACAGTTCAGCGCCTTAACGTTTCACGCCGTCTCCTTTTCCACAAACACCGCGGTGCCGTAACACAAGACCTCGGTGATGCCCGGGGCAATTTCGGTGGCATCGTAGCGCACGCCGATGACGGCGTTGGCGCCGAGCTGGCCGGCGTGCGTGAGCATGAGGTTGAAGGTGTCCTCGCGCGCCCGTTCGCAGAGGTTGGTGTAGAGCGTGATGTTGCCGCCAAAAATGCTTTGGATGTTCGCGCCAATGTTGCCAATGACCGAGCGCGACCGCACGATGATGCCCCGCACGACACCAAGCGATTTGGTGACGCGATAACCGGGCAGCTCAAAGGCTGTGGTCGTCAAAGGATGGGTCTGACTCATAGTCCCCTGATTGAACACGACTCCAAGCCACGGCAAAAGCCAATTCTTGCGCCGGGGCGCGGGCAGCCAGGGCGCGGAACCGGGTCGGAAATCCGAAATCCGAGTTCCCGAAATCTGAAAGAACCCCGGAGGCCGAAGTTCGCACGGGATGGTTTCTGGTTTTATTAGGCACGATCAGGCTGGATGAATTGATCATTTTCAGTAGCAGAAATTAACCGTAATCATCCGTATTCATCCGTATTTTAATCATCCTTCGCCAAGGCGGCGAATGGCCAGTCGCTCGGGACAGGCCGGAAACACGCGAGCGAGCCGCTCGCGCTCCTGCCTTCGCCAAGGCTTCCGTCTTCACGAGGTTTCGACGCGACGAGCCGGCGCGGCAAGTCCGGCGGACATCCGCCGGCGGACTTGATGGTGGTTTTGTCCATCACAACCGCCAGCATAGCCGATTTCTGGGAAAGGTGAGATGTCACCGTGACATCTCGATGCAATTTAGATGTCACGGTGACATCTCAAACGAGGGTGGGAGCGATGCGGGGGCCGGATTTTCAACGTAAAGACGCCAAGGGACAGAGGCGCAAGGTGTTGGGACGCGAATTGATGGAACCACACGAACTCGAGACGAGAGCAAAAAAGCAAAAAAGCGAGAGCATGAACCTGGCACTGGGTCTTCCCGCAGGCCTCGGTAAGGGTCCGGATGAACTGTTTGCGATCCGTTTCGTCCCGGAAGATGGTCTCACGCCGGTTCCCGCGATTCATCACATGATAAATCGCTCCTGCCTATTCCAGTTGCAACTTGCGCGGCATCCCTAAACCCTCTCAAAATCTTACCATTGTGTCAATAGTGAGGACTGACACTTGCCCGGCCACGCGGCTGGAAAATCTTACCCGCAATTCCTTGGGATTCGCAACCAAAACTGTGGATTTTGGTTCGGACGTCAACTGCTCAATTGTCATGCGAACCAACCAGTTCGTTTACGCGGCG
>JBEKZM010000285.1:0-4531 GCA_049509875.1 Verrucomicrobiota bacterium | reverse complement strand
GAACATGACGCCGCCCAGCGCGAGGATCAGCACGGCGACGACCGGGACGATCCAGCGCCGTTTCAGGAGCATCGTAAGGGCGCGAACATAGCCCTGGCGAAACTGCTCGAAGGCGCGCTCGAACCCCTGGTGAAAGCGCGTAATCCAGTTGCCCGAGGCAGGCGCCGCGTCATGGTGCTCACCCTTGAGCAACAGGCCGATGATGACGGGCGTCAAGGTTCTCGACAGCGTATAGGACGCCAGCATTGCGAACACCACCGCAAGCCCAAGCGGCGTGAACAGGAATTTCGCCGGTCCTTCCAGAAACACCACCGAGGTGAACACGCAGCTGATCGCGAGCGTCGAAACCAATGTAGGGACGGCGATGCCCGCGGAGCCGTTCAGTGTCGCCGCCGCAAGGCTCATGCCTTCCCCGCGCAACCGGTGGGTGTTCTCGATCGTCACTGTCGAGTCGTCGACCAGAATGCCGACCGCGAGCGCCATGCCGCCGAGGGTCATGGTGTTGAGCGTCTCACCGAGGAAGTACAGGACGACGATTGATGTCAGGATCGACAGCGGAATCGAGATCAAGACGATCAGGGTCGACCGCCAGGAGCCGAGAAAAAGCAGGATCATCAGCCCCGTGAGTCCGGCGGCGATCGCCCCCTCGCGGACCACGCTCGCGATCGACGCGGTAACGAGCTTGGACTGATCGAACAGTTCATTGATGCTGAGGCCAGGGGGCGCTGCCTCGCGCGCGACCGTCAGGACCTTGCGAACGCCATCGACGACGGCAAGCGTTGACGCGCCGCCATTCTTGATGACGCTCAAGAGCACTGAGCGTCGACCATTTTCGCGCACGACGTTCTGCTGCACCGCCCAACCGTCGTGCGCCTGGCCGATATCCCTCAGGAATACCGTCTGCCCGTTGGTATAGGTGACCGGAATATTGTTGAGGTCGGCGATGGTCGCCGGCATCGCATTGGTGCGCACCGTGTATTGCGTATCGCCGATCTTGGCGAGACCCGACGGCAAAGTCAGGTTCTGCGCGTTGACCGCGTTCACCACATCCGCCGGCGTGAGTCCTTTTGCCTCGAGCTTGACCGGGTCGATGTCGACCATGATCTGCCGGTACTTGCCGCCGTCGGGAGTCGGGAACGTCACCCCATGAACCGGCGCGAGCTGCTGGCGCAGGTTGTAGATCCCGTAATCGTAGAGTTGCTGTTCATTGAGGCGGTCGGAGCTCAAGCTAAGCTGCAGGACAGGCACGCTCGAGGCGTTGTACGACACCACGGTCGGCGGCTGTATGCCAGTCGGCATCAGGGCGCGGATCGAATTCGTCGCCGAGACGATCTGCGCGATGGCGAGATCGAGGTTCACGTCCGGCTGGAAATAGATCTTCTGCACCGAGATGCCGTTGAGCGTCTGGGCCTCCATATCTTTGATGCCGGTAACGTTCGAGCTGATCGAGTACTGGCTGTAGGTGGAGACGCGCTGCTCCATCTCCGGCGTGCTCAGGCCTGTGTACTGCCAGATCACCGACACCACCGGAATGTTTATCTCCGGGAAGATGTCCTCCGGCATGACCGTGATGGCCGTGACGCCCAGAAACACGATCAGGGCCGCGAGGACGTAGAAAGTGTACGGAAACCTCAGCGCAAAGCGAACTATGCCCATGGTCCGTCCTCGCGTCTTTTGATGACACTCCGGAGGCCGGTCCCTCTGCGCGCCCCCTGCTTCAATGTCGCTGCTGGCCAGCGGGTTTGACCGGGTGCGGGCTCGGCGATCGCACCGCGCGACGGATTGTCGCGGAGCACACGCCGCGAGCCCGCGCGAGCAACGCGGTGCGACAGGCGCGCAATCTGTTGCGAAACGAAAGGTCTCACGGCTGTCAACCTCGCGGGAGTCGAACAACTCGGCATCGAGGGATAAGGTGAGGCCATTTGCAGATGTTCGCCATTGAATAGAGGTTTCAACGGGCGAAACCTTCGTCTTACCGCTTGGCCGTTAAGCCGGGGAGCGAAGTCAGAGACAAGCGCCTCGTTTGGCTTCAATCCTCGAGAGCTCGAGACGCAGGCCCCGCGGGGGCGCGAAATTCGGTCGAAGTCTCGCGAGACACAAGTGATCGGCCGGAATTTTAGCGGCTCTATCCCGCTTTGCAGCGTGAGGTGCTTCGTTGCAGCGATTGGCGGTTCGGAGCGTTACTGGTTCGCCGCCCGAGCCGTTCCTCACGCGCATGGGCTTCACGATTTCTTCGCGAGCTCGTCGAACTCAAGTGGGAATTTTGCTGGTGAAGAGACGAGCCGACTTCAGCATGATTGCATCGCCAGGGCCCGGCGGACCAACTCGATCATAGTCCCCCCGGCGAATGGCTTTTCGAGGAGACCGAGTGCGCCGTTGGCTTGCACGCGACTTCGAATGGATTGTTGGGGAAACGCCGTTATGAAGATGGTCGGAATGCGGGTTCCTTGCGCGATCAAGCAATCCTGAAGATCAAGGCCGCTCATGCCTGGCATCTGTACGTCGGTGATCAGACAGGAGCTGTCGCCGACCCGCGGCGAGCTCAGGAAATCCTCAGCGGACTCGAATACGAAAGCGACGAAACCGAGCGACCTCACAAGGCTTTGCATTGCGGCGCGAACCGACGCGTCGTCGTCGACTATCGAAACGATCTGAGATTTTGACACGCGACCTATTCTCCTTTCGCGGCCGGCGAGACGGCAGACAGCCAGAGTGCCGAGCGAAGAAATAAAATAGGGAGCTTGGCAGAACAATGAAATCATACAGCCGAGCGATGAAAACATACAGCCGAGCAAAGAGATCATACAGACGTTTATGCTGATCCGGACGGCGGCAAAACGACGCAGTTCGCAAGCATCGGCGGCCCCTGACGAGATCCGCCAAGCATCGCTCATACGAAGGTTTGGTTTCGTCAAACGAACAAATGGCCTCTCTCTCCCGATGTAGGATGGACCAGCCAAGGGCGTTCGCTGCCAAATAGCGGACGACCCAGCGCCCCTTGGAGGCGGCCTGACTGTCCTCGATCAGGAGTCGGACTGTCATGATGACAATGGAAAAAGCGCAAAAAATCATTGGCGCTGGGATCGTGAAGGCGAAGGAAATCGGCCAGCCGATGAATATTGCCGTCGTCGATGCAGGCGCCAACCTGACAGCGTTCGCGCGCATGGATGGGGCGTGGCTTGGCAGCATCGACATCGCCATCAACAAGGCCTTCACCGCGAAGGCCTTCGATATCTCGACGCTGGAGCTCGGTCGCAACAGCCAGCCGGGAGACCAATTCTTCGGCATCCACGTATCGAACCACACCCGGGTGATGATTTTCGCGGGTGGCATTCCGATCAAAATAAATGGCCAGATCGTGGGCGCTGTTGGCGTCAGCGGCGGCAGCGGTCAACAGGACCAAGCGGTCGCCGAGGCGGTTGTCGCCGCCTGGACATAGAGTCGCCGGCTATCGAACCTCAGTGGATTGCGAACCACACGTATGCGGAGTTTCGCCCTGATGCCGCTCCCAGCATTGCAATCTATTCGTCGATACCAGGCGCAGGATCCGACCGGTTCTATCCGGCCATCCCGCTGGCTTCGCGCGCTTCTGACAGGGGCATCGCTTCTGCTTTACCCCGCATTGGCCGGGGCACAGACCCCAACCCCGCCAGTTTCTGCGGCGCCGTCCGATGACGGTCAATGGACCATGCCGGCGAAGAACTATGCAGCCACGCGATATTCTGCACTCGATGAAATCAATGGCGCCAATGTGAGCAATCTCCAGGTCGCCTTTGCCTTCTCGACGGGCGTCGACCACGGGCAAGAAGCGGCGCCGATCGTCTCGAACAACACGATGTTCATTGTCACGCCGTATCCGAACATTGTCTTTGCGCTCGACCTCACCAAGCCCGGCGCGCCGATCAAATGGTCTTATCAGCCGCATCCCGCGGCGGCGGCGCAGGGTGTGGCGTGCTGCGACGTCGTCAACCGTGGCGGGACCTACTCGGATGGCAAGCTCTTCTTCAACACGCTCGACGACAATACGATCGCGTTGGACGCGGAGACCGGCAAGGAGCTCTGGAAGACCAAACTGGGCGATATCAACACCGGCGAGACGATCACGATGGCGCCGCTGGTCGTGAAGGGAAAGGTGCTGGTCGGCGACTCTGGCGGCGAGCTCGGCGTGCGCGGCTGGTTGGCGGCGCTCGATGTCGCTACCGGTAAGGTCCTATGGCGGGCCTACGCCACTGGGCCGGACAAGGACGTACTGATCGGCCCCGGATTCCGCTCGTTCTACCCCTCGGACAACGGCACGGACCTCGGCGTCACGACCTGGCCGGCCGACGCGTGGCAGACCGGAGGAGGAACGATGTGGGGATGGATCGCCTACGATCCTGACCTGAACTTGATCTACTACGGCACCGGAAATCCTGGCCCCTGGAACCAGGAGCAGCGTCCGGGAGACAACAAATGGACCACGACGCTGTTCGCACGCGATCCTGACACCGGCGCCGCCAAATGGGCGTTGCAATATAACCCGCATGACGAG
>JBEKZM010000284.1:0-2617 GCA_049509875.1 Verrucomicrobiota bacterium | reverse complement strand
ACGGACCTCGGATTACGTCGTGCTCGCGACTCTCGGAAGGGCAAAGGGGATGATCATCAAGCAGTTCGCGGCCCTAGCCGTCTTGGCGCTCGCGCTATCCGGTTGTGCGACTTCGCTCAATAACGCATCTGCAGGCGGCGCGACGGCAGCTGTGGTCACCCATCGCCACTGGTGCAGAGAACATCGCTTCTATCGCTACGACTTGGCATGGCATCGTCATCATTGCGGGTTCTGGTAGGAATCGCCCGGGCGCCAACGGCGCGCGCCTAATGGCGGCCGTGTTCACCCGGTGAGTCTCACTTGTCGGAATTTGTCGCTAATTGTATTTTGGCGCTATTTCCGGCCGGCGTTCGAAGACTCCGACTCCAGTATATCCAGCACCTTTCGGCAAGTGTCCCGGCTGGCGCCGAACTTCTCTAGTCGTCTGTGAACTATCGGAAGTCGCCTGATTTTTGAGGCGTTTTTGGGGATCGGCAAGTCATTGCCTTTGCAAGAAAGGGGCGTCTGTCGGCTTGCTTTCTTGCGAATTGATCTGCTGGTTTGGTCGTGATTCTGTCTCTTCGTCGGCTTGGCGGAGGGTGATTCGATGCGGCCCAAGGAGCGGCGGGACAGCGGGCAGAACGATCTCTTCCGGGCCCGGCTCGACCAGATCGTCGACCTCGATCACCCGTTGGCGAAGCTTGGCCGGGCGATCGACTGGCGCTTTCTCGAGGCGCGGTTCGGCGCGGTCTATTCGGACAAGGCCGGCCACCCGCCTCTGCCGACGCGGCTGATGGCGGGGCTATCGATCCTCAAGCCCATGCACAATCTCTCCGACGAGGATCTGTGCGCGCGATGGATTGAGAACCCCTATTATCAGCTCTTCTGCGGCGAGGAGTTCTTCCGGCACAAGCTGACCTTCGACCGCTCGTCCCTGACGCGCTGGCGCCAGCGAATGGGGGAGGAGCGGCTGGCGGCGCTGATCCAGGAGAGCCTGGCGGTCGCGACGCGCAGGCCCGCCGACTTCTCCAAGGTGATCGTCGACACCCCAAGGCGGTCGCCTTTCCGACCGACGCCAAGCTCATGCATCGGGCGCGCGAGCGGATGGTGAAACTGGCGAAGAAAACCGGCGTGAGCTTACGCCAGTCCTACGCGCGGGTCGGCAAACATGCGCTGATCGCCCATCAGCGCTACGCCCACGCCAAGCAGTTCAACCGCGCCAACCGGGCGCTGAAGACGATCCGCACCTATCTCGGCCGGGTCATCCGCGATATCGTGCGCAAGATCGAGGGCGAGGCTGAACTGGAGAGCGCCTTCGCCCATCCGCTCATGCTCGCCCGCCGGGTGCGCGAGCAGCGCCAGATCAGCGCGGAAAAAAGGTCTATTCGCTGCACGCGCCCGAGGTCGAATGTATCGGCAAGAGCCTGCCCTCGGGCTTGACCCGAGGGGCAAGACGCATCGTCCTTATGAGTTCGGCGTCAAGGTCTCGCTCGCCACAACCCTCAATCGCTCCAGGGGCGGCCAGTTCATCGCCCACGCCAAGGCGCTGCCGGGCAACCCTTACGATGGCCACACACTCGCCACCGTGATCCCGGAGATCGAGACGCAGATCGGCGCGAACCTTGCCCGCATCGTCGCCGACCGCGGCTATCGTGGCCACAACGCTCCCCCCGACCACAAGTTCAAGGTCTATATCTCGGGCCAGAGACGCCGCGTCACAGAGACCATCAAACGCGAACTCCGCCGCCGATCGGCAGTCGAACCGGTCATCGGACACGCCAAGGCCGAGCACCGCATGGGCCGAAATTACCTCGCCGGAACCCACGGCGACGCCGCCAACGCCGTCCTCGCCGCCGCCGGCTACAACTTCAGACGCCTGCTCGAATGGCTGGCTCTCTTGTTGTCCGCAATCCTGGCCGCCCTCAACTCCGCCGCCACTCACGACAGCTCGCTCAAACCCGCCTGATCGCGTTCTTCACAGCCGACTGGTTATAGCACGGGTTCTGATTTTCGAAAAGCATTTGTCGGAAAAATGTCGCTAGCACACGATATGTCCGGTTTAGGTAGCGCACGATCTGTCCGGTAGGTCTGGCCCTTTTGGGAGGGGTTGGATGCGCCGGACGGAGGCTCTTCAGGGGGTGCGCATGGCGGTGTTTTTGAACATTCTGAACCGCTGGGAATCGGCGGAGCTGAACCAGGAAGAGGCGGCGGAGCTTTTGGGGGTGAGCGAGCGGACGTTCCGGCGCTGGACGCGCCGTTACGAGGAAGAAGGCGAGTCCGGGCTTGTCGATCGGCGGCTCGGCAAGGCGTCGGGCAAGCGGGTTCCGGTCGACCGGGCCGAGGAGGTGGAGCGGCTCTATCGCGAGCGCTACCAGGGCTTCACGGTCAAGCACTTCCACGAGCATCTGGTGAAGGATCACGGCTTCGGCTGGGGCTACACCTGGACCAAGCTTCATCTTCAGTGGATGGGGGTGGTGGCGAAGGCGCCGCGCAAGGGGGCTCATCGAAGGAAGCGGGAGCGGCGGCCGTTGCCGGGGATGATGCTGCATCAGGACGGCTCGCGCCACGCCTGGCTCGAGGGTCAGCCGCCGCTCGACCTGATCGTGACGATGGACGATGCGACGGGCGCGATCTATTC
>JBEKZM010000283.1:0-6585 GCA_049509875.1 Verrucomicrobiota bacterium | reverse complement strand
AACGCGTCTGCATCGCCGACCCGCGCGACTGGGAGGCTTGGGCGACGATCGACACCGCGAACCGGCTCATGCAAGGGCAGCCATTCGTCGATCAAAAGATCCCAGTCCGGTTGTTCGACAAGAGCAACCTCGCCGACTTGACCGCCGAAGATCTCAAAGAGGGGTGGCAAGGCGGACTCGACTACAAGTCGAATTACAAGAAGATGTGGGGCGTTAACTAAACGTCACAGCTCGCCGCGGGAGAGACGAAAACTCCGGCGGCGAGACTTGCCCGATGTTGAGCGAAGAAATCCCCCAGCTCTCGCGATGATTGACCAAAAGCCGATATCGTTGGCGGTGACCGGAGCGACGAAGCGCTTCGGCAACGCGCTCGCGCTCGACGATGTGAGTCTCAGCGTCGCGCAAGGGAGCATTTGCGCCCTGCTTGGCGCCAATGGTTCGGGAAAATCGACGCTTATCCGCGCGCTCGCCGGTTATCATCTACTGGACGCGGGCGCGGTGCAGATTCATGGCGAGGAGCTGAATGTCCACAGGCTCGCGGAACAGGGAAGAGCCGCGGGTCTGCGCTTCGTCCACCAGGATCTCGCGCTTATCCCGGATCTCTCGATCATGGACAACCTCGCGCTGGAGCGAGGTTATGTGCGGGACGGAAGCGGAACTATCCGATGGAGGCGGGAAGAAGAGCGCGTTCGGCGCGAGCTTGCGAGTGTCGGCGTCGAGGCGTCGCCGAGCGAACGCGTGGCGCATCTCGGGCCCGTCGACAGAACGCTGGTCGCGATCGCCCGCGCGCTCGACCGTCTCGATGGCAATCGCAACATCCTCGTCCTCGACGAGCCGACGGCCCGTCTGCCTCAGTCGGAGGCCGCCAAGCTGATCGCGCAGCTCGTCGCTCTGAAGGAACGCGGTCTGCCAATCGTCTACGTCACGCACCGGCTCGATGAGGTCTACAAGCTCGCGGACGCAGTCACCGTGCTGCGGGACGGGCGCGCGGCCTTCAGTGGTCCGTTGTCCACACTCGGCGGCGACGATCTTCATAAGCTCATCACCGGAGTCGCCGTCAGGGTGAACCGGCGGCCGGCGGCTGCGGCAATGTCCGCGGGCGGCAAGGCGGTGCTCGAGGTCATGGACGTCAGCTCGCAGCGCCTGACGAAAGTAAACCTGACCGTGCAGAGAGGCGAGGTCGTTGGCGTCACCGGGCTTATTGGCTCGGGCCGGTCGGAGCTCGGGCGAATCGTCTATGGCCTGCAATCCCGGACTGGCGGCGAGGTGCGCATCAGCGGCAAACCGATCGATCTGGCGCTCGCATCGCGTCGGATCGGCTACATCCCGCAAGATCGGCGCGCGGGTCTCTTTCCCGCGCTATCGGTCGAGGAGAACATCACGATCACCGCTGCCGAGCGTCTGAACCAATGGTTCGGGCTCTCGCCCAAAAGGGTGCGAGATGCGGCCCTCCAGGTCATCCGCGCATTTCAGATCCGGCCCGCCGATCCTCTGGCCTCCGTCGGCATCCTGTCGGGCGGCAACCAGCAGAAGGTCGCGCTCGGCAAGTGGCTGCAATTGCCGCTCGATCTCATCATCCTCGACGAGCCGACCCAAGCGATCGACATCGGCACGAAACAAGATTTGATGACGACGATCAAAGAGCGGGCGCGCGCCGAGGGGCTCGCAGTGCTCTGGCTCGAATCGGATATCGAGGAACTCGTCAAATACGCGGACCGAATCCTCGTAATGAGCGCGGGGAGGACGAGCGCCGAGTTTTCTCAGCAACCCTTCAGTCTGCAGGAGGTGCTCGCTGAGGCCTACCGCATGAACGACGATCCGGCGGAAGCGAAAGGAGGCGCCGCGCATGCCGCACGCATCGAGCATGGAGGGTGAAAACCGGAGCAGCGCGCCACGCGGGGGTTTTGGAGGGTCCTGGTCCATTCTCTATAAATATGGGCTTCTCATCGCCCTAGTTGCGCTGGCGGCTGTCTTTTCGCTTCTTCGTCCCGGCACCTTCCCCACACTCGCAAACGCCGGCTCCATCCTGACCGGCAGCGCGGCGCTCGCCATGATCGCCATCGGTGTGACGCTGCCCTTGATCGTCCAGCAGTTCGATCTCGCAGCCGGCTTCATGGCGACCTTCGCAAGCCTAATCGTCATCGGATTGCTATCGTTCAATCAAGCCCCGGTGTGGCTCGCGATATTAGCCGCCCTCGCAGTGTCCGCTGTCGTCGGACTGGTGAACGGAGTTCTCGTCGCCTACGCCAAATTGAACTCGCTGGTCGTGACGCTCGCTACGGGCTCGCTGCTGTTCGGCGCATCTGAGATCTACTCAGGCGGAGCCACAATCTACCAGAATGTGCCGAAGGCGTTCCTCGCGGTTGGCCAATTACGAGTCGCGGGGATTCCGCTGCCGTTCGTCTATGTAATCGTCGTGGCGCTGATTGCGTGGTACATCCTCGAATACCGGCCGATCGGCCGCTACATGTACGCCATCGGCGGAGGTGAAGAGGGCGCGCGTCTGGTCGGCATTAAGGTCGACCGGCTGGTCGTCCTCGTTTTCGTCGCGTCCTCGTTCATGGCAGGACTCGGCGGCGTCGTTCAGTCGTCACGCGTCGGCTCCGCGAACCCGAGCGTCCTGCAGTCGATGCTCCTGCCCGCCTTCACAGCGGCCTTTCTCGGCGCAACCTCGATCCGGCCGGGGCAGTACAATATCTGGGGCACCGTGATCGCCGTCTACCTGGTGGGGCTCGGCACGACCGGGCTCTTCATGCTGGGCGCCTCATCTTATACCGAGCCCGTCTTCGACGGCGCAGTGCTTCTCGTCGCGATCGTGCTGGCCAAGCTCAGCGCGCGCGGTCGGTCGCGCTCGTGAAATCAACTCAAAGGTGACTCAGTGAATCCCGCCGACAAGGCCACAATAGGCAAGACGAATTTGAAGGTCACGCGCCTCGGGCTCGGCACCGGTCTTCTCGGCTCCTTGCACGAGGACGACCCTTGGAGCGAAATCATCAAGACGGCTTGGTCTGCGGGCGTGCGATGTTTCGACACGTCGCCGTACTACGGTTTTGGGACCTCAGAAGTCCGGCTTGGGCGGGCGCTCGCCAAACACAATCGCGGCGACTACGTGGTGTCGACAAAAGTCGGCAGACTGCTGAGAGCGGACGCACCAGAAGATCCCTTCGCTGAAGCCGTCTACTTTCCTAAGGGTAGGCCGCCCGGCGCGCTGCGCAGCGTCTATGATTATAGCGCGGCGGCGACACGGCAGTCGCTGGTCGAAAGCAGAGAGCGCCTCGGGCTCGAGCGCATCGACATCGTCCACATCCACGACGTCGTCGAGCTTGCGAGCGGAGTGAGCCACGTCAAGGAGGCGATTGAGGAGACCTATCCGGTTCTCGCCGAGTTGCGGCACGAGGGAATCATCACTGCCGCCGGCGTCGGCGCTCAAGTCAATCAAGTGTTGATCGATCTCGGAGAGGCATGCTCCTTCGACTGCTTTCTCGTCGCGGGCCGCTACACACTTCTCGATCAGTCCGCCATCGAGGAGGTGCTGCCGATCTGCGTGCGCAAAAACATTTCGGTTATCATCGGAAGTCCGTTCAACACGGGCATCCTCCATGATCCCAAGCCGGACTCGACCTTCGACTTCATGCCCGCGCCCCCGGAAATGATCGAGAAGGCGCTGAAGCTGAATGCCGTCTGCAAGAGATACAACGTTCCCCTGCCGGCGGCCGCGATTCAGTTCCCCTTCGCCCACCCAGCAGTAGCGCAGGTTCTCACTGGCGCGCGCTCGGGAAGCGAGATCGTGGACAACGTCAAGCTGATGCAGACGCCGATCCCGGCGGAGCTTTGGCGAGAGTTGCGCGAGAGCAGCCTCATCCATCCCAAAGCTCCCCTGCCTGCATAGGACGGTCATCCTCCCGACCAAGCGATTCAAAGGCTGCCACATCACTTCTTTGGCGGAGACATCGTGACAGCTTCTTCGGCCACAGAACTGCCTGCGCCGTCTCGTTTGCCCCTGCTCGGATTGCTGGCGCTCGCGACCGCCAGCTTCGTCAGCATTCTGACCGAAGCGCTTCCAGCGGGCCTCTTGCCGCAGATCAGCCGCGACCTCGACGTGTCAGAGGCCGCGGCCGGGCAACTCGTCACGATATACGCGATTGCGTCGCTCATCGTGGCGATCCCGGTCACCGCGATGACGCAGGGCTTTCGCAGAAAACCGCTTTTGCTGGCCGCGATCGCGGGGTTCGCAGTCGGCAACGTCGTCACATCCATTTCGAACGACTACGCGCTTACGTTGGCGGCGCGCTTCTGCGCCGGCGCCGGCGCCGGCCTGCTGTGGGCCTTGTTGCCTGGTTACGCATCCAGAATGGCGCCCGCAAATCTACGCGGGCGGGCGATCGCGATTGCGATGGTGGGCGTGTCGGTGGCGATGTCGATTGGCGTTCCCGCCGGAACCTTTGTGAGCCAAGCGATCGGATGGCGCGGCGTCTTCGGGATCCTTAGCGCATTTGCGCTCGCGCTCATCGCATGGATAGCGTTCGGAGCGCCTGACTTTCCAGGGTTGCCGGTGGGGAAGCGCATGTCGGTTGCGCGGGTCTTCGCGATTCCCGGAGTGCGCGCAGTTATGATGATCACACTCACCTTCGTCCTCGCCCACAACATCCTCTACACCTACATCGCCCCATTCGTGGTCCCAGCGGGCTTGGGCGATAGAGTGGACCTTGTCCTTCTCGTTTTCGGCCTTGCGGCGCTTGTGGGCATATGGATCACGGGAGTTCTGGTCGATCGCTGGCTGCGCGCGCTTATCCTGGCGAGCGGCCTGGTCTTTGCCGGCGCCGCGCTGGCGCTTGGGCTGGCGGGAAGCGACCCCGCGGTTGTCCTGGTCAGCATCGCGGCCTGGGGGATCGCCTTCGGCGGCTGCGCGACGCTGTTCCAGACGGCGCTCGCGATTGCGGCCGGGGACGGCGCCGATGTCGCCCAGTCGCTGCTGGTCGTAACCTGGAACTGCGCCATCTCGGGCGGCGGAGTCATCGGCGGAATTCTGCTCAACCGGGCCGGGGTCGCATCATTTCCCTGGACCCTGCTGCCGTTACTTTTCATCTCGATTGTCGTCGCCGCGAGGACAACCAGTTTTCGACCTGAGCACTCCGTGGCATCGGGGCGGCGACCGGGCTGAACCGAGTTGCGAGCCTCGGGGAAGCGCGGCCGGGAAGGACTCCGAAAAGCCCTGTTCGGCGCAATATGCGCCCTGTTACTCGAAAAAAGTCCCCCTGTTACAAGACAAATATCCCCCTGTTAATTCGGCTCTCGCGGCCGCGCGCCGCCTCGTTTTCGCGGGCCACAACCTGGCCCTTGGCCCATCGCAGAGGTCATTACATGTACGATCAGTTAATGTCCGGCCGATCGTACTGCAGGAGCCTCTTCACTCACTTTTGCGCGGCCGGCGCCTTTCGCTTGTCCCATGCCTTTCGGAAGCCCGCGACCCCGCGCTTCGCCACTTCGGTCGCATTCAGATTGTAGAGCGAGTCCGGAAATGTGTCGCCCCACATCCCATTGTCCGAGAAGACCTCCAGGTCGTACCAACCCTTGAAGCCACCCCTCTCCAGTGCCCCGAAATAGGCCGGCAGGTCGAGGTCGCCATCGCCCGGGAGCAGTCTGTCGGCCCAGCTGCGCGGTTTGCGCCGGTCGTTGATTTGGATGCAGATGAATCGATCCGCGTACTTTTCCAGATCGTTGACAATGTTCGGCAAATCCCAGAAGTGCCAGGTGTCGAAGATGATGCGGATGTTGGGTGCGCCGATGTCTTCGAGGATGCCGAGCATTTCTGGCAACGTCGAGATGATGGAGCCGGCGTCCTTGCGGATGGCTTCGAAGCCGAGTTCGACACCGACCTCGCCGGCCGTATCGGCCGCGGCCTTAAGGCCCTCCACGATCGTGCGACGGTCCGTCGCCGGGTTGTCGCTAGGCGCGCCGGAAAGCACCATCACGCCGACAGGTTTAAAGGCTGCGAACCTACGGATCGAGGCGCAAAGCTCCTTACGGCGCTCCTTCGGGTCTCGCGGCTCGCGGAAATAGGCATCGGGCAGAATGCAGGGAACGTCGGGAACGCAGATGGTCGCGGGAAGTCCCGACGCCCGGAGCGCATCAATGCTTTGAGTGTCCTTTCCCTTGGGGAGCTTGAATTCCCAGATGCCGATGCCGTCCACGCCGGCGGCTTTATAGGCAGCCAGGTCTTCTTCGAACGTCGCCGGGTAGGTCGTGGTTTCGCTGATTGAGAACAAAGGATAGGGCACGCGTTTCCTCCGAAAGCTTGTCGAGCGTCGAACTTAAAGTGCCGGTATTGAAAGACGATAACCGTTCTTCCCAAGCGCCAAGAGCGGGTTTGTTATCGCCTTCGCAGAGAGCGGCAGAGTCGCGTCTCGCTCAGTGCGCGCCCTTTCGCTTGTCCCACTCTTTTCTAAAACCTGCGACTGCCCGTTTGGCGAGCTCGATCGGCTTAAGATTGTAAAGCGAGTCCGGGTAGTCTTGGCCCCAGATGCCCTTGTCCGAGAAGATCTCGAGGTCGTACCAGCCCCGGAAACCGCCAGCGTCCAAGGCCGC
>JBEKZM010000282.1:0-3601 GCA_049509875.1 Verrucomicrobiota bacterium | reverse complement strand
GAAGGGATTGGATTTTTCGTCCGGGTCCTGCGCCAGCTTTGGTTTGTTGGCCGGCGTCATCACCTCGACGACCCCCGGATGCGCTTTTGCGGCGGCAACATCGAGAAAGGCGACGCGGCCACGCGCGATGCTGCTCACCGCCAAGACGGCGTAAACCATGCCAGGCGGATGGTTGTCGGCGGCGTATCGCGCCCGGCCCGTAACTTTCAGGATTCCATCAAGGCGGGTGAGCGGCTGGCCGATGTTCGAGCCGTGCCGAACATGCGCGGGCGCTCGCGTGAGTGCAATCTCAGGCATGGATGACATCTCCGGAAATGGCGGCGAAAGGCGATGCCGGTAGCGCCGGCATCCGCTCGGGCGTGCCGGCGGCCGCGAGCGCGAGCGCGCGCACCACGATCCGTCGCGCAAGCTCGATCTTAAAGCCGTTGTCGCCGGACGGCTTGGCGCCGGAGAGAGCCGCAGTGGCGGCGCGACGAAATATGTCGTTATTAACCGGTGCGCCAGCGAGGATTTCTTCTGCTTCGCGGGCGCGCCAGGGCTTTAGCGCAACGCCACCAAGCGCCAGCCGCGCTTCCGCAATCGTATTGCCCTCGAAGCGGAGCGCGGCCGCTGCCGACACGACGGCAAAAGCGTACGAGGTCCGTTCGCGGACTTTCAGGTATCGGGCATGGGCTGCGAAACGAGCGGCTTCGGCCGGCAATCGCAGAGCGATGATCACGTCACCGGGCTCCAACGCGCTCTCGCGATCCGGTCTATCGCCGGGCAATCGGTGAAATGCTTCAAGCGGGATATCGCGCCGCCCGACAGGGCCTTCGACCTCGACGACGGCATCGAGCGCGACCAGAGGGACGCAGAAATCAGACGGATGGGTGGCGATGCAGCTCTCGCTCCAACCCAATATGGCGTGGAGCCTGTTGTCGCCGCCGCGGGCGTCACAACCCGAACCGGGATCGCGCTTATTGCAGGCGCTGGCAACATCGTAGAAATAAGCGCAACGCGTCCGCTGCAACAAATTGCCGCCGACCGTGGCGGCGTTGCGAAGCTGGGCCGACGCTCCCGAGAGCAGCGCCTCGGCGACTGCCGGAAAGCGTTCGGCGAAAGCCCGATCGTGAGCGAGGTCGGCGTTGCGCACGAGCGCGCCGATCCGCACGCTGCCGTCGGCGACGTCCTCGATGCGGTTGAGGCCGGGAAGGCGGCTGATATCCACAAGACGGTCCGGCCGGCTGATGCCGCCTTTCATCAGGTCTAAAAGATTGGTGCCTGCGGCCAGATAAGCGGCGCCCGGTTCCGTGGCCGCGGCAACAGCTTCGTGAACCGTTGCCGGCCTGACGTAATCGAAAGTCTTCATGCGACTTTCCTTCGGCTTGCTGTGCCAATCGCGTTTTGGGCTTCCAAAACAGCCTCAGTGATTCCTTGATAGGCGCCGCACCGGCAGAGATTTCCGCTCATGCCCTCGCGCACACGCTCCGGATCGTCGCCGGCGTGGCCTTCTTGAATCAGGCCGATCGCACTCATGATCTGGCCCGGAGTGCAGAAGCCGCATTGCAGCCCGTCGTGCGCGATGAAGGCCTCTTGCACCGGATGAAGGCGATCGCCCTGCGCGACACCTTCGATCGTCAGGAGGTCGGCGCCGTCGTGACTGATCGCCAGCGCCAGGCAAGAATTGACCCGCCGACCGTCGACGATGATGGTACAGGCGCCACATTGGCCGCGGTCGCAGCCCTTCTTGGTTCCTGTCAGTTCAAGGCGTTCGCGCAGAAGGTCCAGGAGCGTCACGCGAGGGTCGTCGAGCTGGATCGTTTGCGTCACGCCGTTCACAGTCAGGGTGATCGGGATGCTCATGCAATGCTCCGAAGCAGAGGTTTCAAGGCCGGCTCTTGACGTCCCCGCGTTTGCTCGAGGCGGGTGCTATATATATAGCGTCGGTTCAGGGGAGATACGGAGGGCCCCTCCGTTTTACAAGCCCCAGCGTCGAGATTTGAGCTAATGTTATGAAGCAATTGGAAAATCAGTCGCGAAAGCCGCGGGCCGACGCCCTTCGGAACCGCGAGCGCGTGCTTGAGGCCGCCAAAGCAGTCTTCAGTGCGGGAGGCGCCGAGGCGAGCCTCGAAGCCGTCGCCCGAGCCGCCGGCGTTGGCATCGGCACCCTCTACCGGCATTTCCCCACGCGCGAGGCCTTGTTCGAGGCGGTTTACCGCCGCGAGGTGCAACAACTGGCCGATCTGGCCGAACAGTTGAAAGAGGCGGAACCCGTCGATGCGCTCCGTCGCTGGATGCGATCGAATGTGAAATTCGTTGCCACGAAAAAGGGCATGTCGGAGGCGCTTGCTCTTGCGGTCGATAAAAACTCGGACCTCATTTCCTATTCATCGGATCTGCTGACACGGGCAATTGGCGGCCTGTTGGACCGCGCAGTCGCGGCTCACGAAATCCGCGACGATATCAGCGCGCGTGATCTTCTTCGTGCCCTCATCGCCATGTGCTACATGCACGATCAGCCTGGCTGGCAGAAAAGCGTGTTGCGGCTTGTCGACGTCTTCGTCGACGGACTACGCATTCGACCCTATAGGTCGCGCACCCAAACGCAGCGGCGAAAATCACATTGATGATGGCGACTTGGCCACGACGTGGACTGCAGCAACAGCTCAATTACTGCCGTCGAGCAAGCGCCGGGCGATGACGTGGGCCTGGATTTCGGCGGCGCCTTCGAAAATGTTGAGGATGCGGGCGTCGCAGAGAATGCGCGAGACCGGAAATTCGACGGCAAAGCCATTGCCGCCGTGGATCTGCACGGCATTGTCGGCCGCGGCCCAGGCCACGCGCGCCGCCAGAAGTTTGGCCATCCCGGCCTCGAGATCGCAGCGGCGGCCGGAATCCTTCTGCCGCGCCGCGTAATAGGTGAGCTGCCGCGCGATCAGGATCTCCGCCGCCATCATCGCGAGCTTGTCGGCGACGCGCGGGAAATTGGCGATCGGCACGCCGAACTGGATGCGCGTTGTCGCATAAGTGCGCGCCTGTTCGAGCGCCGATTGCGCCACGCCGACGGCGCGCGCCGCCGTCTGGATGCGCGCCGATTCGAACGTCGCCATCAGCTGCTTGAAGCCGAGCCCCTCGACGCCGCCCAACAAATTCTCCGCCTTCACGGTAAAGCCGTCGAAGGCGATCTCGTATTCCTTCATGCCGCGATAGCCGAGCACCTCGATCTCGGTGCCCGACATACCGGCCGCCGGAAATGGATTCTCGTCGCTGCCGCGCGGCTTTTCAGCCAGCAGCATGGAGAGCCCGCGATAGCCCTTCTCGTTCGGATTGGTGCGCACCAAGAGCGTCATCAGATCGGCGCGCACGGGGTGCGTGATCCAGGTCTTGTTGCCGTAAACTTTGTAAGTGTTCCCCTCGCGCACCGCACGCGTTTTCAGCGAGGCGAGATCGGAGCCGGTGTTCGGCTCGGTGAACACCGCCGTCGGCAGCACCTCGCCCGACGCGATCTTCGGCAGCCATTTGCGCTTCTGCTCCTCGGTGCCGCTGCCGAGAATGAGCTCGGCCGCGATCTCGGAACGCGTGCCGAGCGAACCTACGCCGATATAGCCGCGGGAGAGTTCCT
>JBEKZM010000281.1:0-3022 GCA_049509875.1 Verrucomicrobiota bacterium | reverse complement strand
CCGAACCACGGGGCGTTTTTCTTCCGCACGTACCAGCACGGCTCGTGCTGGAACCAGTAGTGCGTTCGTGTGAGAACCGTTCGGCCCTTGTTCCAGATGATCTGCTGGTGATGATCGAAGCCAATGCGCAGCAGACCATTCAGCACCTCCCTTGTGAACTTGGAGGCATGCCAAATATAGCCTACCTGGAGACTCGGCACCAGTCCGAATGCCTCAGACCAATCGGCACGTGTATCGGACGATATCGTGGTGTTGTTGTGGCCCTCGGTGCGATGTTTCATATAACTGCCCTCAGCCGGCCCATGGCCGTTGAGTCCGGCCCGGTCCCTCCACTCAGAATCCAGGCCAATCCCATAGGGTGGGTCGGTGATCAGCACCGTGGGCGCCTCCGAGCCACACAAGCGTGTCACAGCTTCAGTTGAGGTAGCGTCGCCACACATAACGCGGTGTTTGCCGCACAGCCACAAATCACCCAGCTTCGACACCGGGCGATCGGGAACCTCAGCTACAGTGTCGGCGCCGGCTTCCAGTTCCGGGGAGAGAAGGAAGTCATCGATTTCATGCGCGTCGAAACCCGTCAACCTCAGATCGAAATCGAGATCCTTCAACTCCAGTAGTTCTAGACCAACCAGTTCGTCATCCCATTCGGCCCAGCCCACCGACCGATTCACCATTAGCCGAAACGCCTTGACCTGCGCATCCGTCCATTCATCGCACAGGATCACTGGCACCTCGGCTATTTCCAGCTTCTTGGCCGCCTTCAATCGCAGGTGACCATCGACCACTTCGCCGTCACTGCGGGCCAGAACTGGAACCTTGAATCCGAATTCCCGGATCGAACCTACCATTCGATCTACTGCTGGATCGTTCTTCCGGGGATTGCGGTGGTAAGGCTGAAGCTTCGTAATCGGCCAATACTCCACTTTCAACTCTCGCCCGGATTGCTCAAATGTATTCACCGTTGTCATAGGACTCTCCTTACTGAAAAGCGCTTTCTTAGAACTTCACATCATGCGCCTGTGGTGCAGGACCCTGCGGGTAAGAGGTCAACGGTGAGAAGGTAAGGAAAAGTTCTTACCCTTGGGAAGTCATTGAGGCAATAGGCCTCATCCCTCGGAATACCGATTCGATCCGCTGCGAGATTGAGGATTCGTCCGATAGCTTCCCGTGACGCCAGCGCTGCATATCGGGCTTGTGGACATCGGCAGCGCTTCGAACTGCGCTGATGTAGCACTGGTTCTGTTTGATAAACCTCTGTAATCGTCGCTCGCGCATCTTTAAGGATTTGGCCCTACCCAATTTGGGTTTGGCGGCTGGACCCATCAAAAGCTTTCTGCCTTGCCATTCTGATATTGAGCCCTCCATCATCCGGAAAGCCGTCTTGAGGTTCATGAGTGGCAACCAGCGCTGTTGTTGTCCGTAGCGATGTACCATTCCGGGGATCATCTCCTCAAGAACCTTGTCAGGCGTTGCGGCGTGAACGACTTCCTCGGCGATGGCGTCATATGTCCGATGGAGATGCTCGCAGCCGAAAGCTGAATCACCAAGATAGTAGCCCTGCCGAACGTGGCCGTCAATGATGAGAAGTTTTCCCTTGAGTCGCCGCGCCAGCACCTCATCAATGTCTATGGACAAGCCAAGATCACGCAATTCCGCCAGCGAACAATCGCCCTTTTGTTTTCCTTGCATACAATTGTAGTTCTCTCCGTCGCAACTCACCTGGGTGTGAGTTGAATATTGTGTCTCCTGGCGGCGAGTTCGTGGAGCCCACTGGTACAATCGGCAACTCGGCCACCGTGGTTTACTCGGTCATCCCCCGGACTGCCGCACTCGCGGTAGTTTCGAGCTCCTTTGCCTTCCCCTTGCAGTTCCCTCGATTCCGGTTACAGCACCGGCGAAATCGGACATTACTGGGACCCTACCTCTGCTGAAAGAATGACGAACTTGCTCGTGGAATGATGTTTAGCCCCGGAATGGCGAACCCGAGATTGGACAAAACGGACATTGATCGGCGAGAGTTTTTACCGTCTCCCTTCTTTATTTATATAGACGGTAAAAACTCTCCGGAGACAGACTCGATGGCCCTCGCTGCCGAGCCATTCTTTAGATTCAATAATTTAGAGGCGGGTGAGCTCTTTGTTGTACAGATTTTGTACTTGGGCGTTGCTCGGACCCGCAGAACCTATTGAATCTCCAAGACAGAAGCGATGAGCATGGATTCGAGACATGTAAATCAATGCTGAGCGGAGCTATGCATCTCTAAGCGGCAAATTCAACTTTGCCAGCATTTCGCGGAGGCGCGGTTCTGATCGCAGGCAATCCATTCGGGGTTGCACGTTAGCGAGCAGAAGGAGGGGCTGGCGATAACGGTACGCTTCTTCCAGACAAGCAAACGCCCGGTCAGTTTCACCCAACAAACCATAAAGTATTGCCATCTGCGTCGCGGCGCCTTTGTTGCTGCCATTGCAATTCTTCCAGATCTCGCAACGCACGCCCCGCATTTTCCGTTTCTCCCGCCACAAGGTGTATCCCAAAGCTGAAAGAGGAGAGAATCTCCTGTCATATGAATACCCAGCCCATGCCGATGCCAAGCTGGCAGTTCCGCTGCCTTGCAATTTTATGCGTTAACTCGTTAACTTTAGAATACAACCAGCAGATTGAGAGGAATCAATATGAGCTACACGTATGATCTCCGCCCCCGAGGCCAGTTTCGAAGACCGTTACAGCCAGTTCATTGCGTTCGGCATCCCGAAAGCAGATGTCGATACGTTGCGCGCCACGATCAAGGATATGTGGGCTGATTCGCCGGGCGGATGGTCTTACGAATGGTCCGCGTTCGCGCGAAAATATCTTGAAGCGGGAAACTCGCTTCTCGCGTCGTTCGCCTACGGTTTTGCCATATTTCCCTGCCTCGCCAACGATGCGCGGCGCAAGGCGCAGCAAAATCAGCTTGAATGCTACCTCAAGGCGGCACCGAGCTTCCCCGTCAAATTCGAGCGCAGAATACTCGCGATCCCCTATC
>JBEKZM010000280.1:0-3157 GCA_049509875.1 Verrucomicrobiota bacterium | reverse complement strand
TGGCTTCTTCCAGTGCTTTCTTCAGCCGCTTGCGGTTGGTTTGACGTCTCGCGGCTGAATACGGCTGCATTCCAACATTGTGATGCATTTCATCAAGCTTAAGTGAGATGTTACGCCAATTGAAACGAGATGGTAATCGTGGTGGTGAGATCGACCGGCCTTCCGTCGCGGGTGGCGGGGCGGAATCGGATCTGCGAGGCCACCCGGCGAGCTTCTTCGTCGAGCCCGTGACCGAGACCGCGCACGATGCCCTGAACGACAATCTGGCCGTTTGCCAGGAAGGTTACGCGCAGGACCACGTCGCCCTGGACCTTGAGCTGGCGGGCTTCGTTGGTGTACTGCACAGGTGGTTTTGAAAGGACTTCGAGGTCGGTGGTGGTGGGAGAGGAAACGACGCGCTGAGGGACCGCGGCCTGGGTGACACCGGGGATACCGGCCGAGGCAACCTTACCGTAACTTCCGCTGCCTCCCGTTCCGGTGGCGCCGGGAATGCCGGCGGAGGCGACCCTGCCGACCATGCCGGCGTTTGAACCTGACTTGAGTCCGTTGCCGATGCCGGTGGAACCGACCACGCCATGGGGCGCGACAGCCGGACCGTTCATGCCGCCGTAGGGATTGCCGATGGCGGCGATGGTGGCCGGGCGGGTAGCGTTGGGATTGGGCGTGACGCCGAAGGTTTGGCCCAGATGGACAGGCGCCGTGGAGGGCTTGACCTTGTTATCTTGCGCAGGCATGGCGGCCGTCATCGCGGGCTTGGGCTGGGGCGTGAGAATGACCGCAGGCTTGGGGGCGGGCTTGAGGACGGGCAGCGCAATCTTGGCTTCCATCTGGATCGGCTTGGGCTCCGGCTTGGGCTTGGGCACTTCGATCTTGGGAGCGTCGAGCTTGACCTTGGGCGGCTCGGGCGGCGGCGGCAACTTGGGCGGCGGCGTGACCTTGACCTTGGGAGGTGGCGGCGGCGTGGTGGGAACGATCAGCTCGGTCATCTCGTACTTGTGCTGTTCGAGAACATGCTTGGCGGTTGCGCCGATGTAGATGGCCAGCCCGAGAATCATCAAGTTTACAAAAGCACTTGTGAAAAACGAGGCAGGGCTCCTCTCAGGCTCGGGAAGCGGGCCAAAATTCGTACGCCCCGGAGTGTAACTCGTCGTCGACATGTAATCAGACCTCGTCCGCGGCCACAGGGGCCGCACAGTATTTGATACGCCGGGAAGGGCTGAAGGGTGCCTGCATATCGACGATCATTGCTTTGCCCGCAAGCCACTCCATCGCCAACCTGGTGTCAGTACAACGCAGAGCCTTCAACGTTCGCCGGTGGGATAAAAATTCGAACCCGGCACGAGCGCTTTGAAGAGATCGGGTCTCATGCGCGCCTTGAAAACGCGAGCTAGTGAGGCCGTCACCGAATGCGCCGCCACCGACAGTATGTGCCGGACCAAAGTTCCGGGAAATACCACCGATGGGCAATAAGGACCCTATGCTTCTAAGACTGATGGCGAATGGCGCGGGGGAAGAAACGCTATGATTGCGCAAAGATGAATCAGAGCTTTTGGTGCAATTCGAATTGATTGTCGCATAGACCTCGGACATTTCGACACTCCACTTTCCATCCAAGGCATCCGAACACCACGCGCTTTCTTGCGTTCCAGCAGCCAGTTCGCTGCCCGCTTTTCGAAATTGGGAGCCGGAAACAGAACAAACCCGGCTAGCACCAGAAAATGAACCAAACACTTTGGGCACTTTACGGAGAAGATCTTAGTTACCGGAGGTGCCGGGTACATAGGTGGTACAGTTGCCGGACTGTTGACCGAAAAGGGAAGCGAGGCAGTCATTTTTGACAATTTAAGCCACAGCCGGCGGGAGCTTTTGCCGGCAGGCGTGGCGTTTGTGGAAGGCGAGATTGCCCACCGCGAAGGGATCGAAAAGATCTTCATTTCGGCCAAGGAGCAGGGGGCGCCATTTGACGGCGTTTTGCATTTTGCGGCGCTGATTGAGGCCGGCGAATCGATGGTGCGGCCGGAGATTTTTTTCAGGAACAACACCGCGTCGACGCTCTCATTGCTTGAAGCCATGCTGGCGCATGGGCCCAAACGGCTGGTTTTTTCTTCGACAGCCGCCGTATACGGAGAGCCAGAAGTTGTTCCGATTCAAGAAGATGCGAAACTGAAGCCGACGAACCCGTATGGGGAGTCGAAGCTGCTGGTGGAGCAGATGCTGGCCTGGATGAATCGCATCCACGGGTTGCGTTACGCGGCCCTGCGGTACTTTAATGTGGCCGGCGCACCCGAGGGCGCGGACGGCGCGATTACGCGCGGGGAAGCACACGAGCCGGAGACGCACCTGATTCCGCTGGTGCTGGATGTGGCCCTGGGACGGCGCAAATTCATCAAGATTTTTGGCGAGGATTACCCCACTCCGGACGGCACTTGCGTCCGTGATTACATCCACGTGTCGGACCTTGCGGACGCGCACTTGCTGGCGCTGAAAGCTCTGGAAAACCCGTCAGAAACCGCATCAGGCGAGGCCTGCAACTTTCGTCCACTGGTCTACAACCTTGGTAACGGGAAGGGCTTCAGCGTGAGCGAGGTCATCGAATCAGCGCGGCGCGTGACCGGGCATGCCATTTCTGTGGAGAAGCATCCGCGGCGTGCAGGCGATCCTGCGGTGCTGGTCGCGAGTTCAGAGAAAGCGATTCGCGAACTGGGCTGGAAGCCGCGCTATACGGAGCTGGACGACATTATCCGCACGGCGTGGATCTGGCACCAGAAGCGTTACGCGGGCTAAGAATTTTTTCTGGAAAGTGCATCCGTGGTGTGCGGGCGGCGCTCCAATAGTTGGGTGCGATCGGGCATTTCTGATTGCGCGAGGTTCACTTACAGATGGCTACCGGCGGGAAGAAAAGTTTTTTCCGGGCGTTTCTCGACTTCTTCATCCTGTTCAGCGGGATTTCGACGGCGTCAAATCTGGAGCGGACGCAGGGCAAGCCGCTGCGCACGCGGGGGTTGTTTCTGTTTCGCGCTGACAAAGGGCGCTAGTGTGGTGTTTCTGAATTTTGTTGAGTGATTGGGCAAATGGCCGCAGGGGCTAAAGCCCAGTCATTTTGCGGCGTTTACGGCACGACCGAAGTCGTGCCCTGACACTTAATCCGGCTTCGCGG
>JBEKZM010000028.1:0-58466 GCA_049509875.1 Verrucomicrobiota bacterium | reverse complement strand
CTTTCTGCTGAATTCCAAACGGGTTGAAAGGAATGGGGTTCCAACGCACGGCGGGTGGCGTTGTTCAATTGGTTCGCTTGCGAGCGGTATATTCATAAAATGCGGTTGCATTGTTTATGCTCTGTCGTACGTTGGATGATGGAGAGGCAGACTAAGACACCATACGAGAAACGACTGCGTCGATGGACGATTGTGCTAATTGCCGTTGTGACGTTTTTGTTTGGTTTTTTCCTCTGGTCGGCGAATCGTTCTAATTTCATCCATTGAGCGGTAAATCAAGAAAGGCGGGCCGAACTTTCGTCCAGCCCGCCCCCCCATCCAGCGTCCCCGATTTGACATCGGCAGTTTGCGCCTGGAGCTGCACTCAAATCTTGTCCGATATGACTTTTCTTGCCGCCAACGCTGTTGACTTTAAGGGTCGGTCGGAGAGTCGATACACCCGTCGCCTGTTGTTCGAAACGCTCCGGGAAACGGCTGCTGAACGACTCAAGCGATCCCTCGGAGCGTTGCTCAAGAGGGCGGATCAGTGACTTCGCCGCTAAACAAACCTTTAGTGTGGGGGAGCAATTCTTCCCGGTTGGGGTGGGGGCGTTTTCTCGATGGTTCCTGACCCGCCACAACGGTATAAGAGAGGCGGCAAAAGGTGGCAAGGCCGGTTGATCCCCGAGGAAGCCCAGATGAGCCGCCGAAAAATCTTTCAACAAAGCGTCGTCATTAAGTCAGTCAAACATCGAGACGTGAGAGCCGACGCGTCCCAGACGGGGGGCAAATTGTGTTTAATCCTGAACAATAATAAAAATGACCCTCACCAAACGTGAACTAGTTGTGCGCATCAGCGCAGAAACCAACCTGATCCAAACCCAGGTTTATGATGTCGTCCAAAAAACCTTGGATTCCATTGCCGAAGCCCTCGCCAGGGGCGACAAGGTGGAACTGCGCAACTTTGGCGTGTTCGACGTGAAGCTGCGCAAACCCCGCGTGGGACGAAATCCCAACCGACCGGCCACGGACTTGCCCATTCCCTCCCGCGCCATGGTCAAGTTTAAGGCCGGCAAGGTAATGCGCGCCGAAGTGCTAAAGCTCACTCCGAACGGCAAGAACCACGAATTGAACGGGGTCGGATAACCATTTGCTAGGGTTCGTCATTGCTTTTCCGGCGACTTGCAAGGGAAAATTGAAAGCCAAGGAGTCATTCTGCGCCGGGAAAAGCATCTGCGACTTGGTGTGTTGGTCGATGTCTGTTCCAGACCAAAGCGATCAACATTGGTGCGATCTCGTCCAGGGGCAGAATATAATCCACATCGCCGGTTTTGATGGAGGTTTCCGGCATACTGAAATTTTCCGACGTCGGCCGGTCTTGCGCGATGACCGTGCCGCCCTTGTCCTTGATGATTTGCACACCGAAGGAGCCATCACCATCGCCGCCGGTGAGGACGACCGCGATCGCGTTTTTTCCATGGATCTCCGCCACTGAAGCAAACAACGGGCTCAGCGGACGGACGGGCGAAATGAAATTTTGCCGCGTGCGAGGAAGACAACTTTAGGCGATCACCTTTGACGACAAAAAGGTGGTGGTTGGGTGGCGCGACAAAGACTTTAGAAGGACCGAGCACGTCGCCCGTGTGCGCCTGCGTGACTTGCAGCTGCGTGCGGCATTTCAGAATCTCTGCCAGCAGGCTTTTGTGATCGGGTGCAACGTGCATCACGATGGCAATGGCCGCCGGAAAATCCGCTGGCAAACCGTCCAGGATGATGGACAGGGCCCTCAAACCGCCAACCGACGCAGCCATGGCGATGACGGGGAACGGCTGACGCACCGACGCAACGGGCGATTCCAGTCGTGCAAATTTGGCCGGCTTTTTCAATTTGCATGCCGATGGTTGGCGGGCTATGCGGTGAAGATTCGACCCGCGTTGAATTGGGCGGATGGGCCTGATTCCAGCCACGGCTCCCGTTTGAGAATTTGTATTCTTCATCATACCATGATATTAAGCGAAACTCCCGACTGCGCCTATGGGGAGTCTACCCCATGCGCAGGTCCCTGACAGACGTCGGTTAAACCGAAAAACTTCTTGAATTTCTGTACGCAAACGTCAGACAGGGTGCCCATCCTGGCTTAGCCCAAAGCCTTTTGACGAGGCGTCGTGGCGTCCCTCCCCCCCAGCTATTCTGCTCCGCAATTTTGTGTTCGGCTGCGACTTGTGCTATTATTCCTCTCACTTTGCGGCGAAGACAAAACGCCGGAATGTATCCGGCACCAGGAAGCGTATGAAAAAAAACATTGCCCAAAAAATATCAGCCATTGGTCTGTGGCTTGGTTTGTCTGTCGTTCCATTGCAGGCGCAGACAAATTTGGTGGCGAATGGCAGTTTTGAGGCGGGGCCGACCGGCCAGGATATATTCACGGATTGGCCCTTGGTTGCCGGAGCGAGCGACAACAGCAATTATGGCGTTACTACCAATTCGAAGCCGCCGGACGTGGCGGAGCAAGGGAATTACTACGCCTATTTTCGCGGGCATCCAACGGACAGTTCGCAGGATTGCCTGGGCACGTATGTCAGCCTGAAAATAGGCGGCGTTTACAACATCAGTTACTATTTGGGCACGGATGGACCGTTAACCAATGGCGCGGCGATGTGGGCGCAGATTGGTCCTTCGTATGGACTTGATCCGAGCCAGGATGTGATTTTGACGGCATATTTTCCATATTCAGCAAGCGCTCTGCCATACCAGCTGTTCAGCACAAATTATGTGGCTGCGTTGACGGCCCCCATTTTGTCATTTCACGCGGTAAATGCTACGAACGGGATTGCGGTCACCAACGCCATCCTGCTGGACAACATCTCGATGGTGCAGACGTATCCACCCATGAACTTCAGCTTGACCCGGAGCAACACACTGGTTTTCTCCTGGCCGTTCACCAATAGTCCGTATCGCCTCCAATCCAATATCTCGCTGGGCACGACGAACTGGGTGACCCTGACGAATGCGCCGGTGAACGTGGGCCCCAACAACCAAATCGCGCTGGCCATGTCCACGAACCAAGTGGCGTTTTACCGGCTCACGCTGCCGTAGGACCCGGATTGAAGAAAAAGCCAGTCTGCGTTCGTTGTCCTCAGGGGCTTCTGCTTCAGACCCGTTCCTGATAGAACGGGTTATGTTTTGCCGTGAATCTTGGTGCGTGAAACCGCTAAGTCGATAGCACGACGTCAGCCACCGGCGACCGGCAATCAGCCAGCAGCAACTTCGGTGGCGCGCTGAGCTGCGGCTTCTCCCGCCAATCCCTTTTCCAATCGGCATTTGCAATATCGGAATGATGCGCTATGGTGTCAAACCAAATGAGGAGGGATTCAACCAAAGGTAATTGCTTTTTCCGCAAGCAATTGGGAGTACCGCTATCAGCACCTCTCCAATGCCAACCTGTCCCGCCGCAACATTCGGGTTAATGCTGACGGACCGATGGTGAGCGTTTCCCATTATTTCTAATCTGGATGCCCGATCACGCTCGCAGTTAGTTCGCCCGTGCGCGGGAACCCCCGAGTGACTTGGATTCGGCCGCCGGCAGCTTTGGTTGCGCTCTGCCCTGTGGATTATCACGCCAATCCTTTTCCCACTCACCAGTGATGGCACAGTCACTGCCGCGTGCTTCGCATAAGCTCGATGCACCGGCTGCGAATTGTGCCCCGGCGCCTGCTTCGCAAACCGCTCTGGAAAACCGCATTTCAAAGCGCGCTCCGTCCAAGCGTATTGCCACCACCTCAGCGACACTCCAGCAATACCCAACCCAACGCACCGATGTTCGAACTCGGTCGCCCAATCCCCCGCCCGCACCGTGCAGAAATACACCGTTTGCGGTCATGCAGCTATAGTGATCGCATGAAGCACCTGATATCCATTAATAGGACAAGCGGAAAAACCGCTCCGGCTCACCAAAATTGAACACGTTTGTGTGTTCAAATACACCAAACCGGTCAAATGCGTTGGTCTTAATCGGGGTCCATAGCGCGGCGGGTGTCGTGAGATTTTTCGTGGTGAAGAGGACGACATTGGTGCCGGGCACTCCCCCAACACCACCGACATTCAAATTCGGCCTAATAATTACCGGACCGCAGGTGAAAAGCTTCCTATGCTTCCTCCATCGATTATCAAAAACCAAATGCTGATTAACAGGTTCTATTGGTTGATTAAACGATAAAGCTTGAGTGCGCCCGTGATGTGGTTGGTGACATTGAATCGATTGCCAACCACAACCAGAGCATCGGTCACAGTGCTCCAATTACTCGAACCTTGCAGGTTCGTCGCCGACTGCAAGACGAAATCGCCATCATAGGCGGGCCAGGAAACCACCACGTCGTTGCTCATCATCCCCAGGCCCAAAGTCGCGCTGCCCAATTCGAAGGCGCCAATGTCGCTGCCGTCCCCTGGATGGGGGTGCAAAGGGAAGAGGACGTAGGGGCGCGGCGCGCCCCGCTCGTCGTTGGTCACGCCGAAGGTCGAGCCGAAGCTGTTGCCGGCGTCCAGCACCGGGCATGTCAACAACACGGCGTGTGTGGGAATGCCGCCGCGGTTTTGGTCGAGCGAGCCTAGTTGCAAGTGAATCGGCGCCGCCACGGTTCGGGCGATGTCAGTCGGGACAGGGGGATTGCCGCAGAACGGGTAGTCGAAAGAACCGATAAAGTTGAATCCGTCGTCGCTAAAGTTGATGAAATAGTTTGAGCTGCTGGTACTGGCGTAATTATTTGCGAGGATGGTGTTGTCGAGTATCGAGAGGCAGGTAATCAGGTACCCAACCACCCCTCCGCCGGTTCCGCCGCCCGGCGTGCCTCTGGCCCCGGGAGGCGCGCCATTGCCGCCGAAACCGCCCGATCCTCCTTAGGCGGTGTTGGAAACGATTTCTTGAACATCGGCTATGTCAACGAATGACATTTATTATTCCTTGTTATTATTGCTGCGTCCGATAAAAACCTGCTGCTCGATTGGTGGCTGTCATGTCGGCCACCGTGCCTGTTCCCGTCGGCGTGTAAAGCATTTGGAGGGGCATCCAGTTTGCGAAATTTGATGCGGCCTGGATTTCATACACGCCCGCCGCCCCGGTGATGATTAAGTTCGGAATTTCCTCCGTGATGGTCAGATTGATTCGCGTGCCTGGCAGGGCTTGGTTCAGTGCTCGCACAAAGTTGACTTCGTTCGTCCAGTACCCCGGCAGCGTGTTATAAGGATTGGGCAGGTCGGCATCGGTGAAATAAATCCAGCCCGCGTTGCGGCCGATGGCGAGGTTGACATCGTTTGACATCGTCCTCGCGTTTGTCAGCCCATACGCGACATGGATAAATTGCCGCGCCAGGTGGTTGGTCACCCAGCTTGACGGAACATAGCCGGGATAATTGGTGGACTCATCCTCAAAAGTCATCAATCTGTCCGCTGCGGGTTGCCCCAGATAAGCCTCAACTGTGCTCGTGCCAGGATTGCCGGTGACGGTGAACCGGGCGTTCTGGCTTTTGATGTACTGGTAAAGCGTGGCGTAATAATTCAAATGATTCGTGTCAGCGTCGTCTGTCATTTCATCAATGAAAAATCCGTCAAGAGAATAGAAGGCCAGGTAAAGGCTGACCTCGTTGGTCACCTGCGCCATGGCGCGCGTCGCGTAAGAAGTGTGGACATAACCGATCACCTGGCCTCCCGCGTTGTGCAATTGGTCCACGGCAGAAACGAAGTTCGCGTCCTGCGCGGTGCCCGGCCCGCTGTCGGGATTCAGAATGGCGATGAGCGGCACGCGCGTGGCGGCATTGCTCATGGCGTTCCAATAACTGTTGCCGTATGGGTAAAAATAAGCCGGCACCATGATGCCCATCGGCGCAGCGGCCACGCCCATGGCGATGGCCAACCAAAGGATGACAAGCTGAACCTTCATGCTTGGATGATGCCTGGCAATGGTTCGGCCAATACCACCCGCACCAATGCCCCAGCCCCTGGCCCGTCACGTAAACGGCTTCTCGCCTGGCATTGGCCTTCGGTCCCGGCTCGTCGCATATCAGTGGCTTGAATAGCAATGACTTGCGCCATGGTGCACCAGCGCGAGAAAACTGCACAGGAAAAACTATGAGGCGAATGGCTGGCCGGAGTTCGCCGGGGCGTCCCGGAGAAAACCACCGCCGGCGCAAACAGCCAGCACCATTCACTAGCGGCAGCGCGGTCGTCCACTGTGCCGCCGACGAGTTCGTACGGGCGTCGAGTTTTTTGACGAGTCGGGCGAAGCCGAACTGGGCGATGGTCGTGGGTTGGAAAATGAGGTCGTGAAGCGGGATTTCGTGGTTCCTTTGATTTTCATCCCACCAACTTGACAGACGGGGTTGGGCACTGGCTGTCAAATCTGACAATAAAATTGCGCGGAAAAATCAGCGTCTCGGCGGCGTGAGGCTAACCGTGGCGCCCGGCTTGCCCCGCATCGGCCTCCCGTCTGCATTTGACGGTAACGAATGCATAAATTTCGGTACGGGTAAAACACCCCATGGCGCCCGCCGCATTTTCGAGCTATAACATTTAAGCATGAACAAGTTAGTGTTGCTGTACGCGGTGAAAAATGTTCTGCGGGCCGCCAGCAGTCCCCGCGACAAGCTTGTGGCACGAGCAGCGCCGTCACCTCAATGCTTCAGCAATCCCTCAAAAATGGGCTTGGGCAGTCACAGGGGGGACTGAAAGAGGGAACCGGACATCCGCCATTATGAAAAATTCCCGATCACAGGCGACCATGAAGACGGGGCCCACCGTTACTCCAAGCGAACCGCAACTGAGACAAACATCCGCTAGCACTCGCACATCTCCCCGCCCATTCCCTGTTATCATAAAACACAATTTTAATATCACGGAATGGGGACAAACTGGGCCGGGAATTTGGACCCCAAATACTTGACAGGGCATCGTCACTTTGTGCTGTCCTCCGTTCCTTTTCCTAAGCCGCCAACGGCGGCACGCCCAAGCGTTTGTTGCCCATCTGGAGCATCTGTTCATCGTGCATTTTATGAGACGTCAGGCAGTCCGAAGTCGGGACTTTGCACAAGGCGGATATAAGCCTCGGCCTGTTTATGGCCGCTTTCGATGCCCCTCATGCGTGTGACGGATTCCTGAAGCGTGTAGTACCGGTCTGGCGACTGGCTGGCGTGTGCATAACAAGCCGACCGCTTGCGAAGTACCGTCGCCGAGATGTCAACATAATGGGTCGGGTTAAACTGAATGGTGTCCTCCCCGTTGGACACTTCGTAATAGTAGAGCGCAAACTTTTTTCCCGACCGCAGCCAGGACTCATAAACGAGGAGAGAAATCGCCCGGTGATCAGGGTGGTTGTCGATGGGCCATTGGGTGAACACCACCTCGGGTTGTTGTGCCTTCAGAAGTTCATGGAACTGGTCATAATGGGCTCGGTCCACGACGGACTTGCCGTCAGTCTGCCCCGCAAATATCGGACGCGCCTTCAAGATTTCGCAAGCTTTGGTGGCCTCAGCCACGCGCACCGGGCCTGGGTCATACGAAGGTTTATCGGTCCACTCGCCTCGATTCAGATAGAGCAGAACGACTTCGTGTCCCAAGTCGGTATAGCGGGCGATAGTGCCGCCACAACCGTATTCGGGATCGCCCGGATGCCCGCCAGTGACCACCACCTTGCGTTTGCGCGGCTCCCGGGTCGGCGGTTCAGCAACAGCCAGCGGCAGCCCAGCAGCAACGGCGGCTCCGAAAACCACGCTTTGGCTCAAAATGTCTCGGCGAGAAATGGGTTTCATTGGCAGGATGAAAGCAAATTGACGGCTGGGTCGGCTGATGTCAATAACGCTGATTTGCACAAGAATATGGTCCTCTTTGGTGCGGATGGGCCGCCGGTCATTGGGATATCAGGCGAAAGAAACTGCTGCTGTTGCCAGGCGGGAATGTCAGCTGCTGCTCAAGGGTTGAATAGTTGAATGATGGGGCATTGGTCAGCAGCGTCCAATTGATGAGATCAGGACTTTGCTCCAAAGCCATGTTGGTCGAAGGCACAATCCACGAAAGATTGAGGCTGGCGTTTGCCAGGGAGACATTCAATTGCGGCGAGGGCACTGTTCGCAGGATCCAAATTCCACCGCGCATGCCGTCGTTTGGCCCCGAGGCCGCCAGTAATTCATTTCCATCAGCCGAAGAGGCGAAGGATGTCCAATCCTCCGCCGGCCCATTATTTGATGTCCAGGACGCCCCAAAATTTGTGGAAGTATTCAAAAAATTATACTATCCGACCGTGGCGAGCGTCGAACCGTCTGCTGAACTGGCCATCGCCCTCCCAAAAGGAGCGTTATTTGTTGGAGACCATGTCACCCCCCAGTTGGTTGAGAGATAAAACAAACCGCTTGTCACCACCATCAATTTGTTTCCAGCTGCTGTCCAGGCAATGACAGCATGAGGCTGGCCAATCAGCGGGGCTGCCGGATACCAAATAAGACCGAAATTGGTGGAGACAAAGACTTGGGAGCCGTCGCCGTCAACGATGGCAGCCATTTTACTTCCATCCGCCGAACAGGCAATGTCTGACCAGTTCCTGCTCAAGGCCTGGCTCGCGTTTGTGCCCAAAAACCAGCTCGTGCCCGAATTGGTTGAAATCGAGATAAGTCCCGGCATCTCCGCTGCTATCAAGTTGCTTCCATCCGCCGAGGAAGCGACGAGGTTACCCTCCGCGAATGTCTTTTCCCATGTCCCTCCCGAGTTGGTTGAAATATATACCGAACCGCTGGCTGCTATTAACCGGGTGCCGTCGGCTGAAGAGGCGATCGAACTCCAGAGTGCAACCGGTGCGCTGCTGGTGGTCCATGCCGCCCCGGAATTGGTTGAAAGGTATATCCCTTCAGCGGTCGCGGCCAATTTAGTTCCGTCGGCGGATGAAGCCACGCTGCTCCAGGAAAAATTGGTGTTCGCGCTCGTCGGCGTCCATGTCTGGCCCCGTGCAAAATTGGCGGTGAACAGACCGCTCAGAACCATGGCGATGGTGGCGGCGACTTCCATTTTGGGCTTTAATCCAGGTTTCCCATTTGACCTTGACCTGTTGTTCATGGCGTGAACGAATTGCTGTGGTTGGTTTTCATAAATTTCCATCGACCGAACGGATTGGCAACCCGAATTTTGGGGCCCTGATTATCGGCTTTGCGGCAGCGGCGCGCAGGAGCCAAATTGTCTTGCGATTGGCATGGCGTTTGCTATTGTGTCGCAGGCATGGACAATGAAAAAACGGGCATCACGGGCGCACACCAGCCTTTGGACTCAGCACCCACAGGGGCACCGCAAAAGAAGGTCCTCGTGGTGGACGACAATGAAATCGTCGTCAGAACCATCACCTTGAAACTTCAAGGCGCGGGTTACCAGGTCATTCCCGCCAAGGACGGGTCCGAGGCGGTGGCTTTGGCCCGCAAGGAAAGCCCCGACTTGATTCTATTGGACATCAGCTTTCCGGCGGAAGTCAGCGGCATGTGGGATGGTTTTCAAATTATGCAATGGTTCCACCGGCTGGGCGCCCGGAGAATTCCCGTCATTATCATCACCGGCAGCACCGAACCCGAAATCAAGGAACGTGCCACCGCTGCGGGAGCCGTTGCCGTTTTCCAGAAGCCGCTCGAAATCGACCGCTTGCTCGAAGCCGTCCGCGCAAACGTCGGTTTGTAAGATTAGGATTCGTTGGTGCGCCTCGATTTCAGGGAAGGTAAACAGCCAGCGGCGACGTGTTTCGCTTGCGGTTCCCTTTTGTGGCGATTCAAATCAGGGCGCGGATGCCACCGGAACGAGGCGAAAGCGGTTGAAAAGCCATTGGCGCGGGCGCGGCTTCGGTTGGCTGTGAATCGCGCCGGGCTTGCGGGCTTGCCAGCGGGCAACCGTGCGCGGACCACCGTGCCTCATTGCTGCGAGTTGACTGGCTCGCTTTCCGGTTCTGCTCGTTTTACTTGGCCTTGCCAGCAAGCGCTGGATTCTCTCGTAATTCATTTGCCAGTTGGTTGACATGACTCTCGATGGCGGGAAGCGCAGTTTCCGCCGCCCATAGGTCCAAATCGTGAATGAGCCAGTAAACAATCTGGTTTTCCCAGACTGGAAATCGTTCGCGCATCATTGGGCGGTGTTCCTTTTCATCCAAAGCAACGATCAGGTCGGCAGTCTGAAAATCAGCTGGCGACACCGGCATGGGAAATCGTTGCATGGAAGTACAGCGAATGCCCTTCATTACCAGTGATTCACAGGCCACATTCGCCATCGGACCAACGTTGCCACCGGTGAGATCCAAAGCCAACCCTCTGGAATCGGCCTGCCAATCAAGCCGATAACGGGATGCCAGCGAATTAAACAGAATCTCCGCGAAGCGGCTTCGATAATAATTCCCAGTGCAGAGAAAAAGCAATCGGTTCATGTCCGGTCGCATAATCGGATTGGCTTGCGCGCGCATGGTGGAAAAAATACGCCCTTTTCGAAATGCGGCAAATTTTTTGTTCACGGCTCTCCCAAATACATGTTCGGCCTGATTTCACTGACACACCTTTGTCAATGGTCCGTCACCGAATGGTTAGGATCGAGGGTGAATGTGGACCAGTCGATGAGTGAGACGATTTCCAAGCCACTCCGCCAATGCCACGGTGGGTTTCACGGGGAGCAACGGGTTTGGGCGATAAGCCTTGGCGCTGTCGTGCCTTGCCAGGACCCGCGCTGCGGTTTTGGGGCAAACCGCGCTCCGTTGCGTTCGCCCTCGGCTGGCTGTCCATGCCGCCTTCGCCGTGAGTCTGGCCGCAGCCATTACCGGAAACCGGCCTGCGTAAATCCAGTCAGGGTGCAGACTTCAAGCCTTCCCAGCGCACTGTCCACGAACCGTCCTTGGGGAAGCCCGGCGCATTTTGGGCGGGCGCCCCATCCCAGCCCGCGGACATCATGGCCACGGCATAGAGCAAGCCGCCATTGCCAGGCAGATAGGGACCAGGGCCGCCAGTGCAGATGCCACGTTCGTCGTAATGGTTTTTTCCCGAGGGATTCAGCAGCGCCTCTACTGCCAGGTTGGGGTCGCCCACGCGGGCTGCCGCCATGGCCATCCAGGGAAAATCCCAGCCCCACGTCGCGTCCCAGTTCCAGCGCCTGCCCACCTCCTCCACGGTGCGCTTGGCCGTCAAGCGATCAAGGCCGGGAAAAGGCGGTAGCATGCCGGCAATACCGACATTGTCGATGTGGTCAAAGGTTCGGGTCGTGAACGTGTCGGGTCGGTCATCGCTGAAGATATAGAGGCCGTCTTTTTGCGGCAGCGGAGCGAGATGGGCAATCACCTCATCCCAATGCGGCTGGCGCGGCAGGCCCAGGCGCAACCTCCACTGTTGCGCCAGGTTTAATCCGACTCGCCAGTAAGCAAGTTCGAAAATGGTATTCTGGCGTAATGGATTATCGCGGCCTTCAGAGGCAGGCCACGAGGGGCCGAGAGTGTATTGGCCGGTCGCCGGGTCTGGCACCGGGTAATCCGCCATGAAGTCGGCGGTGCCTAAAACGATATTCTTCCACTTGGCCAATGTTGCCGGCGTTGGATGCAGGCGGTAATCCAGTTCGGCGAAGAAGACCGGATGGGGCTCTTTCCAGAGCAGCGCCATCTCGGGAGGCCAGCCGTCGTTATAACCATTCGGGCCGGTGGATTTGGGCCACATCAAGCCGTCGTATTCAAAGTTTTTGGCAATGGTCTCGGCCACCGGGGCGACGCGAGAATAAATCGAGAGAGCCTTTTCAGCCATCGGCCATCGGTCCCAAAGCGCATAGTGGGCCAAGTGCCACCAGATCATCTCAAAGTGCCACTTGCCGCACCAAGGATCAGTGCCGGTCAGCCCGACTTCAGCCGGCGGATTGTCGCCCGCCGATTGAGCCGCCAACTCATACTGGGAAAGCACGATGCGGCGTTCCAATTCTTTCCAGCGTGGATCACGGCTCCCGGATAGGTCGATGGCTCCGCCGCTATTCCAGAAAGCAGACCAGGAAATCGCACACGCCGATTTGATCTTCGCAAAGTCGGTGGCACTGGCATCGGCGTTGGCTCCAAAGTGGCAGGTGAGATCAATCGCCTCGGTTCCGGCATCGGGAATGAGGATGAACCGGTGAGGGGATGAGCCGGTGTCCCAAGTTTCATTTTCGGAGATGCTCTTGGTCCGCTCTGTTCCGTGGAGACGGTATTTGATTTCGAGGTGTTTGGGGTGATGCAGAGCCGGATCGCCGAACAAATCATTATTGGCGGTGATGGTCCCATGGTCATGTATCGCGCCAGCCACTTGGGCGGTGACATTTGTCCAGCCCCCGTCGTCGCCATAGCGGGCATATTCAATCTCCGGTTGAATGGCCGCCGCCCGGCTCGTGGCAAACCCCCGGCCGTTTAACATTACTTCGTATTGGACATCGTCAATCGTGCGGCGCAGTTGAAGTTGGTCATGAGTTTGGCGAACAATGGTCGTCTGGTGACCGGCCGCCTGCGAATAATCTCCCACCCAAGCTCCGACGTTTTGTGCTGGCGCGGGAAAATCCAGCATCAGCTGCAACCGTCCGTCACGCAATAGACTCGACTCCGCGTGCACCGCGACCGTGTCACTCTTGGGATCCACACACGTCTGTACCTCGACCGGCTCGCCCCGGTAGGTGAAATGGCTGGCCAGTAGGCCGGTCCACAATTCGAGATGGCGCGAATCCACATGCACATCTGCGGCCGTCAACCGCTCGCCTTGCTGGTTGATGAAACCGATCCTCCCGAGGTTCAACGGCTGAGGATTGCCGCGTTCCCAATCGAAAATTGGCCGTGGTTCACGCGAGGTGGGATTCATCGTCAGGTGTCCGTGGTCGGGGGTCGCCCACGGCTTGATGTCGTTTTTCGTCACGCCAGCTGGGAGCGGAAAGCTGTGCCAGCACCAATGGCACATGGTGTTGCCGCCGACCGTCTCCAGGCCGGTGCCATCGGCGTTGAAGGCGAAATTGCCGTTGCCCAAGGGAATCTGACCGTCGAGGCTGGACCAGTCAATATCGTGCCGGGTGACCAGCGCGTGGCGGTCAATGGGTGGATTTGAATCGGCCGCCGCGCTAAATCCGCTCCCCAGCAGCCCGATCAAAGAAAAGTAATATAACCGCATTTCCATTGGTAAAGCTTCTCACGGATAAAGGCAAGACTGGCGGGAAGGCAACGCGTTAAACAAAGCGTGGGGTCCTCCCGGTGGATGTCTTCCGCCCGCACCCAGACCCAATCGGACGGCAGTTCATTCGACCAACGAACAACAAATCACATTTGAAATGACCATCTGTGACGAAATTTTCGCATTGGATATTTGGCTTTGGGATGAGGCATGATGGCATTGTGAAGGTGAGGCGCGCGCTTTTCGGCCTGCTGCTGCTGGCGGTTTTTCCCGCCAGCGGACAGGACACCAATTTGCTTTTGACGCTTGAACCGGTGCCGCCGTTTCCGGGGCTCCGCGCGGCCGCAATCGCCGAAGGCATTCCAGTCGATGGCATGGCTCCCGCCGCATCGACAAACTCACTTTTCCCGGGCGATTCTCTCACCGCACTCATCACGTTGCGCCAGAAAGGAAAACACCGGACGGAATGGCTCGTCTACTTCCAGGTGGGCCCCGCCACCAACGATCCGCCGACGAAGCCCCCCAGGCCCGAGGTGATTTATAATTCCACGGGCGACAAATTCGAATTTGCCAATTCGCCGGTCCTCTTCCGCATCCGCACGCTTGGTCCCTACGTGGATGCCGAGTCCTTTTGGGGCAAACCGGTGGCCAAGGAAAACGTCGCACAGGTTTCGGTGAATGGAACATTTCTCGGCCTTGGCTTGGACCAAGGCGCGGCGGCCATAAACCGCCTATACCGCGCGCATGGCACCAATTTCAACTTCTGGGCTGGGGATCGGCCTCCCTCCATCAAGGAAGCGCAGAAAAATCTAAAGATTGCGGCGGCGTTGAATGTGACGCCGGAGGAAAAGCGTGCCCTCGCAAGCTGGTTTCCCTCGCTGATGTGTCATTTCGACGCAGTGGGCGAAACTCCAGATTTGGACACTATCATGTGGAAGGTCGTCAGCTTGCCCTCCATGTGGTCGATCGTCCGACATGTGGGTGTGACGGCGTGGATCGGCATGGATTTTGATAATATTAGCCCGCTCACTTTGCCTGCCAAATGGGGCGTGCCAAACGGTTCGCATGTCTTTACGTTACCCATTATGGTTGAACTAAACCACCAGACGGCTTTGAATGCTACGCTATTTGTTGCGGACCCGCGCCCATCCTTGCTGGCCTGCGGCGGTATTGTTGGCTTCGTGGCCCAGAACCCGAACGATGACCAAAATTATGTCACCCTGCGCGTGATCAGCACGCGCTGGGGTGCGGCCGCAAAGGAAAAATAAACGTCCATTCATGTCCATGGGGAAGAATCAAAAGAACGATTGACATGAACAATCAGCCGCTCTCGTGCCAGGCAGGATTTCTGGCACGGGTGCACAGAAGCTCAACGGAAAGATGGCGAACCAATCAACGCCCTTGCGCATAAAAATTGCTTGCCGGCCGGATCGAATCAGAGTTTTTGTAAGGGTCTGCTTGCACTCGCGGCTCATTCGCGGAATATATTGAAATTGAAATTCAATGCAGTCGGAAAATTCATTGACTTCGGCGGATGCAAAGCCGCCCAGTGCGCTGTCCGATCCCGAACGTTGGGTGGATGAGCACGGCGATTACCTTTTCAAATTCGCGCTGATGCGATTGCGCGATCCCCAAAAGGCCGAGGATGCGGTGCAGGAGACCTTTTTGGCCGCGTTGAAGGGAGGGCAAAGTTTCGCCGGCCGCAGCGCGGAGAAAAGCTGGCTCGTGGGCATTCTGAAGAACAAGGTCTGCGACCATTTTCGCAAGACGGCTCGGGAATCAACCTTCACCGACCTGCAGTTTTACGATGACGAGGAAGGAGACCGTTTCGTGGCCGACGGCGTTGGCAAAGGCGGCTGGACTCACGAACTTGGCCCCCAGGAATGGCCCAAAGCGGGCGAGAACCTGGACAACGAGTTGTTCTGGAATGCATAAAATCTTGTCAAAAAACGCGTAAGGATTCGGCGCCCGGCACGACGGATGTGCGTAGCCGGGTTTGGACCTTGGGACATTAATGAATTTTTGGAACAAAGTACGTTCGGCCTGTGCGGAGCTATCTCCCAATTGCCGGGAGGCCGTGCGCGCTCTCTCGGAGGCGCTGGATCGCCCGTTGCCGCCTGCCAAACGTTTTGGGCTCTGGATGCATCTGCTGATTTGCAAATGGTGCCGGCGTTATGGAAAACAAATTAGGTTTCTGCGTGACGTCACGCAAGAGCACCCGGTGGAATTTGCCGGGGCCGAGCGACGGAAGCTTTCCCCCGAGGCGCGTGAACGCATCAAGCAGCGGTTGGCAGACCAGAAAGACAGCCGTTAAAAACCAAGCATGAAGTTCGTGGTGATGCCCCAGTGAACCTCGTCACGCGCGGCGCTGCTCGTGGGAAACACATGGCAGCGAAGCGATGCGCCCCGCAGTCAAGCCCTTTTGCTCGTGGAGTTCCCGAATTGGGCAGATCATCGAATAGCGCGCTCAAAGCGTGAAGTCCATCTGTTCAATACAGCCGATGGCGTTTTTCCATTCACTTCTCTGTAAGGAAGTCCGTCCTGCCTCGACAAATTATTACGCGGCCAGGCAGCGCAACGTAAGAAGGCGCCGGCGAGACGCTTTGGGTGGAACTCGTTTGCACTTCCAGGCAGGGGGGCCGCCTGGCCGAAACGGATAAAGTAATGATCCAACAAGACTAAACATCAAAATATGAAAACAAATATAAAAACATCCTTCCTCACGAATTATCTCGGCATCATGGGCGTCGGTTTGGCGACGCTCGTTTCTATCGCCAACGCCGAAGTGAGCGACTTCGGCATCCTCTACACCATGGACAACGCCAGTGCTGGCAACCACGTGCTGGTGATAACCCGAACCGGGGGCGCCCTGAGCGTGACCGCCTCTTACGCCACCGGCGGCCTCGGTCTCGGCACCGCGGACGGCCTGGGAAGCCAAGGCTCAGTTCTCTTAAGCCCCGACTCGCACTGGCTGTTCGCCTGCAACGCGGGCAGTGGTGAAATCTCGGTTTTCGAGACGCTGCCCGGGGGCGGACTCCAACTCACAGATATAGTCGGTTCCGGAGGGGGCCAACCCGTCAGCCTCACGCTCCAAAATAACCTCCTCTACGTTCTCAACGCCGCCGCCATTGGCAGCAATGACAATGTCACTGCCTTCCATTTTGGCTGTGGCAATCTCACCCAACTCCCTGGTTCCGCCCGCTCCCTCAGCGCGGCCAGCACGACGCCAACCCAAATTTCTTTTAGCCGCGGCGGGGATGCCTTGGTCGTCACCGAAAAGATCACCGGGCTGATCGACACTTGGCTCCTGGGACACGACGGCATGGCTACGAATCATCAAGTTTTCTCCTCAGTGGGAACATGGCCGTTCGGTTTTGCCGTCGGTCGGGGCGATCGGCTCTTCATTTCCGAGGCCGCCGCCGGCGCCCCGAATGGCAGCTCCGTCTCCTCCTACGCACTCTCCGACTCGGGCCGTTTGGCGGTTATCAGTGGGAAAGTGCCGACGGAACAGACAGCCGCTTGTTGGTTGGTTCTCACGTATGATGGCCAATATATCTACACGGCCAATGCCGGCAGCGACTCGATCTCCGGCTTTCAAGTCAATTCGGATGGCAGATTGCAACTCCTCCACAATCCAAGCCTGCCAGCCACGACCGGCATGCACCCAGCCGATATGGTCTTCAGTCAAGATGGCCAGTTGCTCTTCAGTCTCAACAATGGTGACGGCAGCATCAGCGCCTTCGACGTCAATTCCGACGGCGGACTGCGGCCGAAGAACGGCTTAAGCGGCCTTCCAATTACTTCAGCCGGGTTGGCCGCGTGGTAAGGATGCTTGATGCCAATTAGCCGGTTTCCATCCAAGAATGCAGTCAGCCGGAGTGCAGTCAGCCGCAGTTGCAATCCTTGCCCTGATCAATCAACCTGAGGTAGATTGCTAATCGATGAAAGATTCAATTCACTTCAGCGGCATTAGGCCGCACCGCGTCATTTTCAAAAAATGCCGTCATGAAAGACGAACCAACACCGCTTCGACCTGAAATTAATACCAGTGGCCTTTCAGCCTCTTGTTCATCAGAAATGACACGTCGCGTTTTCCTGGGTACAACGACGCTGGCTTCCGCCGCCCTGGCTAGCGGTGCGGCCTGGGGCGCCTCTCCCACTGATGCTGGAAAGCCATTGGCCGGCCCGGTTCTTTTGCAATCATTCGACTATGTCGGCGTCAAACTGCGGCCCAGCCGCTGGCAAAGACAATACGCCGACGCGCGGGATTTTTATCTCGGCGTTTCCAATGATGACATTCTGCACGGGTTCCGCGCCGGAGCCGGTTTGCCGGCTCCCGGAAAGACGCTGGGCGGCTGGGCCTCCAAGGATACTTATGAGATTTTTGGCCAATGGCTCATGGCCATGGCCCGGGCCTCCCTGGCCAATGACGATCCGGCCCTGCGGGACAAAGCCTCGCTGCTCGTCACCGAATGGGGCAAGACCATTGACAAAAACGTCAATTACGGCCGCCCTTACGCTTTTGAAAAAATGGTTGGCGGCCTGGTGGACATTCATCTCTACGCCGGCCATCCGGAGGCCCTGGATTTGCTCGAGAAAATCACGGATTATGCGATTGCCAATCTCAATCGCGCCCGGGTCCCCGCGCAAAATCTCACCGTGAGGTTGACCCAGGGCGATCCCTTGGAGTGGTACACCCTCTCGGAAAACCTTTACCGCGCCTATCAAAGCACGGGCAAGCAAAAGTATCGCGACTTTGCCGAGGTCTGGCTTTATCCGCAATACTGGGACAAGTTTGTCGCCTCCTCGAATCCCCAGGACGTTCGCGGGTTCCATGCCTACAGCCATTTGAACACCTTCAGCAGCGCCGCCATGGCCTATGCCGTGAGCGGTGATCCAAAATATATTCAAATTTTGAGGCACGCCCACGAGTTTTTTCAAAATGTCCAATGTTACGCCACCGGCGGCTATGGCCCGGCCGAAAAGCTGATGCCGGATGACGGCGCCCTGGGCGATTCGCTCGAAGTGCGCATCGATAATTTCGAAACCCCCTGCGGTTCCTGGGCCGGCTTCAAGCTTTCAAAATATCTGTTGCAGTTTACGGGCGAAGCCCGCTATGGCGATTGGATGGAGACGCTGCTCTACAACGGCATCGGTGCGGCCCTGCCGATTGCCGCCGGCGGCCGCAATTGTTATTACTCCAGTTATGCCCTGGGCAGCGCGCTTAAGGCGTACGACCAAAGCACCTTCACTTGCTGCTCGGGAACCTACTTCCAAAACGTGGCCGAATATTCAAACCTGATTTATTTCCGGGAGGGCGACGGGATCTGCGTCAATCTTTACCTCCCCTCGGAAGTTACCTGGAATGCAGGGGGCACCCAGGTCGAACTCGTTCAGGAAACCCTTTATCCAGAGTCGGAGGCGGTTTTGCTGAGTTTTAATCTCAATGGAACCGCCAGGTTCCCGCTCAAATTCCGCGTGCCGCAATGGGCCGGCGCGGTGACGGTCAAGGTAAACGGTGCAGTCCAGCCCCTGGCCGCCCAGCCGGGGACTTGGGCCGTGCTGGAGCGCGGCTGGCAAAATGGCGACCGGGTGGAAGTCCGCATTCCGCTCGAACTGCGCCGCGTGCCGGTGGATCAGGTGCATGCCAACCGGGTGGCCGTCATGCGCGGCCCGGTGGTCCTGGCGCAAGAGGCCGCCCACGACCCGCTTCCGGCGATTCCGACAAGCAATGAGGCGCTGGCTGAGTATTTTAAGCCGGCAGACAATCGTCCCGGGGTCTTTTTTGCCCATGACCAACTTCCCGCCCGCGGAGCATTCCGTCCGTTTTATTCCTTTGAGGAAGGGGAGCGCTATCATATTTATTTCGATCCAAAGCTGCGCCGTCAATTGTGGTAGGCCCATGAAATGAATTTATGCGCGCTGTAATTGAATGAATTCCCAGCCCACGTGTTCCTGGGCCAGGCGTTGACGGGAGGCGAAAAGAATGCGTGCCGGCTCCGCGCATTCTCCCAGCCAATCGCACAACGTGGATGAGGGTGGCTCACCTTCCCATGGCTGGCCACGTCCCGAGCCGATGGTCAGCAACTGGCGATAACTCCATTCATGCGCCTCGATGGCCGGCCCTCCGGCGGCTTGTGAGCGGTTTGATGCATTCTGCGGAATCCAGAGCCCCTGCGGGTCGAGGTCACCAAAGTAAAATATTCGGCGGGGCCCGCCCAGTTCGGCAAAAATGTCTCCGAGGTAACCAGCGCCGTCCACAAACCGGTTGCCACAACCGTAGATAACGGCGCTGAATTGCTTCTGTCCCAAGTTCCAGCGGCAATAGGAATGCCAGGTCGCGGCGTTCTCGATGACGATGACCGGTTGCTGGGCGGCCCCGGCCGGCCCGCGTTTCCAGGGCAGCGGTTCACCGACGATTTCGCAGCGCAAATCCCTGGTCAGGTCCAGGCGGTCAGGTCGGAAAAGGGTCGAGTTCAGCAGCGTGTCCAGCCGTTTTTCATCGCCAAAAATTTGCAGCGACCGTTCCTTGACCGGCACGACGTTGGCCGCCACGGGGTTTCCCTTGAGAAAGTCGTTCAACTGGCACAGCTCGGCAAATGAAATCGTCGCGCGAAATTCACGCAGGAATGACAGTTGAGGTTCCCAGGGGAATTCGCGGATCAGCCGGGCCTCCTCGTCCGATGGTGGCACGAATCCGAAGGCTTCGCGCCAGCGCTGCTCAGCCGTCAGAGGAACAACCACCCGGTCGATCAGATGCACTTTGTAGCGCACGGGCCGGATTTCAAGCCAGCCGCCCGCTTCCAGCAGGCGCACATCGCGCTCGGCATCGTTTCGATCCGTGGCGGAGACCAAACCCGCATCTTCGAGCAGGTCTTCCCAGAAGCGCGCAAAGGCGCGCACGGCCGGTTCGGGGCGGCCGCCTCGTGCCCGCTGCCATTGCGCGAACAGCTCCCGGGCGACGGGCACGAGGGTCAGGTTCATCGTTCAGGTCAGCGCGTCCATCGCCTCCGCCATCGTGGTCAGCAGCGGGATGTTATCAATGCCGGTGACATAGCCATCGGCGTCTCGCTCCACTTCCTTCTGGCACATGATGACCGTTTGTGCGTGCGGCACCATCACGCCGAGGCGTTCGGGCGGGAACGCCATGACGAGCTGGAGTTGAAAGCTGCGGGCCAGCGCCAGGCAGTCCTCGATGCCGTCGCCCGACAGCTTCGAAAATGCTTCATCCATGATCACTAGGCCGAGTTGTTGCGAGCGCGTGGAAGTGCGGTCGCCACGGTCGTACACGCGGCGGAAGGCGGCCAGCATCGAAATGAAAAACGGCGCCTGATTCTCGCCGCCGGAGAGATTGCGTCCGCTGCGTCCGAGTGAAATCGGCGGCGCATCGGGCTTGTCGGTGGGTACCATTTCCAGGTCGTAGTGGTGGTAGTTGCGATAATCGAGTAACCCTGGTGCGCGGGAATCCTGATTGTTAATATTGTTGACGGCGTCCATCAACTCCCGCTTGGCGCGCTCGACTTCCGCGCCCAGCAGGGGATCGGTGATTTCAAGGCCGGAACCGAGCAGCTGCCAGATCGCGCCGAAGCCGGCTGTGTCCTTCTTTTGGCTGATTCGATAGCGGAACTTGCCGATGGGCTGGCTCAGGTAGCGATCGAGTAGCCGGATGGTGTTTTGGGCATCGGTGATGCGGCGGTTCAACTCGTTGAGCACGTTCTCTTCGAGGCGGCGTTCCCAATCGCGTTTGCGGTCGGCGGCCAGCTCGCGGGATTTTGCCAGTTCGATTTGTTCCAGGTCGCGCAAGCGGTTCGACCAGTGTTCGTTGCTTTCATCCTCGGGCGGAAAATCGTGCTGATATTCCGGGTGCCGCAAATTGCCGCGTTCGTCGCGATCGGTGGCGATTTTCTCGCGTTCCGCTTTCCGCTGCGCGCGGGCTTGCACGGCGGTCTCGCCGGCGATCCGGATGCGCGACTGCACGGCCTCGAAGCAATCTGGCCATTTCGGAAATTCCGCGTGCAGCCGGTCGCGCTCCGCGTTCAATTCGGCGTCGAGGAGGCCGCTGAACCGTCGGCTCAGCTCAACCCGGCCGGTTTCCACTTCCAGCCGGGCGGCTTTGGAGTCATTCTCGGCGCGCTCCAGCGCTTCGCGTTCCGGGCGGATGCTCAATTCGAATTTGCTTTTCCGTTCGTTGAGGACGGCGATTTTCGAGAGCGCCTCCCGGTGCTGCTTTTCCATGTCCGTCAGCCGTTGCTGCCGCGCCTCGCGTTGGGGCGTCATCAGCAGGGCGATGGTTTCTCGGGTCCGCCCCAGATTCGCCTCCAGTTCGGGCAATTGCGGAATCTCGGCGGAATGATCCGGCCAGACAGTTTCCGCCAGGCCACCTTTCCGGCCCTGGTCGAGCCAGGTCTGGACATCAGCCAGGCGCTGTTTCAGGGCTTCGTGCAGCGCGAGTGTCTCGGTCTGCTCCTTTTGCTTTGCGGCCCGCATCCGTTCCAGACCTTCACGGCCCAGGGTTAGTTCCACCGAACCGGCCGGTTTCAAGCGGCGGCGCAGAGGCGCTGATTTGAAAATGCCCTCCGCCGTGATCGCCCGGGCCGCATCGCAGGTTTCCAGTTCCTCGACCGACTCAACGCAAAGCACTTCGCCCAGCAGATGTTCAACGTAGGGCCGGGCGACGGGGTGACTGACTTCAACCTTGCTGAACAGGGAGTTTTCCCGCAGGCCGGCACGCAAGGGGCGGACTTCCGCGGGATTGAGCAGCGATTCCACGTCGCGTCCCGGCGGGGTTTTGCGCAGGATCTCGAGGGCGTCGCGATAGTCGGCGGGCTCCTGGACCACCAGCACCCAGCGATTGCGCGCCAGCTGGAGCTCAAGCGCGGGCCACCAGCGTTCGGCGTCCGCCTTCACTTCAATGAGACGCCCCAGTTGCTCAACGCGATTCCCAAGCTTTTGGCGCAGGGCGGTGAACAGGGGAAAGGAGCCGGGTGTCTGGCCTTTGGACAAACTCTGCAAGTCTTCAGCCAACTGGCGAAATCGTTTTTCGGCGGCGGCGATTTCACTGCGCAGCGGGTGCAGCAGTTGGTCAATGCCAACCCACAGCTCGTTGAAACGGCCGGCCAGATTCTGCATCGCGGCCATGCGTTCGGCGTCTTTGCCGGATCGCAGGTCAGCCAGCCACCGGTCATCCGCCCTCAGGGTTTCTTTCAGACCTGCGAGGGGCAGGGCGGCGCCGTGGTTGAGCCAATTCGTCCAGCGATAGTGCCTGTCGTCGAGCTGTTTGCGCACCGATTGCTGCGCTGCACGGAGGACGGCCACTTTGTTCTGCAAACCGGCCTTCGTGGTTTCGAGCTGGGAAATTTTGATGGCATCCGGGTCCTTGCCGACTTCAAACCGCACCTGATCCAGCAACATCCTGGCGCCCGATTCCGCCGCGGTCGCTTCCCCAAGCTGCTTTAGATCATCCGCATGATCCTCTAACTGCTGTTTCAGATTGGCGGCGAGCTGGTCGCGGCGTTCCTCGGTTTGCAACAGTTTCAGCCCCTGGCCGGTATGCAAAAGAACCGCTTCCGTGCGGCGGGAAGATTCGTAGATGGCGTGCTGTTCGCAGATGCGCTGGAGAAAGCCCGCCTCGTCCTCCTGTTTCTCCAGGCGCTGGCGCGTGTCTTCGTAGGCCCGCAAAGCGGTTTTTACGTCGCGCACGTCCAGCGGGCTTTCTTCCAAAATAAATTCGCGGATGAACTTTTCGACGTTTTCCTCCGGCTCAAAGGCGATCGCCTTGGGGAAGGTGCGATGAAACGCGGCGACATCGAAGTTCAGGTGGCGGGGCGCCGCCATTTCTTCCAGATAATCTCGCTGGCGGGCGAAGATGGCTTCGTTCCCGTATTCGCGCCGGAGCCAGGTGCGGAAAGCGTCATCGGAAAGAAGGTCTCTGCCATCGGGCGAAAGCGCGGCGTATTCGAGCCGATCAGGAATGCAGAAATACGTGGGCCGGGGGGCGGCGTCGGGGCTGGAGAACTCCAGGCGGATGCCCCAGGTCTCGCGCTTGGGTTGTTCCTTCCCCGGTTCGCCGGGACGGGTGAATTCCAGCGCCACCAGCGAAACCCCGCTCGGGCGCAGAAAATGCCTCTGGCCATTCCGGACTTGATTCGTGTCGCCGAGGCAATACCCCACCAGATCGCGGCCGCGGGCGTTCCCCGCGGCGGCGCGGTTGAACTGGCGCTCGCCGCCGAGCAGGACGTATTGGATCAGGTCGAGCAGGGCGGATTTGCCCGTGCCGAACGCGCCCGAAATCAGGATGTTGTCATCCACGTCAAAGATCTGCCGGAAGCCATACCAGTTGATGGCGATGACGCGCGTGAGCGAAATGCGCTGGCTCATGCTTCCTCCTCAAGGCGCGCGGGTTCGGCGGCGGCTTCAGCCGATGCCTGATACAGGGCCGCCTGCTGCTGCCAGGCGGCCGCGTTCTCAAAGGGGATGATGCGCGGAAGCGTGTCCAGGATTTCCACTTGCGATTCGCCGAAACAGGCCGGGTCTTCATGCCATTGCAGGCGGACGAGCCGCCGACTGCGCAGTTTGCCCAGCAGTTCACGTAGCTGGGCTTCGGTGGGGGGCACAATATGTTCGAAATAGAGCCGGAGGCGCTCCCAGATGTCGTTGGTGGTGACCACCACGCTGGCCACCACGGCTTCCATCCGGGCGTCGTGATACATGCGCCAGAGCGTCAACACCAGCAGCGTTTCCGCTTTGTTGAACCGCGCCATCAGCGCGCAGTCGCCGGGTACGGGCCGCAGTTGAAAAATCGGGCGGTCGGCGTCGGGCAGCAGTTCCAGGTGCAGCGGAGCCAGGTACTCGCCGATTTCGCGTTGATATTCGCGGGCCAGCAGATACAACTCGCGGTCGCGGCCGTTCTCGCCGATCAGCGCTCCGTGGGCGAGCAGTTCGGCCAGAATCTCGGAAAGCGCGGCGCGGTCTGGTTCCTGGATGCGGTTCCAGGTCGCGAAGGTGGGCCAGGGGAGTGGCATATCAGGATATACGTTCGATGGTAAAGCGTTCAATGAGGCGGTCCGCCTCTGGATCACGTGGAATGCGGTCGGGTTCCACGCCAAAGTCAGCGCGCATCGGATGGAGCCGCCAGCGCACGATCTTGTGCGACCCATTGGCCCGGCCCCGGTCAAAGGCCAGCGCGGCGAGCAGGTCCAGAAAATCATCTTCCACGCTCACGTGTAGCTGTTCGGTTGAGATCCGCGTGCCTTTGGCCGGAAGATGTTTTTCAATGAATCGCACGGCCCGCTGGGGCGTGAGCACGCTCAGATTGCGGCGGCGGATTTCGTCCTTGGCGGCATCCGGATCGGTCCCCGATTCCAGCTTCTGGAAACTCAGGCTCACGGCCGGGCGGAGCCGGCGCGGGCGCGACAGCGAATCGGTTCCAAAGAAGACCTCGACCACGGGCAAGAGCAGCTCCATTCCTGGTTCGCCCGTGAGATCGGAAAACGACCGTCCCGAATGAGCGCGGGCGGCTTCCTCGAGGTACGTCTTCACCTGTTCCGGGCGGCGCCCGCGCATCTCCGTTTGATAGGTATAGCGCGCGGCGGAAAGGCGGCTGAATTCCGCCATCCGACCGTCAATAAGCCGTTGTTTGACGGGAATTGACGCTAATTGACGGTCCAGGCGCCCCAGCCACCGTTCGGCCTCCTCATACGCCTCAGTGGCGTCGAGATTCAAATGCTTGGCGAGACCCTCGGCCAGACGTTGTTTGGTGAACGGGTCGTACAGCGCCTTCTGCGCGACGGATCGGGCCTGATTCAGGCGCGGCAGCAATCCCGCTTCCTGCAACGCATCGTAGCAGACCATGTGTTCGCCCAGGTGGAACTCGACGAGGAAACGCTGCAGCGTCTCGCTTGCAGAAAGGCTTGTGCGTTGCGCGGTCGCGTGCTGGAGCACGAGCGTCTCCACCGCGTGCATCTGGTCGCCGGCGCGACCGGCGCGTTCCAGCTGGTCTTTGAGAGTCTGGCGCATTTCTTCCGGGCCAAGCTTATTGGGATCCAGCGCGCCTTCGCTCAGCAGGTCGCGGCAGAGCGAACGCAGCGTGGCGGCAAAATCCTTGAGTTCGGCGGGACGGTTTTCCGCCAGTTCGCGCAGCAGGCGCAGGAGTTGCCGGAGCGCTGGAACAATCAGCACGTAATGTTCATCCAGGCTGACGCGGCGCGGCTCAAGCCAATGAACTTCAATCAGCTTGTTGAAGAACTGGCTGGCCCGCTGATTCAGGTCACGAAACTGACCGCCTTCGTCCTCCTCCAGCAGGATATCGGGATGTTGCGACAACACCTCCCGGATGAGCGCCCGGGCTTCGGCATGGGGAATCTGTCCGCCTTCGTCGGCTGCCTCGGCGAGCCGGTCGGCGCAGTCAACGTAGATGGCAGCAGACGGCCGCGACAACGGCCGGAAAAATCCTCCGCCCAAAAAGGGCGCCAGCCTTTCGCCGAGAGTTCTTTGCTGCCGGCCGGTTTGCTGAGGCGCGTTTGCGTTACCCATCATATTCGATGAAAGGAGTATAGGGCAATTGGGGGTGAATTGTCACGATTGGAGCGAATCATATTGTCCGAGGCAGCGATGCATTCCGGCCCATCTGAGGGCAGGAGGCTTTGAGCGTGCCCGCCAAACGATCAAAGGCCTTCAGTTCGCAATCCTGTTTTTGGTCCTGATAATCATTCGGCGCACGGCCCGGTGGATTTTCGATAAACTCGCTGGCTAAAGACAAAGCCAGTCCGGTGCTCGTTAGTGGATGGAGATAGGAGACCTGACCGGCGGAAGGCTTCTGCGTCAGGCACCGGGAGCCATGGTGATGACTGAAGCTGAGATAACCGGTGCCATCGACGGCGACAATGAAGTCGCCCTGGAAGCGGAAATGGTCCAGAGCCTTCATGCGGATGAGCCGCTGAGTGTGCTGGTGCAGCAGTTGGGCAAACGCGGCGCCGCCGACATGTCCGATAAATTGGTCGAGGGTCTTGGTGACGGGGAGGGAGTGTTGCTGGGTGCCCGCCAGGAGGTTCAGGTTGTGACGGATGACACATTCAGGTCGCGCAGATCGTTGTCGGCCGAACGGCGGATTCCCAAGCCCAAACCGAAGAGCAGCAATCCCCACCAGCAGAGGAAACGGCGATGATGCTCGACCATGGGCTCGAAGCGGGTATTGGGCAACTGGTCGAGCCAGCAGGGAAGTTCCGGGAAGAAATGACGGACGGTTTTGAGAAAGGTTCGGGCGCGCGCGATGACCTTCCGCGCTTGCACCACTGGGCAGTCACATGGGTTTGGATCAGTGCACGGGACAATTGGGCCAGTTCGCGTACCAGTTGTTTGAAACGGCGGGGTTCTTGAGTCCATTGTTTAACCTGCGGGAGCAGATCCACCGGGACGTAAATGGTGTGGGTTTTGGCTCTGAGCTTCCAAGTGAGGTAGTGCCCGGATGCGGGTGGCCGCGGGTACAGCGGTAGTTGGGATTGCCACAGGTGCGGTGGAGGGTGACGAGGCTGGCGGCCAGAACTGGGCTTTTGGCTTGGAGTTGCTCTCGGCGGGCCTGAAGAAAGCGACGGATCAGGGTTGGGTGTTTGGGTATTTTCATGCGTTTACGAGGGCGATTTTGCGGCCCGGACAACTGAATAGTGTAATACCTTACCAGTTATAAACGCAAAATGGCGCTCTGAGACAACTTTTTTCGAGGAAGAGGCTCCAGCATCCGCCTGTGGGTGGAGCGGCTCAAGCAACCCCCGATGGGAGGAAGAGTTCCCCGCGGGCGTGCAGCCAAGGAATTACTCGCGAAATCTGATCCCCGGCGTTGGCTCCGACTCACCGGAGATCACAGCTTGGGGTCACAACTGCGCCCCGCGAAGGTGCGCAATCCAGCTAAGTTACAGGGCTGCTGCTTAAGTGGTGATTGACGATGAAATTTGAAATCGTCAGTTAAATTGCGAATGACTGATGGCCTTTTCCTCGAGCGTTGTTTTTCGGGATGCCCCAAAAGGGATAAAAGATGTCCCAAAAGTGGATTGAAAAAATACGTCGGCGGTGGGAAAATAAAAATTATTGGAAATATTGATGGGCCATCTTGTATCTGAACAATTAACAAGTGGAATAAAATAGGATTGAATGAACATGAAAACCCAAATGTTAACTTTAATCGCCGTTGGAGCTATGATAGGCGTTGCAAGCACAGTTCAAGCTTCCTTTGTGTTTGGATATGGCGGCGTCACAACAATCAATCAAACTGGTGATTTGATATTGGGAAATAATTTCACCGTCAATAGTGCCATACAGGTTAACGAATTAGGTGTGTTCTCTCAAGATTTGCCTACGGCCGGATCCTTTTCAATCGGCATTTACGAAAACAACGGTTCGAGCGGTGACTGGACCCTCGTAGGATCAATCTACAATATCACGAGTGCCAATGAAACTCTCGACGGACCAAGTCAAACAGACTACATTGCAATCAACCCGCTTATTTTGGGGGCCGGTCTATATTCAATCGTAACGGCCACCGGCTCGGATTACAATAGCGGGTACGACTATCCAAGTCCATCCGCGGTCACATTTGATACTCTTGGAGGGGCCTTGTCGGATGGCACCTATGACATTTGGAGTTCAGGCACCAGCTTGGGCGGAACATTGAGCGGCATGCAGGCGAACGGTCCTGGCGTCCCGAACTATCCTTGGGCAACACCAGTCTTTGGCGCGGGCACTTTTTCCGCGACCCCAGTGCCGGAACCAGCAACTCTACTGGTTGGGGTGCTATTGCTGATCCCGCTATGCGGAAGCACAGCAGAACTCTTTGGGATCGTAAGGCATTCCCATGATATTGTGGGCTCGGATACGTCCCGCAAATGACGCCAAATGCCTCGCGAGCAGATAAAAGGGAGGCACTACATGGCGGATTAGTGCTGCTCAAATCGGCAGACAAAGAAAAAGCATATCGAGTTTAAGCAACTTAGGAAAAAGGGACTTCGCCGCATGTGGCAGCTGGCGGCTTAACGGTTACCCCGACTAAGCTATTCGATGATTCTCCTGAAAACCGTGCCTGCATAAACAACTCAGCGGCATTTTCGAAAAAGCCCTTGAGGATTCGTTGCGAAGGCTAGCCAATCACATGTGGCTCGAATACATTAACAACTGTCTGTCGCCGTGGTCAACTAGCGCGCACGACTATGCGCGTGGTAAATCCGGCGAATACGTCGATTGACGCCCGGTAATGGCCGGGCATGAATGTTCATCTCGGTGCCGCAGCCATGATTGCCTGGCGGGACATCGGTGAAGATGAAATTGAGATTTCTCAGGTAGGTAAACACTGCCTGAAGATAAAGGGTGAGGATGGCCCACTGCAGGTTGAAGTCAAAGCAGGATGCCTTTGCTACAGAGTAAGGTTTCGGATCCAAGGCATAGGGGGGAGCCTTTACAGGTTTCTCAGCGGTCTAAATTCACTGAACGCCCAGCAGTCAACGGAAACGGGAATAAGCAACGAGAGAATAATTGGAAGACCGATTGTTGATGGTCCGTCCTATGACGAAGAAGTACTGGCAGCAATGCCAGTGCGAAGGACAGAAGGCGGAGCCAGAAGTGGTTCTACCGTTCATGAACAAAGGCGCCCCGCCGCAGGCACCGGTCCACTGGTGACAGCCGTGAGGCTAAAACCGACTTCCAAATTGAGGAGAAGTTGTAAAACCCAGGGAAACCTTGAAGACTTAATTTTGCTTACATATTCTAATGCGGCAGGCTTTGCCAATGAATGACCTGCTGACTTTGTAGGTTGACGCAACTGCAACGTCGGCGACCGGAATGAGATCTTCGATCCTGACTCCAGCCGTCGCCGCAAACGCGGTGAACAAACCAGACATGGACCACGGCGAAAAACAGGGAGAGGCTTTTGCCATTCAGACTTGTCGATTTTGCTGATAATAGCTTTTGTCGCGGAAATAGTAGTATTGGTTGATGCCGGGGTGCACGGCATTTAAAACCAAACCAATCACGTTCACCTTTCGCAGATTAAGCAAATCCAGGGCTGCTTGGGCAACGCGTCCGGAGGTGAATCCGGCCCGGATGACCATGATCAGGCCATCAACGTGGGGTGCCAGGCTTGCTACATCGTCCGCCGCCATAACCGGGGCCGAATCGAACACAAAATAATCGTAATGGTCGGCTATCTCCACGAGGAATTGGCGGGCCTGATTGGCAAACAGGCCTCCTGGGTGTTGCGGGGATATTCCGCAAGGCATGATGGAGAGATTGGGAATCGAGGTGGCGACCACAGCCTTCGACCACTCGCATTGAAGCGCCAGGACCTCTGCGAAGCCGGGGCTGGCTTCCACCGAAAATTTGTTGTGCAGGACCCCGCGCCGCAAGTCCGCATCGATCAGGAGAACGCGTGAACCCGATTGCGCCAGGGTGATAGCTAGGTTTGTCGAAACCATTGATTTGCCATCATTGGGGCTGGCGCTGGTTATGACGATACTGCGCGGGTGATTGTCAGGCGATTCTTTGAAAACGAGCGCCGAACGCAGATTGTGGTAAGCTTCCACCAGCATGTGCCGGTCATCATTGATTTGGAGGAAGGGCACGCCTGCCTTCTTGCTCAAGGGCTTGACCAGAGGGAACTGCCCAAGAACCGGCTTGTCAAACAGTTCGGCCAATTCCGTAAAGGTGGCGGGCCGGTCATCCAATCGGTCTAAGAACAGCAGCAGACAAATTCCGGCAAAAAGACCGATCAAACCGGCCATGATCAAATGGTTTAGCTCCTTGCCAGGCAGCAGAAGCGCCGGCGTCGCCGGTTCAAGGATGGTTACGCCTTCCTGGCCGGCCCCCTTATCCACGCCCAAGGTTTGCAGTGTGGCCAGGAGTTGATCATAGATAGTTTGCAACCGTTGATGGTTTTCTTTCAGTACTTCAAATTCAGCCAATTTCTTGCTGGCTTCCAAGGCCTTTAATTCCCATTCCGCAACCTGGCTTTCCAAATCCTTGATCTGAAGTTCGAGGGTATGTTGCCGGTTCTTCAACTGCTCCTGGCTTTGGCCTTGGAAAATCTGAAGAAGCTTTTCCTGGTTGGCAATTTCGTTATTGATGGCAATCATATCGGGATGTTTGGGTTTCAGGACTTGCGCCAGTTCATCGCGCTGGGCATTCAGCAAAAGAACCTGTTGCTTGGCTTGCAGGTACGCGGTTTCAAATCCTCCGAGACTGGCCGGCGTGTTAATGGGTGCGGCGTTGCCGTCCGCCCCAGCATTCGCATCCGTGGCTGGTGTCACGGTAGTATTTTGTGGTGCGGCTCCGCCAGTTTCAGGCGCGGTCACCGTTGCCGGCACGTCGTGTGACACGGAGTTGGGCTGGGCAAAAATGCCCTGCTGCCGCTCCAAGTTCTCGTCCAAGGTCAGGGTCGTGAGCAGATGCAATTCGGACTTGCGCTCGGCTAGCTGCCGGTTGAGGGAGGTCAGATAATCTGCCGCGCTGTTCCCGCCGTTCTCCTGCAGGAAGACGACGCTGTTGCTGGCCTGGAAATCAAGAAACTGCTGCTTACTTTTTTCCAGATCGAGGGCCATGTGCGCGAGTTCGTCTTGGATGCTGGACTGGGTGGCATCGGAGGCGTTCAGGAGCAGATCCTTTTTCAAATTGATGTATTCCACCATGGTGGCTTCAAGACATGCCTGCGTGTACTTGGGATCCGGCCCCACGGCCCGTAGATTGAAGATGCTCGTTTTGGGGGCAAGGGTCACGTTGATGGCGACAGGCGCCGCCACAGGGCCGGATCGGGCGCCATTCAGGCGCTCTTTGACGCGTTTAACGACTGAATCGCTCAACATCAATGCCACCTGCGTTCCAAAGAAGTTACCGGCGTCTTCCGAGTAAATATTACCGTTGGGAATGGAAACCTTGACGTTGACGATCATCCGCGCATCCGACGCGTATGAAGGCAGAACTCGCCTGATCAGCAGCCATTGTATACCCACCCCTATTGCCACCGAAACCAACAAAATCCACCAGTGGGTAAACAAAAGTTTCTTGTAACGATGCCACTTGTCGAAAAAGACAGCTGCAAAGGAGGATTGTTTCCGGCTGGTCAAATGTGAATGTCCGTTTATATCCATAATATTTTCCTTGCTTTTTACCGATTCAGGCAGTCGCCTAGTCCGGAAATGAGGCGTTGTTTGATGGTTAAAAATTGACCAGGCGGGAAGGCACAATGATAAAATCACCCTTTTCCAATGTTTTGTCCATTTCAGTTTGTCCCTTTTCCAAAACATCCACCATGTTCAGCTGGAAAACCTGCTTGGTGCCTTCCGAGCCAGCGCGAACGAGCGTGATGTTCCTCTTGTCGGCGAAATCGCCGAAACCGCCGGCGCACAGAATGGCTTTACCAACCGTGAAATCTTCCTCCGAAGGGATTTCAATCGCTCCCTGAATCCGCACCTGGCCCACGACATAGACCCGGCCCACCACCTTGCTGGCCACGTCCAGTCCAATGATTACCGTCGCACGATAATAGTATTCCCGCTCCAGTGGCACTTTGATTTCCTGGGCGACCTGCAGGCACGTTTTGTCGGCAACCGCGACCAGTCCGATATAAGGGAAGTTCACCTCTCCGGAATCCGTGACGATCAAACTCTTTACCGGCTTCTTGTCCTCCAAAATCTGAAAACTGATCTTATCGCCGGGAACAAGCTTATGTTTTTCATCCAAAAGGCTGCTGACCGCCGGGTTGGTGCAGGCGATGGCATTCGCAACCGCATTTGGTTCGTTGAGGGTGGGTGGTGGGTTGGCCGCGGGCGTCGACAGGTCGCTGAACACAATTACCAGAAGGGCCAGACATAAGGATTTCATTTTATCAAAAGTTATAGGTTAAGTTAAGCAATATTTGGTTTTCTGTGTAAGCCCTATCCGGGAGATCCGAAAATCTGTCCCAAAAATAGTAGTTCAGAGCCGCTGAAAGCTTCTGGGTGATGGCGCGCGAGATGCCCCCGCCCACGCCGTAACGCTCAAAACTTTCACCCAACCCGCCTGTTTCAGAACCGTTTTCGTAGGAAAACCATAGCTTGAGTTGGCAGCGTCGAACTATGTTGATATTCGACTCCAACCGCGCATAATACAAATCCAAGGTGTCGGAGAACAACCCCGCATTCACCCCATGTCCGACTTTCAGGCTATAGCCGAAGTGTTCATTTAACTGGTGTTCCAAGCTCAGCGAATAGTAAAAGGTATTTGCCTGCTTCTGGAAGTTGGTGGATATGGCGGTGGGATTGTTCAAATTGTCGATTGTATAGCCGCCATCGGCGCGGAGGCTGAAATTCTGGCTGAGGCGCAATCGGTAATACAACCCCGCGGAATACTGAATTCCACCGTTGAGAGCATTTTGATCATATTTGATGATGCCGGTGCTGGCCTCGACACCGAATTCGGAATTACTGTTCAGTTTCGTTCCGGCTTGCAGCGAAAACAGGTCCTGGGAGGAATCTTCCTGCCCGTCTGCGGAATCAAGCGAATAACGAATGAGATGATCGTAAGCGGCTGTGACACGCAGCTTGTCCAAGTCCCAAAGGGCCCTGAGGCCTGAGGAATTCTCCAGGTAGCTGTAATTAGCCAGGCTGGCCGCAGCCGGGTTTTCGGAGGACTGCTCGGTGACGGTGAAGAAATCGTGCACGTTAATTACGAAATCCTTGATGAAAATATCGAAGGCAAGTGCCGTTCCCGGGTTAACAAAAAACTGGTCGAGATACTGCTCACGGACATGCGCGGAATAGCCAACGGCGATGTTGAAATTCAAGGAATTTTGCTGGGAAATCGGATAAGTTACCTGTGCGTTGACCGACGGTTGAAAGATAAAATCTCCAACCCTGTTGGTGCTGACGAGATTGACGTTGTCGTCTCCCTCAACGGTCAGACCGGACCCCGCGCGCAGTCGCAGGTCGCCCCATTGAAGGTTGTAATAACCGACGGTCTCATTGGCTTTTGCGCGCGCCTCGGCCGCCTCTTCGCCCGCTTCGGACACGCTCAGGGCATCTTGGGCACAGACATTGTTCATCAACGATGTTCCGACGAGACCGCCAATGAACAACGCCTTTTTCATTGGGAAGCGTCGCTGGTGTTTCGGAAGGCTGTCACGAGTGTAATATGATATTTGCGCGCTTTAACGGCGGGAATGGTGCAAAAGGGTCTGGGCGCGGATCTTTTTATCGATAGCAGATCACGGCCTGACGATTGATGGGTCAAGCCTTGCCATAGAAATCTTTCGGAGATTTTCTTGCCCAGTCTTCCAAGGAAGCGGTAAAGTCATAGCGAAATTGAAATCCCGCCTTGGCAAGTGTTTCGGGAACGATGTGCGTGGACATGGCGGTCTTTCGAACGCGCACGGGATGCAGGGGACTGCGTCCGGCGGTGAGCAACTGAGCCATAGCCGCAACGGCTTCGAGGAGCGGGAGGGGGACGGTGAAAACAGGCATTCTCTTGCCGAGGCGTTTTTGGACGATTCGGACTAGGGTTCCGAGCGACTCGGTTTCCCTTTCGACATAATTGCAGATCAAATGAGGGTCGTGCCGCATCACCATGAATTCGAAGCTGTCGAGCAGGCCTTCAATGTATCCGTAGCTTTTGCGCAAGTTTCTGCTGCCGGGGAAGAAGAAGTAACCTTTCTGAATGGCGTGGATCATGCGCAGGATGTTGCCGGGGTCGCCTGGGCCGTAGATGACTCCCGGACGGCTGACACAGAGGCGCCGACCGGTTCCGCTTCGCTGCCAGGCTTCGTGGATCAATTCCGCGCACAATTTGCTGATGCCATAGGGACTGTTGGGATGCAACGGCGACGATTCGGAAGTAGCCCCAGTCGTTGGACCGTAAACCGCGATGCTGCTTGTAAACAAGATGTTTCGGCAGCCCACACGTTCGGCAAAGGCGCAGATATTTCTGGCGCCGGCCAGATTTGTATCAAAGTATTCCTCGCGGGCATGACCGGGCTCACGATGAACGGCCGCAAAATTAAACAACCAATCCGGGGCTATCGCCGGCAGTTGCGGCTCCGCGGGCTGCCGGACGTCGCACCGGATAAATTCCACGCCAGGCAGATGTTCCCCGGCTGGCGGCTGCAAGTCCGCGAGAACGATGTGGTCAAATCGTCGTTGGCTGGCCAGGCGGCGCTGCCAATGCCGGCCGACATAACCGCTGCCTCCGAAGATGACACAGGTCCTGGGAAGATTGTTCATACTGTAGCCTCCGGAAAATGCAGAGCGGGCAAATTTTCCCGGTAACGAACCATCATGGGCACCAGCCGGACGGCCTTCCAATAACGCGGCACAAATTTCGAAGGCTGTGAACAACAGCGAAAGAACCAACCGAGAAAGAATCTATCTGCCCACATGGGGATGCGGACCTGATTGCCGGTCAGAAAGCCGATGGCGGCGCCAATACAGTGAATGCTCGTGGTAAAATCACACCCGCGTTTTAGCATGAGGCCGAGACGTTCCTGTGTGCCGCCGCCAAGGCAGACCACGATATGGCGCGGCTTGAGCCGGGCCACGAGGGCCAACAAATCGACGTCCACAACGTTTCCATCCGGATAGCGCGGCGCGATATAACATTCGCTGTCGTTGAATTCATTTCCCCCGGATCGGAGCCAGGTCAAATTCTGATCGCGGGCGGCGATGCTGGGCATGATCCACAACACCGACTTTGGCGGCTGCAACACTTTCGATTCCAACAAGAGCTTGAGATATTTCAGGCCGGACACGCGGGAAATTTGGTGGCCGGACAAAATTCGCCACAGCAAAACCATGAGGCCGCTGTCAGTAATCGCCAGATCGGCATTGGCCAGCGCCTCGCGATAGCAGGAATTGGTTCGCAGTTCGACCAGGGCGGGGGCGGCTGGCACGACGACCAGCCCGCCGCGCGCGCCGATCTCAACCGCCTCAGCGGCGCTGCCAACAAAGAAACGGATCCCGAGAATACGCTGAAAATAATCCTGCTTACCGGCAATGGCGGGCGTTGAGGCTGAAAGCGTCGCGAGTAACTCCGCCGGGCGTCGAAGCTTTTCTTCCCGCATCTTCATACGAATCAGAAACTCGTAGTAGGCCAGATTCGCACAGTAAACAAATCCCGGGCGACCTTCCAGAAAACCGAACTTCAAGAAATACGTGATGCAAAACCGCAGCAACGGCCAAGCAGGCATTCGGCTGACGAGGGGCTTCAACGCTTGGTTACGCGTGGAACCGTGTTTCGAGAAAATGCTCGACCAAACAATTGGCGTCGACAAACGCACCGAGGCTTCGAGGGTGGCATAGCGGTTATGACGGTCCAGCCAGTGACCCCAACCCTTGCTCAGGCCATAGTGATCATAGGGAACGGGAAGGTATACCAAGGAACCTCTTACATCGGCCTCCTTTTGACCGTGACCGAAGTCCGTAAAGCGGGCGCGGCCCTTGCGCATAAGGCGAAATTGCCATTTGGGGTATGAGTCGCAACGTTTGAGCCACCGGCCATCGTAGATCTGTTTCCAGCAACAATAGAATCCGGCGACATCGTCGGAGGCCGCTTTTATCGACTGTTTCATCGCTTCAACAAACGAAACATTCGCGACTTCATCGGCGTCGAGGAATAGAATCCACTCATATTTGATGGCGCAACGATCGAGAGCCCAATTGCGTTGGGCGCCGAATGAGGCAAAAGAATGCTCATAAACGTGCGCCCCGGCGTGTTGGGCAATGCCGACCGTCTCGTCGGAACTGCCGGAATCAACGACGTGAACATCGTCGCACCAACGGAGGGCGTCCAAGCATCTTGGCAGATCATGCTGTTCGTTTCGGCTTAGAATGATTACGGTGATCATGATGTTATAGTTGCGCAGACCGTTTTGGTGGAGAGATGTTTGGCCAGCCTTGCCGCAAAGGATCCCACGAGGAAGGTTGGATTCGCCTGGCCAGAAGTGGGAAAGACCGAACTGCTGCACACGTACAGGTTGGCCGTGCCCCAAACCCTGAGGTCGGGGCCCACGACTCCGTCTTCGGCGTTCATCGCAATGCGCGTGGTGCCGACCTGGTGGATACCATCCTTGGACATGGCACGGATGGCCGCCGCCAAATCGCACTTGTTAAACCAATACCGGAGTTTACCGCATCGACAAGCGCTCAGCCATTTATCCAATACCTCGTGTGTGCGGATCACCGAGAGGACGTCTTGGTCGGTGATTTTGTAACGGATGATCAGAGTTTCTCCGTCCGGGCCGATTTCCATGCAGTTCTCCTCGACGGGTACTTGTTCTGCATGAAAGTGCAAAGCGTAAGTATTTCGCGGACTGTAAAGAAACACCCCAGGTAGCTTGCGCCTGGCACAGTATCGTCGGAGGAAGATCGAGGCGGGCGTGGACAAGGACTGGGGCAGGTCCTTTAAGATGTTGCCCAGATGCTGGGGAATTCCTGAGACTTTATTCTTGGTAATCGAATGCGCGATGGCCGGTGGGGCAAGCTTTCGACCCAGGCCGGGGGTGATCATTGCGAGGTACATGAAGGACATGGCCCCGTTAAGGTGAGCAGGATCCACGTACAGTGGATTATCGAGCCAGATTGAAGTGTTTAACAAATCCTCGTCGAGCATGACCTGTTGCGATAACTGGAATCTTCGGCGAAGATAAACGCCATCAGCAGTGCGGAGGAAGCCATAGTCAGTCTTCCGAGGGTCGCCGTTAAAAACGACACCGGCGATCTTGCCGGAGACGTGCCCCTGGTAGTATTTTCCCAGCGAAGGCGGCGGGCCGCCACGCAATCGAAAGACTGCCTTGTTTTTGAGCAATAGGCGGGTGGTTTCTTGAGTGCCGGCGGCGATCACGAATTTTCGGGCCCTGACCTTTGCCGCGCGCGTTCCCGCGAAATCCCGGAGACCAATTTCTTCAATCACGCCGTCATCGGTTGGCCTCGCCAACAAAGAGGCCTCCCAACCGGCCACCCAATGGATTGTCTTCGAGGAGTCAAGCTCCGGTCCATAGCGGTCGGCGAAGCGAGTGGGCATGCTCCAGCGCTCAATGGCGGAATCGGTGACATCGCCGGCTTGAAAGCCTTCGGCGATGCGGGAATTGGCGAAGGCAGGGATCTCCTGCAGGTTAAAAATCCCGTCGCCGCATTCAAAATACCTCGCCGCCAAGCCGGCATACTGGCTGGCCTCGTTGAACAGACTGGTATCCCAAGTGCATTGCCCGCCCAAAATGTTCCGTTGCATGAAATCGATTTCGTCATACATGACACAACGTCCACCCCAACTGGCGGAGGTGCCGCCGAGGCCCTTGTTGGTGCACTCATACGGGATACAATGATTCTCCAAATTTGCGATCCTGATGGTGTCGTCCAGCCGGTTGCGCGAAGCATTGCGATCGATGCCAAATTCAATCAGCAGTATGCGCTGCTCGGGGCGGAGGCGCTGGCATTCGAGGGCCACAATAATTCCCGCGGGGCCGGCGCCCACGATGCAACAATCGTATTGCAATTGCATGGCTGTCTCGATGTCGACTTTCATCGTACGGCGGCGTTCATTTTGCCGTTGGCCTGCAAGTCGAATTGTGTTCGCAGGCGGATCGGCACGGCCGGATTGCCGCCATAAACAGTCCAAGGCTCCAGATTCTTCGAGGTCAGCGCTCCGGCGCCCAAAACGCTGCCGGCCCGGCAGACAACGCCAGGCAAGACGATGGCGCGTGCGCAGATCCACACATTGGATTCGGTCCGGATCATCTTGGAATAGAATGTGAATTCCGGTGACTGGTAGTCGTGGCTCGCACCGCAGAGATAGGCATCCTGGGAAATGATGGTTCGGTATCCGAGAAAGACACCACCCGGATTATAGACTTCCGCGCCCCGGCCGATGGTGACGAGATTCTCGGTTTCGAGCAACCATGGCGCCCAGATTCTGGCGCTGGGGTAGACAAAATTCATTTTGCCCAACTTGGCTCCGAAGAGGCGAAGTAGGGCACAGCGCAGGTTGTGGAAAGGCGGAGGAGTCAGGCGGAAAAGGAACATCCATACCAGGACCCAGACTAGCCGGCGGGCACGATCTTGCCACTTAAAGACCGGACGCAAAAGCGGTTCATCACTATTTGCAGAATGTGCGCTGAATAATCCCATTGTTATATTTGGTTAAATCTGATATTGGCCATGTTTTCCGCGGGAGCAGCAACGATTATTGCTTTCCATAAATTCCGCGCGGCCATTTCACCGCTAAAACAGCTTTCAAAACAACGCCTGGCCTGGGCCGCCATTGTCTCTTTGGCCGAAAATGAAAGGCCGAACCAGTTTTGGAACAGGCGAGTTGTTCCCGGGAAGTCATCGTTCTCTACCAGGGCGGCACCTTGTTCCCCGATCTCGCGCCAGATATTGACCTGATTTGAAATCAACACCGGACGGCCGCAGGCAAGCGCTTCCACGACAGCAATCCCGAAGTTCTCCTGATGACTTGGCAGCACAAAAGCCTCGCAGTTGTACAAGGCTCCCCATTTGGCATCCCCGGTCAACATGCCCGGCCAGACAATGGAACCGGCTGGACAAAGTTTGGAACCTAGCTCCTGCATCGACTTGCCGTAGGGGGTTTCGCTGTCTGGGCCGGCGATCACCAAGCAAGGAAACGCGGGCTCATGGGCCGCGCCGGACGACCGGCAAAGCGTGGAGTATCCTTTGATCAAGAGGTCAATGCCTTTTTTGGGGTGGATGCGTCCAAGAAATAGAAAATAGCGCGCGTCAGCGAGTCTCGGACATCTTCTGGCGGATGCCGCCTTCATCCGGGGATGGTTGGGCGGTGGGTCCGGCACGCCGAGTCCCACCACTGCTTCCCGCCGGGGAGAATAAGGGCGAAACGGAAGCCGTGCCAGCCGACGTTCTTCTCCGCAAGTAAAGAGCAGCCCATTGGCCTGGTTGACGACCTGATGCTCGACCAATTTCCAGTAGACCCAATTGCGCAATGACTTCCAGGGGCGAACGGAAAGTTTTTGAAACCAGGGATCCAACATCCCGTGCGGGAAAATGAAATAGCCCGGCCCGTGCCAGTTCCGTGAGGCGTTCAGCAACGCCAGACCCGGATATTGCCAAAGGCCATTGAGAAATATGGCGTCGAAGCGCGGCAAATGCTCGCGGAACCAAGGCAACAGGGCCGGATGGTAATTCCAGGCTCCGCGGCCGGCGCCCAAGGCGTGTATTTGCAGCGTTTCCTCGGGCAAATAGGCAGACTTGGGATCATCCAGACACACAACCTCCATTGCATGCTCTGGCCCAGCAAACCAGGGCGACAGATTGCGGACGAATTGGCCGGGTCCCCCCCGACGGGGATCCATGCTTCCAATGACGTGCAGAAGGTTCACGGTTTCCTTGGCTTTACAAAGTCACCACGTTCAGCAGGTTATGTTGCTCGAAGGGCCTGCCAGATGACCTTACGAAAGGTAAATCTTGGATTTCGATAAGCCGTTGAATTGCTGCGAACCGGCTGCGGTTTTGGAATCAAAAGAGTTCCACAAGACCATGGCTGAACGAAATACGTGCCCAGGTTTGAGCAGTTGAATTCCTTCGGAGGCAGTGTTTTTCATCCGAAGTTTTTGGTTCCATCCGCCCGCAGGCAAGCGTGGGTAAAGCACTCTGATGAACTCCCAGCTTCGATGTCCCGGAAACCACTTGCCCGGCGGGTTGTACCATGAAAAAAGCCCCAAGGTCGGAGTTCCCATCGCGCCGGCCAAATGCATCGGTCCCGAGTCGTGGCCAATGAACAGGCTGCAACGCTCGAGAACGGCCGCCGAGATGCGCGAAGCGGTTCGTCCGCATAGATTGAGGTGTCGACCTGTCCAGACACGGCTCAATTCTTCGCTGCGTTCCCACTCTCCGGCACTCCCCAGCAGCACGAGGGTTGCCTGTGGCTTCTCCCGAGCCAGCAGCGTCAGCAAGATTTTCCAGTTTTGATCTCCCCAATCATTTACCGGAAGTTTGGTGCCGACACTCACTGCCAAAAACGGCTTGCAATCAGATCGCAGCAATGCGGCAGCCTGATTCCTTTCCATTGGGCTCAGGCCTAGCATCCACAAACTGCGGTCGCCCAAGTCAAGGGCGCCAAGCGAGCCTAGCCGCGAAGCCAGTCGGCTGGACTCCGGTTCGTAGTTTCCATCAGCCAGTTGATTCAAAATCCTGTCCCGCCGACTGAAGGGTGTGCCCACAATCACCCCGATGCCGCAGGAGCGAAAGAAAGCATAATCGCGCAGGCTGCTGAGAAAACCACGTGCCGCCACCAGATTGATGAGCACACGAGGGCGAAGACGACGAATTGACTCTCGGATCGCGGCCAGGGCGGCTATGCTCCGTGTGCTAACTGGGTAGCCGATGGTGTCGTCGCACAAGCCGCTATTGTCCAGAATTGACATGGCCAAAGGCGCCTTCACCGAAACCGGCCAATTTGTCAGAAGAGTGATTTTGGAGTCTGGATAGACCTTTCGCACCAAATGAAAACACGGCAAAGCCACGACAGTGTCACCCAGGCTTCCCAATCGGTATATCAGGATGTTATCAGGCTCTGGCATACTCATTCATCATGGCGGCACGCCATCCGCTTGGCTGCGCATCCGCCTCCGGTTGAAGCGTACTCGCGGCCAGAGCCAATCCGCCACAGATGACCGCCGATCCCAGGGTTGTCGGTTGTCCCCACTGGCCGTCGAGCAAAAGGAGGATGCCGGCGGAAGCCAGGACCAAGCCGGACAGGGCTCCATGCCGCCAGCCGCGGAGGGAAGCAATCAGAATCGACAGCGTAAGCGCGACCCGATAACCGACCAACAGTGTCCCCAAGACAATCCCATTGTCGTATAACAGCCGTCCCCATTCGCTTTCTGAAGCGCCGAATCCAACGTCTGCGGTTAAAATCTTTTGACCGACGTTGGTTGAGAATCCGGTTCCCAGTCCGGAATTATTCACGTGTGTGAAAGAATCCGTCAGGTCGTGTATGACGCGGTCCACGATCGACGTCTTGAAGCCGCCCTCTTCGACCGTTGACCCTTCCCAGCGTGCGCTGAAGGCTTCCATGCCATCTCGGAAGGCGGGCAGTTGGCCGGCGATCAGTGTCATGAATACGCATACGCAAGCAACTTTAATCACCATTCCCAAGGACGATCGCCGCCCTACAATCATGGTTCCCACCCCCGCGATTGCCACCAACACAACACCCAAAAACAACGATCGGCTGATAGAAACGGGAATGGCCAGCAAGATGGCCAGACCGGATCCCATCATGAGCCACAGGGGCAGGTTTCCGCGCAGCAGGGTCACAAACCAGCAGGCAGTGAACAAGGGGTATAGTTCCGCGGGGCCGGTGATGAAGCTGAATGTGCCCGGCGGGCGGAATCGGTCCAATGCTCCCGAAAAGCCGGCGCCCTCGCTTCCGCCCCCGACCCCACGATTCACAAAGGCGTCCTGCGGCGCGTAAAACTGGGCGACCAGCAGCAGCGTGTACGGGATGGCCAGCCAAACACCGGCTTTGGCCAGCGTAAAGATATCCTTTTGCCGCAGCACCCGCCCCATAATGAAGATAAGGGGCACATGCAGAAAATCACAGCGCACTCCGTAGAGGGCCACCGCCAAACTTCCGTGCCCCAGCAGGAGGGCGTTGAAGACGCACAGCAAAGCCAACACGGCGCCGAAAGAAATGAACCCATTGATTACAAACACATTTCGCGAGATAGAAAGGGCATAAATCGCAATTACCACCGGATCACGCGCCAGCAACAAAGGCGTGGCCAATCCGGGCAGGCACCAACGCCGCAAGCCTCCTTCAAATAGCCAGAGCAGAAGATATAGCCAGATCAGTTTGCGAATGGTGGCTGTTTCCGGCTCCAGCTCCCCTCGCGGCGGCTCCGTCTGCGCCGTCGTGCCAAGGATAGAGATGTGCGTGGAGGTCTTCACACCGGTGCAAGGATGGCCTTAATTAAATCATGGCCGTAAACGGACCATGGTCTGGCTGCGGCGGTGTTGCGGGCGTTAATTCCGGCCATCCGCACCTGTTCTGGATTTACGACCAATTGTTCCAGTTGTTGCACGAGTGCCTCCGTGGACCCCGCCTTGATCAACCAACCATTCTGGCCGTGGGTGATCAGATCGGGGCCCGCCGTTCGCTCGGTGGTGATGACCGGGGTTCCTTGTGACATCGCTTCGGTGATGACCAACCCAAATCCCTCAAAGAGCGAAGGAAAAACCAGAATATCATGCGCCCGCATTTCCTCCAGAATCCGCTGATGCGGCAGGGTCGGCACCCACCGGTGTTTCTTCAGCTCCCGGTCCAAGGCGGGACAATCCTCTGTGACTTTGTTGCCAATGACGGTGAGCGATACGACGCCGCTCAAAATATTTGCCGCCGCAAATAAATCGGCAATACCTTTTCGTTGGGATAAACTGCCAACGAAAAGCAGACGAAGGCGCTTTTCGCGGTTGACCCTACCCCGGAGCCGTTCTGATTCCGGACACACCGCCGGAAACCCGAAAGTTACCACTGCATGCGGCACGGGCTGTCCTGGATAGTCCTTCAAGGTGCCGGCGGTAAAGGTGCTGGCAACGATCACTTTTGAAGCCGAGGCTAACTCAGCGTCTTTGCGATCCAGTTTATCGCGCGAGTCTTTAAAACCGGTGAGCGTGTTGTGCCATTCTGGGTGCCTTTCAAATTCCCCTTTCAGCAGTTTTCGGGCCGTGCGCCAATATCCGATGGGAAGTTCGTAAACGCCCAGAAGGCCCTGTTCCTTGGCCACGGTCAACGTGTTGATGGCCCCGTCCTCGAAGACATAGGCGCCGGTAAATAATTGGGGGCGTTTCCGCAAGCGCAGGGCGGTCATTCGATCCTGCGCCCGGTAGACCGCATCGATGCAAAATGGCCCTGTTTCATGCCGGGCCAATCCCCCGCACTTGATGCGAGTTGACAACATTCGTCCCAATTCCCGGAATGGATGCTGCACCGTTAAAGACTGAAAACGGAGGTCAAATTCCCTGCGCTTAAACTCCTTTCCCCAGGAGCTCTTGCCGAGTGCTTCCCAGACGTTGCCGGGATAAGAAGCGACCGAGGTATGAAACTCTCTTAGAATCCCGGCTTCAAAAAGGCAACTCAATGCCGCCCTCGCCACGGCGTTCCCTGTCGGGTGTGAAAATAATAATCCGCAATTCATTTTCGATGTTCGAGGGCTGCATCATTGCGTCCTTCCAGACAAAGATGCTTGAAAATCTTGAGATAGTGCCCGGCCACCACATCGGCGCGATGGCGGTGCAAATGATTCGAAACCACCCCGCTGTGTTCATCGTGTTCCTGGCGCTCGAGAATTTCGCGAATGGCGCGAGCCAAGTCAGCGACGTCGCCATTTTTAAAAGTGACGCCACAATTCCCGATGGCGTCCCCCAGCCCGCCAGCAGACGATCCCACTACCAAGCAACCACAGGCAATGCCTTCCAAAGCGACGATGCCGAATGGTTCGGCCCACCGGCTGGGGACAACCAGTACCTGGTGGCGGTTTAATTCCTCGGCCAGGGCCCTACCTTTCAACGCCCCGGCGAAATGGATAAAGCCATCCAATTTGAGCGATGCTGCCATCTCCTTGAGCTTGGTTTCGTCCGGACCGGAGCCGATGATTGTGAGCGGCACGGACAATCCGGCTGCGCGCAGCAAGCCTAGGCATTGAATCAGGAGATCACACCCCTTGTCACTGACCAAGCGGCCCAGGAACACCAAGCTGTAATTTCGCTCGATGCCCGGAATTAGTTGAAAGGTTTCACTATCATAGGGATTGGGAACGACGTACCCATCGTAGCCAATATGCGCCTGGATGGCCTTGCTGATATAGACATTGGTGGCAAAGCGAAGCAGGTGTCTTTTCATGCGCTCGGCAATTCCCACCGAGCCATCAGGCTTTCGCAGCCAGGTCTCGGTGGTCACAATCCACGGTCGCCTAATGAAAATCAGCGGCCATGCCGCCTGCAGGCTGACGTTGTTGTGGAAAAAAACATCGCACCAGCACACTCTTTGAAACAGTACGTGTTTGCCCGGGCGCCGCCAGACCTTCAAACCATGGTCATCCGACGGGATTTCCGAGATTGCCTGGGTGACTATTTCCACGTCGTGGCCCATCCGCGCAAAGGACAGGGCCAAATCCAGTGAACAGGATTCAAGCCCTCCAATTGAAGGAGAAAAGGAGTGGGAGGAGAGAAGAATTTTCACGGCTCGGCAAACGGGTTGGCCCCGGGGGTCCGGTATGCGCTCCTGATTCGGGGTGGTGTCAATAATCGAGCCGCCTGGCCGGAACAGGCGGTGGAATTCGCGAAATGTGGCGCGCGAATTTTCCAGGTGCTCAATGACTTCGGTGGAGATGATGACTTCAAAGGAATCGTCCTGAAGCCACAGCCGGTTGTTCCGATCGGTCCGCACCCACGGGCGGTCAGCCAGGTCGGGTCAGAATATGCGTCGCGGTGATTTTTCCCAGATAATTCAGGCCCTTGAATTCTCGGATCAACGAACCGATTCCCGCTCCATATTCGAGCAGGTCGCCGCCGGGTGGCAGCGCTCTTGAGAGCCTCAAGGTAAGCTGGTAGATGAGGTCCGAACTTATGCCTCTGCCGGCGGTGGCGGATTCTTTGCGCCGGTTTTCGAGTGAATTAATTACCGCAGACTGAGTTGGTTTCATATGGTATTGCTTCTTTTAGTGAGCCGGGTCGTATGTCCCCGAGCATTTTCGCCGCAACGGATTCGATCCTGATTTCGGCGGGGGAATCGCTTTGAAGCAACGGCAGAGCATCAAGCGAAGCCATTTGTCTGGGCGTGAGCAGCCGGGAAGTTGCCGTCTCTGGAGCGGATTCCGACCGATCCAAGTGCCAGTCATCGCGTATGACCAAAACCTGCAAGCCATGCTCCAGCATTGCAGCGACGGCACTGCTTTTTTGAATCAACTGACGCGGGGTGGTGGCCAGCCCCAAGTCCAGGGTCTGCAGCAGGCGGGAGATTTCCCTGCTGCTCATTTCCCCGGCCACGATTACCTCCGCACGATGCTTCAACCTGAATTTCAGATCCTCAAAGGCGGCCGATGGGAGATTGTTCTTGCCCAGGAACACTAGCACCAGTCTTTTTTCACAGCGTCGCACAAGCGGCAGCAGCGCATCGACCGCTTTCTCCGCGTCCCATTCCGGGTGCACCGCCCCGAACACGCCCGCCATGTAGAGCGCCTTCCGGTCTTGAGGCTTGCCCATGGTGCGGGCCACCAACGGCGCCAAAAGGTCCACCCACCCATCGCCATCGGTCCGGGGAATGTTGCTGAACAACGGCAAAATTGACGCAGGAATTCCCTCCCTGGCCAGGATCTCCCGGTAGGGTTCCGTGTGGGTATGATGGACCTTCGGCCTTAAACATCGGAGCATGTTCCGAACGGTCGTTCTCTGCACAGCGCCCCAGACACGATATTTGACCGAGGCACCTCGCCCGATGCCCAGCCAGAGTTCGTGAAACATGACATGCCAATTCCTGTGTGGACTTATTTCTGTAAGCCTCTTACCCAATCCAAAACAGAACCCGCGGGGATGAAAACCGAATGGCACGAATTGCAAGCTGGTCCATTCCGGAGCAAAGACATCCAGCCACCCCCTGGCTTTGGAGACCCGGCTGTTCCAACACAGGACGGTGGGAAGACGCAAGACAGAGACGTCGGTGCCTTCACTTTCCTGAGCGGCAAAAACGGGCTGCGAAACGTGTGCGTCATTTAAGCTCATGATAACGCTTGGATGCCCTTGGCGAAGGCACTCCGCGGCCAAGCGCCGGGCGTAATCGCCGACACCGTCCCGTCCCGGCTCAAGGCCGCTGGTGATAAAGGCAATTCTCATCGGAGGGCGCATTCTCCTAAAATTAATTGGGCCATGGGCTGCCTATGAGCTGGTTCAGATAAAGATAAACCGCGTCCATGTCCGCCAAATTCGTGGACCAGATTTGCGTCATCCACATGTTCCCGTCCAGGGTTCTTCCAAAATTCGGGCCGAGATTTTGCTGTCCCAACATCAACGTGTTGGTCCCCGACGGCGCCGGCACATTGACCACTCCGGTGGCAGAAGCCACGCCATCCTCGTAAACGCAGACGTTTGTGCCATTCGCTACCGAAACGAGAATGGCGTGGAAGGCGTTATTATGGACGGGGACTGAGCCGACGGAGGTGGCGACACCGTTCGTGTACGTGTTAAAGAACAGGTTGTAATTGGTGTCTTCATTCACACACCAGCCGTTTGTGCCGGCCACGCCGCAGGACAGAAATGTGCCGCCGGCAGTGTAGGGCTGCACCCAGAGAGCGATGGTATAGCTGTTGGTCGTGAAGGCAAAATGGTTTGAGTCGCCGGTGTCCGCATACGATCCGTTCACGCCGTGCCAGTGAAGGCCGGCCGCAACCACGCCATTGACGTCAACCCATACGTCGTCGTGGCTCCCTTCGTTGGAGTAATAAAGCACATTCGTATTGTCGATGACTGAGGAGTCCCGCAAAGGCGCCGGCCAGTTGGTATAAGAATACTTCGGGTCGGCGGTGATATCTTCGAGGAATTTCAGGTAGATCAGGTCGGGATCCTTGACTGCGCCCGGCGGTTCCACTTGCCGGCTGCTGCCATTGGTGTAGAGCAGCATTATCTCTGCGGGCAACAGGACCCGGTTGTAAACGCGCACATCTGCCATCGCACCATCGAAAGGGTACATCGTTCCGTAAACACTACCGGCGAACTGGCTGACGCTGGCATTTTCGGCCCAGTTTGTCACACTGGTCGAACCGCCATAGCCGAAATTTTCTCCATTTATGTAGAGCGCAAAGACGTAAGGCGAGCCAGCCTGGGCCGTGGCGACGACGTGGTAGAACAATCCGGTCGAGAAAACAAAGGGCGATTCCGCGTTTCCGCCGCCACAAACTATTATGATGCGGTTTAACTCGTCAAAGCCCAAGCCCCAACCGGCGGAACCGTTATTGAAGTTACCAGCGTCCGCCACGACCTGGTAGCTTCCAGGAAGTTCATTTGGTTGTAACCAAACCGAGATCGAAAAACTGGTGTTGCTTTGTATCAGGACGTGGGGCACCACCATGTAGCTGTTGGAGAACAATATCGCCGTATTTGCTGTTCCGTTGACGCCGACCGTCGGGGTCACAGAACCGACAAAATATCCATTATTCCCATTGGTCGAATAATCATTGGCGTTTCCGGCCAAAGGAAACCACGCCACCAACCCATTGGTAATGCCCCCGGGCGAATTTACCGCGATGCTGGACGCAAGAACTGCCCGGTAGAATCGTTCGTTAGATTGGCCCATGTCAGAGTCCACAAAGGTGAATGGAACCGTATTGGTGCCCAGCGCGACCCACTCCACGAGGTTGGTCGATGCTTGCACAACATATTGATCATTTGTGACGCCGGAAACATCAACGGCAAACTGACCGTCAATAAATGAGGCATTTTTTAAAATTGCGGGCTGGGTGTGCACAATTAGTGGAGCCACCAGCAGCCAGGCCCATATCTTCTGGCCTGCCCGTCGGCAAAATGAACGAGTTGATAAAACCATATGGCTAAGTTCTTTGTTGGCAACTGCCGTTGAGGCTCTGGCGATAGTTCAAGTTCATCAGAATTGGAACGTCCGTTTGTTAAAGTAACACGGTTTTCCGGGGCAGACGGAGCTGCAAATGGGATTCTACGATAGGAATTGCTTCTTCTGCCGTATAGATCCGATCACGCTCCGGCTCGCGTCCCAGATGGAGATCTCCCGTCCCATAGCCCCAAAGGGATCTATGCTTTCGGGCCGAAGCGAAAGATGTTCCCAGCAACGCAATCGTCGGCTTGTTGAAAGCCGCTGCCGTATGCAGCACCATGCTGCTGTTGCAAACCACTCCCTGCGAAGCCCAGATCAACCCAAATGTTTGGCGTAATGAGGTCTTACCGCAAAGATTGGTGGCGGCGGCCAAATTTGTTCGGACATATTCTCCGAGCTCCCGCTCTGATTGGCTGCCGACGATGAAGATCTTAACATCTGGTTTTGCGCCCAGCCAAGCGGTCAACTTCCGGTAGTTCTCGCGCGGCCAGCATTTTTCGACAATTCCGCCCCCGGGAGCAATGATGATTCTTTTGCCGGTTGTCGTACCCGGCTGGCCCAGGGCCCGCCAAGTCTCGAGGGCTTGATCTTTTTCCGGGTCGGTGAGGAAAAGTTGGGGACGGGGCTCTGGGATAATCGTCGCCCCCAGTAATTCCGCAAATTTCAACGCAGCGCGCCCCACATTCATCTCTGCATCGTAGGTTACATTTTGCTGGCAGGCGCTATTGCCCCCTGCGTAGCCATCCACTCCGAGACGCCAGGGAATTCCTGCGCGCATCATCAATAGCGAGCCTTCCGGACTACCCAGAATGTCAATGCCGATGCTGCAATCTAATTCCTTTAATTGCCGCGTTTCCCTGGAACGCCAGATGTACGCAAAGCTGCGAATCAAGCCTCTTAAGGATCGGGGAGGCACCTGGCAGATGAATTTATTGTGCCAGGGGGCATTAATTTCCAGTACCTCATCCACATAGGGATTATTGGCCAAAACAGAAAGATTCCATCTTCCGATACCCGCATATAATCGGGCTGGCGGAAATCCTCGCTTGAGGGCTTCAAAGATGGGCGTGATAATCAAAAGATCTCCGATGTCGTTGTTGCGCAAAACAAAAATTGAACGAGGCGACCTCGGCCGAACTTTGGAGACGCGGGCGAAGCGCGCCACGAGTTGCACAAACTTCTCCATTGCTGCGCGCTTTAACGACATTGTTTTGGGAAAACGCCAGCAGCCAGCTTTGGCATTGTCAACCAAGCGCAGGCCACCCTCTGGCGTCGGTTTACAAGCTCAGGAAATCGACCGATTCTTTGCAAAATGACTGCGATTTTGGGCAGACGTTCGCGTCTTTGACTGCTCCTATGGCCAGTGGCGAATGGGATTCTAAACCTGCTAGCGCCTCGCGCAGTTACCGCAGTCAAACCTCTGGTTCTTTGAGATTCTTGATAATGGCATGCCGTATGCCCTACCACAAGGCCACATTCTCCGGATCCAGACGACATGCATTAAGTAAAATTCATCCCGGAAAAAGGTCAAGTACGATGATAAAATCGCCCTAACGCACTCGCAATGCGCAACTCAAGGCGCTTTTTTTTCAATCTCATTGGCGAGTATGGGTGAATGGGTGTTTCTACGTTGGCAAAATGAAATTTGCCGGCCGTGGAGGGCGCATGTCCTCGGATCGATTCCACCAGCAAATTGGAGTTCCATGGCTTGCGATGCCCGATGGAGTGCGACATAGTAAAACCGCCGCTGGCAAAGTCCATGCCCTCCTTGCCGATGACACTGATGGGTTGCTTAGTAATTGCAATCGCGATATTTAAGGCGTCCTGGTCCGTTTTTGAAAAGGCGTGATCCCGCCCGCCCACATCCTTGTTTATTTTATGCAATCCTCCAATTTCTTTGCCCATAATGTCTTGAACGAGAAGCCAGGCTCTTAAAAAGTCTTTGTTTTCATGGGTGATGCCTTGGAACCCGCCATTGATGTACTGGTCTCCCCTAAACTGTAGCGGATAGCCGTTTCTTGAGTATATCTCATTCCATTGAAAACGTAAAGGGTGTGATCTTGAAAGTGGCGAATTTACGTCTTCACATAATGCGACCCCTGCGCGAGCCCAGGTTTCGAAATACGACCATGGACACCGAACGACGATATCTGGGTCGAAATAAAAGAGTGCTTGGGCGCCTGGGCAATGATGTTCCCATAAATCAAGCATGAAGTCGGGTTTGTAGTTGGTCAGATGATGCTTGGTTGTCAGCTGACGAAAGCGAATATTCAGTCCATCGGCAACCTGGAAGCAGCTTCCTGTGCTGTCTTGTGCCAAGGGCTTGGCCCAGGGTGGAAGCGACCCGCGGTAACCGGCCCATACCGACCCAGAAAAACCGTGGGCATGCAGCGAATTGACCAAGGCCGCCAGGCCGAAATGATAGTCGCCTTCAAACATCGTGCATACGGCAGAAGCGGTAGTCTTGGCTTGATGCATGAGTGCTAACTTTGAGCTTGTTTGGCCACAATCGAACGCTCACAAATACTGCTTCAGCAACCCAATCATTTTCCCGGGGGAAATACTGACATCCACACTTGCGCCGATATTGTCATGACGATCGTCGCCATCGCGCAAATCTCCGGCCACGGCGTGGTATTCCAAGCCCAGGACGTTTGACAGCGACAGCATGAATACCGGGTGGTAAAGGGGATTGAACAATTCGAACACCTTCGTTCCCGGATCACAAAACACGCAGTTTGCCATTCCGCCTCCATGAGGCATAATCACGACTTCGGCCTCGCCAAAGAGCCGGGCCTGCTCCTCCAGCGAAAGCAACTCGCATTCGATCCGGACAAAGCCCATGGATTCCAGTTCGGGCAAGGCCGCATCCTCTTCCAGCCAGCGCCGACATTTGGCAAGCCGGCGCGACAAAAGCAGCCTCCTCTTTTTCCGCGATCGGATGGCTGGCCTGATTTTGCTCCGGACGAATTCCATTCCGGCGCTCGAGTATTCAACGTACTCTTCCCGGCAATGTGGCTCGGATATTGAGGGCACGTGCAAGGCCTTTGCCTCCAGATGCAAGTCGGGAGATACGCGCAAAACCTTGGCCGGGTCGATGCCCAATCTGGCGAACGCCTCATCCTGGAAGCGGTTCTGCTGGTAGTCGGTGACAATTGCTTCTGCGGAGTTCCAATCGAGCCCCGCCTCTTCACACAGGCCAAGCCGCGGCAATGTGTCCAGCAGAAAATGGTGAAAGTTGGAACTAAACGGAGAGTTTAGGGCGATTGCTTCGCCGTCCACGCGCAGATTGACCGGCGGATAAAATTTCTTGAAGGCGTCATGCTCGCTTTTGTGTTCGACTTCCTTGCACCAATCAGCATTATTCAGCGAAACATCCTGCAGAAGGGTGTCGTCCTCGGTGACCACGCAACCAAAGCAGCTTCCCACCACCCGGCCTGAGTTTAAGCTCGCAACAAATCTTGGCAACAAGCGTGCGTTCAGCGAGGCCAGGGTCTTTTCCTGTAAAACCGTATCCACATAAACCGGTTGCTTGCGGCGGTAAAAACATCCGTCCTCGATGTGGAAATACCGGTTTTGGCCGCGCTGGATGGTTCTTCGCTTCGCGACGTTCTCAGCCTCGTCCTTGGCAAACCAGTGGTAAGTGCTGGTTTCAAAATGGCGCGGCACCCCAAACCGGGCGGAACTCCCCGGCAAATACCCGCTCGCCAGGGCAAGAATTCCCCGCACATATTGGGCTCTGTGTTTCAGACTTGTCACGCCGCCAACTCCTGAAATACCTGCAGGTGCTGCCGGGCGATGTGGGGCCAAGCCAATTGCTCTTCAGCAAAGCGCCGGCAATTTTGTCCGATTTCATTCCGCCAGGCGGGCTTCGATAGATACTGTTCAACCAAGCCGATCATGCCGTCGTCATCATTGTTGGTTACCAAGGGATAGAGGGTGCCGCCGCCGTAATCCCGGATTCCCCCGACGTCCGTCGTTATGACCGGCAACCCGCAGGCGAGCGATTCGACGATGGCGTTGTTGGCGCCGCTGTCGCTCATCGGCAGCAGATGGATGTAAGCCTGCCGGTAGTGGTCCCGCAATTGGACTTCGCTCAAACCGGCGCACCAGTGGATTTGCGGCAATCCAAAGAGTTCCGGAAGCCCCTTTCGGCTCCTCGCCCCTTCTGGTATTAAAAAGTCGTATTCCACGGCTGGATGCAGTTCGATCAGCTTGGTCACGACCCGCTGAAGCATTTCGAAGTTTCGTAGGAACTGGCCTGCCACCAGGATCCGGGGCGCGACAGCAGCGTTCGTCACGCTTTCGGGGGAAAAGAACTCCGTGTCCACGCCATGGTGGATAAAGCGAAGACGCCCTTTGCCGACATATTTTTCGAAGCGTTCAAGGTCCTTCGTCCAGAAGCAGACCGCCGCCCCCAGGCGCTGCAGCGCCATGCGGTTGGTTTCCTGCGACATATGAAGAGGAAAATGAATCGTGCCGCAGAGACGCGGCTCTCGCTTGGACTTCGAATGCAAGTAGGGGAAGTGGGCCTCGACGGAACTCAGATGGCCGATGGAATTAAGACCCCGGCGCGCCCGGTCGAAGAAGAACTCCGCGTAAGTGCAGGCCTGATCCCGGTGGCCGTATTGATTAAGCAGGCCGATACCCTTGCCGACGATGCGGGAGAACAGATTTCGTTTGGGCCGGATTTCCACCACGTCGGTGAAGTGGACCAAATCACGAAACAAGGTCTGATGCCCCGTGTGCGGACCGCTTCCGCCCAGGGGGATCACAAAAACCACGCATCGGATTTGATTTTCGCGCACAGGAACGAAATGTCAGGCCGAGTGATCCTCGGCGAACAGGAGATTCACCCTTTTCCTCGCCTGCCGTTCAGCCAGGTAGATTTCCCGGTCGATCCCTTGCAGGGTAAACAGCCGCCGCAAATGCCTGAACCAACCTAACACCGGATTTTCCGGGGGAGGATTCCCATATCCCCACAAGCGGGACAGGATCAGGTGTGACGTCACATTTCCGCCCGCCAACTCGACGAGGTATTGGCGTTCGAGGCGCCGGGACGGGATCAGATGCAGCAACGCAAGTTCCGGGAAAATCCCAGTTCCAAAGCCCAGCTTGCAGGAAAACAGCGACAGATCCAGATCTTCGCAGGACAGAAGCGCCTTGCCTTTGCGCCCAAGCGAACGGCGGAGGACATCTGAAGGCAGCGCCTCCGCGTAGGCCAGCGCGACCGCGCGCACCAGGCATAATCCTGCCCCCCACGGAGAGGAATCGTTATAACTGACGAAATTCGACCAAGCGGGCTTCGTCGCGTGGCGGATGGTCAGCATTTTCAAATACGGAGTCAGTTCGCGGTCCGGTGTCGTTTCGAATTCGCCCGTGATTTTTCCCGCCCCGAAAGCCCCTAGCTGCGGGAAGCACGTGTGGATGGACCAAGCCGTCGCAACGAACTCGGGCTCGAGCACATTATCATCATCAACAAATATCAGCAGCTCGCCGGGTGATTCTTTGATGCCACGCAAACGCGCCGGCGTAAGACCCAGTTCGTCCTCGCGAATTTGGCGGGCAGACGGATGCCAGGACAAATCGATTTTGTACGTCAGACGTTCCGCGGAACCATTGTCAATCAGCAGCAAATCCCATTGGTCTGAAGGAAACGTCTGCGCTTTAAGCGCCTCCAGTACGCGTTCAAGATAATCCAGTCTCGGATTGTGCGTGCAAATGATGACGGAGACCCTTGTCATGGGCATTACAGGCAATTCAACCAATTGCTCCAGGTGGCGTAGGGAATTCCGAAGCGTTGGTACACGTGGGCGCCCCGGCAGTAATTGCCGATAATGGAATACTGGATTCCTTGTAACCGGTGCCGGGCCAGAAGGCGTCGGACTTGTGGAAGAGCCTCAATCATCATGGGACATACAGCGCAAGTGGTTAATTTAGGCGATAGGTTTGATCGGAACGGTGGAAGCGGGAACGGCTCGCTGTGGGCTCGCGCCATTGGCAATCGCTGCGGCACTGATTCCCAATTGCTCGCAAAAATCCCCCACGGGATCCTTCGGCAGGAGGCTTCTGACGCGCGCGCCTGCGGCGACGCCCATGTTCTGCCAGCGGTCGCGGTCGTTCCAGGCGCGTTCCATGGTTTCGGCCACCAGACTTACAGCCGGTGCCGCCGCCACGTATCCGGTTTCGCCATCCACACACAGTTCGGCGTTGCCACCGATGTCGGTCACCACGGCAGGCCGCCCGCACCACATGGCTTCCACCAAGGCCAGCGGCAATCCCTCGAAACGCGAAGGCAGCACTAACAAATGGTTTTGCGCCCAAACCGCTTTCACGTCGTTGGTGTAACCATGAAAATGCACGCTTCGCAACTTCAGCTTTTTCATCAATCGTCGCAGGCTGTTTTCGCAGGGGCCAGAGCCATAGAGATTGATTTCCACGGGACGCCCCGACCACTGCGGCTGGGACAAGGTGTGAAACAACAGATCCTGCCCCTTGGCTCCTGGATCTAGCCGGCCAACGCAGGCAAGCTTCCATATGCCGTCGTTGGCGGGCCAGGCCGTCGGCTCACCGCCCGGAACATTGAAAGGATTCCAAACGATCTGGGAATTAGTCAAGGCCTCGCCGATCTGGCATTCCAGCAGTTCCAGATTGTGGCGGGAGACGCAAAACACCACCTTCGCCGCCCGGTAGGCAGAGGCCATATCGCCGCTTGATTCATCTGATGGCCATAACGCATCCGAATTGCAATGTACAATCGTAACAAAAGGAAGCCTCAACTCCATGCACAATCGCATCCACGGTACCCCATCCTGGCAATAACCTTGTGAGACGATCACCAGATCCGGACTCTGCCGGCGCAACCACGAGACTTCCTTGGGCGCTGCACCAACAACATTTCTGAGCTTGTGCCAGACCCGGTCCCGCAGACTGGTTGGCCGGCCCGACCTAGCCCAAACTCCCACCCCGCTGTTCCGCAGTTTCAAAATCTGGGGCGACAACTTGGGCCACGCAACAATGGACGCCGACACAGCATGGCTCTGGCCGTGCAAACGCAAGGCAGTCTGGCTCCATAATTCCTCACTTCCGCCCCAGGGAGCGCCAGACATCGTCGAGATAAAAGCCAGCTTCGCCATTTGGTAATTAAATTATTCGCCTCATCACAACCAATATGGAATGTCCCCGACACGCCCAGTGAAAGCCCAGCTTCCGCGCAACCCTGAAGGTATAGTGGCCCAGACGGCCACCTGGAATAGGGGGAAGCCCCGGCAACTTGCGACATCCTTCTCTCTGGAGACGGGATTCAAATTCATCATACGAAAGCGGACTATAGGACGTGTTCACCACGCGATAACCCAAAAGGCTTGCCAGCGTCTCAAAGGCTCGATTCGACCAAGCCGTGGCATGATGGGGCGGCCAACTGAGCGGATCTTTGGTTAACCCGAGGAGACTCTCAAAGCAGGGCGCGCTGAGGACCAGTTCACGCGGATTGAATCGTCGGGTATAATTCTTCAAAAAATCAACCGGATCACTGACATGCTCAATGGTTTGAAACAGGCAAAGGCAGCCAATCGCGGAATTGGAATCCGGAACTTCGTCGGGGAAGTAAACGGTCAGTCCTTGCTTCCGGCAGGCTTTGACTTCCTTGGGATTGATTTCCACGCCGAAGGATTTGATTTTGTGCTCTTTCAGCCGGGACAGGAACCATCCGCTGCCACTGCCGACTTCAACCACCTGCGCAAAACTTGACCGCTTGATGATTTCCAGTGCCGCCAATTTGTCCCAAGAACCCGGGTTGTAGTACCAAGGATAAATCGCCGCGAGCGTTGAGTAATAATCACCATCGCCTAGGTTGCAGGGCGCATACCAGCGCAAGCCGCTTGATTCGAGATAGTATTCAGTCACCTCCGAAGCAAAGTACTTATCAATCGTTCCGGCCGGCAAAGACGCTCCGCAGTAACTCGCGTAGCTCTCCGCCAATTCTGCGGGTTTGCGCTGGCGGATGACATGTCCAGGTTTTCTCGTCAAGGGACAGAGTTCCGGTGAGGAAGTGGTCATATTGTTTTAACTGCTTCAATTCCAAGACAAAGATAAACTCCGTGCCCTTCCGTCCCTGCGGGAACGAGCCGGTTTCCAGAAAACAGCTGGTCCAGCCAGATATGCCGCTTTTCCGGAACCGCAAAAGCGGACCGCCTCAGCAGGGTGAGAGACAACCCCAGAAGGCTCATGCGCGAAGCCCGTAATTGGGGAAGGATCTGGGAAAAGAGAAAGGCAATCGCCCGGCCGCCTGTGGTGATCTTGTAGGCATTGGTCACGCTGAAGCCCGCGCGCTCAACCTCACGCGTCAGGCCGTCCGTGGTCCAGCGCCAAAAGTCGTACGGACAGCCGTGGTCCTCCCAAATCCCGTGCGTGCTCAGCATCAATTTGCCACCCGGACGCAACACCCGGAAGGCTTCCGCCAGGTAAGCCTGCGGCGAGAACACATGCTCCAATACCTGGGTGGAAAGCACGCCGTCGCAACAGGCCTCGGGCAGGGGCAGCGTGCCATCTTCCGCAATCAGGCAATCCACATCGCCGCAATCCACGTAGTCCGCGCGGAGAAAACGGTTCGCTTTGAACAAGGAGCGGTAGGGCGACCCGCCGCAACCATAGTCCAGCAATTGGTCAAAGGTTTCGTTGGTGAAGTGGTCCAAAAACAACCGCAAGTCGGCCAGCGGAAGGTAATGCGCGTCGGCCGGTTTGGGCTCTTGCCGCTGGCGATTGTAATCCGATTCCGCCAGTGTTTCAGAAATAACGGCCTTTGACTTTTTTGAGTGATCGCCGGCCTCCTGCTGCACTGCGTTCAGTTCTCCATTGATGGCGGTCGGCTGCAGGTTTGATACGGGTGCCATATCGATGACTCGCTTGTTAATTGTTAGCGGCAGCGCGTGAGTGCAAAGGATATCCCAGCGATTAGCGACGCTCCTCGAGAACACGCGATTCCCAGTGATAATTTTCCACATACGCGCACTCCTTGGGCATCCATTGGAACAGGCGGGAATTGTCCCGCATGACCACTTCAAATGGACAGATGCCGTCCAGCACCTGCAGCGTCCGGCCGCCTGGTGGCTCGGCCAAAAATACGCGAAGGCGATAATTGCCCATGAAGAGATGGAGCTGGGGAATGATGCACTTGAGGAGATGCTTGCCCGGCTGGCGGCACATGGGCAGATCGAGGTCCTGCGTCCAAAGCGTGGCGTAATTCACTTGCTCCGCGTCGAAAATCTGCACCGTCAAGCACGCGCCGCCGATGGGTTCGGGCGTATCCAGCTCGATTTGGATGGCCAGCGGAGAATGGTTGATGTGGATGTTTCCTGGCAACTCCGTGTCGAGCTGCACCCGGCGAATCCGTGGCAGATTTTCGGCGGCGGGTTCCCGGTCCAAGTACACAGGGTTTGCATCCTGACCACTCTCAGTGTACTGGATCACGGCTTCTCTGGTTTTTCCAATGAAATGGGTTTCGCCTTTGACAAGGTACACACATCGCGTGGTTAGTCGGGTTATGGCCGCCAGGTTGTGGCTCACGAAGAGAACGGTTCGGCCCTCGCGGGAGACCTCGCTCATTTTGCCGAGGCATTTCCTTTGAAACTCCGCATCCCCAACCGCGAGCACCTCGTCCACGATCAAAATCTCCGGCTCCAAATGCGCCGCCACCGCGAAGGCCAGCCGTACGTACATGCCGCTGCTATAACGTTTGACCGGAGTGTCCAAAAATTTCTCCACTTCCGCAAATCCGACGATGGCATCGAATTTCCGCCTGATTTCCGCCCGTCTCATTCCCAGAATGGCCCCATTCAAAAAAATGTTTTCGCGTCCGGTGAGTTCGGGGTGAAATCCGGTGCCGACTTCCAGCAGGCTCGCCACCCGGCCGGTGATTCGGATCCGCCCCCTGGTTGGCTCGGTTATCCGGCTCAGAATTTTCAGGAGCGTGCTTTTTCCAGCGCCATTCCGTCCGATAATGCCCACCACTTCCCCTTGTTTGACTTCGAAGGATACATTTTTTAGCGCCCAGAAATCCTCCGTCAACTTTCGATGATTTGATTTCACCTTGAGTTCTCCACTCAGCACGTGACCATTGCCATTTCTCGCTCCGGAGCCGACGGGCGATTTTTTAAGCCAGCGGAACGGAGTCTTGGCAAAGTCCTCCAGGACGTGACGCAAGCCCTCCGGCGCCCCATTATGGGCGATGCTGTACCGCTTGGACAGATTCTCTACGTGAATCAGGGTGTCTGGCATGGGTTAGACGATGTCCGCAAAAGCGCGTTCGGTCTTGCGGAAATATTGGATGCCGACGACCAGTAGGATGCCTGTCAAGCCGAGCGAGACAAGGAAGCCGGGCCAGTAAAAAGCAGCGGACGTTCCCAAGATCGCCCAGCGAAACCCGTCGATCACCCCCACCATGGGATTCATCGAGTATAACATACACCATTTGACCCCCAGCTTTTCGCGAATCAGGCTGGTGCTGTAGGCGATGGGACAGAGATATAAGCCGAACTGGATCACGAAGGGAATCAAAATGCGAAAGTCTCGGTATTTAACCGTCAGCGCCGTGATAATCAGGCCGGGCCCGATCGCCGCGGCGATGGCTAGGATGACCAGGGCGGGCAGAACGACCAGCCGCCAGGTTGGCCAGAATTGATACCATAACATGAGCCCGGCCAGAATTGAACAGGCCACCAAGAAGTCCACGAGCGACACAACAAC
>JBEKZM010000279.1:0-3403 GCA_049509875.1 Verrucomicrobiota bacterium | reverse complement strand
AAAAGATCCTTCGACAAATGCAGACTCTATCCAGACAAAACCTGTTCGAAACAGTGCCCGGAGTGGCCCGACGTAAACGATTGGGCAAGAAAGTTTTAGGCCTTATCTAAGGGCCATTCAGGTCTGTCTCCATTACTCGGGTTTGAATACCACGATGGCACCCATGGGTCAATGCGTAGAAATACTGAACGTTAAGCAGGCGGTCGGGTGCGCCATTTATTTTCTTGCCGAAGTTAGCAAAAAGCTTGTCAACGGCCGCGAATTGGTCAATATTTCCATGCCATGAGGCTGCGTAGTACAGATTGGGAGAGAATCAATGATTGTCTGGTGCGGCTGTATAGGGAACTAGACAGCGAAAGGTTGTCCCGCTTGATCCTGCAATTGCTAAATGAATTGGTTCCCACCGACAATTCAGGGCTGAACCGTTTTAAACTGGACGGCGAGTTGTCCGTGATCACGTTGCCTGAAAACCTGGCTTCAGAGGAGCACGTCAAAATCATCGGTCGCCTAGCCCATCAGAATCCCTTAGCTGCTTATTATTTTGCCACGAACGATGGGACGTGGAAGATGCCGACTGACTTTTGCCCACAGGAAGATTTCGAGAAATTGGCTTTGGTTCGGGAGGGTTATGCGCCATTGGGAATTAGGTATCAGATTGCCGCAATACTGGCTATGATGGAAGGAACGGCCCATGCCCTGACGCTGCACCGCACGACAAGACCATTCGAGGAACGTGAGCGCGAAATTCTGAATGCTATACATCCGCATTTGGTAAACAGCTATGTCAACGCCCTGGTCCACAGCCGGGTCAAGGATTCTCTCAGTGAGGTTCAGGCGGCAATCGAAATGGCACCGGGCGCTTATGGTCATTTCGGCGCACGAGGCAACGTGATTTGGCTGCAGGAACGCGCCAAAACGTGGTTGAATGAGTTCTTCCCTGAGGAAGTTCGAAATGCCGAGGAGATCCCTCAAAGTGTTAGCCAATTGCTGAAGGAGTCTTTGCGCCAAAACCAAGCACCCAGACAGTTGGAGAAATTGGCACACGCCGAAATCCTGACCGTCTGCCTGGGGCCGTCGCCGGTGGGTGGTTGGTTTTTGAGACTGGAGCGCAAACCCACGTCCTTGCCGCCGCACTTTCGTCCGCTGCCGCAGTTCAGCCAGCGAAAAAACGAAGTGCTCAAATGGATGGTCGAGGGCAAACGTAATGCGGAAATCGCAACCATCCTCCGTTTAAGCCCCAGAACAGTGGAGACCCATGTTGCAAATATTTTGGCTCAACTTGTGGTGGAGAACCGCGCCACGGCCATTTTGCGTGTGATGGAACTGTGCGCGGTGGCAAGCACGACGGCCTGATGGCTGCAACGAGGTTCGGGATTACACGCCGCCTTGGCCGTGGAAGGTAACCCCGGCAACATATTTTGCACCTACAGTTCGTCAGATGGCAATTTCGAGATCAAGCTCTACTTCAGCAGCGACATCAAAAGGGAATTCTCAGTTGGGGCGTCCATCGTATGCGAGATTGGTCGGCTCTTCATCGGATCTAGCCCAACTTAGCGGATTCAACCGGTCGTAAATTTTTTTCGCGGTCCAAGTCGTTGATTTGCAACCGAGCCGATTTCGATAAGGGCCAAAAGTGGCTGTAGTGAAGACCTACCCTATTCTCAAGTTCCCAATTATGTGCATAATGTTGGGTCGTTATGTTTTTGCGCTACACCACGCGGCAGAAGAACGGCAAGGAACATCGCTACTACAGTCTGGTGGAAAACCGCCGCGCTGCCGGCGGCCGGGTGGTGCAGCGCCAGGCACTCTACCTGGGCGAGATCAACGACCAGCAAGAAGAGGCCTGGCGCAAGACCGTCGAGATTTTTGAGGCCTCGTCAGCAAAATTTATGGGTGCCTCGTCAGCAAAATTTATGGGTAGATTCTTCCGGCTCGGGGAGCCGTCCTAACGTGTGATACAAGGCAATTTCCATAGCTTTATAAGTGCGAAAACCATACGAACGTCTGGTTACCACTCGAATCTTGTTGTTCAAACCCTCGACGGCGCCGCTGGAGATTTCACCCTTGGCCTTGAACCAATTCATGAGCAGGTCCTGATGGGAGCGGAGCATCCTGGCCACTTTCTTCATCGGTTCCAAGCGGCTGCGCAAAGCCCGTTCGGTCCAGACCGACAGGAAGTAACCGGCCCACGTCAACGACCGATAACGCCAGAAGGGTTGAAAGGTTTCCTTGAGGAGCCACGCCCGGGCCGTGGCCAGTTTGCTGGCCGCCAAGGCTTTCAGTTGCGCTCGAGCTTTGCCACGCACCCGGCTGCCGCGGCGCAGCAGTTTCCAGCGCATGTCTTTAAGCCGGGCGGCCTGCGCCGAGGCACTCGCCCGCAAGCGCCCACTCTCCGCCCGCCGCACCTGATCCACGGCCTGGTTCAAGTGCATCGTGATGTGGAACCGATCCAACACATGCAAAGCGTGACCCGCTTTGGCGGCGATGACATTCAGGTAAGGCCGCCACATATCGCTGCACACAAAGCGCAGGCCGCTGACCACCTCGTCGCCCAAGACGGCCAGGCCCCGGCGCAAGGTCGCCTGGGTGCGCCGCGGACCCACCCACAACAGCCGCCGGCAATGCCCGTCAATCTGGTAGATCACCGTCAGAAAGTTGTCGGCCCGTTTGCTCTTGCCCCAGTGAATCTCATCGACCCCAATCGACCAGACATTTTTGAGCTGCCGGTGCGCCAAGCCCCATTCCACAAACCATTCCACCGAGCGATAGACGCATTCCCAACTGGTCCCAAAGGCCCGCGCCGTCTCCCGCCACGACAACCGGCGCGCCCAGCGCGACAAAAAGCACATCATGGCGATGGTCACGGGGCGTTTGCCATCGCTCCAAGGAACATGTTCCACCACCACGCCGTGCTCCGGACACTCCACCCGCCGGGCGGCATAAACGAACCACGTGAGAATGCCCCACAGGGGAACAAACAACCACGTCCGTTCCGGCAACCGATCATAGCCCGGCGCCGGCCGGCGGCAACGGGAACACTTCCCGGGAATGCCGCCGTGCGCCACAACGGTAATCTCAATGTGGGCGGGTTGCCCATTGCGGCGGCGTTTCAACCGGATCTCGTCATACACGAAGCCCGGAAAATGTTGAACGGCGTTCAAAATCGTCTTAACTTGCAACTGCATCGCTGGTCGCTGGTTCGTTGGTTTGCGTTTCTATTCAATTCACAAACTAAACGATTCCAAGCCGATCGGCGATGCGTTTTCACCAGCCCGCCGCTTCGAGCTAAAACGAGCAACCGGGCAAGCTTTCGAGCCTATAGCTCGTGCCCGGTTGCGGTCGAGCGGCGCCCTGTCACCTCACTGGAACACCCCTTTTCACCCACAAATTCTGCTACAGACCC
>JBEKZM010000278.1:0-4117 GCA_049509875.1 Verrucomicrobiota bacterium | reverse complement strand
CGTGACGAACGATACCTTGCTGGCTGTTCTGCGAGCGCCCGGTTTCAAGGTGAGCTGGATTCGTTGGTTCAGTCCAGACTCGCGGTTTTTGAGGGTGCTTTACAAGGGTGAAGGCGAGAAATACGGCGATTGGGTTTGGGATTTAAATAAGCAGCAGGCGGTGATCCAGGAGTTGCTCAACGGCAAGCCGACGGATACGCCGGGAGAATGGGTGGGGAGTTTGGCGGGCTATTTCAGCTCGGACAGCCGCTTGTATGCCCGCTGTCATCAGGACGGGGCGGTGTCGCTCTATGATTTGGGCTCGGGTCAGGAATTTCAACGGTTTCCCGGCACCCGGAGATTCAACAACCTGGTCCTGAGTCCCGGGAACGAACGGCTGGCCTGTGCCAGCGAAACGAATCCGGTGGTGGAAATCCGAGCGGTTGCATCGGGCCCGAATATCACCACGGTTACCTGTCCCGCCGATGTGGACTGCGTGGCCTGGAGTCCCGATGGAAAGCGCCTGGCGACCGGGTGCCGGGATTTCCGCATCTACATTTGGAATGCCGAGACCGGACAGCGACTGGCCGTGCTGGAAGGTCCCACGGCGCAAATCACTTCAGTCGCGTTCGACCATGCTGGAGTCTTGCTCGCCAACGCTAGCTGGGACGGTCTGATTCGTGTGTGGAATCCAGAGGGCGGCCGCCAAATCGCAACGCATCGCGGGGGCTCATGGCAACTCCAATTCAGCGAGGATGACCGGCAACTATTGGGCTGGCAGTATGTCGATCATTTTGGTGCTTTGGAAGTCGCCGACAGCCGGGAATTCGGCCTGCTTTACCTTCCCCATTCCAAGATTGTCGGCTCGGGCATTACCTGCCCCAGTTTTAGCGCCGACGGGCGCATCCTCGCCACTACCACCGGCGATGCGGTACGCTTTTGGAATGTGTTGTCCGGCCAGCCAATCGCTTCTCTTCCGGTCAGTTGCGACACCGATATTTTTCAGCCGGACGGTCGGGGCCTGATTGTCGTGGACTGGAAAAAAGGAGTTCGCCGCCGAGTACTGGAACGAATCGGCGATTCGGCGTCGTTCGCCTACCGACTAGAAAAGCCGCAATCGCTCTATGACGAGCCAGGTCTTGATCAAGGAGCTCTCAGCCGCGATGGCCGCTACTTAGCCTTGGCGAACTTGGAAGGGAACGCCCTCATCCTCGACTTAAAGAATCCGTCAGCAAAACCGGTGATTCTGCGCCCAGATCCGCCCGAGGCCGATCGCATTGCCATCAGTCCGGATGGCCTCTGGGTCACGACTTCTTCCTGGCATAATTCGCTCGTGCAAATATGGGACGCCCGCTCCGGCGAATTAGTGCGCACGCTGCCCCTGCTGCACCGAACCTTGGCTACCTTTAGCCCGGACGGCCGTTGGCTGGCCACCAGCACGAGCGAATATCAACTTTGGGAGGTCGGATCCTGGCACCCCAAAGGCCCACCCAAACCCGGTTGCCAGGTCGCTCATTGGAACTATACTGCCTTCAGCCCGGATGGCCAGGTGATGGCGCGGACGATGGACGGAACCAAAATCCAGCTTTTGGAGACCTTGACAGAAAAGCCCTTGGCTACGTTGGAGGCCCCCGAGAGCATCGGGCTTGGAGAATTCCAATTCAGTCCCGATGGCAGTCATTTGGCGGTAATGCAACAGGACCAGCAAGTGCAGCTCTGGGACCTGCGTTTGATCCGCCAGGACTTGAAAGGAATGCACCTGGACTGGGATGCGCCTCCTTTTTCACCTGTCGAGCAATCGGCGAATGCGAGCCCCGTCAGCCTTGAAATAGAATCGGATCCAGCCGGCCAAACTGAAGCCTCGCCCGCATTCTGAACCGCCATTCGGCGGAGGAATCATCAACGGTTTTTAGTCCTCGTTACTCCCGTAATCTCCGGTTCATTTGTGATTTATCAGTTTCTGCAAAATAAATTGTTCTCTTCGGCCAAGAATTTCGCACTGGATGGCGGCGGGACAAACCGTCTCATGGCTGAAGAATGAAAAGTCCCAGTAAACAGCCAAAAAAATGACCTGAGCCGGATCCCAAAAGTTTAAAGAGAAAAAATATGAAAACACACGTTACAAAACTAGTCGTAAAAGTTTAAAGAGAAAAAATATGAAAACACACGTTACAAAACTAGTCGTCAGCGCGTTGTGCTTATTCGCCACGATTGGCGTTTTTGCCCAAGGCACGGCTTTTACCTACCAAGGCCGTCTCAACACCGGCGGTAGTCCAGCCAACGGATCTTATGACTTCGTTTTCTTTCTGGATAACGCGAGCACCGGCGGTAGCGCTCTGGGCGGCACCATCACCCTGCCCGGTGTGGCCGTGACCAACGGGCTATTCTCCGTGCAGTTGGACTTCGGCCCTGGCATCTTCACGGGGCAGTCTTGCTGGCTGGATATTTTTGTGCGGACCAATGGCGCCGGATCGCTCACTGAAATGTCGACACGTCAGCCATTGACGCCCACGCCTTACGCCATTTACGCCGAGAACGCCGGTGGCGTGGCCAGCGCCAGCATCTCCGCCCCACAATTGAATACCATCGGTGCCCCGGCGACCGGCCAAGTGCTGGAATTCAACGGTACCAGTCTGCAATGGACCGCACCCTCTGGCGGCGGCTCGGCCTGGAGCCTGACCGGCAACGATGGAGCGGGAGACATTTTGGGCACGACGAATAATCACCCGCTGTATCTCGTCGCGGATGGTTTTTCCGCGGGGACATTTTGGCCGTTTGCCAACGGGAGCGTCAGCGTGGCATTGGGCCCGAAAAACTACTTCTCGACCTCCGGGAACGGCGGGAACTTTGTGGCCGGAGGCGGAAGTTCTCCCAACCTCATCAATGCGGACAATTCCTCCATTGGCGGCGGTTACGGCAACTATATTGATTACAACTCCCCCGGCTCTGTGATCGCCGGTGGTTACTCCCAGCAGATTGGGACTTTTTCAGGTCCGTCCGTCATTGGTGGCGGCGCTTACAATACCATTTCAAACAGCGTTACCGCCGGCGTCATTCCCGGCGGCCTAAACAACGTGGTGGCCGGCAACTACGGTTTTGCCGCCGGCTCTGGAGCGCAAGCGCTAAACATGGGAGCCTTCGTCTGGGCGGATGACTCGGCTAGTGCTCCGTTTGCATCCACGGCCAACAACCAGTTCAGCGTGCGCGCTTACGGCGGTGTGCGCTTCGTGACCGGCGGTGCCGGCCTGACCATTGATGGTGTGGCGGTGTCAACCGGCGGCGGTAGTGGCAGCAATGCCAACCTAACCATTTCCATGATTCAAACCACAAACAGTGGCTTGGATTCGTCCGCGATCGGTTACCAAAATGCAGCCAGCGGCAACTATGCCACCGTGGCCGGCGGCACAGGCAATACAGCGAACAACAATGGCGACGCAGTTGGCGGCGGCTCTGGGAACACGGCCAGCGGCATCTACGACACCATCAGCGGCGGCGACGGCAACGCCGCCAACGCGGAATTATCGACGGTGAGCGGCGGCGGCAACAACGCTGCCACCGGGGCTTTCTCCACGGTGAGCGGCGGCTATCAAAATACGGCCAGCGGTAGCTATTCGACGGTCGCCGGCGGCGACAACAACTACGCCGTGGGCGATTTCAGTTTCGCCGCGGGGAGTCAAGCGGTCGCCAACAACTCCGGCGCGTTTGTCTGGGCGGATGACTCCGGCGGGTCCTTTACTTCCACGGCCAACAACCAGTTCAGTGTGCGCGCTGACGGCGGCGTGCGCTTTGTGACCGGCGGCAACGGCTTGTCGGGCCTGACGCTGGACGGGTATCAGGTGTTGACGACGGCCACCGGCGGCGGGAGCGGCGGCGGCACAAATGGTTGGAGCCTGAGTGGAAATGGCGGTACCGCGTCCGGAGTGAATTTTCTCGGCACCACGGATAGTGCGGACCTCGTTTTCAAAACCCACAACAAGGAGGGTCTGCGCCTGACGACCAGCCAGGACCTTATTCTACAGCGGCCCAGCGAGTATTCAGATTTCTCGGAGCGCAATGGCCTAAGCGTATATGGCTTTACTGACGCTGCGGATACTGGTTCGCGCATTTTTGCCAACCAAAACGTGCTGGGCCCTGTGCT
>JBEKZM010000277.1:0-3768 GCA_049509875.1 Verrucomicrobiota bacterium | reverse complement strand
GCCACTGGTGGAAAGATATCGGGATTAATAGGGGTTTTGGATGTCCTCTGAGGGCTTCACCTTGCCTGCGTAATACCTGTAAATAAACGTAAAATAAACGACAGTGAAAATTAACGACAGGGGCCACCAGACCAACGCAATGACCAAACCGCTGCCATCAGCCGCATTTTGGTAGGCGGACAGCGAGTTTTCCGCGGCGAGGGTCGAATGCAACATAATCGGGAATACACCGGCGGAACCTGCGATCATCAAACCAGTGATAAACGCGCCGGAAGCGATAACAGCGCATAATTCCCGGCCGCTTTTCAAGCCCGCGATTATGGCCGGGATGGCTCCCACGACGGCGATCAGTCCCAGCCAGCCAAATGGCTTCTGGATCATTCCCGAAAAAAATTCCGGTCGCACATGCCACGATTCAAGTGTGATGACCACCAGAAGCACCGGGATGATTTTCCAAAGCTGGCTGGCAATCCGAAGGCTTCGGTCATGCACCGGTCCGGCGGTTTTAAGAACCAGGACCGTGGCCCCGTGCGCGGCGAAAACCACGATCACGAACACGGCCACCGATACAGTATACCAATCTAGAATGCCGACGTTGCCGCTGGGACTAAAGTTGGTGAAGAAATTGAGGGCAAACTTGCCGTTCGCGTCGAGCGGGACACCCCGCACGATATTACCCAAAGCCGTGCCAATGAGGATGGCCAGCAGAAAATTGGCCGCCACAAAAACAACGTGCCAACCCGTGCGCCACAGCGGTTCCGCGATTTGGCCGCTTACTTCAATGGCCACACCCCGCAATACCAATGCCCAGAGCAGGAGGAAAAACGCCAGATAAAATCCCGCGAATGCAGACGCCATGACGTTCGGAAATGAAACCATTAACGTGCCACCAAAGCCCACGAGCCAGACTTCGTGCCAGGTCCACAACGGCCCGATTGCGCTAATCACCAGGCGGCGCTCAGCTTCCGTTTTGCCGACCAGGTACTGCAACATGCCGGCACCAAAATCAAAACCCTCCAGCAGGACGAACATGATGAGCATGAAGGTCAAAATGGCATACCAAATTTCAATCATAGGACACCTGCGAATTGATGGTTGAGGGAATCAATTGCGGGCCGTGCGCAATTTCGCGGCCGATAAGAAACAGGTAGAGCACGCCGAGAACAAAATAAAGGCCAGTAAAACCCATTAAAGTGAACAAGACGTTGCCGCCGCCAACCACATCGCTGACGCCCTGGCTCGTGCGAAAGAGATGAAACACCAGCCACGGCTGCCGGCCCAGCTCTGCCGTCATCCAACCCGCCGTGGTAGCGATGTACGGAAAGGGAAAGGCCAGCATGAGAGCCCAAAGCAGGCCGCGTGATTTCTCCAACCGGCCCCGCCAGCGTTGGAGGTTGGCGATCAGCATGAGTAAAATGAACAAGGTTCCCAAGCCCGCCATGATGTGAAACGAGTAATAGAGCAACTCAATATTTGTGGGCCATTCATTCTCAGGAAAATCGTCCAAACCCTGCACGCTTGAATTCGCGATTATCAATCCGCTGCTGTTTTTCTTCCGGTTGGCCGATAATGTTGAGTTCGGCGTTGGCCCCGCCATGGAAGCGTCCCTCCATCGCGGCGAGCGTGACGGGTTGATGCTTCGCCACCATTTTGGCCTGATGGTCTCCCGTGGGAGTAGCGACCAGAAAGCAGGAGCACAATCCCACCAGCGTGCCGGTCTTTAGAAAGAGGGACGCTTGTGCCGCATATTTGCCACGCAAGGCGTAAAGCGCGCCGACGGCTGTCACAACAAATGATCCTGTAACAACAGCCGCACATTGGTTGTGCAGAAACATGATCAGCGCCCAAGGGTTCAGCAAATAAGCGGCCAGGCTTTGCAAACGCAGACTGCCATCAGCCGCCATGGAATAACCGACCGGATGTTGCATGAATGCATTGGTCACGAGAATGAAATAGCCGGAGGCCCAACTGCCGACTGCCACGCCAACGGTGGTTAGAAAATGATTGCGCGGGCTCAGCCTTCTCTCACCCCAGACCATTGCCCCGATCATGGCGCTTTCCAGGAAGAAGGCGAACATGCCTTCCATGGCCAACGTTTGCCCGATGAGATTGCCCGAAAATTTTGAGAAGGCCGCCCAGTTTGTGCCGAATTGGAATTCCATCGGGATACCGGTAACAACACCGACAGCAAAGTTGATGCCAAAAATGCGCGCCCAGAAACGCGCAGCATTTCCGAAAGTTTCGTCACCGGTGCGCTGGTATCGCCATTTAAAAAATACAATGATCCACACCAGTCCCATCGTGAGCTGGGGAAAGAGATAATGATAGGTGATGGTGAACGCGAACTGGAGCCGGCTCCAAAAAAGGGTGTCTTCCATAATATGGAGAATTTAAGTTGCTCGGCAGGTCTGTTGGCCACCAACGAGTGAATTCTGCCAATCATATGCGCTGGCGATCAGGCAAGACAATGGATCGCAGCTCCCCCGGAACGGGCATAGTGGTGGCAAAAATGTGTTCATGCTGTCTAGGAAATGGGATTCTCCGCGAACAACCTGGCGACCATCGCCGAGTCCAGATACGCCCGGACCTCTCTGATAATTTTGTCTTTAAAGATGCAAACCCAGCAGTAGCGATTATCGAAGCGCAACCCGTTTTTTGCGGACGCAAGCGAACGCAATTCGACCACTGCCTGATCATCCGTTACCAGGATGTGTTCGACGTGCAGTTGCGCACCTTGCGGAAGCACTTTTTGCAGCTTGGCGAACGTTCCTGCAACAAAGTCCGATTTCGAATGGTAGTGACCCGATAAGGGATGCGTGCCCATCACCGTCCAGTCGACGTCTTCAGCCACATGATTGAAAAAGCCGGCTCCGTCACCATTTTCAAGTCCTTTAAAGATTTCACGAACATATTCGAGTGTGATAGTCATATAAGATTAGGCTGTAAAGCCTGGGAACATGCCGGCCGGCAAATCCTGTTTTTAGTGTGGTTCTTACTTTTTGCGGCTGAATTTGTTGGTTAACGACGGAGCAAATTGGTAACGGCCAAATCAATCACCTCATCGCCACGTCCATTGAGCACGGCTTTGACCGCCCACAGATTAAAGCCGATTGCCTGGTCCAGTTTGATCGTCGGCGGCATGGAAAGCTCAGTGGGATTGACCACCACCTCAACCAGTGCCGGGCCGTTGTGTTCAAAAGCGGCGATAACCGCAGCTTTCAAATCATCCGGATCCTCCACCCGGACACCGTAAAGTCCGGCCGCTTGCGCCAGCGCAGCGAAGTTGGGATTGACCAGCTTGGTGCCGGTTCCGAGAACCCCGATTGCTTTCATCTCCAATTCAACAAAGCCGAGCACACTATTATTGAAGACAATGACTTTTACGGGCAACTGATGTTGATGCAGCGAAAGCAGATCACCCAGCATCATTGACAGGCCTCCATCGCCGGAGAAAGTTACGACCTGCCGTCCGGGGAATGCACTCTGTACGCCGATTGCCTGGGGCATGGCGTTGGCCATGGAACCGTGATTAAAGGAGCCAAGCAAACGGCGTTTGCCGTTCATGGTGAGATACCTTGCCGCCCAAACGGTTGGCGTGCCAACATCACAAGAAAAGATCGCGTCGTCGGCCGCCAGTTCATCCACAATTTTTGCGACATACTGAGGGTGGATCGGCTTGCGCCCGGGATGCCCGACGGCCAGTTCATCCAGTCCCTTCCGGACTTCGTGGTAGTGCTGCACGAATTTCTTGAGGTGTGCGTCGTCATT
>JBEKZM010000276.1:0-2524 GCA_049509875.1 Verrucomicrobiota bacterium | reverse complement strand
CCAAATCGCCATGGAACTGGTTGCCGCCGGCCTTGGTGCTGAATGAGGTCTGCAGCGAAGCGGATGTGCCGTTCTCGACCGAGTAGGTTTGTGTCTGCATAGTTACCTGGTCGATCATGTCCGCGTTAGGGAACATGATGGCTGCGCCCTGGTTTACGTCATCTGAAACCGGCAGGTCGTCGATCAGGTAAAGGTTGCCGTTGATGCCCTGGCCGTTGGACTGGAAGGGCGGCGCCCAATTCGCGGCAAAAAGCGTTGCGCCATATCCTCCGCCCGGGGGCGTATTCTCGACTCCGGTTACGCCGGGGGTGAGAGCGAGAATCTGCTGCACGTCGTGGCCCGCCATGGGAAGCTTGGTGACCTCATCCGAGGCCAGCGTGATCTCAATGCGGGTCTCCTCCGGGTTCAGAATCGGCGCCACGGTGGTCACGGTTACGTTTACCGTGGCACCGGCGGGCATCAGCGTTACGTCAACGCCGCGCGTCTCGTCCGGCGTTACCGTGACCGAGATCGATTCGGTCTTGAATCCGGTCTGCGTGGCAACCACCGTGTAATCTCCCGGCGCCACCGCTTCAAAGCGATAAAAGCCGGACGCATTCGCTGTCTGTTTCAAGTCGACGCCCGTGCTGGTGTTGTGGAGCGTGATGGCCACAGTGGGGATGACCGCTCCAGTCTGGTCGGTTACCGTACCTTGTACGTTGCTGCCGAACTGCGCCTGGCACGGGAGCCAAATGCAACTCAGGGCGGCAAGGACAACCCATCGGGTAATTGAGAGTGCTCTTGCTGACATCATGGTCCTCCAAGTAGGCTGTCGGGCAGCCCGGATTGCTGATTCACACGTGGAACAATTTCACCTTTGAATCATTCCTGCGAAACGCTACTCCCGGACTGCAACCGATGTCAAGCGAAAATTGCGGCCCGGTGCAACTTCCCGGCCGGGGCCTGACTGCCGCTTAACCGATCCAACAGTAAACTATTTATTTTCATCTATATAAATAATTCACCTCCCGCAGAAAATACCCTCCGCGGTGGTCGAAAACGAGGCCTTCCGGGTGCATTCAGCCCCCCGCGTGGCCCGAATTTCAATTCGCGTTTTTATTACTATTCTTGAATTTATTCCGCTTGTGAATAAGATCACTAATTTCACAGGTGAACATTTTATGATTTTTGAAACCGATCTTCCGGCTGAACATTTCACGCGGAGCCTCCACCCGCCCGCGCCATCGAGTGCGGCTTTTATTGAAGTGAAAGTCCATCCGGCAGGCGGCATCAATACAGGCTCTTTTGCGCGCCGCCGGGGCGCCCGGCCTCGGGGTTTACATCGGTCCGATGGTCGTGGTAGCGTGGCTATGCCACAGTATGTCACCACGCCTGGGAGGGCCCGCTTCGTGGATCATGCCGATACCCGCCTGTTCGCCGGCGTCGATGTGGGCGGCACCAAGATCGCGGCCGTGATTGCAGACGCCCGCGGCGGCGTTGTGGCCCAGGGAACCATTCCGACTCAAGCCCAGGATGGCCCCGCCCAGGCCGTGGAGAGAACCAGCCGCCTGCTCCACGAGCTATGCAGCAGCCAATCAGCCAGCATTCTAGCCGTAGGCATCGGATTGCCGGGGCTGGTCGATCCCGGCACCGGCATTATCGTTCTGCTTCCCAATCTGCCCCGGCAATGGTGGGGTTTTGCCTTCGCCGAGGCGTTTGCGGCACATACTCAAATTCCCGCCTTCCTGCTCAACGATGCGCGCATGGCGGCGCTCGGCGAATACACGTTCGGCGGCAAACGCGGAGTGCGGGACATGCTGTTCGTCACCGTCGGAACCGGCATTGGCGGAGGCCTGATTTTGGACGGCAAGTTGCGCCTGGGAGCTTTTGGCGCGGCCGGCGAGCTCGGCCACCAAACCATTCTCCCCGATGGAGCGGCCTGCGGATGCGGAAGCCGCGGATGCCTGGAGACGCTGGTCAGCGGGCCGGCTTTGGCCGCGGCCGGAAGAGCGCTGCTGCGGGACGGCCATGCGCCCCGGCTGAGCGAACTGGTCCATGGCGATTCAGACAAGATCACCGCAACCCAAATGGCGATTGCCGCCGAAAACGGTGACACGGCTGTGGCCGGCGCAATTTGCCAGGCCGCGGAGTACCTGGGCGTAGGAGTGGCCAATGCGGTAACCATCACCGCGGTGCGCGACGTGGTGATTGGCGGCGGCCTATCCATATTAGGGGATTTGCTCCTCGAGCCGGTTCGCCGCGTGATCCTGGAGCGCGTGCGGATGTTTCCATCGCACACCGTAAACGTAAGCTGTTCCACCCTGGAAGAGAAATGCGGCGCCCTCGGCGGAGTTGCGCTCGCCATCGAGCAATACAACCCGGCAACCGGCTACGCCTGACCGTAACACTGGAGATCATTCATGACGAATTCTTTTACCTACGAGGCGATCGCCAAAATGATCGATCACTCGCTGCTCAATCCTACCTTGACGGTCACGGAGATTGAAGAGGGGATTGCGCTGGCGATTCGATACAACGTGGCCAG
>JBEKZM010000275.1:0-2533 GCA_049509875.1 Verrucomicrobiota bacterium | reverse complement strand
ACCTTCAATTACTGAAATCTCCTCTGGAGTAAGTTGAAACCGAACACTGGAAACAACTTTTTCTGTGGATTTCTCCTTGCGTCGTCCACGAGGCCATTCTCTATCGATCTCGTACCTTATATTACTAAACGGATTAAATTTCCAGAGTGCTTTTAGCAATGAGGTTTTGCCCGACTCATTCTTGCCGACAATGACGGCGATATCGTCGGTATCAATCCAGCCAGAATCCAAAACACAACGAAAATTCTGAATGCGAAATGCTGATAATTTCATGTTTTTTATGCTCCCACTGGATTTTAACCAATGCTTGCAGGCAGGCAACCTCAAAAGCGTGCTGAAAAAGCGATAGGGCGTGTGACAAAATTCTTCTGGACCCCCACAAAACCATGGATGGGTCCGCGGTGTATGGCGTCCCCGAAGGGGATAATTAATTCAGCCCGGCGTTGACGCGGCGAAGGAGCGGCTACGCCGGGCTTGGCGATCAATCTGGCGGCAACGCTGAAGGCGTTGGATCAATCCGTGAATGACACGCCCTGATCGGGAAGTCACACGCGGGATACAACGCTTTCAGCGTTGCTGGCCTTGTGCGGGTCGTTACCCTGCGTAGGCCGATTCCCATTGGCCAACGGTGGGCTGCCTGATTGCCATCGTTTCAGGATGGCCGAAACTCACAGGAGCCATTTTCTCGTCAATGTTGATTCGGACTATGTACAGCGAAGGCACTCCTCACGTCGTGCCCTACAGGGCAATGCATTCATGAATCCAACTGTCGCTCGGCTCACCCATTCCGCACTCGAATGGTTCGTGACTTGTCATTGGTCATTCGCCATTGGTCATTGCGCCCGGCCTTACTTCACAAACGGGTTCTGCTTTTCCGGCGGCAGCACGCGGTTGAGGAACATCGGGCTGAGGAAGAGGTAGATCCAGCCAATGATCAGGTGCAGGCCAAAGGCCAGGCATAATTGCAGAATGTCAAATCCGCCGAGTTCATACAGCACGAGTGAGAGCGCGAGCAACAGGGCGCCGGGCATGAGCGCGGCCCCGGCCAGTTTCCAACTGGCGCGGAAGTTCAGGTCGCGGTTGCTGAACAGGCAGACGAGCCAGACCGGCAGGAAATACAGTGTGGCCAGCACCGCCCAAACCAGCAGCAGTCCAAAGAACACGCCGATGGCGGCCAGGCCCAGGATGTCCGGCGCCCAGGCGCCCCAAACGGGCCGGGCATCGGTCTGATTCGCCGCAATAAGGTATCCCGGCGGATAATTGACCTCAGTTTCGCCGAAGAGCGAAAAGACGCGCACGGAGTCGCGGCCGAATTCGAATTGAAAATCCGCCGGTGATCGGAGCGCCCCGCCATGTTCCAGATCCACGCTGAACGCGAGAATGCGCCCCTCCGCCAGCAGCATGGGCGAATCATCCCGCCAGTCGAGCTTGCCGGAATGGATTTCGCCGGCGTCGGGAAGTTCGGCGATGGCAGCGTCGATGGTGGGGAAAATGCCATCGGATAACGTCCAGACGACAGCGGCGGCGGCCAGCAGCGCCACGACGGCCTGCACGACGAAGAGGCGTTCAAACGAAGCCCGGGCAAACGCCGCCACGCCCCGCGGCGTGATGGGTTCCCAGGCAAACGCCGGTTCGGTGAACGCGCTCATCACCGGCAAGCTAGCAAGATTTCCCGGCTTGATAAATCCTCAAAATTCCAATGCCCTGAACCGGGCGATCTGGAGAGGGTGGAGGATAATGGGACACAAGATCGGGCGGGCTACGTTGTTACAGTATTGTAACAATTTGGAAACTGAAATGACGCAATCCGCAGACATCATCTGCCGAATCGATGGTGATCGAACCCCATTTCAGCGGCTTTCCACCCCGAGCGCCGCGCAGGTTCTTTGCCATGCCGCCAACGAGTCCGCGGCGCAGAAGTTTGACCGCCTGGCCACTCTGCGGGAGCGCGGCAGTCTGGCCCTACGCACGGTCTTGCTGTAATTGTGTGCTTAAGTGAAATTTATATGATTTTTATGATCCATCCCCTGCTGGCCGCCAACGCGGCCGTTTATGCCATTCAAAACGCCACCACCGAAGGCAAGATCACGGTGTGCGTTTTATTGCTGCTGTCCCTGTTCAGTTGGACCATCATCATCACCAAGTTCCGGCAGTTGACGATCGCGACCCGGGCGGCGAAGAAATTCTTTAAGGCCTACGCGGCCACGCGCGATCCGCTGGACGTCAAAAAGCGGGGCGAGGAGTTTGACGGGGCGCCGGCCTGGGAATTATATGATCGCGGGGCTGATGAAATCCTCTACCACTTGAAGAACAACCCGGTGGCCGTACAGCCGGTGGCCATTCAGAGCGTTGGCGAAGGCAACACCGACCATTTGTCCCGCAGCATCACCACGAAAATCAGCCCCAGTGCTTTCGAGGCGGTGAAAGTGGTGCTGGAAGAGGCGGCGTCGGCGCAAGCGATGTCTTTGGAGAAAGGCATGATCGTCCTGTCCACGGCGGTGGCGGGCGGACCATTCATCGGGCTGCTGGGCAC
>JBEKZM010000274.1:0-2537 GCA_049509875.1 Verrucomicrobiota bacterium | reverse complement strand
AAAAGATTTCTTTGCGGTTTTGCTCGGATCGAGGCGATTGGCGGAGGAAGGCTCGCCAAACAGAAAATCCAAGTGCTCGATACCGTCCAAATGCGTCTTCAGGGCGTCGTAGGCGTAGATGGTGAAATAGGCCGAAACAATCGAGAGCCTTGATCCGGGTTGGATTTTTGCTTTGAGAAAATCTGCGACGGTGCCCCGGTTGTGGTTATCCCGGATGCCCGATACGGATGCTGGATTTGGGATAGGCATCGGTACTTTAGAGGATGGCTACAGTAGTAGATGCAAGCTGACGGTGGCTTCGCCGCGTGCCCGATGCGATGATGGTGAAAATCAGAGGCATATCCCAACGAGATTTATAGGCGTTTGCCGTTGAGGCGCAAGGGTAAATGCGAATGAGGACTGCTGACTGATGGATGAAGGAATTATCATGAGGCTCGTTGCGTTGGCCGTGATTTTTCGCCGATGCCGGGAGTTGCGGTATCAATTTTCATGAGTGTTGAAGAATTGGGATGGTATGGCAGATTTTGGCAGGAGGAGCAAAGAAAAACGGGGACGCATCCCGCCGGCATCGACTGTCGGTAGGCTGCGACCAGATGTTCCGCGCGCCAACGCAAACTTTCCAGCGCTGGATAGACTCCCGTGCCCAACACAGTGGTGGAGCTGTGTAGCGGACTTTTCTCGCGGTAGAACAGAATACTCGCGGGCAAAACATGCGGGTGGATTGGTCGGGGTCGTACCGGGTCCAACTGCTGGCCAGGCCCCAGAGAAACGAGACATGGGTAGCCCAAGGTCACGAGCAGCTAGTCAATGAACCGCATCCGGTCGAAACGGGGTGGGCGAGCTCATCCATTTCTTGCTGTCCGTCCGTCAGGAGCTGAAGCTCAGCCAGCGCGCAATTGCTATGGCCGCACTCACGAAAATTCCAGGTTGGGATCCAGCGAAAGCCGCCTCGGAGTGCAAAAAAAATCCGCAGTGTTGGTCCCAGGCCAAAGCCCGCTGCTGCAATCCGAAGCACAAAAAGTTTTCGAGCTACGGCAGACGAGGCATCGCGATGTGCGATGAATGGCTCGACATTTTTTGGCGATTCTTCCGGGACATGGCGACGACCTCGAGAGATGCCGGCCTCATGCGTTGACACCTGACACGATTTTATGCCCAGTTAAACCCCATGGTTTTCGCCTAAAATCCAGACGGCCAGTTCGCGAATTTTTGATATTCCATTTGAAGATCTTAGGCACAGTTTAGGCACAGGAGCCTATTTTTTATCGCGTAAGTTGTTGCTATCAGCCTACTTATAAATGGCGGAGAGAGGGGGATTCGAACCCCATTTCACTGTTTGGCAGCCCGGAGTGACAGTTTGCGACAGCCGGAGTCAAACCATGACTTTCATCAATGTTCTCAATGGTTTCACCTACGTTGATGGCTTTCAAACCAATGACCGTCGGTGACAGGGAAGGACGTTCGGCGACTAAAGTTTGTGAGTCTCTTTGTGAGTCGCCAATCGAAGGCAATCCACGAACGGTTGCCGCCAAGGGCAACTGCGCCACGTCCGTATAGGTTTTCATCGTCAGCCGCATATCGCTGTGCCGCGCCAGTTCCATCGCTTCACGCGGTGAAACGCCAGCCCGTTGCAGGCGGGTAATGTAGGTCGTCCGCAAGGCGTGGAAGTCCACGATGTGGCCGAGTTCATCTTTCAACGGGATTCCCGCCGCCTTGAAATCCTTGCGAATTTCCTTCATGGTCGGGACACCATCAGGAAACGCCAAATCTGCCGGTTCGAGATTCCCGGCGGTTTTCAGTTTTTGCAGTTCTTCGACCAGTTCAGGATGCAGTGGGCGCGGCTGCTCCTTGCGGTTCTTGACGATGTCGGCAGGCAGCGCATAAAACGGATTAGCGGTATCCAAATGCAGGTAGCTCCCCCGTAGTTTGCTGATTTCACCACGGCGCAAACCCGTGTGCATGGCCAAGAGATAAAGCAACCTGTGCGGGGTGGCCAGCAATCGCTTGGCCTCGTCATCATTCAAAGCCCGCCGTTGGAACCGTTGCTTGCCGCGCGTATCCACCTTGCTGATGATTTCAAACGGATTGGCCGGAACACGGTTTTGCTTGCGCAGCCAGGTGAACAGGGCCGACAAGACGGCATGATACTCATTGATGGTCTTGGGCGCCTGTGTTTGTTCGGCCCGCCAGCGCAGGAAAGCATCCGGCGTGGCGTCGCGCAGGCTCTGCCAGCCACATTCCCGCATGAGCCGCCGCAATCGCTTGTCCACATGCCGGACGTGATCTCCGGAGCGGCCCAATGCCTTCAAATCGGCCACGTAGCCGTCCACCAGCTTCGCCATTGGGTTTTCAAACGTCTCGCGTTGCGCCGTCGGGGCCAGCAGTCCCACCGATACCCGCTCATGGTCGCGGGTGATCTCCCGCAATTTTTGTTCGGCCACCTGCTTGTCGGAAACGCCCAAGGAAATATCGCGGGGCTTCACGTCACCGTTCAGTTTCAACCGCGCCCGCCAAATCCGATTGGCAGCCAGTTTGCC
>JBEKZM010000273.1:0-2548 GCA_049509875.1 Verrucomicrobiota bacterium | reverse complement strand
CGCGTGATTCCAAACAAAACCTGGTAGTGCGACTGCCGCCAAAACGAATGGCCGTCGTCCCTTGCCCGCCTTTGTGGTTCCAAGCCGTCCACGCGCTCTTACCGCAGCGGGTCCGCGACCTGCAGCAGCGTTGCCAGTCAGAGAGTTTACGGATTACGCGGGTGGTCTTGCATTTCCACGTTGCTGCGGCTCATGGAGCCGCGCTCCGACCCGGCCGGAGTTTTTTGGGTTGAGTGCGTTGAGCACTCTTGTATTTTCTTGGAGGCAAACTGATTCTCATGGGAGGGCCGATGGCAACGGCTTTTTCTTGTTCATGAGCGCCCGGATGGCAGGCCATCCGGCGTCAGCCGCCGACTCATAACATCATGCTCGTGGTCATTCGTCTGTGGATTTTACTGTCAGCTCTGCTGGTGGCCGCCGGTTGGATTTTATCGGCCTGCCATCAGTTAAACCGCTCCGGCTATTGCGTCTTTCTCGCGCTCGCGGGGACAGCCCTGTTTCTCTACTGGCAAAGAAATGGGCGGCGTCATATTCCTGAGCCGATAAGTCAAAGGATTGCCCGCTTCGGCTGCAAGCTGAAACGACGTTTCCGGCGCCCCCTGCCTTTGCTTTTCTGCCTTTTGGCGCTCATGTCTTTGATCGGGGGATTGATGTATGTTTCATCGGATGGCGACGGACTGTCGTATCGCACGCCGCGGGTGATGCATTGGCTATGGCAGCAACAATGGCATTGGATCCATGCCGAGGACCGCCGGATGAACATTCCCGGCTGCAATTTTGAATGGCTCACGGCGCCCATCCTTCTTTTCACCCGCACGGACCGCTTGCTATTCCTGATCGACTTTGTCTCTTACCTCATGCTGCCAGGGCTGGTGTTCAGCGTCTGTGTCCGGCTGGGGGTGGCGCGCAAGGTGGCGTGGTGGTGGATGTGGCTGCTCGCCTCAAGCTGGTGTTACGTCATGCAGGCAGGCTCCATCATTAACGACGGCATGGCGGCGGTTTATGTCCTGGCCGCCGTTGACCTGGCGCTGCGGGCGCGGGAGCGGCAATCGACCGTTGACCTGTGGTTGTCGCTGCTGGCCACGGCGCTGGTGACCGGCGTCAAACAAACCGCCATTCCCCTGGGGGTGGTCGGGTTGATTGCCCTCTGGCCCTGCCGCCAAATGTTGTTCCGCCGGCCGCTCACCGGATTGGTGGTTGGCGCCTGGGCGGTGCTGGTTTCGTTCGTGCCCATAACCGTGTTCAATCTGGAATATACGGGCAAATGGGACGGCGTTCCTTCCGCGGGAATTGGCGAGCTGCACTCGCCGCTGTGGGGCGTGCTCGGCAACTGCTTTTGCCTGCCGGCCCAAAACCTGGTGCCGCCAATTTTTCCCTGGGCCGGCCAATGGAACCAGGCGATGGTAGCGTTTTTAAGCACTCCGTTCGGCTCACACTTCAATTGCTTTGAGCGCTTTGGCTATTTAAGACGCAGCGTTACCGATGGAACCGCCGGCCTTGGCCTCGGGATCTGCAGCCTCATTTTACTCTCCTTCGTCATTGCCGTCCGACGCGGACGGGCGGCGATGGTCCCGGTCTTTTCATCGCCCGTGCACCGCCGCGCGACGGCCTGGCTGCTGCGCCTGGTGCCCTGGCTGCTCCTGCTGGTGTTTATGGCCAAGGTCGGCACCTTCACCAATGCCCGGCACTTGTCGCCCTATTATTTGCTCTTCCTGCCCCTCCTGCTGGCCATGCCGGTTCATTCGAATCTCCTGCGGCAGATCTGGTGGCGGCGATGCGGCGTGGCGGTCATGCTGGTTACGGCCGGCCTCCTGGTTCTCTCGATCAACCGCCCCTTGTTTCCGGCCAACACGTTGATCGCCCGCTTGGCGAGCAGTCATCCTCAATCCAAAATGGCGTCTCATTTGCGGGAAGCCTATGGCTTCCGATCCACTTTCGAAACGCTTCGCGACGTCTTTGCCCAATCCATCCCTCCGGGCGAATCGACCGTGGCTTACCTCACCGTCGTCGGCTTTGCCGAACCCGGTCTCGCGCTGCCCCTCGGCCGATTGCAAGTGGAGCGCCTCCGGCCCACCGATTCGCCGGCCTTCGCCCGGCAGCAGCACATCCATTATGTCGTCGCGGATGATATCGCGTTGGGCGTCATGCACGTGACGCTGGAGACTTGGCTGGCCCAATGGGATGCCCGGCTCGTTGACCAGGTGGATTATTACACGGATCCTCATCTCCCGCCGAATCATTTGTACCTGGCGTGCTTCAACTGAGCCCGGGCGCGCCCAAGCAATCGCGGTTTGTAATTGATACCCCCGCGCTTTTCTGAGAAATTTCGGCCCTGAACCGGTTCGCAAAACTGCCCATGACAGAGTCCCATTCAAACACCCCTCACGGGCCGCATCGTTCGTCAGGCAGGCCTTTCGCCGGCCAAAGGCGGGGCTCACACTTTGATCCATGAGCGCGCCCCTGGAACTGACCATCCTCATGCCCTGCCTCAACGAGGCGGAAACCATCGCGCGGTGCATTGAGAAGGCCAGGATCGGCATCGCGCGCG
>JBEKZM010000272.1:0-2608 GCA_049509875.1 Verrucomicrobiota bacterium | reverse complement strand
GTCAGACCAAAGGCTTTCGATACTTGTTCCACATCGTCATTCTCGCTGTCTGTGTCTCGATAACTTCCGCGAATGCAACGCTGATCATAGGGGCATTTAACAACGAAACGCTTTTCGTTGCATCCGATAGCTGCATGACCTTCCAAGCCGGCGAGCGGCTTCAACAATTCAAGGTCCCAAAGCTGTTTAAGGTTTCGGACCGTTGCTGCGTTTCGATCTGCAACCGTTATGGCGGGTATATTAGGATTCCCCAAACGACCAACGTCGTTCAGTTCCTCCTGCCAAAGGAACTCTCTAAAATCTGCAGCCAATACTCTGCTTCCGAAACCAATCTCGAAGTCGGAATTGACCAAGTGAATTCGCATTTTGCAATTGTGTACCATTATTACGTTGCCAACCGACTTGATGCTGATCCAAACCCAGAAACGCGATTGACCTATTGGGGCTATGATCAGACCCATCAGAGGTTCTTTGCCGAATCATATTTGTTTGAGCCGTCATCGGGCACCAATGTGCCTCCCAAAATTGTCGCTTTCGCCCGAGGAAGTGAACGGATCGGTGCCCCACTCACGTTAAGCGCAGAAGTCGGCTTTTTATCGGCACTGATCGTGCCGGTCGCAACTCATCGAGAGCAGCCGGATGACAAAATGATTCCATTGCGCACACAAGCATTTCGCGACGAGGTAGAGCAAATCGTTGTTCAAGAAACCCCAATGCCACCGCAGCGCGTTATCCAATTCATGTTGGAACTTTTTGAACTTCACAAAAATCACGCTCCGCATTTCGACTACGACAAAGGGTGGATTGACGAACCCTATGTTTTCTTTGTCATCACCCCGACGAGCACCGAAAGTGTGGCATTCGCCCGGAGCCACTGAATCCGCTGCTTGGGAAGGCCGTCGCCAATTCGCCGGGTTGGTGTCCAGGGTCTCTTCAGTGTTCCCTGAGAGCGGTCGCGACCCAGTGCTGGAAGCCCTAAAATTCACGACCGTGGTCGAGAATCTCTATTCCCTGCGCGGCCCCGCTATCCCTACAAAGGAGAAGTCGCTCATAGCGCCGGGACACCACCCGCCCCTCGCTTACTCCGCCTTGCATAATTCCGCCTTCAGGCACGCCGCCACCCGTTCCAATGCCGACCGCACGCTCACTTGCCTCGGATTCCACGCCAACGCTATCCACCGCGCCTCACCCTTGAGCGCCGGCCATTCCACTTCCACAAAATCTGCCGAATTCAAATCGCCCCTTGCTATTGTCGGCAATATCGCCGCGTACCTTCCGGTCTGGACCGCCCGGCAAGCCTGCGGGAAACCTTCACAAGTCAGACACGTGTTCAGCGACATCCCCTCCTGTTCAGCCATCCACGCAATCCGGCTGACCAACTCTCCGGCGGGCGCGTGTCGCACCAGAGGCACCGCTTCCAACACTTGCTTGTACATCGCCTTTCCCTTGCTTGGCAATAGCTTCCTCGGCACAAAGATCGCGAACTCCTCGTGCAGCAACCTCTCTTTGCGATGTTTCGGCGGAACTGCACTTTCTCGCATCAACCCGAAATCCACCTTCTGTTCCGCCAGCCTCCCCGCGATCTCTTCGTTCCGAAGGTTCGACAGTGAGAAAAGCACATTCCGCAGCTTCTCTTGGATGGTCCGCACCCTAGGGAGCACCAGCCATTGTATCAGGCTGTCGCCCGCCCCGATGCTCACCAGTAGCTGCTTGTCCACACACGAACGCTGGAAATCGTCCACCCCTTGGAACGCCTCGCGCACCAATCTTGCCAGCCGTCGCCCGTGTTCTGTGAGCTTGAGTTCCCGACCTTGCCGGTCCGCCAGCGCCACCTCAAAATATCCGCTCAATTGCTTGATTTGCCGGCTATACTGTGTCTGCCGCACCTCATCACCCTTCGCTGCTTTTACCAGGCTTCCCGCCTCTTCCAACTCCAGCAACACATTTAAACGCTCCAGCGATAGCCCGCTTCTTGCAAATAGATGTTGAAACATGACTTTTGAATCAGGTCTCTTGTAAATCCAAACCTTTTTTTTGCAAGCCATTTCTGCGATCTTTTTCGCGATGACAAACGCCGGATCAACCCTCAATTTTCGATCTGTAATCTGGACGCCCAGGCCATCTGTCGCGGTGGGATCGATCCGATTCCCGACTGATTGGGTCGGCCATCCGCCCACACGTTTTGTCAAACAGGCTGCGCGAAATCGGCAATACGTTGGAATCGCGATATCGGCCATGAGCTGGACTAGGTGGCCGGTCAGGCGATTGAACGCCAGCGCCAGCGGTTGTTCAAACCGACGCAACGGACTTGGCTGTTCTACTCGAATGCATAATCGCTCGCGTTCGAAATGAGTATTTGATAATAATTTGTGCGTTCCAAATAACAGAATTCTATGAACTTGGGGACTTTAGCTCCTGGGGCACGTATAATCGTGCGCGATGCTGAATGGCTGGTGCGTCGGGTTGACCGCACATCAACTGGCAGCCAGGCTTTGTCCGTCGTCGGTTTGTCAGAATTGGTAAAAGAAAAGGAAGCGGTCTTTCTTCAAGACATTGAAATCCAGAACGGCAACGGCATTGAGATCCTCGACCCAGCCGAAACCAAACT
>JBEKZM010000271.1:0-2675 GCA_049509875.1 Verrucomicrobiota bacterium | reverse complement strand
AGGAACAGGTCCTCCGAGGCTAACAGCAGGTAAAACAATACCAATGTCTCGCCGATGCCGGCCAGAAGAGTTCCGGTCCAGTCAAGGATTGAACTGGTGCCACGACTGCATTGGACCTCCACCGTGGGCATCCGCTTTTGCTCGGCAATTTTCTCTTCCGCCGTTGCCCCCAAGTTGTTCATCGCCGCCGCCGCCGCGCTGCACCGTGCCAGCCGGGGAAAATTGTTCTGAACCCGATGCCGCAACTCGATCATGTGTTGAGGCACGTCATTGATCCACGTCAACGCTGGACGGCCTAATTGAATAAAGCCAACTCCGAAGCTGGTCACCAGAAGAAACAGCACCAACGCAGCCGAGAGCGCCGGCGGAATGTGACAGCAAGACGACCAGCGGATGAGCGGCTTCAAAGTCATTCCCGCAATACCAGCAAGGACGACGGGCAAGACCACGGGGCGGGCGAAGTAAAGGAAGGCAATCGCGCCGAGCAGAATCAGGGCAATTTGTACCAGTTTCGTTTTAGCCGCTAATGCGGCAACTGGTCCAGCCAACGTCGATTCGCCATTTGAGGTTGTTCCGCGTGGTTCCGTTGTCAGCGTCGCTTTATCCATGCCCGCAATGCGTTTGGATTTGGTGCTGAAGGTCATATCCGGATTGTCCGTTAGCCTATTGCCGTTTTGGCGCGCGGGTTAATTACTGACATGGATTCGCCGCTTCAGCCGCCAAAAACGGAAGCAAGGCGGACATCCACGAGAGATAGTACTACCGCTAAAAACCAATGCACGACAAGCTCTTAACCATTGGATCGCTTGCGCGGGCCGCTGGATTCCAACTTCATTCGCATCGTCAAGTACGGTGGGCGCCTATTTGCAACTGCAGGTGGGGGAGGATTCATCCAGCGCCTTTTCAACCGCTTCGCGAGTTTCGCCGGTGCGCTTCTGAATTCGACCAATCAACTCCTCGGACTTGCCTTCAGCAAACTGCAGATCATCATCCGTAAGCTTGGCCCATTTCTGTTTTAGCTTGCCTTTGGTGATGTTCCAGTCTCCCTTAATTTCGAGTGTGTTCATAATTATGTTTTGTTTGTTTGTTCTGCGTCTGCCGTGACTACGACGGAAAGCGGGAATGATGTTGTTCGGTCGTGTTGTCCTGGGTGCGAGTCGACGGAAGGCTTCACGGATTAGCGAAGCAACAGGACCACCACGACGATTACGATCAAGAGGCCGAGCGAGCCGCCGCCGATGTAAAGCGCGCTGGCAAATATGGGCAAAAGTAGGAGATGCATAGTTTGTCTTTTATTTTGTAATGGCCGTTCGCCGGCCGTTATTTCCTGCGATAAGACTACGCGTCAATCGGTGCTGTTTCCATGGGGTATAACCCGACCCGCAAGGGGGCTAGTCTATTGGCATTCTGCCATTCCTGCATTTCCCCGCACTGGCCTCAACTTGTACAATCACCTCGGCCGCTTTGTCCTCTCGGCGATGCTGGCCCCGTTGCAAAAAGATTTCGGCATCAACGACGAGCAAGCCGGGCGGCTCGTGACGGCGTTCATGATCGGCCATTTCTTCACGTCGCCATTCTTTGGCTGGCCCGGCGACCGCGCCTCGCGCAAATGGCTCATCGCCGACGGTATTCTGGTGTGGAGCATCGGCACCATCCTGATGGGTTTCGCAGCGACGTTTACGATGATGATCGCGTTCCGCGGGCTCGTCGGCTTGGGCGAAGACAGCTACGCTATCATCAGTCCCAGTCTGATTTCCGACAGCTACACGCCGGCAAAACGGAATAAAGGCTGACCATTTTCTACGTCGTTATTCCCGTCGGCGCAGCGTTGGGCACTATCATCGGCGGGTTGTTGGCCGCGCACTGGGGCTCTCGATATTTGTGTTGGCATATGAGGCCGCATCTTCCCCCAGCACATCCGCAGCGCTGCGGTTGATTAACCCGACCAAATGTTGCAGCCATCTCCAGCCAAAATCTGCCCCATCACCCGCAAGAAATGCTTGTGGGGTCATCACCCCATGGACCGCATCAAGCTTGACACAAAACCCTTGAGTTGCGGCACGCCCGATTTCGAACTCGTTAAAATTAGATCATCCAGGGCTCGACTTTGTTGCCGGCACCGGTAATTTGCAGCTCACGCTTTCGGCTTGTGCTTGTCCGTGTAATCCTTCCAAAGGATGCCCAGCACCAGCCAGCCACTCCCGCCCAAGGCCACTAAAAAGCAAATCATGGCGATGCCAGGGTAGCCGAAAATCTGGAAAGTGGAGCTGATTCGCATCATTAGGGCCGCCCCGACAATCAGCGCCGCCAGAATGATGCCGGTGGTGACGCGATTGGCGATTTTCTCGAAGCCGTTGAGCAGATGCCGCGCGTCGGGAGTTTTGACATTTACCTCCAGTTCCGAATTGCCGACGGCGTCCAAGATTTTGTTCACCCGTCCGGGGAGGCCGCCGACAAAATCCTTCATCTCCAAGAAGGATCCATACAAATGTCCCGGCGAAGCGGCGTTCCGAATCCGTTTCGTCATGATTTCGGCGACATGCCGGCGCACCGAGGCGTTGGGATTGAAAGTCGGACATAAAATTTTCCCAACCTGTTCCAATTGCAGGAGGGTTTTTCCCAAAAGGGTCAATTCGGTAGGAACATACAAACCGGTTTGTGCCGCGGTACGAGCT
>JBEKZM010000270.1:0-2686 GCA_049509875.1 Verrucomicrobiota bacterium | reverse complement strand
TTATGGAGACGTTATTCCGGGGTTTACCCAACCACTGGCGGGCTCCGTCGGTGGATATTTGAAAAATCAAGGAGTTTATAAATGCCCCGCCGATCTGAGCACTTGGCCTAAATCGGGGGCGAACGCCGTGCCGCGCGTTCGCTCTTGCTCAATGAACTGTTACATGGGAACCACCAAGTGGGAATCGGAAAACCCTAATGAGATAGCACCGGGCTATTTCATTTTCAGAAAGTTCAGCATCTTTCCCGCCGGCCTCGGTCCGGCGGATGCGATGACGATTGTGGATGAGAATCCATTAAGCATTAACGATGGATTCCTGCTGATCTCTGAGCCGTCGGGCGGCAACGATCATCCCGCAGTGAACCATGGCCAGAGCAGTACCATAACCTCTGCCGATGGGCATGCAATGCTGCACAAGTGGCGCGACGCCCTGCTGACGAACCCGGCAGGAAGCACCGGAAGCGACTTTGCGTGGCTGGCCGCGCACGTGAGTATCAAAATCCAGTGATCGTGAGCGACTCTCTTCCGCAACTTGTGACTCGACCGATCGTGACAACATATATGCGGTTTATCGTGCCCGTTGGCTGGCCGTGCGATTGCGACGATCGGTCAATGCGATATCGGTTGCTTTTTGTTATGTCGAAATCAAACGTGGCAGCATGCCAATAAGCGAACACAAATGTGCCAACGCTTCGTTTGTCATTATCAAAAATGTTGTTATTGTCGAAGACAACCGCAGCTTGCGCGATCAGATCGTCGAGATCCTTGCGTCAGCGTTGGATATCAACTGCACTGGCGCGTACGCTTCCGGAGAGGCGGCCTTGCCGCAGACCGTTGCCAAAAAGCCTGATGTGGTGCTGATGGACATCCAATTAACGGGAATGTCCGGCATTCAGTGTATGGCCGCGATCAAGAAAATCCAACCTGCCATACAGGTAATCATGGTAACGGTTTACGAGGACTCCGAACGAATATTCAGCGCTTTGAAAGCAGGCGCGAACGGCTATCTCATAAAGTCCAGTCCGCCCGAACAGTTGCTGGCGGCCATTCGCGACGTTTCTACCGGCGGCACTCCCATGTCCAGTCCTATCGCCAGCAAAGTGGTCCGGCATTTCCATTCAATCGGCATTTCGCCGACTGAGTCGGAAAACCTGTCACCGCGTGAGCGAAACGTGCTGGATCTGCTGGCGGCGGGTTTTATTTATAAGGAAATTGGCGATCAACTCAAAATCAGCGCCGAAACCGTTCGTTGCCATGTCAAGAGCATCTGTCAAAAAATGCACGTCCGAAAACGCATTGAAGCAATCGCGATGCGCCACTTGAAGTCCGAATGAAGCCGACGTTGGTTTGAAGAATTTGGATTTGGGTGGACTTGAGATGCATCGCGGGCGTGAGGTGTTCTTTGTCATCATCGCCTGTTTTCCTATCGTTTCAGCCTCAGCCCAAAAACGGGATTGCCGAGGACCCGTGTTTATGTAACCGCAGCATCAGCGACCAACATCGCTTTCCCAGCCTCCGCCCCTGTCCTCGCACAACTGCTCACCGACCACGGTTTCATTGCCCTCACATCGCTCGATTAGCCCGACGAGGATACTGGAGTTGATGGGCATCGAAGCCATCTATCCCAAGCGGAACTTGAGGCAGCTTGGCGAGGAGCACCGGATTTATCCGTACCTGTTGGAAGGGTTGAAAATCGGCGGCCCGGATCAGGTTTCGTGCGGCGACATCACATATGTGCCGATGGCTTACGGGTTCATGTATTTGGTGGCGGGGATGGATTAGTGGAGCCGCTACGTGCTGCGTGGGAATTGTCCAACAGCCTGGACAGCGAGTTTTGCACTCGGGACTGGACGTCGGCCTTGGCCAGGCTGACACCCGCAAAGACGCTCGTTTGATTTAGAGCCATCCATCCTTCCGTTTGTTGGTGTTGAGACGAGTATCTGGGAATTTGCCGAAAGTTCCTGGCTGAAGCCACCGCCTCCTTTGTCCAAAAGTTACCGCCCCCGGTCCGTTGACCACTCTGCGTCAAGTATCCAACGATCAGATTGTCTGGAACGATCTTCGCGAGCAGTTCAATCGCTTGGATCGTGGGAACTGGAGTATGTCGACAGTTTTGGCCTCGACGCCGTCGGCAATCAATGTTGACGGGAACAGGGGGCGCAACCAGTCGGCCCGACCCGAATAACATGCCGAACCGTCCGACCCTCAGTGTGAGCCGTTCGTTGTCTGTCAAATATGGCACGACATCCAGAAACGCGAATTGCAGATCAATCGGATCCTTCTGCGCCGGCGGACCAGGTTGGGATTCCCCCTCCACCAGACCAGAGATGCCCTCGGCAAAGAAGCGCAGTTGCTCAATCACGTTGCCATTCGAGCAACGCTGCGATGGTCGTCACGCGCACCGCGCCCGCCTGCACCATGGACATAGTGCAGAACTGACTCCGGCAGCACAGCTGCGGTATGCCAGAGGCGGCATTGACTTTCTGACGAAGCCGTTCGATGACCGCATTCACCGTTTCCCCGAAGCCGCCGGCGGCTTGTTCTCCACCACCCACGATATTTTCCGCTATGGTCTCATGCTGGCCAACGACGGGGAATTGGACGGCAAGCGCTACCTTTCCCACGCCGCTATGGATGAATTGCGAAAGCAGCAAACCGGAGCAAACGGCGTGGGCTACAGCCTGGG
>JBEKZM010000027.1:0-58765 GCA_049509875.1 Verrucomicrobiota bacterium | reverse complement strand
GGGCGGGGTGGCTGCCACTAATGTGGCCAGCGGGGCCAACGCCGCCAACGCCGCGACCAACGCGAACATCGCAAATGCCATAGTCAGCCGCGACGCGCAGGGAAACTTTAGCGCCGGCACGGTTACGGCCAATTCCTTCGCCGGCAGCGGCAGCGGTCTGACGAATGTCAATGCTTCAACGCTGGGCGGCTATGACCTTTGCGGCCTGCCCTGCTATTGGAACCTCAAAGGCAACGCGGGCACCACCCCGGGCGTGGATTTTCTGGGCACGACGGACGACGAACCGCTGGAAATCAAGGCGAATAATGTGGGCATTGGAAAGCCCGATCCCGCCACAGCCCTGGATGTCAATGGCATCGTAAGCGCCACCGGGTTGGACTTCCCGGCAACACAGGTTACCGCGGACATCATCAACTCCGGCCCCAGCTATCTTTTGTACGCTGACAACAAAGGAGACTTTTTCAGCGGCCAGCAAGCAGGGGCTTCGACGACCACGGGCACGAGCGGCACCAATAATACCGGCGGTGGCGTGTCTGCGCTCGCCAACAACACTGGCGGCACCGCCAATACAGCTTATGGCTTTAATGCGCTTTACCAGAACACAAGCGGCGTTGACAACACGGCCAATGGCGCTTATGCCCTCCGGCAAATGACGAGCGGCAACACCAATATCGCATTGGGATATAAAGCGGGTTTTAATTTTGTCGGCGGTGAAAGTGGCAACATTGATATTGGCAACCAGGGCATTGAGGGCGAAAATAATATTATCCGCATCGGGACCCAAGGGTCCCAAACCAATACTTATGTCGCCGGCATCTATGACACAACCATTGCCTCCAACAGCCCAATCGTCGTCGTGAACAGCAGCGGCCAGCTTGGCACCATGGGAACCTTGTTAGACGACCAGCTTCCTGGCAACGGCTCCATCACCATCAACACCGGGAATGGACTCACCGGCGGCGGGGTCGTGCCCCTGGGCGGCTCAATCACGCTTAACCTGGATGGAAATTTACCGGCCACGTTGACCCTGCCCGCCACCGGGGTCGCCAAAGACATCATTTACTCAGGCAGTCAACTAATGTTGTACGGGGACAATGACACTAATTTCTTCGTTGGGCAACTCGCCGGCCAAAGTGCGCTCTTTCAGGCGATCGGCGGAGCGAACACGGGGATAGGCGTGGGAGCACTTTACACCATCGGCAGCGGAAACCAAAACACGGCCGATGGGGCGCATACGCTTGACACCGACACCAGCGGATCGGCGAATACGGCGGTAGGGTATTCGGCACTTGCCTCGAACACCACAGGGAACAACAATATAGCCTTGGGTGATCAATCGGGCCAGAACATTACGACCGGCAATTACAATATTGACATCGGCAGCACGGGAGTTTCGGGTGATACTGGCATCATCCGGCTAGGCGCCGCAGGAGATCAGAACAGCGCCTACATCGCCGGCATATACACGACAACTTTGCCGGCCAACAGCCCGCTGGTGGGTGTGACCAGCAGCGGTCAGGTTGGCACCATCTCCACCGGCGTCGGCATCGGAACGAATAACCCCATTGGCGCCCCGTTGCGGGTGGTGGGGTCGCGAGAAGGCAATAGCAGCGACCCGATTGTCCTTATCGAAAACTTGGATACCACCATCTCCAGTTCCTCGGCCCTGCGGGTGATCGCCCACGGGGGGCCAACCGACGGAGCCTTGAGCGTTTCCACGAGCTGGCCAAATGGCTCCGGCACGACCAATGTTCTCATCGCCCGTTTTGGCAACGCGCAAGCTTATGTCTCTTCGTTGGATAACAACGGCAACTGGACCGGACTCACGTTCAATGGCACCAGCGACCGCAACGCAAAGGAAAATTTTGAGTGGGTTTCACCGCTCGACGTATTGAACAAGGTGAGCGCGCTGCCCATCAGCCGTTGGAATTACAAGGCGGATAAAGGCAGCGAGCATATCGGTCCGATGGCGCAGGATTTCCATGCGGCGTTCAACGTCGGCACGGATGACAAACACATAGCCACGGTGGACGAGGAAGGCATCGCCCTCGCTGCCATCCAGGGCCTGAATCAAAAAGTGGAGGAGAAGGACGCAGAGATCACGGAGTTGAAGGCACGGCTTGACCGGCTGGAGCAAGCCCTTTCCGGTAAATAGGGCAACGAACCATGAACGCACAGATTAATCAAGGGTGCCTTGCCGCACTTGTGTTTAATCTGTCGTTCACACCAAACAAGATTATGAAAATAAAACTTATCAGTTCCTGCCTGTTGGCTTTTGCAGTCTGCCTCTCGGCCTTGGGGCAAAGCTACTCGATCAACTGGTTCAAGGTGTCCAGCGGCGGCGGCGTCAGCGCGGGCGGCACTTATCAAGTCAGTGGCACCATCGGCCAACCGGACGCCGGCGAGCCGCTGACCGGCGGCGGTTACTCGGTCACCGGCGGGTTTTGGGCGCTGATCTCCGTGGCGCAAACACCGGGCCTGCCATTTCTGACCATCAGCCGTTCCGGCAACAGCGTCATCGTTTCCTGGCCCAACACCGGCAGCTACACCTTGCAACAGAACAACAACCTGGCCGCACCCGCCGGCTGGGCCGCGAGTGCTTATGCGGTCGCGACCGCCAATGGCACCAACAGCGTGACCGTTACGCCGCCGGTGGGATACTGGTTCTTCCGCTTAAGCCAGTGACCACCGGAAAACCATAACGTCAATCAACCAATTGTGCCGGTCGGCGTGGATATCCACCACGCCGTCCGGCCAGACCTATTGACCCAGCAGGTGATTGTATTCATATCATAAATGCGCTCCTGCGACGGTCAATAGGATATTATTCACAGCTTCGGAGAGACCCACCGGGCCAGGAACAGCGGGTGGGCAACCATTTGCCCGTGGCTGATTCTGAGGGATAGCACAGCAAAGGAGGCAGGATGAATTCAGATTTTTAACAACCTGCGCACGAAGGCAGGCTGAAACTGCAATTGAAGGCCTCACGAAATGAGCAGGCACAGACCACAGCGGCGGAGGGCCGCACGCACTCCACGACGCTGGCGCGCAGGCGAAAGCCATCCACGTGGGCTGATGATTGGGATAGGCGAAGGATTCCGCCACTAAGGCATGATGACGCGCAGCTTTTCCGGTTCCACGGAAAAGCTCGCCGGCAAATGACCGATCCATTCCCCGTCCAGTTCAAAGGCCGTGGTGGATTCACTGGTCACTTCCAGGCTCCGGGCGGAGATCCGGCGGACGAGCTTTTCGGACAGGCGCTGCCGCAGCAGAAGACCGGGCGCCAGGCGCAGCAGGAAAGGCAGCGATACGCTGGGAAAGACGCAGGCATCCAACCGGCCGTCGTTCAGGCTGGCGCCGGGAAAAATCGCGAAGGATCCGCCATAAAACCTGCCATTGCCGAACAGCGCGAGCCGGCCCGCGATTTTTTTTCCATCGGCCCAGACGGTGAGGCGCGGCTGGGATTCAGCCAGGGCCTGAAATCCCGCGACGACGTAGGCGAAGGGCCCACTGTGGGTTTTGAGCTTGCAACTCACCAGTTCCACCGCGCGGGCGTCCAAGCCGGCCCCGGCCAGTTGCACAAAGTAACGCCGCACCGAATTGCCATTTTCCCGGTAGGCGACGCGGCCGAGGTCGATCTTCATCTCCCGGCTGCGCCGCAGCACGGCCCAGGCGGCCTCCAGGCGCAACGGGATTTTCAGTTCGCGCGCGAAGACATTGACCGTGCCCAGCGGGAGCACGCCCAGGCACGCCCGTTTGAATCCGTCGTCGGCCTCGCCAATGCCGTTGAGCACTTCATTAACGGTGCCGTCGCCGCCGGCCGCCACAATGAGGTCGAAGCCGTCGGTGACGGCGGCCGCCGCGAAACGCTGGGCGTCGCCCGGCGCGGTGGTGGCCTTGAAGACGGATTGCTGGGCCAACTCATCGAAATGCCGCCGGAAGCGCCGCGCCTTGTTGCCACGGGCGGCCGGATTAAAGATCACATAGGTGCGCACGCGCCCCATGATTTTGTTTCCCGGCCGTTAGTCGAGGAGAAAGCGAGCTAAATGAATGACCGAGGATGAAGGACGAATGACTAATGACTAATGACAAATGGCGTGGGCGGAGGGCCCTTCCATGCTTCCCTGCTAAGGGCTTTCGGCGAAATCCAGCACGTGTCTTGATTCCTGCAAGAGACCCCACCACCACACGAGACCCAGGCCGCCGCGCAGATAGAACCACACCACCAGGAATCCCGAGACCAGCCGCCCGAGCAACATGGCGGTCAGCAATGGCGGCGGCACTGAAATGGAGAGCTTTTGGGTTTTGTAGAGGAGCAACGCCGCCGCTAAAACGCCCGTCAGAGCGGCTGCCATCCAGCGGTTTCGGGTCAGTCGCATCAGCCAGTCAACGGGAGCAAAGACCCCGAAGAGCTGGTTAAAGGCCATTAAAAACGGCACTGCCGCCAGCCAATGCGACCAGTCCGGCGGATATTCTTCCGGAAATTTCGGCCGCAGCACCGGATCCAGCCAGAAATGGGAGATCAACGCCATGGCAATTCCGCCGACGGTTGCCGCCAGGAACGGCGCCGGTTCTTGTTTCACGATGAAAACGGGCCGGCCCGTGTAGGGCTCATGCCAGGCGAAGACGAACCCCCAGAGCATGGTGCAGCAAACGAAAATCGTGGCCTCCAGGTACCAGACCGGCGCCGGGCGCTGCAGCCAGAGCGACAGGCGCGGGTAACAGGCCAGCGCGGAGAGGGCGGCCGCCATGGTCGCCGTCCTTAGTACGCGCGGTTGGAGCAGATGGCGCATTGGAAACGAACAAGGGGCAAGCAGGCCCTCACCATGAACCCCCCACTGATGGAAAGACAATCAAGGAAAGGCGCAGTTCGCTGGTTGGTCGGCACGAGGGACACGGGCGAGAAAGAGAGTTTTACGCTTACCCTAACCCCGGCCCTCTCCACCGGATTGGTTTAAATTATTCATTTAACACGTTATCTGATTTATGCCGCAGAGCACTCAACTCACTTCGATGAAGGAGACGTCCACCAGCAAATCGGAGGCGATTTTCTCCAGGTCTCTCCGCAAGGTGATGAGGTCACAATGGACGGGAATCTGCAGCCGGGCACTGGCTTTGAACAAGGTTTCACCCGACATGGGGGCACTGGAGACCTCGCTCGAAAATTCCTCCACATTTACGCCGGCGCGGGCCAGGGCGCTGGTGATTTCGCGCACGATGCCCGGGCGATCCGCGCCGACAATTTCCAGCTTTGTCTGTTTCCCCGCGGCCGCCGGCACCGGCGCGTCATCGCGCACCACGATTTGCAGGCCGTTGGTCTGAAGCTGTTGCAGCGCGGCGAGCAGGGCGGCCTTTTTCCCCGCCGGGAGTTGAATGCGCAGGATGCCGGCGAATTCGCCGCCGAGCCGGCACATGCGGCTGTCCAGCCAGTTGCCGCCGTGATCGGCCACGGCCCGCGCCACAGCTTCCACCAAGCCGGTGCGGTCGGGGCTGATAATGGTCATCACCAGGGGAATTTGCATGGTCTCAAAAGCTCAATACGCCGCTCCAGGTGGTCCCGCCGGTTCTCAAGGCTGGCTGGTGATCTTGCACCAGTCCACGCCCTGTTTGCCGGCATAAACGGCAAACTCTCTTTCATTCTGAATCAGCACGGCGCGCACGACGCTCGAATCGTCCGCGCGCCCCAGTTCCAAAACCGTTTCGGGAATCATGCCCGTCTTCTTGTGCGCGTAGATGAGGGCGAAGACGGCCTGGGCCACGCCGACAAAGGGCAGGTCCTTGTAAGCCCCGTCAACCGCGTCCTCGACGGCATCGGCGAGGAATTCGAGCTGGTCCACGAGGTGGGGGAATTTGGGCGCGTTGATCTGCGTGAACTCCAGTTTCCACTGGGGCAGGAGGCGCAGGACTTTTTCCGCGATGGCGGGCGTAATGCTGGCGGAGCCTCGATTGACGAATTTAGCGATCTCGGACATGACGGCAATCTATTCAAAGCCGCGCAGATGGAAAGTGAAATTTGCGGCGGAAATCCGCCCGATTCATTAGGGTGGCAAAACCACCGCCGTCAAAAATGCGAAAGAGAAGCAAAACTATCTTCAGGCAATGCCCGCTTTTTTCATCACCAACTCAAAGTCATACTCTGGTTTGCGAGCGGCGCGGCGGCGCAGGGCGTTGGCCGCATCGTCACCCACGAACCTTTCCGTCGCCGCGTCCCAGGCGAGCTTGCGATTCAGTTTCATGGCGATCCAGGCGGCCGCGCAGGCTTCCAAACTGCGGGCGGATTGCTGGATGGGCGCGATGGGCTGCCGGTTAGCCGCGATGCTTTCCAGCCAGTTCCCATGGTGGGTGCGGCTGGGCATCCAGCGGACAGCGTCGCTGCCGAGCGGGGAGAGTATTTTGGGATCGCTCGCCCGCAACGGGAGCAGGGCCTGGCGCCCGCCCGCCGGCACGGGATCGCTGGCCGTGATTTTTTCCTCGCTGCGGGAGCAAAAAACCCACCCTTGATCGCCTTCAAATTTGAGGCCGTTTTCAAACTTATTGTCGAGGATCACCCGCACGTCCTTGGGATAGACCATTTCAACATGGTAGGTCGTGTGCACGGTCCAGGCGTCGCCGTGCATGAATTGCGCCTGGGCTTCGACGGAGAGCGGACCGCCGAGTTCCTGGCCCATGGCCCATTGGGCGATGTCCACGTGGTGCGCGCCCCAGTTGGTGATCATGCCCAGGCCGAAGTCTTCGGTGGTGATCCAGCCGGGCCGGCCCTCGAGACTGTGTTGCGGATGGACATGGAGTTCCATGTACGGCTGCTCTGGAGCGGAACCGAGCCAGGCTTCGTAGTCCAGTTCCGGCGGCACCGGCATGGGCGCCGGCGGATGCCCGCTGGGCCGGTCAACGCCAATGCCGATCTGGATGGTCTTCAGCTGCCCGAGGCGGCCGTTGCGGACGGCCTCGCTGGCGGCGCGGAAACTGTGCCAGGGGCGCTCGGACCGCTGCTGTGAACCCGTCTGCAGAATGACCTTGGAGGCTTCCACTGCCCGGCGCAGGCCGATGGCTTCGACGATATTGTAGGTGACGGGTTTCTGCACATAAATATGTTTTCCGGCAATTGCCGCCTCAATCGCCAGGCGCGCGTGCGAGTGGTCCGGCACGGTGACCACCACGGCATCGATTTCCGGCGAAGCCAGGACCTCGCGATAGTCGTGATAGGTCTTGACGCTCACGCCGTTTTCCCCGCGGTCGGCGTAATAATGCTCCGCCATTTTTTTGCCCTCGGCCAGGCGGCGCGAATCCAGGTCACAGACGGCCACCACTCGCGCGAGCGATTCGTTCATGACGTTGCCCATGTCGCTGCGGCCCATGCGGCCGCAGCCAATCTGCGCGACTTGGATTTTTTTGGAGGGCGCGTCTGCGCCCAGCAGACGGGCGGGAAGGAGGTTCGGCAACAAGGCCAGCCCAAGGCCACCGCCCAGGGTGGTTTTCAGAAAACGGCGACGGGACTTCATATTTACGATTTTCGATTTCGCGCGATTACAGCGGTGGCGTTTGCGGTTGCGGTTGGAAGCACTCGGATTTTGACATTGCGGAAGGACACTTCGCTGCCGTGCTCCTGCAGCAGGATGTGCCCATCGGGCCATTCGCCAAAATCCGGGATATTCTTAAATTTGCTTTGGGCCACTGCCTTGCGGAACGCCTCCGAGCCGCGGTCATATTCGAGAATTTTGCGGCCGTTCAACCATTCTTCCACGTGAGTGCCCCGGGAGAGGATGCGGGCGCGATTCCATTCGCCCACGGGATTGACGGGCTTGGTGGGGTCGCAAGGGATCAGATCATACAGGGCCCCCAGCTTGCGGTCGCCATCGCGTCCCAATTTGGCATCGGGATGGTTCGCGTCGTCGAGGATCTGGTATTCCAGGCCGATCGCGGAGCCCACGCCAGTGGGTTTGCCGGTCACTTTGTCGATAGGGGAGATATTGGGCTGGACGAAAATTTTGATACCGCTGTTGCAGCCGGTGGACATCTTGAAATCCGCGGTCAGCTCGAAGTTGGAATAGCGCTCGCGCGTGATGATGTCGCCGCCGGCCTGGGCCTCGGCGTTGCCGCTGGCCACCACGGACAGCTCGCCGTCCTGAATGCGCCAGCTTTTTTCGGGGAACTGGTCCGACTTCGGGCTGCGCCAGCCGTCGGTGGTTTTGCCATCCCAGAGCAGCTTCCAGCCGGCGGCCTTTTCCTCGTCTGTGAGCGTGTTATTTTCAGTGTGGATTTGGCGGAGGCGGATATTGCGGAAGAAGACTTTAAGGCCGACTTTTTCGGCGCTGTTGCCGACGCCGTGGACCTGCAGGCCGATCACGCCGCCGGGGGTCACGGGGTCAAAGATTTCGGCGCGCGGCACGCCGTTGAGCCAGGTCTTGATGGACGGGCCGTCGGCGACGATGCGTAGCTTGTTCCATTCGCCGTTCTTGCTGATCGCGCGGCCCTGCTCGGAGAAGGCCAGGCCCTGCTTCCCTTTTTCGCCGTCGGCCGGCACCAGCCAGCCGCGCCGGGCTTCATCGTAAATGCCGCCCGACCACATGCGTCCACGCGCGACGTCCATGTCGATTTCGCACTGGTAACCGTGGATGCGGTCCGGGGCGAACTTGTATTCCTTGCCGTTGATGGTTGCCGTGCTGGCGTCCGGGAAGACCTCGCTCCGGATTTGCACACCGGAATTGAGCAGGGCGTCGCACTTATACTCCAGTTCCAGCTCAAAATTGTCATAGGTTTGTTTGGTGCAGAGGAAGCTGTTGCCGGTGCCGGCCACCGATTCGCCGGTAAGGATGCCGTTTTCAACCGTGTAGCTGGCTTTGCCGCTGTGTTCCTCCCAGCCGTCCAAGTTCTTGCCGTTGAAGAGGTAAATCCAGCCACTATCCTGCTGACCGACGGTGGCGCAACCGGAGATGGAAAAGAGGACCGCGGCCAGGGTTCCCAGGGCCAGTGTGAAAGCGACAAGGCGTGGCATTTTCATGAATCTAGTTTGGATATGGACGGATTATGACCAAAAGAGGTTGCGACAAAAGTATTTTTGCGGGGTTAAACAGTGCTGGACAAGAGCCAACGACCGAAATAAAGTCAAACTCATGGAAAAGGCCTTGCCGTCTGGTGCGACATGATCACGCCGGCGGACATCACATGGGTGAGCATTTTATGAGAGAAAGATACATCTTTGGGATGCACTGGAAGCATGACGGGAAGTTGTATTACGATGAGGTTCCAGCCGACTCAAAAGAGGCGGCGGTAGTTTATTTCAATGAACACAAGCGAGACGACGTGTCGTTGGTTCGAGTGGAGTTGGTTGGTCCCAATGAGGGCGGCGTTCGCGAGATTGTGATTCCGCCGGACTTGCCGTTTGGCCCGTTGATGGCACATCGCCGCGTGGATATGAACCAGGACGCGCGATGAGCGCCAGGAGCGAGTTCGGCTATTCGGGAACTGTGGCGTGGGCGCGCAGCCAGGCGAGGTCCGGGTTGCCGGCCGGGACGGGGATGTACTCTTCCTTGACGGTCTCCACGCCGGATTGTTGGCGGGTGAGGACTTGGGAGCTGCGCCAGCGGTGGATTTCCGCATGGCCGTCGGCAAACGTTGCCGCGCCAGAACCCGCGTGATAGCCGGCCGGCAAATTGGCCAACTGCTGAACCACCATGTCGATGGCGAAATAGCCGTCATCAATGCTGTCGTCCCGCTCATCAATGAAGACCAGCGCGTCGGTGGGGGACAGACCAACGATGTCCGCGGTCTTGTGGAACAGACGGAAGCCTTGATTCCACAGGGTGCTGTTGTATCCCATCCAGCCGCTCATGGAAATCGTCCGGACCAGCGGATACAATCTGGCGCCTTCCCGGGCCAGGATCTCGCTGGCCGTGCAGCGGTACAGGCGGGCCGATTGGTTGTTGAATCCCAGCGAAGTCCACTTGGGGTCCAGCAGGAGGGCAGTGTTGGTGTTGTCGAGATTGTTTGCCTGGCGCGGGTCCAGCCAGCCGGTGACCCAGTTGGCATTTCCGCGCGTGGCTCCATCGACGCCGGCCTCGCTCTCCCAGTTGTTGCCGGCGATAAAATCGTTGTTGTCGTCCGTGTAAAGGTGCCAGGTGAGCTGCAACTGTTTCAAGTTGCTCATGCAATTGGCGACGTCGGCCCGGGCCTTGGCCCGCGACAGAACCGGCAGCAGGAGCGCGGCGAGAATGGCGATGATTGTGATCACCACCAGCAACTCGATCAACGTGAATCCGGTTGTCAGCCTGCGTCTCATGTGAGTTGAGCCACTGGGTCCCAATCGATGAGGCGGATGCGTGCCCAGCTGCACCACCATAGCGCAACGGTCACATTTGCTCAAGGGTTTCAATGCCCAATGTCTGCAGGCCTTGCCGGAGCACGCGCGCGGCCAGATCGCACAGGGCCAGCCGGGAATTGCGGGTGGCTTCGTCGCCGGCTTTGAGCACGGGGCAGTTTTCGTAGAAACCCGTGAACTTGCCGGCCAGCTCATACAGGTAATTGCAGAGATAATTCGGGCGCAACTCGCCGGCGACGGCTTCCAAAGTGAGGCCGAAGTTCAGCAGATGTTTGGCCAGGGCGAGTTCCTCGGGAGCGGCCAGTTTGATTTCGAAAATTCCCGGGGGCAGCCCGCTCTCCTGCGCCTTGCGGAAGATGCTCCGAATGCGGGCGTAGGCGTATTGCAAATAGGGTGCGGTGTTGCCCTGCAGTGACAGCATTTTGTCCCAGCTAAAGACGTAATCGGTCTGGCGGTTGGGCAGGAGGTCGGCGTATTTCACCGCGCCCAAACCCACGACCCGAGCGATTTCCTTGCGCTGCGCCTCGGGCAGATCGGCGTTTTTGTCGGACACAATTTTGAATGCGCGCTCTTCGGCCTCGTCGAGCAAGTCGCCCAGCTTGACGGTGTCGCCGCTGCGCGTTTTGAACGGTTTGCCGTCCTCGCCCAGGATTTTCCCGAAGCCGACATGAACCAGCTTCACCTGGTTCGCCGTCCCGGGCTGCCAGCGCGCGAACGTCGCAAACAATTTTTTGAAATGGCCCGACTGCCGGTCGTCCACCACATAGACGATTTCATGCGGCGACCAGGTTTTGATCCGGTAATCGATGGTGGCGAGGTCGGTGGTCGTGTAGTTGAAGCCGCCGTCGCTCTTGCGGATGAGCGCGGGCTCGGGAACCCATTCGCCGTCGCGATTGACGAGGAAGACGTCCTCCTTGGGCGGGACCGAACCGTCGCTGAACACCGCGACGGCGCCCTCGCTTTGCCGGGCGATGCCGCGTCGCAGGAGATCGTTGACCACCTCGCCGAGCCACGGGTTGTAAAAGCTTTCGCCGAGCGTGAAGTCAAACGTCACGCCGAGCCGGCCGTAAATTTCGTCAAATTGTTTTTGCGACAGGGCAATCATCTGTTTCCAAATGGCCGTGTTTTCGGGGTCGCCGGCCTGGAGCTTGACCAGTTCGGCTTTGGCCGCGTCCAGGCGCGCGGGGTCGGCGTCGCATTGGGCGTTGATGACCTTGTAGAGGCGCTCGAGTTCGGCGATGGCGTTGCGTTCGAGGGCGGGGCGGTCCAAGATTTCCTTCCAGCCCAGGAGCAGCTTGCCGAATTGCGTGCCCCAGTCGCCGATGTGATTGTCGCTTTTGACCTCGTGGCCGAGCAGATGCAGCGTGCGCTGGAGGGCGTCGCCGATGCCGGTGGAGCGGATGTGGCCTACGTGCATGGGCTTGGCCACATTGGGCGCGCTGAAATCGATGACGACAGTGCGCGGACGAGCGGCTGGGTCGAAAAACAGATGTTCGCCGCGCGCGGCGGCGGCCAGCGCCTCCATGAGCGCGGAGCTTTTCAGCCTAAAATTCAAAAAGCCGGCGCCGGCGATTTCCACCTTTTCGCAGACTGCGGACACGTCCAGCCTGGCGAGCACATTGGTGGCGAGCTGGCGCGGATTCAGCTTGCGCGCCTTGGCCAGGGACATCAGGGCGTTGCTCTGATAGTCGCCGAATTTGGGATCGGGGCAGGGGCGGACCAGGACGGAGGAGACATCGGGGTCCGGCAACACGGCGCGAACGGCGGATTGCAAAGCGGATTCAATAATTTTATGAGGCAGCACGGCGAAGATTTAACCATGGATGGGCACCGATGGCAGGAAGAAAAAAGATCACGATTCTCTTTCTTCGCTTTTCGCGAGCGGGGAGGTACATTGGCGGCAGGATGAATTCTGAATTCTGGTCAGATTTTCGCGCCTTTGTGTCGCTGCTTTGGCAGTATCGGCCAGTTCTCATCGTGCTGGCTTGCCTCGGTGCTGTCATCTTCATCCTGCTTTGCATCGACACCCATAAGCATCGCAAGAAACAAAAAGGGCGGCACAAAAGACTGCATTGAGGCTGCTAACGCCGCCAGCGCTGCTGGCCGGCCGGCTGCGGCCGGCGCTGCCCGCCGCGAGGCTGCTGGGCGGGCTGGCCGGGGCGCCGCGGCTGGTCCTGGCGCCGGGGGCGCCCCTGCTGTGGCCGTTGGGGAGGGCGCCGGTCGTCGGTGGCTGGATTGAACTCCGGGGCGGCGGCGGAGTAATTGAACCCTTCCGCCTTTTTGCGCACGATGCCGCGGCCGATGAAGCGTTCGAGCGCGCGCAATTCGCCGTAATCTTCCGGCGTCACAAAGCTAATGGCGTCGCCCACTGCGTGGGCGCGGCCGGTGCGACCGATGCGATGGACGTAATCCTCCGAGTGCATCGGAAAATCGTAGTTCACAACGTGCGAGATGCCGCTTACGTCAATGCCGCGCGCAGCAATGTCCGTGGCCACGAGCACGCGCACCGTGCCGGCCTTGAAATCGTTCAGGGCCCGCAGCCGCTGGTTCTGCGAACGGTTGGAGTGCAGGGTGGCGGTGCGCACGCCCCGTTGTTCCAGTTGTCGGGCGACCCGGTCGGCGGCGTGCTTCATGCGCGAGAACACCAGCACCGAATCCATCCGGGGGTCCTGGAGCAGATGCAGCAGCAGGGAGGTTTTTAAATGTTTGGGCACTTCGTACACGAACTGGGCGACCGTCTCGGCGGGGTTGGCGCGACGGCCAATCTGGACGATTTTGGGCGCGCGCTGAAATTCATGGGTGAGCACCTCAATTTCCTTCGACAAGCTGGCGGAAAACATGAGCGTCTGCCGCTGCTTCGGCAGTTGCTGCACGATGCGGCGGATGTCCGGCAGAAAACCCATGTCGAGCATGCGGTCGGCTTCGTCGAGCACGAGGAACTTCAACTGCGAAAAATCGGCGCAGCGTTGTCCCATTAAATCCAGCAGCCGGCCCGGGCAGGCGATGATCACGTCCGTGCCGGCGCGCAAGGCGCGGATTTGCGGCTGTTCGCCAACGCCGCCGAAAACGGTGGCAACCGTCAACGGCAGATGTTTCGCATAAGCCCGCACGTTCTCCTCGATCTGCACCACCAGTTCGCGGGTGGGCGCGATGATGAGCACGCGCGTGCCCCGGCGCTGGCCGGGCGCATGGATGGTCAGCTTCGTGAGGATCGGCAGCGTGAACGCCGCCGTCTTGCCCGTGCCGGTCTGCGCGATGCCGATGACGTCGTTTCCGGCGATGACCAGCGGGATGGCGGCGGCTTGAATGGGCGTGGGCTCGGTATAGCCAGCGTCCTGCACCGCCAGCAAAATTTTGGCATCGAGGCCAAGTTTTCGAAATGGCATCTTGGGAATATAACAGGCGGCGGCGCAATGGCACGCATTAACGGGGGGTGAGTTGGCACAACTCGCGGTCCGAGGGCAGGGTTGGGCCGGAACACACTGGCGAGAGACCTGTGCCGCTATTTATTTCTTCCCGTGTTCGCGGATGACGGCGAGCATGGCGTCGGCGTCGGGGGATTTTTCGAGGGCTTCGCGGAAGTCGGCCTTGTGGAGCAGCTTGGCGATATTGGCGAGGGTGTGGAGATGCTTCTGAAACTGGCCCTGCGGCACGAGGAACAGCATGACGAGTTTGACTGGCTGGTTGTCGAGCGCGTCGAAATTGACACCCTTGCTGGAACGGCCGAGCGCGCCCACCACCTCGAAAATCAAATCCGTGGAAGCGTGCGGAATGCCAATACCGAAGCCGATGCCGGTGGACATGGAGGTTTCACGCTTTTTGACGGCGGCGGTCACGGCATCGCGGTCGGCCGGTTGAATCTTGCCGGTGGTCACCAGGTTGCCAATGAGTTCGTCAATGGCTTCCCAGCGATTGGACGCTTTGAGTTCAGGGACAATTTGTTCGCGTCCCAAGATGTCGGCTAAATCCATAACTTGCCTGAGGATGAATCCAAAGCCACCAACAATTCAAGACTGAATTGCTGACATTTTTTGCGATTCTCGCGCGGACCTTTGGGCCGATCCAACAGCCCGCAGGAAACTCTCTGACGCGCGAAGTTGCCGCGGGTGTCAGACCGCGCGCTCCGGCATTTGGAAAACCAGCCGTGCTCAGACCACCTTTTGCAGCCAGTGAAAGATCATACCGGTGCTCTCAAGCCACCAGCCCAGTGAATTGAAGATGCCGACTTTGGCCGTGAGCAGGGGAAGTCCCAGCAGCAGCACGCAGACGTTGCCCAGGAAAATGACGACCGCGGAGAACAACCAGCCCTGGCTGGTGATGTCGGATTGCTGGGTCTGCAATACATGGACGGTGAGCGTGATGTGAAAAGCATACGCCGCCCCGACTGTCAGTTGAAAGAAGGGCAGAAACCCGTGCCAGTTCCAGATGAGGTGGCCGAGGGCGAAAATCGCCACGACGATGACAGCGTAAAAGGGGAAGAAATAAGGTGCGAGGGCGATCAGAAAATTGGTCTTGGAAATGACCACGTGGCCGCCGGCGGATGTGACTTTCATCCGTTTGACTTGTCCGCCGAACAGCCAGGTCCAGAGCACATGGGTGAATTCGTGGCCCAAGACATAAAGCCACATGGGCTTGGGTAGCATCACAAAGATGACGAGCCAACAGGCTGCGCCAGCCACCAAGGGCACCCAGGTCGTGTCCGCGCTGCCGCAACGCTGGACGACCATCCACAAGGCCCGGGCGGCGCCGGCACAAACCGGCAACAACGCGATGGCGATGATGAATTTGGCCCACTTCGGCACGCGGGAAGAATTGTGAATTCGTCCACCGGATGCCAGAAAGAAAAAGCGGCCCGAGGCTTGATTTCAAGTGCGGCAGGGGACGACGGCCTGGCGTTTTGACGGCCCGCGCCTTACCAGGCTTGATTCGGAATCACGCAGCAGCGCCCAAGAGGGGCGCGCTTCGGACTCGGGCTGAGCAATGTCCGGCGCTCCGGGATGGGGGCCCGCTATTTGTGCAAATCAAATTCAAACACGGACTTTGACTTGGTCTGGAGATTTTCCATGACCATGGACTCCACCTGATAGCGGCCGTTGACTTTTTCGAGGCTCTTCGGATAGAAATTTTTGAGTTTCTCTCCGTTCAGGTCATAAGCGTCGGCTTCCACGATGCCAAGCGATGCTTCGTCAATCCATGACACCACGCGCGAATAGCCGCCGGCAGCAGGATGCGGATTGGTGCTTTCGAGGACCACGCAGGCGCATTGGCGATGGAACACCCTTTTCAAGATTTTCTGATGCGGCCAGCGGAGAAATTCGAGGCCGAGATCGCACAACCAGAAATCCGATCCCGGCGCCAAAGGAGACGTCAATTCCGATGCCGTCAGAGCATCGCGGCCGGCCGGCGGCGGCTTTACGTTGGGAAAATACTGGTTGGGCTCCCCCTCCACGTGCACGATCACCACCCCGCCCGCCAGCTCCGGGTTCGAGCCGGCAGAATAGACTGATTGCCAATTGGTTGCCGTCATCACCACCTCAATCCGCACGGGGATCACCGTCGCCTTGCCATCGGGATCGCTCAATTTCAGGATGCCGTTTTGAGTGGAATTGGTCTCCGGACCAGCCCAGTAAATCTTTTCGGCGAGCGCGCGCGCCTCGATACTGCCAGCCAAGGTGTTCGTCGTTTCTGATTTGGCCCCGAACGCCAACAATGAGACGGCCAGGAACAGATGCGCGCCGTGCCGCAGCCGCGCCGGCGAGATTAGAGGCCTTGCGGGCTGGAACCCGGCATCGAATTGCCGGACTATGATCGAGGGTTCCCCCGGAACCATGGCGGCCCGGAAATCATTCATTGCCATTGCCCCCGGACTGATCTTCCCCAGCGAGGACGAGGACGAGAATGAGAGCCAGGGCGAGGGCGAGTCGCTCATTTCGGCAGGAGGGCGAGGTGCATTACGTCGGAGATTTGCTTTACAAAATGCACCTTCAATTTGGCGCGGACCTCGGCCGGCACATCCAGCCAGTCGGGCTTGTTGCCCTCGGGCAGAATCACCTGTTTCAGGCCGAACCGGGAGGCCGCCAGGACCTTTTCCTTGACGCCGCCGACGCGCAGCACGCGGCCGCGGAGGCTGATCTCACCAGTCATGGCCGTGTCCGACCGCACGCGGCGTTTGCTCATCAAGGACGCCAGGGCGGCCACGATGGCCACGCCCGCGCTGGGGCCATCCTTGGGCGTGGCGCCCGCGGGGACATGGATGTGCAAGTCGTGCTTGCCGTAGTCGTCAAAATCGAGCTGCAATCGCTTGGCCTGACTGCGGAGATAACTGACGGCCGTTTGCGCGCTTTCCTTCATGACCTCGCCCAGCGAGCCGGTGAGGATCAAACTGCCGCGCCCGCGCATGCGGGTGGCTTCGATGAACAGGATATCGCCGCCGACCGGCGTCCAGGCCAGCCCGGTGGCGATGCCGATTTCGATGATTTTCTCGGCGCTTTCGGACACAAAAGGCGCATGGCCGAGGTACCCTTCCAAATCACGCGTCTCGAGCTTCAGGCTGCTCGCGCCGCCATTGCGCGCGACGATTTTGCGGACCGCCTTGCGCGACAGGGCGGCAATCTGCCGTTCCAACTGGCGCACGCCGGCCTCGCGCGTGTATTCGCGAATAAGCTCCCGGAGAACCGCATCGGAGAATTTGACCTCCTGCTTGGTCAGGCCGTGCTCCTCGATCTGGCGCGGCACCAGGTAACGCTTGGCAATCTGCAGTTTTTCGGATTCGGTGTAGCTTGGCAGCTCGATGACTTCCAGCCGATCGCGCAAGGCCGGATGAATCGGTTCCAGCCAATTGGCGGTGGCGATAAAGAGCACACGCGACAAGTCGAAGGGCAGGTCAAGATAATGATCTGTGAAGGTGTGGTTCTGCGCGGGGTCCAGCACTTCCAGCAAGGCCGCCGCCGGGTCGCCGCGGAAATCCGCGCCCACCTTGTCCAGTTCGTCCAGCAGCATCACCGGATTGCGGCTTTCGACGCGGCGCAGCGTCTGGATGATTCGTCCGGGCATGGCGCCCACGTAGGTGCGGCGGTGACCGCGGATTTCCGCCTCATCGCGCATGCCCCCCAGCGAAATCCGGGCAAACTTGCGGCCCAGGGCGTCGGCGACGCTCTTGCCGAGGGACGTCTTGCCCACGCCGGGCGGACCGACCAGGCAGAGAATGGGGCCCTTGATTTCCTTGCGCCGTTTGAGCACGGCCAGGAATTCGAGCAGGCGGTCCTTGACTTTGCCCAGTCCGAAGTGCTGTTCGTTGAGGATCTTTTCGGCCGCCTTCAGATCGAGCTTGTCCTCGGTGGATTTTTCCCAGGGCAAATTCAGGATCCAGTCCAGGTAATTGCGCGCCACGCCGTATTCGGCGGCAGCGGGCGGCGTTTGCTGCAGCCGTTCGAGCTCCTGTTCGGCGGCCTTGCGGACCTCCGCCGGCATCGGCGTCTGCTCGATTTTTTCGCGGAGCGATTTGACTTCGCCCGTGTTGCTGTCGCCATCGCCGAGCTCCCGCTGAATCGCCCGCATCTGCTCGCGGAGGAAGAAGTCGCGCTGGGTTTTGGCGATGGAGGTGGCGACGTCGCTCTGGATCTTGGAACTCAGGGTGAGGACTTCCTGTTCCCGATTGAGCATCGGAAGCAGCGTCTGCAGCCGCTCGCGGACGGAGACCATTTCCAGCAGTTTCTGGCGGTCGGTGAGGGGCAGATTGAGGTTGGCGGCAATCAGATCCGCGAAATGGCCGGGATGCTCGGTGTTCAGCGCGGCGATCTTCACCTGGTCGGTGAGCGCGGTGGACATTTTGGCGATTTCCTCGAACTGGCGGTGCGCGTTGCGGAGCATGGCCTGCAGCTCGACGGTGTCCTCGGTCTCATCGTGCAAGAGTTCGTAAGTGGCGTGCAGATAGGGCGCCGGGGGGGAAAAGGATTTGATGCGGATGCGCCAGAGACCTTCCACGAGCACGCGCACGGTGCCGTCGGGAAACTTGACCATCTTGGTCAGGCGCGAGACGCAGCCCACGCTGTGCAGGTCCTCCGGACCGGGCTCGGCGACGTCGGGATTTTTTTGCAACACGGCCCCGAGCAGACGGTCGCCGGCGACGAGGTCGTCCACCAGCTTGAGGCTGGGGCCGGTTTCCACCAGCAAGGGCACGACGGCGCCGGGAAAGATGACGATGTCTGACAGACCGAGGATCGGGAGCTGTTCGGGCAAGGAACGGGAGGAAAAACGCGTCGGTACGTCCGACTTATCACCCGTGCCGAGGATGCTGACAAATTCTGCTTCTGGCGGTGTTTCCTTTGGATTCATCGTGTCACTGCCACCCCAAGTCTGCCGTATTCCCAAAGCAAGGGGCCGTCATGCTCCTTCGGAAATGGGAACCTTCGTCGTCTTGATGCTCGCATGCTGCGCCGGCGGGACGTCGATGCGCAGGAAGCCATTGACGTAAATCGCCTTGGCGTGCGTGAGATCGTAGCCCGCAGGCAGATCCAGAACGGTCTCGAAGGGTCCGTAGTTGATTTCCATGACGAGAAAATTGCAGTGTGGCCCGCGGCAGCAATCGGGCCGGACGCCGGTGATCCGCAGGCGCTGGCCCTCGACGACAATTTCCAAGCTGTCGCTTTTCATGCCGGCGAGCTCGACCTTGATGACGAGGTTGCTGTCGCTGACATAGACGTCGGTGTGGGGGGTCCAGCGTCCGGTGGCGGTATCCCCCGAAGTGCCCATCGCGGAATTGCGGGAAACAAAATGAATGGTGGAACTGACTTTGGTAACGGCCATGGTTTGAGTGATTTTGCTATTATGAAACTGGGTTTAACGCACGGCTTCGCGTTTTCCGGGTTCCGCCTCCGGCGCGTGCGCGCAACCGCACTTGCACGCGCAGCGGGGGTTTTTGCCCGAACTGCGCCAGACTAAAAGCACGGCCGCAACTACTGCAACAATCAAGGAAAGGAGCTGCCAATTCATGCAGCCAACATAACCGCAAACGCGAATCGCGCAACTGTGATTTTTCGGCGGCCACCCGGCTTTAAATTGCGCCAACCATGACTAAATTTGTCCAGCAAGCCCCGATCGAAATTCGCGCCGGGAAATCCGGACCCGGCGATTTGAAGGGGCGCGCGGCGGCGGACGGACGGGCCGGCGATTCGCCGGCCGCTTGATTTCATCCCGCTCCGCGCGGCCGCGGCCCGGGTTCATGGGAGCTCGCGCCGGAACGAACTTCGGATTACGATGCAGGCGCAATGGAAGAACCAAACAAGCATGCGCGCCGCTACCGGTGGCCGTGGGCGGTCGCGGCGGCGGTGGTATTGGGCCTCGTGCTGGCGGTTATCTGGGTGGGCATTGCGGCGAGGAATATTGCGCGCGAGCGCGACCTGAACGCGCCGCTGCCAGCCGGCGGCCCGACGCGCTAAGTGGCCTGATTCTTGGTTGGGCCACCAAGAGGCGCGCTTCCGAAACCGACGCCGGCTAGCGGGGGCCGGCGCTACCGGGATGGCTCAGGCCCGGCCGGCGCATTCGTTTCGAACCCGCCCAGCAACGCCGGCAGCATGGACTGGCCGGCCAAACCGGGGACCGGGCGGGCGCCGGCGATTGCCAGGGCGGTGGGTGCGAAATCCGCCGCGCTCCAGGCCGTCCGGATTACACGGCCCGCGGGCACCTGTGCCGGCCAGCGCACAATCATCGGCACGCGCAGGCGGTCGGGCGAATCCCCGCCGCGAACCTCGTCTTTGAGCTGCAAGAAATTGAGGCCGGCCTCCGCGAATTTTTCCGGTGCGGTCGCGCCCGCCAGGAAAACGGCCACATCGTTGGTGAGGCCGGTTTTTTGCAACTGCTCCAGCAATCGGCCGATGCCGCTGTCCAGGCGCGTGACCAGGGCGGCGCGATTTTTTGCGGCCTGCGGCCAGCTTTCGCTGGTGAACGGCGCGTCGGTGGGCACGGGATATTCATCCTTGCCGGGCGTCACTGAATGCGGCAGGGGCAGGTCGACCAGCAGAAAGAAAGGGCGGTAGTGGTTCGCCGCATCCGGCGCGTTGACGCGGACGAAACTCAACAGCGTATCGACGAGGAAATCGGGCACGAACTTCTGTTTTCGCCCGCCCGCGTTCCGATAGATGGGTTCGCGGCCGAAGCGGGGGTACAGCACGTAATTGGTTCCCTCCCGGACGCCGTTCTGCGCATAGCGCCAGACGAAATCGGAATAAAAATCGTCCGCCTCCTGCTCGTTGAGAAAGCCGGCGAAATCATCAAACCCCTGCTTCCAGGGTTCGGCGCCGAGGGCCCATTCACCCAGCAGTCCAGTGCGGTAACCGGCCTGCCGCAAGCGCAGGGGGAGGGTGCTGCCGGCGACGGCGGCCGCAGCCGGGTCGCCCGTCATCAACACGGCCTGCGCGTGGGCCAGATTGTCGCCACCGGCGCGGTAACCGGCAAAGCGGACGCCCTCCGCGGCCAACCGATCCAGGTTGGGCGTCTGGAAATTGGTCTGGCCATAGCAACTCAAATCGCCGCAGGCCAGGCCGTGGCAGGCAATGAAAATGAGGCTGGCGCGGCGGGGGCCGGCGCGGTGGGCGTTCGCGTTGCGGGCCGGATTCGCGGCCGGGAATGCGGGGCTTTCGTTTTGGCCCTGGACGACGGCGGCCGCCGAAGACAGCGCCACCAGCAGGACGAGGAAACGGCTCAATTTCATTGTAAACTTTGATTCTGCGGAAGTTGCCGCGTGCAAAGCAACGTCTTTCTTTGCTTGATTGGAGCGCCCAGCGCGTTTAACAGTTGGGAGGTGTTATGTTTGAAAATATCGGCGACATGGTGCTTTTATTGTGGCGCACCCTTCTGGCGCTGCCCCACGCGTGGCGGCAGCGGCAGAAGGTGTTTGACCAGTTCTTTGAAATCGGCAATGCCAGCCTGCTGATGGTGTGCATGCTGTCGTTTTTCATTGGCGGAGTGATCGCCTTGAATTTCGGGCCGCCGCTGGTGGAGCGCAGTTTCACCAATGCCGTGGGCGGGGTTGTGGGTCTGGCTATAGCCTTGGAACTGGCGCCGGTGATGATGGCCATTTTGATTGCCGGCCGCATTGGTTCGGCCATGGCGGCGGAAATCGGCTCGATGCGGATTTACCAGGAAATCGACGCCCTGCGCACCATGAACATCAACCCCATCCATTATCTGGTGCTGCCGCGGGTCGTGGCGATTGCGTTTGCGCTGCCGCTGCTCGTGATTTTTTCCGTGCTGGTGGGGTGGTTCGGCGGGGCCGTGGTGTGCGATTTGAACAGTCAGATGGAAATCCCGTTCAAGTCGTTTTTCGCTGATTTGAAGGATCTCGTTGCGCTCAAGGACGTGGTCAAGGGCGTCGTCAAGAGCTTCTGCTTTGCCATCATTGTCGGCGTGGTGTCGTGCCACCAGGGATTGGCCACCATTGGCGGTCCGCGCGGCATCGGCCGGTCCGTAACCAAGGCCGTGGTGAACTCCATCGTGCTCATTGTCATCTCCGATTACATCCTCACCCGATTCCTGCTAAATGAATAGCCCGACCGAGAGCGCGAACAACCAACCCCATGGTGTGAGCCTGGTCGTGCGTGGCTTGCACAAGAGTTTTGGCGAACAGAAAGTGCTGGACGGAATCGACCTGGAAGTCCGGCCCGGCGAAATCTTTGTGATCATGGGACCAAGCGGCAGCGGCAAGAGCGTCCTGTTAAAACACCTGATCGGGCTGGAAACGCCGGATGCCGGGGAGATTCTCCTCAATGGCCAGTCGATCAACGCGCCGGAAATCGCCGCCAAATACCGCCTGGCACTGGTGTTCCAGTCGGGCGCGCTGCTCAATTCGTTGACTGTGGGCGAAAATGTGGGACTGTACCTCGCTGAACACCGTCTCAACCCGCCGGCGGAGATTGACCGGATCGTGTCCGAAAAGCTGGAGGATGTGGGCCTAAAGGACGCCCTGGATAAAATGCCGTCCGAACTTTCCGGCGGCATGAAAAAGCGGGTTGCCATCGCCCGCGCGCTGGTCATCGAACCACAGATGATTCTTTATGATGAGCCGACCAGCGAACTGGACCCGGTTTCGTCGGTGATGATCGGCAACGAAATTTTGAATCTCAAGCGCCGCATCCGCGTCACGTCGCTGGTGGTGACGCATGACCGCGACCTGGCGTTCGGCGTGGCGGACCGGATCGCTGTGATGGCCGAGGGGAAAATCCTGACGCTGGGGACGCCGGAGGAGATCAAAGCCGCCAGAATTCCGCTGGTGCAGGAATTTCTGCGGGCGGATTTCAAGCGCGAAAACTGATGGCCGGACCGGCGCGCGCGGAATCCGGCCGGCGGACACAAACAACTTTAACATGGAGAACACGCAGCAGATTTTATGAGAAATTCACTTGAGACCAAACTGGGCATCTTTGTGTTCTTGGCGGTGGTCGCCGCCTGGATAATCGTGGAAACGCTGGGCAGCACCGACTGGTTTCATCACGGCTATCACGTCAGCGCGCAGTTCGATACGGTGCAGGATTTGAAGCCGGGCGACCGCGTGAAAATGGCGGGTGTCGAGATTGGCCGGGTGGAGGACATCCAGCTCGGCCAAAACAAAGTCAAAGTGATCCTGCGGTTGCGCGACAATTCCCAGGTCAAGACGGACAGCAAGGCCAGCGTCAAATACACGGGCCTGATGGGGCAGAATTTCGTAAACATCGACTTTGGCTCGCCCGGGAGCATCCCCGCCCAGGAAGGCACGGAACTTTCCACGTACGAACAGCCGGACCTGAGCGCCCTCATGGCCAAGCTGGACGGCGCAGTGGGCGGCATCCAGAACCTGACCAAGTCTTTCAGCGGCGACGACATCCACAATTTGTTCGGCCCGCTGGGTGATTTTTTCAAGAGCCACCGGGACGAACTGGCGGCGACCATCGCCAACATCACGAACATCAGCGGGCAGATCGCGTCCGGCCAGGGCACCGTCGGCCGCCTGATTTACGAGGACACGCTTTATTCGTCGGCCATGACGACCGTGACCAATCTGCAGACCGCTTCCGCGTCGGCCAATGACATGATTGCGGCGATCAAGCTGGTGGTGACCAATGCCAGCAGCGGGAAGGGCACGCTGGGCAAGTTGCTGACCGATGATTCCCTGTATAACGCAACGGACAGCTCGATGACGAACCTCAACCAGATCTTGCAGAAGATCAACCAGGGCAACGGCACCATTGGCAAGCTGGTCAACGACCAGGAGTTTTACAAGAACGCCAAGGTTTCGCTGCAAAAACTCGACAAGGCGGCTGACGGCCTCGAGGACCAGGGACCGCTGAGCGTCATCGGCATTCTGGCGGGTCCCCTGGGGTTATAGGGAAAGGTTGGGATTATTCCCTGGACCGGATCACTCTTGCCGCGGCGGCGTGGGCCATGATGACGTCCGGGCTGCGCTGAAGGGCCTCGTCGTAGTGACGTGAGAATCCTTCGCCCTCGGCGGTGGCCACCAACAACGCGCCGGCCTGCCGCACCAGAGCCTCCACGCCCGCGGCGGTGAGCGGTTCCGGCGCGTCGAGCCGCTCATCCACCGCGGCAACGAGTTGGGTTACCGGCGCCAGCCACGCGAACCAGGGGTCATTGGTGGCCAGACGCAGGAAATGATACGGCGAGGAGATTTGGCCGAAGGCAGCCTCGTAACTGATGCGTTCGGATTCGAGCAAGGCCTTGTGCAGAAGCAGCAGCGCCTCGCGCAAGGCGCTGAGCCGCTGCCGCGCGCCTGCCGGTTCCGGGGTTGGCTGGTCGATTTTCTCCATTTTCGCCACCGCCTATCATACAACGCAACCCGCTGGCTGGCGACAAAATCTCACTCGGACCGGGGGGATGCTGACGCCGGGAAAGGGGTGGTTGGGGTATCCCTGGATTGGCGGACCAGCTGGGCACCCCCCAATCCGCGCTCCGGACTCCGAAATCGGCACTCAAACATGGCGCCCGCACTTTTTAGCTGCAACTTTTGTCCAATTCAGGTTATAGATAATGGTCTTTATGCCGCAATTTTCATATAAGGCCCGCAAGCGTTCCGGCGAACTCGTGGAAGGCTTCCTGGAAGTGGCCGACCGGAGCGCGGCGCTGATGCAGATTCAGCGCTCCGGGCTTTTCCCCATTGCCGTGGCCGATTCCAAGGCCAGCACGACCACCGTGGTCAAGAAAAGCAAGGATGTGAATCTGGCGGCCTTCCTGCCGCCCAGCCTGCAGGCGCATCTCAACAAACAGCGCAAACCCAAGCTGCAGGAACTCGCGACGTTTACCACCCAGCTCGCCAATCTGCTGAATTCGGGCATGCCCCTGACGGTGGCACTCAACAGCATGACCCACCTGGAAACCAAGGGCATTCCAGCCGATGTGAGCCGCGGCTTGAAACAGGAAGTCACCGAGGGCCGCTCGCTTTCGGACGCCATGGCGCGGCAGCCGGCGATTTTTTCCGAGTTGTATGTGAACATGGTGCGCGCCGGCGAGCAGAGCGGCTCCCTCGTCGCCGTGCTGCGCCGCATGGCCACGCACTTCCAGCAGTTCGCGGACGTCCAAGCCAAGTTCAAATCCGCCATGATTTATCCGATCATGGTCATCTGCTTCGGCATCCTGCTGGTGATCCTGTTCATGACCGCCGTCATGCCCAAGTTCATCATCATCTTCAACGGCTTCGGCATTGAATTGCCGCTGCCGACGCAAATCCTGATCAACGTCAGCAATTTTTGCACGAATTTCTGGGCCATCACCATTTCGGTGGGCGTCGTGATGGCGCTGTTCATCCTGTTCAAACGCTTCCAAACCAGCCCGGCGGGCGCACGCAAACTGGACGAGTGGCGCATGAAATTGCCGGTTTTGGGCAACGTAGTCAAAATGAACGTGTTCGCGCAGTTTGCGCGCACGCTGGGCACACTTTTGCAAAATGGTGTTCCGGTGCTGGTGGCGCTCAAAATCACCGAGCAGGTCATGTCGAACCGGCTCATCCGCGAGGCCATCGCCCAGACCCGCGAGGCGGTCACCGACGGCAAAACGCTGGCCCAACCGCTGGCCAACAGCAAATTGTTTCCACAGCTGATGATCGACCTGGTGCGCATCGGCGAAGAAACCGGCGACGTGCCCGGCGCGCTCAACAACATCGCCGATACTTACGAGAGCGAATTGGAGATGGCCCTGCGGGTCATGAGCGATCTGATTGGTCCGGCCCTCATCATCGTCATGGCCATCGGCGTCGGGTTCCTGCTGTTGAGCATTTTCCTGCCGCTGTTCCGCCTGATTTCCTCGATCCACTAATGAAATTGCCGATTGCCGATTGCCGATTGCCAATTGTTTCGCGCCCGCGGACGCAGCGTGGCGCTTCAAGCGGCCCTCGCCTTGCCTTTACGCTGATTGAAATCATGATCGTCGTGGGCATCATCGGTTTGATTGCGGCGATGGGGGCGCCATCCATCGGCAAAGCCTTGCAGAAGGAGGGGATGCGCAAGGGGGTGAGTGACATCCAGGACGTGTTTTTTTCGGCGCGCGAACAGGCCATCGTCGGTAACAAGAAGGTGGCCGTCATTTTTTATCCGCGCGAAAACCGGTTTGGCGTGGAGGGTTCGTCCGCCGCCGCCGGCGACGAGGGCGGGACGGTCGTCAATGTCCATTCCGGCAAGACCATCGTTGCCACGCTGCCGGCCGGGGTCACCATCGAAATGCTGGACATCTTCCGGCGAGAATATCGTGATTCGGACTGGGCACGGATTTTTTTCAATCCTGACGGCACCTCAGATGAAGCCGTGATCATTCTGATCGCCAAGGGCGGGGCACAGAAAATCACCCTGGAATACGCCACCGGACTGCCGGTGATCTCCGCCGCGGACCGATGATTGTGAAGCCTGCCAACAGCGAAGGGCGGCGGTTTGCCCGGGACGAAAGGCGGCGCTGCCTTCCGCGCCGCGAACCGGCCGGCCAGGCTATTCCTTCCGGCCGGAGGCCCGCGCTGCGCGCCGGCTTCTCGCTGCTGGAGGTGATGGTGGCCATCGCCATTTTTTTCGTGGCGTCGTGTGCGATTCTTGATTTGATTTCCAGTTCGCTCAACAACGTGCGCCGGTTGCAGCGCCCCTCCGTGGATGCCAGCCCGATCCTGGCCCGCTACGCCGCCACGAACAGCTTGGTCGAAGGCACCTGGCAGGGCAGCCTGGGCGACCCCGAATTGCTCGGCAAGGAGTATCGCGATTACGACTACATCGTGAATGTCGTGGAAGTGAAGTCGAACCATTTATACAGCGTGGAATGCGCGATCATGCCGGCTCGCGGCAAGAAGGAAATCATTTCGGACATGTCCACGGTCCTTTACCGGCCGCAATCGCCCAAAGGCTCGCTGGACGGCGGCCCCGGCATGACCGGACACTGAAATGAAATTGCCGATTGCCAATTGCCGATTGCGGATGGCTCCGCCGGCGCGGACGCAGCGCCGTTTTCCATTCGTGATTTCCACCCTGGGTTTTACCCTGGTCGAAATCATGGTGGCGGTGGCGATTTTCAGCATGGTGATAGCGGCCATTTACGCCACCTGGGCACTGGTCATGCGCGCCACGCAGGTGGGGCAGGACACGGCGGAACAGGCGCAGCGCCAGCGCGTCGTGCTCCGAGCCATCGGGGACGCGCTGATGGGATTGGAATCCTTCCAAGCCTCGCAGCAATACTACTGGTTCAAGCTGGCCAACGGCAACCAGCCCATGCTGAGCTTTGTTGCCCACCTGCCCGAAACCTATCCGCGCAACGGCAAATTTATCGGCGAGGCGAGTGTGCGCGACGCCGATGGCAACGTTCACGGGGTCGATGCCAGTTCGCGCCGGGTGACCTTCTCCCTGGCTGCCGGCCCCAACGGCGGGAGCGACCTGGTGCTCCAGCAAAGCACCATGCTCATGGACATGGACAAGGACGAGCAACAATTTCCGCTGGTCCTCGCCCATAATGTGAAGCAATTTACGGTCGAATGGTGGGGCACCAACGACATGAATGAAGTCGGCTGGTACAAGGACTGGGACGACCAGCAAACCAACAGCATTCCCAAAATGTTGCGGGTGCACCTGGTGATGGGGGCGAATACCGCCAAGGGCCAGGACGCACCGGATTTTTCAGCCACGCGCATCTACACCGTGCCTTCGGAAATGATGCCCGTATTCGTCGAGCGCGGCGTTGGCGGACAAATGCCACCGGGCGGACCGGGCCGGGCCGGACTGCCCACGCAGATGATGGGAGGAAGGGCGCAATGAGAATTTCCCGGGCCAGGCGGCCGCCCGCCTTTGCCGTCATCATTGCGCTGGTGGCGGTGACCGTGCTGACGCTTTTGGCCGGCGCGTTTGCCTACGCCATGAAGATTGAAACCAAGCTGGCGACCAACACCAACAACGACGAGGAGTTCTACTGGATTGGCCGCGGCGGCGTGGAGCGCGCCTGCTGGTGGCTGTCCATCGAAGGCAACCAGCCGTACAGTTCCCTGGAACAATATTGGGCCGGCGGCCCCGGCGACGGCCCCGAAACCAACAGCATCCTGGCCGGCGAATCCCTGGGCGATTTCCCGATCGGCGACGGCACGGTCTCGCTGAAAATGGTCGAACTCGAAAGCAAAATAAACATCAACACCGCGGATGGCCCCCTGTTGCAGCAAGTACTGAGCCTGCAGGGCGCCGACGCCGGCGCCATTTCCGTAGTGTCCGACTCCGTTCTCGACTGGATTGATCCCGACGACAACACGCGCCCCGCCGGTGCGGAGAGCGACTATTACCTGGGCCTTACCCCGTCGTACTACGCCAAGAACGCCCCCATGGACAGCACCGAGGAACTGCTGCTCGTCAAGGGCGTCACGCACAAAATGTATTACAACGACAGCGCCTCGGCGCCCTCCGGCCACCAGCTCGGTTTCGGCCATGAACCCGGCCAGGAACCGGATTACGCCTTTGGCTTGAAGGACGTCTTTACGGCGTATTCCTCCGGCAAGATCAACGTGCTCACGGCGGACGAAAATGTGCTGCAGTTGATCCCCGGCATGGATACCACCGCCGCGCAGCAGATTGAGAGCGCGCGGGGCAGCGATCCGCCGGCCCGCAACATCTCGCAATTGTTAAGCGCAGCCGGCATCAATCCGCAGGCGGTAGGACAGATCATGAACTACGTCAGCGTCATCGGCAACACGTACGAAATTCACGCCACGGCCACCATCGGCCAGTGGTCGCACGAATATACCGCCGTAGTTTACCGCAGCGGCCCGATCGTCCACGTCGTCAGCTTTTTTCGCTCGAAGTAGGGCTCAGAGGTTCAATTCCCGCCAGGTCGCCGCGAACGCTTCCAGCGCGCCTGTTCCAATTCCGGCTGCGTGTCAGGGGTTCGGTTTGTCAAGTTTTGCCGGTCAAGTTTTGCATTGAATCCCAGTGTCGTCCGGCTATTGTTGGGCCATGCGCGCACTGTTGATTTTACTGGTCACTCTTGGCGTTGTGGCCGCCGCCCACGCCGCGGACGCCGTCACCGGACGCATTGTCAAAGTGCTGCCGCTCCTGCTGGATCGGCAGGGCCGGGCCGCCGTGTCTCCCAGCCTCTTCGATCGCGACGCGTACCAGGCCAGATTGCGCGAACAGGCCACCAACGTCTCCGCCGTCCGATTCGACGTCTTGTGGAAAGCCACGCCGGCTCCGGACGAGAAGCTCAAAATCGCCGTGGAAATGCGGGGCGTGGCCACCAACAGCATTCCCCGGTGGCAGACTTTGGAGACGAATGTCGTGGCGGGGACTTTTCGCGAGTGGACGGCAGTTCCGTTTGGGGGAGAAGCTTACAGAGATTTCGGACACGTCGTCGCCTGGCGCGTCACGCTCTGGAACGGCGACCGGATGCTCGGCGAGCAGAAATCCTTTCTCTGGTGAACGCGCCTCCCATCCCCATCAAGGTCATCTGCGCGTGCGGCCAGAAATACGCCTTTGAAGTCTATCCGGAGGCCGGACGGATGCCCGTGCCCGTGGCCTGTCCGGTTTGCGAGCGCGATGGCACCGAGGAGGCCAACCGGATCATTGCCAGGGTGCTCAATGGTGAAACCCGTCGTGTGCCTTCCCCCGGCCTGAATGCGCTGCTGGCGTCCGTGCAGTCCAGCCTGGCGCCGGCACTGGTGGATGCCCTCAAGGGCGCCGTGGTGCAGGAACTCGCCGCGCAACGCCGCGAATTGCTGGCCGCGCAGCAGGCGGCCACCGCCGAACTCACTGAAATCGCCCGCCGGCTCGAAGCCGTCCAAACGCCGCTGCTCGCGCGCCTCCAGGCCTACGAACAGCGCATCGTGGAACTGGAAAAGGAACTCAACGAACAAACCCTGGAGAATCGCGAATTGCTGAAGTTGAAAATCGAACTGCTGCGCGATCAAATTCAGGCCGAACGCACCCGCAGCCGGGTCAACTTCAATTAAACTCCGCGGCGGCCTTGAACCTGCGGCGAATCGGATGAGCGATTTTGACACCAGATTCGGCGGCCTCGCGCGCCTCTACGGCCGGGCCGGGCTGGAGAAACTGCGCGCAGCCCGCGTCGTCGTGGTCGGCCTAGGCGGCGTGGGCACCTGGGCGGCCGAGGCGCTGGCGCGGTCCGGCGTGGGGGCGCTCACGCTGGTGGATCTGGACGAAGTTTGCGCCAGCAACATCAACCGCCAGCTTCACGCGCTCACCGAAACCGTGGGGCGCGCCAAAGTGACAGTCATGGCGGAACGCATCATCGCGATCAATCCGGAGTGCCGCGTGACCCCGGAGCAGCAATTCTTCACAGCGGCCACCGCCGAGGCCTTGCTCGCGGTCGAATACGATTTTGTTCTGGATGCGATTGACAGCGTGGCCAACAAGACTTTGTTGCTGGCCAGCTGCCGCAAGCGGAGACTGCCGGTGGTGGCCTGCGGCGGCGCCGGCGGGCGCCGCGACGGCACGCAGGTGCGAACGGCGGACCTGGCCAGCGTCGCGCACGACCGCCTGCTGGCGGAGGTGCGGAAGAAGTTGCGCAAGGATTTTCATTTTCCCGCCGACGGATCGCCCATGGGGGTGGAGTGCGTCTTTTCCGCGGAGCCGCCGGTCTTTGCGCAGGCGGACGGCTCGGTTTGCGCCGAGCGGACCGCGGCTGCGGGGGGCACGCGGCTGAACTGCAACGGCGGACTGGGCTCGGCAACTTTCGTTACCGGCGCCTTCGGCTTCGCGGCGGCCGGGTTGGTGGTCCGCAGCATCGCCGCGGCGCCCTGAGGGCAGTCTGAAAATTAAAAGGACCCCTTGGAATTTTCAGACAGACACTGAGACAACGCGGAAGGGAGGCCCTCCCTACTTGACGCCGCCAAACACGCGCTGAAAGTTGTCCCCGACCCGCGCCGCCAGCGATTCCACCGGTTCGCCAAGAAACTCCGCGGCGCCCTGATAAACCGCGGCCAGATTGGCGGGATGGTTGAGGGGGCGGCCATCGGATCCCTGTAGCGGAAAGCGATTGCGTTCCGCCGGCAGGAGCTGGTCGGGCGCATCGGTTTCAAGCAGCAGCCGGTCCGGGGGCACGTGCTGGAAGGCTCCGCGCTGGCGATGCTTGCGTTCATGCAGGAAATAACCGGGGAAACTGAAATAGGCGCCGAGCTTCGCCAGGGCGGGGATCATCTCCGCCGGGCCGCCGAAGCTATGCAGGACCACACCGCAAGAAGGACGCTGATGATCGCGCAACAAATCGTGGAGCCTGCCCCAGGCCTGCAAACAATGAATGCTGGCCGGCAGATTGCGTTCAGCGGCGAGCTGCAGTTGGGCGAGAAAGACTGCTTCCTGGGGTTCGTAGGGCAGGTCCGGCTTCCAGCGATCCAGCCCAATTTCCCCGATGGCGCCCGGAATTTGCGCGAGGCAAGCTTGCAAATGCTGCAACCAGTCGGGCGTCCGCTCGCCCAGATACCATGGATGGCAGCCAAAACTCGGCAGGACCGCGCGGTTCTGCCGGGCCAGGGTGAGCACTTGGGGCCAGTCATCTTCACAGGCGCCATTCACGACCATGCGGGCGACGCCGGCCGTTTGGCAGGCGGCCAGGAGCTCGCTCTGGCGTCCGCCAAACCGGTGGTCCTGCAGGTGATTATGCGCATCATAAAGGTTCATGGCGTGTGCTGGTTCGCTTCCGCAAATTGCCGGATGCGGTCCCAGACCCTGGCCAACGCATTGCGGCGGTTGGGCGTCAGGTGCTGGGTGACGCCCAGCGGAGCGAGGAATTGGGGATGGTGGGCCAGAATCTCCGCCGGGGCATGCCCGCTGTAAAAATCGCAAAGCAGGCCGGCGATGGCCTTGACCACCAGCGAATCGGAATCGCAGGCATAGAAGCAACGGCCGCCGTTGAACTGCGAAACAAACCACAGTTTGGCCAGGCAGCCGGGAATCAGGCTGGCCTCCACGCGCTGTTCCGGAACGAGCGCCGGGCGGCGTTTTGCCTTTTCAACCAGCCACGCCAGCCGGTCCTGTCCGTTTTTCAGCGCGGCGAGTTCGGCGGTGAGTTGAAGCTGTTTTTCCGCGAGGTCCATGGCGCGGAAAACAATTTCAGTCGATGTGGGTGGGGGGCTCGCCGGCTTCCGGGGTGCGCGGCGGTTCACCGGACCGCAAGTCGCTCTCCTGGGATTCCTGGCGCACCTGACGCGACTCTTCGGGGCGCGGGTTGTGTTCCCGGTGGCCGCGATGGGGCTCGTCATGGCGCGGGCCGCGCTGCAAATGCGGCGACGGCAGGTGACGGGGCTGTTGAATGCGCCGCAACGCCCGGCGTAGTTCGTCAATCTCGCGTTCGTCGGCGATCTTCTGCCGTTCCGCCAGTTCGACCAGTTCGAGGATTTCGTCCAACTGATCCAACGTATGCTTCAGGGATTCGGCAATTTCGGTCGCATGCGCGACCGCCTGGGTGATGGCGGAGACGTCGGCCGGCCGAAAATCCGCCGGCTTGGACCAGGGCCTGGGTTCCGGGCGACGAGGTTCGGCTTGTGGCGGCCGCACGGGAGGGCGCTCGCGTGCCGGCTCCGGTTCGGGCGCGGCTTCCGGCGCCGAAGAAGCTTCTGAAACAGGTTCGGGCTCCGAGCCGGCTTCCCGGGTGGTTTCAGCGCTAGGTTCGGCCAGCGGTTCCGAAGGCAGGGGGGAAGTTTCCCCCGCGGCGGCCGGTTCGAACGGCTCTTCGGGATGAGGCTCGCGGAAGTCACCGGAAGTGTCGGTTTCCGGCTCGGCGATGGCGTCAGAGAGGGCTTCTTCCCCTGCTGGCTCCGGCGCCAGCGGCAGTTCTTCGGCAGCCGCTTCGGGCTTTTCGGCGGCGGGCCGTGGCCCACGAGCCCGGCCGCGGCCACCGCGGCGGCCGCGACGGCGGCCGCCCGGACGTCCGCCGGAGCGGCGGGGAGTGGCAGGCATGTTTAGATTAGATTGTTCGTCAGGCACAAATTGTTCCTTGAGGATGACGCCTCCGCCCACAAAAGCAATGGCGAATTGCTGTTACTTTTTCACAAACAGCGCCAGCGCAGCGGTGTGAGTGTTCAGAAAATTCTTGTCGCCGACCGGGCCAATTTCGCCATTGCAGAAGAAACCGGCCAGGCCGGGCAGGTCGAAATGGGACTGCACCAGCGCCGCGTCGTGGCTGGGCCTTCCGAAAAGGTTCTTGCCGCGGGCGGCGCAACAAAACAGGCAGCCGCCGTAAATCTGCCGGCCCGCCAGCGTGGATTTGGCACGGCTCAGCAGCGCGTTGAGGTCCTCATCGGCGGCGGCGGCATCGCGACGCTGGAACTGGATCGTCTGCCCCATGCGCGGCAGCGCTCCCACCGCCAGCACGCCGGAATTCGGGTCGCCGCCAAGCAGATTGCGGATCAGGAAATCGCCGCGATGAAATTCGTCGAGGTACTCGTTCACGACCAGCCCGATGAACAGGTTGTTTTGCGCCTTTTTCTGGTCTTCCGGTGATAGCTTGGACACCGTCTCGTGCAGAACAGTATAGGCGGGGCGGTTGCCGATGTGGCGGATCAAATTCTGCTCGACGCGGGTCAAGGTCCAGGATTCGCCGATCGGCGTGCAGCCCTGCGAAATAACCCCGGATAGCTCGATGTCGCCGCCCACGGCCAGGGCGACGCCACCGTCTTCGTACACCTCGCCGTCCAGATAAAGCTGGGTCACCGGCTCCGGCAAACTGCCGGCTGCCAGCCCGCCATAAATCGGCACCGCCGCGTAGTTCTTGTTCCAAGACCGGATCCAGGTCTCGGCGTCCAAATGAAAGGGATCAATGAATGCGAGCCAGCCGTTGACGTTTTTCCTGGCGACGCCGGTTTCCACCTGCCAGTAATGTTCGTCGCCGGCCTCCTCGACATTCTCCTGGGTAAAGCGGATGCCCTTCAGCCGGGCCCCCGGGAGGGAATACAGGGCCAGCACCAAGCCGCCGGCTGACTCGATTTCCTCCGCATTGGCCACCAGGCTGCTGCTGGAACAGCCGATAAGGAGCGGAATCCGCCCATTCAGCCGCAGGATCTCCAGCACCTGCCTGGCATGGGGGAAAAACTTGGGCGACATGAACACCAGCCCCAATGAAACCTCCGGCGCCAGCAGCCGCGCACGCAACCGCCGCGCCCAATCAGCCAGGCCTTCCTCATCCATCCCGTCAGACCAATAGGCCGCTATGGAATACTCGTCGTTCAACTGCTCAAATCTAATGCGGCTTGATGAAATTGCAAAGCGCGAACGGACATTTGCCGAAAATAAATCCTTAAAGCCGGCCCGTCGGGCCGCCGATGACCAGTGAAGGCACTGGTCTGGCGGCTCACTTAAGCCAGGGGGCCACGGCCTCATCGCCCCAAATCTGCTCAATTTTCTGGCGCCGGCGCGCCACGGCAGTTTTTGTGCCATTCACGAGGATTTCCGGCGCCAGCGGACGCGAGTTGTAGTTGCCCGCCATGACGGAGCAGTAGGCGCCGGCGCTCATCAGCGCCAACCGGTCGCCCGTGCCCACTTTCGCCAGCGGCCGGTCCTTGCAAAAATAATCGGCCGATTCACAAATGCCGCCCACCACGTCCGACGAAACCGTCGCGCCATGCTGCTTCCGGACCGGCACAATTTCGTGGTAGGAATCGTAAAAGGCAGGACGAATGAGGTCGTTCATGGCCGCGTCCACGATCACGAAATTCTTCTTTCCCGTGCGCTTAACATATTCCACGCGCGTGACCAGGATGCCGGCGTTGCCCACGATGAACCGGCCGGGCTCGATCAGTATTTTCAAGCCCAGCGGTTGCAGCAAGGGCAGCAGCTTTTGCACGTAGCGGGCCGGCGTCAGCAGGCCTTTGGCCGCGGGAGACTCCCACCAATCGGCCGCCCCGCTTGCCAGTGCCGGATCGTAAATGATTCCCAAGCCACCGCCCGGACTGAAAAATTCCAGCGCGTAGGTCGCCGCCAGCTTCTTCACCAGCGGCAGCACTTTTGTCACGGCCAGCTCGTAAGGCTTGACCTGCGTCAGTTGCGAGCCGATGTGCATCTGCAGGCCGCGCAGCCGGAGGTGCTTCAGCCGGCTCGCGCGGGCATAGATGCCGGCGATGTCCTCAAAGGCGATGCCGAACTTGTTCTCGTAGGTGCCGGTGGTGATCTTGGCGTGCGTGTGCGCCTCGACATTTGGATTCACCCGCACCGCGATGGGAGCGACTTTTTTCAGGCGGCCGGCCACGCGGTTGATGCGCTGGATTTCCGGTTCGCTTTCGCAATTGAACGAGTAAATCCCCTTCCGGAGCGCAAAGGCAATCTCCTCCTCCGTCTTGGCCACGCCGGCAAACACGCATTTCCGCGGGTCGCCGCCGGACGCAATCACCCGCTGCAATTCGCCGGCGCTGACGACGTCAAAGCCGCTGCCCAGATTTGCCAGCGCGCGCATCACCGACAGGTTTGAATTCGCCTTCATGGCGAAACAAATCAGGTGATCCAGCGGCGCCAGCGCGACGTCGAGCTGCTGGAAATGGCCGGCCAGCGTCTGCTGCGAATAGATGTACAGGGGCGTGCCGAACTGGTCCGCCAAGGCTTGGACGGAAACGCCTTCGCAGAACAATTTGTTGCCGAGGTATCGAAACTGATGCATGAGGAACTTACTTTATGCGAAAGCCGCCAAAATTCAAGGCGATCGCGTAAAACAAACCCTGTCACTTCAAACGGCGCAAGCGCACACGTTGGGAACACGCGGGTGAGCCGCCCGTGCTCCGCCCGATTCCAAAAAGGGTTCGCACTTATAATTGACTGACCGGCGCCGTCCGGTCAAAGTCGTGCTGAATCAGATGAAACGCAGCCAGCGCATCCAATTGATATTGCTGGGCGGCTTGTCCACGGCGGCCCTGGCCGGCTGCGACCCACGAGCGTCCGTCAGCACGCAGAATGTTTACACCAACAACTTCTACGTGCCCGGGGCCGGGTATTATCACGCGCCGTTTCGCAACTGGTACGCGCTGCCCTACAATCATTTCGATCCGCAAAAGAGTCTCTATTATTACGGCGGGCAGTGGGGCCAACAGCCGTTCGAAAGCATCACCAACATTTCCTCGCCGACCGCCGAGGCCGTGCAACTGGCCCAGGCCACCCGCACGGACATTTCCCGCGGCGGTTTTGGTGGCTATTCCAGCGGCCACTACTGGGGCGGATTCCATTCCTGATGAAACGCCATACCTGCCAACCCCGCTTTGACTGGCGCCAGAAAGTGGAAAGCGTCGGGCTCACCTTTCATTCGCACGACAGCGGCCCGTACTGGGATGAATCCGCCGCCTACGAACTCACGGCGGCCGAAGTGGACGCGCTGGAAATCGCGGCGAACCGGCTTCATTTTCTTTGCATTGACGCGGCCGAAGCAGTCATCAAAAACAACTGGTGGTCGCGCCTCGGCATCTGCGAAGCGGCCATCCCGGTCATCCTGAAGTCGTGGGAGCGGGACGACTTCAGCCTCTATGGCCGGTTCGACTTCGCCTATGACGGCGTCACGCCGCCCAAGCTGCTGGAATACAACGCCGACACCCCCACCGCGCTGGTCGAGGCGGCGGTGGCGCAATGGTTCTGGCACCAGGAACTCCACTCCGGGCACGACCAGTTCAATTCCATTCACGAGCGCCTTATCGAGGCGTGGAAACGCTGGGCGGGGGGGACCATTCACTTCAGCTGCGTGAAGGACCTGGCCGAGGATGAAATGACGGTGCTTTATTTGCGCGACACCTGCGAACAGGCCGGCGTGAAAACCAAATCCGTTTTCATCGATGAGATCGGCTGGCACCCGCGCGAAAATCATTTCGTGGACCTCGAAAATCAGCGGATCGAGCGCGCGTTCAAGCTTTATCCCTGGGAATGGCTCTGGCACGAAGAATTCAGCGCACATCTGGGGGCGGATTGCCTGCACTTCATCGAGCCGGCGTGGAAAATGTTGCTGAGCAACAAGGGCCTGCTGCCGGTGCTGTGGGAATTGTTTCCCGGCCATCCGAATTTGCTGCCCGCCTACGATGCGGCGGAGCCCTTGGGCGGCCGCTATGTTCGCAAGCCGAAGCTAAGCCGCGAAGGCAGCAATGTCTCGTGGATCGAAGCCGGCACGGTCGTCGAGGAAAACGGCGGCAACTATGGCGAGGAAGGGTTCGTGTTTCAAGCGGTGGCCGAACTGCCGGATTTTGGCGGCAACCATCCCATCTTCGGCGTGTGGGTGGTGGACCACGAAGCGGCCGGGCTGGGCATCCGGGAGGATACGCGCCGCATCACCGGCAACCTGAGCCGCTTCGTGCCGCATTATTTCCCGAACCCCGCCCTGGCGCCGGCCGCACCATGAGCTTCGAAAATCCAACACGATTGCGGCTGGGCATGACGGCGAATTTCGGCGGCAAGCAATATCGCCTGGTCGGCCGTTCCGTGCTCGGCGAAAACGAAGAGGGCGAAACCTATTATTGGAATGAGTTCAACCTGGAAACAGATGCCGGCGAAGAGGCGACGCTGGTTTTTGACGAGACCGAGCGCAGCAGCCAATGGCGGCTCTTCACGCTTTTTGACCCGGAATATCCGATGACCGCGGAGGACGCGGCCGGCAAACGCGTCGGCGACCGCCTGAATCTCACCGGGCACGACGTGCGGGTGACGTTTCGCGGGTCGTCCTGCGTTTATCACATGGAAGGCAAGGGGCCGGAGGGTGAGGGCGTGGGCACCGCGGCCGAGTATTTCAACGCCGAGGCCGGCAGCATCATGCAGGTGGTGAGCTGGACCGGCGAGGACGTGGAATACTACGACGGAGCGAGCCTCTCGCCCGGACTGGTCGCCTCCGCCTTCAAGCTGCCGCAGGATCTGGGGGGGACCGGCGGCCGGATTTTTTCCTCATTTAGCGGTTCTGATTCCAGTTCCGGCAATTATCTTAGTGCCACAAAATTTGTAATCTCGGCGATGGTTCTTGTCTTCGCCCTGCTGGTTTTCGGAAGGTTCTCCTGCTCGCGGAGCAATGAGGCCGGGCCGGTGGCAAAGCTGCCGGCGCCGAGGCGTCCGCTTGAAGTTGGCGCGGCCGGAACGCTGTTTGACAGGAAATTACGGGTCACGGGTCACGCCGTGGTGGACATCGCCGAGGTCGGGTCCAACTGGGAGCGGCACGAGTATGAACTGACCGACGATGCGGGCGCCACGGCGCTGTTGGTGTGCGGCGACAAAGCAGAGGGCGCTGACTGGGTTTACTTCGAGCCGCTGGTTCCCATGATCTCCCTCACCGCGGAAGAGATCGCCGCGAAGAAGGTGGGTGACCCGGTGGAAATCGACGGATTCAGCGGCAAGGTCAACGGAATTTTTCTCGCCACCTTTGAACAAGTCGATGGTGATGGAGTGAGTGGCCTAAAGACAGGAACCGTCTGCTACTCCCTGGGCGGCATCAGCGAATACCGCACCCTGCTCGCCCGCTGGAACGGCTCCGGCATCCATTTTTTCCGCGGCCGAACCTTGCCGGCAAAAAAGGGGCTGTCGTGCTTTGCAAATGGGAAATGAAATCGTTGTCGCGGAGCGACATTGGAGATTAGCCCGGCACAACGTGCCGGGAACGGTATTGCCATATGGCCAACCGTCCTAGAAGGACTCTGGAATTCGACGTTGGCTGGTGCTGCCATCGTCCTTTCAGGACGAATTCGCATTCAATCGTTTCACCAGACACTGTCGTGTCTGGCTAATTTCCCATGTCGCTCTGCGACTATCAAAAAAGCCACGTGACCGCGAGTTGTCCCGAGGCGAACGAATGGGAAAACTTCAAGCCACAATTTGTGATTTCAAGTTGGGGCGGCCTAGGCGTACCGTCTCTAGGCCTTTGCCTGGTAGGGGATGGCTTGCGCGGAAATCCCTAAAATTCGTGTCTCGGCTTTGGGAGATCACGTCAAACTTCCCAGCCGGCGCAAGCGCATATACGGCTCTCCCAGCTTGCGCGATTCGGCCAGGTCAAAATCGAACTCCGCCACCCAGTCGTTGTGTTCTTCGGGGTCCACCAGCATTTGCTGCACGCGCCATGATTTTTTGTCCTCGGCAGGCAGCACATAGGTGTGGCGGATATTGCGCGCATTGGGATCCAGACAGAGGTGCTGATGCTCCCCGTGGTATTGGTCAAACGCCGCGCGAAGGTGGTCCGGGGTCCATGGCTGGCCGTCGGCGTCGGCGGGCGAGTTCAGGCCAGCGATGGCCTGTTCGTAATCTTCGATGATCAAGCCGCGCAGAAAGGTAAAGATGCGGTTGCGAATGGCGGCGGTGAAGGCTTTGGTGTCGCGCGTAATGTCCGCGGCGGCCTCCTCGGCGCCCGGCGGGCGGACTTCCTTGGTCTCCGTGGCGTGGTAACTCGGATCGCGCATCTTTTCCCACTCGTCGAGCAGGCTGGAATCCACCTGCCGGATCATGGTGCCCAGGTACAGTTCCATTTCGCGAAGCTGGTCGTTCTTGGCGGTGTCGGGAACGGTCTGGGTGAGAACCTTGAAAACGCTGTTCAGGTGCCGCAATAGCACGCCCTCGGCGCGCTGCAATTCGTACAGCTTGATGTAGTCGCCGAAAGAGCGGAATTCCTCGAACATTTCGCGGGCGATGGACTTGGGCTGGATGTTGTCCTCGCCCACCCAGGGATGGCGCGCGGCAAAATTGTTGAAGGTGGAATAGATGAACTCGCGGTTCGGCTTGGGATGCTCGAGTTTCTCGAGCTCTTCCATCCGCTGTTCGTATTCGAGGCCTGCCATCTTCATCTCGGCCATCTTCTGGTCTTTCACCTTGTCGAGCTGCTGGCGCAGGATGATGTCCGGGTCGTCGAGGATGGACTCGACCAGCGTGAGCAGAACCAGCGCGTAATCGGGCGCCTGCGGGTCCATGAGCGGAATGGTCTCCAGCAGGTACAACGATAGCGCCTGATCCATGGAGAAGTCTTCCTGCAGCTCCACGTTTACCCGCAGCTTGCGCTTGCCGGATGGGTTTGAAACAGATTCCTCCCCATGAACCCCTGAAGATGGCGGGCCGGAAAGAACCCCGCCCTCACCCCTGCCCTCTCCCCCAGGAGAGGGAGAAACGGTTGCCGCGTCCTGGCAAAATGTGGCGCTCGGGTTCAAGGGTTCAATACGCGAATCGTTCGGGGAAATCTCGCTGCGCACTCCGCACTCCGCACTCCGCATTGGAACGATGAACTCCACAATTTTCCGGTCCAGCAGCGAGCGGAACAACTGCCAGGCGCGCTGCGTGTGCGCCTTTTTCGCCTTGGGCGTCTCGTGACAATCGCGGATGAGCTTTTGCATGGCGGCGCAACCGTCGCCCTCGCGACTCAACACGTTGAGCAGCATCCCGTGCGTGACCTGGAAGCGCGACGCCAGACGTTCCGGCGGCGCGGCGATGAGCCGGGTGAATGTGTTTTTGTCCCAGTTGACAAAATTTTTCTCCGGCGCCTGGCGCTTCACGGTTTTCCTGCCATCGCGCGCGGTTTTTTCGGCCAGTTTAAGATTTTCAATGACGTGTTCCGGCGCCTGCGCCACCACCCAGCCTTGATCGTCGAATCCCTTCCGTCCGGCCCGGCCGCTGATCTGGTGAAAGTCCCGGGCGCTCAAGATGCCGGTTTTCTGGCCGTCGAACTTGCAGAGCCGCGTGAATAGGACGGTGCGGATGGGCACGTTGATGCCCACGCCGAGGGTGTCGGTGCCGCAAATGACCTTGAGCAGCCCCTTCTGTGCGAGCTGCTCGACGAGCACGCGGTATTTCGGGAGCAGGCCGGCATGGTGCAAGCCGATGCCGTGGCGCAGCCACTTTTTGATTTCCGGCCCGTAGGGGCTGCTAAACTTGAATCCTTCCAGCACGTTCGCGATGGCCGCCTTTTCATCGCGCGTGCAGAGGTTGATGCTGGTGAAATCCTGCGCGCTCTGGGCGGCTTCCAATTGGGTGAAATGGACGACGTAAACGGGCGCCCGGCTGCCGGCAACCAGCGTCTCCAGCGCTTTGGCCAGTGGCAGTTCGGAATATTCGTAGGCCAGCGGGACCGGGCGGTCGGTGGACGAAACCGCGGCGGTGGGCCGGCCGTTCAGCCGGGTCAGCTCGGTCGCAAAAAACGTCGTGTCGCCCAGCGTGGCCGACATGAGCAGAAAGCGGGCCTGCGGCAGCGTCAGGAGCGGCACCTGCCAGGCCACGCCGCGCTCGCGATCGGCGTAATAATGGAACTCGTCCATGACCACCTCGCGCACGCCGGCCGCCGCGCCTTCCCGCAGGGCGATGTTGGCCAGGATTTCCGCCGTGCAGCAAAGGATGGGCGCGTCGCGGTTGACCGAGGCGTCGCCAGTGCTCAGACCTACGTTGTCCGGGCCGAACTCGCGGCAGAGCGCCATGAACTTTTCATTGACCAGCGCCTTGATGGGGCAGGTGTACACCGAGCGGCGGCCGCAGGCGATGGCCTGAAAATGCAGCGCCGTGGCCACCAGCGATTTCCCCGAGCCCGTGGGCGTATTGAGAATGACGTTCTTTTCGTCAAAAATTTCGAGGATGGCACTTTCCTGGGCGGAATAAAGTTGGAGCTGCCGGCCAGACACATAGTCGAGAAATCGCTCCAGCAACAGATCATTGCCGGGGCGCTCGTCGCGCGGAATCAAATCGTAAAGTGTGGCGGGCACGGAAGTTGAATTTTATGGGTTGTTGGCATCACTGGAAAGGAAGATGCGCGCGAGTCGTAGCGTCAGGATGTGGGCCAAAATTCTTCAAACCAACAAAAAAGCTCATAAAAAAACCAGACTCATCTTTAGACGATTTTTTCGGCCAGCGAACTGTCGGCCTTTTCGGCAACGAAGTGTTTATCGCCCGGATAAACAACGATGAGAAAAAAGTCAGGCGGGCGTCGCGGCCTTCCTGGATGGTTTGCCCGAGATCGGCCATGTTGCACCAACAGTATTGCAGGAGTTGTGTTGGCGTCAAGGAGCGCAGCCGGACCGCGAGTTGTGCCAACCCGCAGCGCTCCGCCAAGCCGCGCCGCTGGGCATATCCGGCGCCCGTACCAAAACCCGCAATCCCATCACACGGAAAGCCGCTTCCGCCACCTCGCCAGTTGCTTCTTCACCTCTTTGGTCCCCGGCGCCCCGATCAGATTTCGTTTGGCCATGGCGCGCTTCAGGTCAAAAACGGCAGCCACATCGCGGTCAAATGTTGGGTCAATGGCTTGCAATTCGGCGAGCGTGAGCTGGTTCAGTGGTTTGCCGGTGCTTGCCCCCAGCGCCACCGCCGCGCCTACGACGTGGTGAGCGTGCCGGAAAGCCACGCCCTTGCGCACCAGATAATCGGCCAGATCCGTGGCCAGCAGCGCCGGATCGCTCGCAGCGCGGGCGCAGGCCGCTTTGTTCACCGTGGTATTGCGCAGCATCGCGGCCATGATGCGCGTGGTGGCCCGGACCGTGTCGGCGGTGTCGAACAGCCGCTCCTTGTCCTCCTGCAAATCGCGGTTATAGGTCATGGGCAGCCCCTTCATGAGCATGAGCAGCGCCATGAGATTGCCCACCACCCGCCCGGTCTTGCCCCGCGAAAGTTCGGCGATATCGGGATTTTTCTTCTGCGGCATCAGCGATGAGCCGGTGGTGTAGGCGTCGGCGATTTTGATGTAATTAAATTCCGCGCTGGCCCAGAGGATGAGGTCCTCAGCCAGCCGGGAAATGTGCACGGCCAGCAGCGCTGCGTCGGCGGCGAATTCGATCATGAAGTCGCGGTCGCTCACCGCGTCCATCGAGTTTTGCGTCACCCTCGGCCGGCCGCCGGCATCGACGAAGCCCAGCAGTTTGGCGACGAGTTCCCGCTGGAGCGGCAGCGTGCTGCCGGCGATGGCGCCGCTGCCCAGCGGACAGAAGTTGGCCCGCGATTGGCAGTCGCGGAGCCGTTCGCGATCGCGCTCCAGCATCTCTGAATAGGCCAGCAGGTGATGCGCAAAAAAGACCGGTTGCGCGCGCTGCAAGTGCGTGTAACCCGGAATCAGCACCTCCGCATACTGCTCGCCGAGCAACACCAGCGTGCGTTGCAGGTCCGCGATTTCGTCGCCGAGCGATGTGGTTTCGTCGCGCAGCCAGAGGCGCACGTCGAGCGCCACCTGGTCGTTGCGCGAACGCCCCGTATGCAATTTCGCCCCGGCCGGAACCCGGTCCGTCAGCGCCGCCTCGATGTTCATGTGCACGTCTTCGTGTTCGGCCTTCCACTCGAATTTCCCCTCGGCGATCTCCCGCCCAATTTCGTTCAAGCCCTTGGTTATGGCGCTCAGCTCGGCTTTCGTCAGCACGCCAATTTTTTGGAGCATGCTGGCGTGCGCAATTGAGCCCTGGAGGTCATGCTTCCAAAGCCGCCAGTCGAAGGAGATGGATTCGGTGAATTGGGCGACGGCGGCGGCGGGGCCCCCGGTGTGGGCGCCGCCGCGGGAAACAGGGTTTGATTTCATGCTCACGGCGAGCTTTTTAGCGCAAACCCGCCGCCACGCAAAGGCATTTATTGGCAGGGTTGGAAAGAAACTTTGGTTACGGATGGTGGGGATTGCGGTACTTAGAGTGCGTCCGCCTGCGTTGCTCTTCCACCTCCGCCAAGGCTTTGGCGGGCAAGTCGGCCGAGCCAGTTCGACGGCACGGCAAATGGCGCGAGATGGGGTGCACCGGCGCTTGGGGACAAGCTGTCCCCACCCCGGCTACGCGGCGAGTCGGCGCGTCACCTGCGGGTGGCTGGGCGGTTGGGGTTCAAAATTGCTTCTATGACCGGATATACCCGGATATGCCCGGATGTATAGCCGGAACGTCGAATAGGACGGCAGTTTGCAGGCGACACGGTGCGCCGCATGAGGGCATGGGATCGGGCACGCCCCATGGCTCACCTAAGCGTCTGCTCGTGGCACTGCCGCCGACTGGACTGTATTCGTCCAACACAGAGTCAATTTATCATGAAGTTTGGAAATGTAAAGTCTAAATGTGACACGCAATTGATCTCAGCATCTAACGCATAAATAGATCATAGTAAACAATATATAAGTACGTTTTGAATTATAGCGATGGAATATTCCAAAAATGCCGTTATAAGACGGATATCTGACTTGTGATGAGTCGCCAACGATTGCCGATTGCCCCTGCCTGGTTACGACTTGGCCGGTAGCCAGCCAGGTCACGATCCGCTTCGGCTTTCCTCCAGCGTCCAGTCGTTGCGGCCGTCGGCGTGACAGTGGCAGTGCGCCGCGAAGAAACCGCCCCGAAACTGCCAGAACCAGGGCCAGATCCGTTCGCGATCGGTCAGCGGAATCTTCAGCGCGGCAATTTTTTCACGCGGGAAGAACGCAAAGACGCCCTCGGCATGGGGCGGCGGGAGCGATTTCAATTTCACCTTCACCTCAAACAAGAACATCAGCCAGTGCGTCTGGCCCTGATAGCCGTGCTCGCTGATGAGCCCGGCCAGATGTAAATCCGCAGGGGCCAGCACCGCGCCGATTTCCTCGTGCGCCTCGCGGCACGCGCAGACGTAGGGCGATTCGCCGATGTCCATCTTTAACTTGCCGCCGCACGGGCTCCAGAACCCGCGGTTGGGTTCCTGGGCCCGTTCCAGCAGCAGGATTTCCTCCCGCTCATTGAAGCAGTACAGCAGCGTGGCGATCTTGTATGGCAGCGACATTTTTGGTGGGCCATTGAAACGGTCACCGAGGTTGCGGGCAAGCGGATTCAACCAAAACCCGGAGGCCAACAATCCGGGCAGGATTGAATCCGGCTGCTTTGAATCCCAAAGGGATTCCGCCGCAAAGCCCATGGTTGGCGCCCCGCGGTTACCATGGGTTGCCGGACCACCCGGCTTTTCAGCCGCAACGCGGTTGCGGCGCGCTCACGGGAAGCGCCGTGTTCAATTCAGACCTGCTGACGCCCCATAAACCTGCGCAAATCCGGCGCCGACGCAGCGTCAAGACGCGGGAACAACGTCTCCCTCTCCACGGGGGACAGGTATCTATATATATGACTACATTTTGGTTTTCAACTTCCGCCGCCATTACCGCGGGGCGGGGGGGGGGCGGCGGCTTCGCCCTTGCAGACGGAAACGGCGGGTGTAAGCTTCCGGCATGAGTGCGCTTGAAATCCAGCAGTTGCCCCGGCAGGAAAAATTGAAGCTCATGGAAATGCTGTGGGCGGAATTGAGCCGGGACGAGGCGGAACTGGAATCGCCGGCGTGGCACGCCGACGCCCTGCGGGAAACCATTGAATGCCGGGCACGCGGCGAGGAAACGGTGCTGGACTGGGAGCAGGCCAAGGAAAAATTGCGGTCGGGCCGATGAAAATCAGACTCCTCTCATCTGCTTTCAATGATCTCGCGCGCGGATGGGATTTTTACGAACAGCAAGGTGGAGGCTTGGGCGGTTATTTTTTGGACTCGCTTTTTTCGGACATTGATTCGCTGATACTTTACGCAGGCATTCATCGGAAAGTTTTTGGTTTTCACCGGCTGTTGTCCAAACGGTTTCCGCACGCGATCTATTACCGGATGGAAACGGGAAACGAAGCGGTTGTTTATCGTGTGCTGGATTGCCGGCAAAATCCGCATAAAATCCACGCTTCATTGAAAAAAACGCACGAATAGATTTTGAGAAATTTTATGAGGCTTTCGCTTTCCCAGATCACCTTTGCCCTTCTCGCGGGCGGAATCGCCACACGGCTGCGAGCGGTTTCCTTTTCCCCCGGGAGAGGGCCGGAGTGAGGGCGGGCTTCCCTCTTGCTCAAATCCAAATTCCGGTTCATGGGAAACTTCGCGGGTTCCAGCCTCAGGAGGCCTGATGATGGCAGCCTGACGCCGACCTGCGAATTTCCGACAAAGATTATTGACGAAGCGAAAACCCCAAAATCCAGTACGCCCGTATTCCCGTCGCCGCCAGCCGACGAACGTGACGCTTGGACGGTCAACCAAATTGGCAGGGTGGATGGCGGTAGGGCGCGCCACTCCGGCCTTCCTCGGCTTCTTTGTTGACCAACTGGTTTAATCCATTCTTCCCACTTTGATCCAGCTTAATTCCAAGCAACGCCGCCAAAGGTTGGCACCGCTCATGGTGCGGGCGAAGTGTTACGGCCAGTTGCAGGCGCAGGATGGGGGCGAAAGCGGCGGAGGGCCGCGCCCATCTCCATGACGCTGGCGCGTTTGTCCACGACCCGCTGACCGCGCGCAGCGTCGTGGACTACGCCCAGCCCTCTGGCGTTTGGAAACGGCGCACGAAAGTTGGACGTGGAATGTTTCCGCCATTCCGCCTTCGTTTCCTGGTTTCCTTCCGTGATCAGAAAAATCCATGTCGGTCCTCTGTCAAAACTTGACTAATCCGCCGGCAATTCATACTGTCTCCAGCCGCTGGTTGGTGGCCGTAGCTCAATGGTAGAGCCCCAGATTGTGGTTCTGGATGTTGCGGGTTCGAGTCCCGTCGACCACCCCATCTTTCCGCCGGCATTCTTAAGCTTTTTGACCAGAAACTTGGACGCCAGGACTTTCATTTTGGCAAAATAAGCCCCGGATTCCTGGCCAATCTTGGAGTGAGGGAACGAATCTGATCGAATTTTTCCCGTTGAAAAAAAATCGGTATCGCTAATACTCCCTGCATGTTCAAAAAATTATTCATTCCATCGGACGATTCCGACTTGACGCACATGGCGCTGCTGGTGACACGACTGTGCTTTGGGCTGACCATGCTCTTCAATCACGGGATCGCGAAACTCGTGCATTTCAGTGACATGGCGGGCACGTTTCCCGATCCACTGCGGGTGGGGCCGCAGGCGAGCTTGATTCTGGTGATGCTGGCGGAAGTGGCCGGGGCGTTGCTGCTGACCGTGGGCTTCCTGACCAGGATCGCCGCCGCGGTGCTGGTTATCGACATGTTTGTTGCATTTTTGATGGTGAATAAAACCGCCATGCACGGCGATGGCGAACTGGCGTTCCTCTACCTGACGGGCTTCGTCATTTTGGCGATCGCCGGCGGCGGGCTGTTTTCCGTGGACACCGTCGTGTTTGGCAAATCCGGTCGCAGTCGGCTGCAAAAGGGAAGCTGAACGTGCCCGCGGGCCGGCCCGGCTCCCAGCCGGGTGGATTCGGCGACCGGCCGGATCCGATTAACCGTGCCCTGCCCGCCACTCGGCTGCTGCCGCAGGGAATCGCTCGGACGGGAGGCCCGCGCGACTGCCGATTTTGCAAGCCTGCGCTTGAGTAGTCCGGCAACGCGACATAAATTCTCGCTGCATGAATTCAACTTTGAAAGAGCAGGTCGCGGAGGCTGCTGGCTGGATTGGCAAACTGCGGGAAGAGATTGCACATGTTATTGTGGGGCAGGAATCGCTCGTGGATCGCCTGCTCGTGGGCTTGCTCGCCAACGGCCACGTCCTGCTCGAAGGCGTGCCCGGCCTGGCCAAGACGCTCTCCGTCCGCACGCTGGCCACCGCCGTGCAGGCCAAATTCAACCGCATCCAGTTCACGCCCGATTTGCTCCCGGCCGACATCGTCGGCACGCTGATTTACAATCCGCAGGACGGCAAGTACCACGCCACGCGCGGGCCCATTTTCGCCAATTTTGTCCTGGCCGATGAAATCAACCGCGCGCCCGCCAAGGTCCAGAGCGCGCTCCTCGAAGCCATGCAGGAGCGGCAGGTGACGCTCGGCGGGGACACCATGAAGCTGCCCTCGCCGTTTTTGGTGCTGGCCACCGAAAATCCCATCGACCAGGAAGGCACCTATCCGCTGCCCGAGGCGCAGGTGGACCGCTTCATGTTCAAGGTGGTGCTGGATTATCCGAGCGAGGCGGAGGAGCGAAAAATCCTCGATCGCATGGCCTTCACCAGCCCGGAACAGCCGGTCAACCCCGTCGTTTCGCTGGAAGACATCCTGGCCACGCGCAAGGTGGTGGACCAGATTCACGTGGACGACAAGATTCGCGATTACATTGTCAAAATCGTTTTTGCCACGCGCAAGCCGCAGGATTTCCAGCTCGAGGTGAAGCACTTCATCCAGTTCGGCGCCTCGCCGCGCGCCACGATTTACCTGACGCTCGCCGCCAAGGCTTGGGCACTGTTGCAGGGGCGCGATTACGTGATCCCTGAAGATATCAAAAACATCGGCCCCGATGTGCTGCGCCACCGCATCATCTTGACCTACGAAGCCGAGGCCCAGGCGGTGACGACGGATGCCATCATCAAGAAGGTCTTTAACGCCGTGCCGGTGCCATGAAATTTACGATTATATCGTAAATCCCTTCAGCATGACGCTAACCGAACTTCTCGAATCTGTCCGTCGCGTGGAGGTGCGCACCAACCGGCTCGTGAATGACACGATGGTCGGCGCGTATCTGAGCCATTTCAAGGGGCGGGGCATGGATTTCGAGGAGTTGCGCGAATACATCCCGGGCGACGACGTGCGCGACATCGACTGGAATGTCACGCATCGCCTTGGGCGCGTGTTTGTGAAACGCTATCGCGAGGAACGCGAGCTCGCCGTCGTGCTGGCCGTGGACGTTTCCGCTTCGTCCAGCTTCGGGTCGGCCAGCCGCACGAAGCGCGAATATGCCGCCGAAATCGCCGCCACTCTGGCCATGTCCGCCGCGAAGAATGGCGACAAGGTGGCGCTGCTGCTCTTTACGGATGAAGTGGAGCTGTTCGTGCCGCCCCGCAAGGGACGGCGCCACATCCTGCGGATTGTCCGCGAGCTGCTGACGTACCAGCCGCGCCGGCGCGGCACGGATATTTCCAGCGGGCTGGGTTTTTTGAATCATGTCCTGCATCGCCGCGCGATCGTCTTTTTGCTAACGGATTTCCTCGCCGGCAAGGGAGCACTGCTGGCCGAGGCGGAGCCGCCCAACGAGCCGGGCCGGAGACCGGCGGTCCAAGCCCGCGATGTGGTCACCGAATTGGGGCTCACGAACATGCGCCACGATGTCGTCTGCCTGCATCTGCACGATCCGCGCGAGAGCGAACTGCCCGACGCGGGCTTGGTGACGATTGAAGACGCCGAGACCGGCGAGCTGCTGGAATTGGACTCTGGCCGCCGCAGCGTGCGCGAGCGGTTCGCCGAAACCAACGCGGACCGGCTCGCCGAACTGGATCGCGCGCTGAACCGCACCGGCGTGGACACGTTGCGCCTTAAAACCACCGAACCATTTGCGCCGGTATTGCAACGTTTTTTTGAGATGCGCCGGGGACGGAGGCGGGGGTGATATGAGCGGGAACAAGCGCAGGTGCACGGAAGGTTTGGCGTTTTTTCTTTTGGTTTTCATTGCCCGCCTGGCGTCCGCGCAATCCGCCACCGGCCCGCTGCCGCCGCTCGCCCCGGCCGACGGCCAATTGGCGCCGACTTTCTGGGAACAACATGGCACAACGGTGATCACCGCCGGGTTTGCGTTCATGGCCGTGGCGGCGGCGGTGCTTTGGGTCAGCTTACAAACCCGGCCGCCGGTTGCCGTGCCCCCGGAAGTGTTGGCGCGCGAAGCCCTTCTGCGGCTGCGCGGCCGGCCGGAAGGCGGCCAGGTCTTGAGCGAAATTTCCCAGCTATTGCGGCGTTACGTCCTCCTGGTGCTGGGCCGGCCGCAGCAGGAACTGACGACTGCCGAGATTTCCGCCGCGCTGGCGGGCAGCGATAAAATCGGCGCGGAGCTGGCAGAGGCCGTCACGGTCGTTCTGCGGGAATGCGACCAGCGAAAATTCTCGCCCCTAAGTCCGCCTGCTCCGTTGAATGCAGCGGATCGCGCCCTGGCAATCGTTGAGGCAATGGAGAAACAACGGGCAAAGTTGGGTTTCGATTAATTTGACTCCATGACCGGCGAATTTGAATTCCAATTTCCGTGGGTGCTGGCACTGCTTGGGTTGCTGCCGGTCTATGCGCTGCTGCGCGGCAAGGTCGGCCAGCTGTCGGCGCTGACCTTCTCCAGCGCCGAAATTGCGCGGGCGGCGGGCGCGCAGGCGCGGGCCGCCGCCGGACGGCTGTTGCTGTTTCTGCGTCTGCTGGTGGTCGCGCTCACCATCGTGGCGCTCGCCGGGCCCCGCCTGGCCAATTACCACGTGGAAACCGAAACGCCAGGCATCGATATCATGCTGGTACTGGATTTGTCGTGGTCCATGATGGCCATCGACATGGGCAAGCCGTCGGAAAAACTGTCGCGCTTTGCCATCGCCTCCGGCGTGCTCAAGGATTTCGTGGCCAAACGGCCCAACGACCGTATCGGGTTGATCTCGTTTTCCGGCGTGCCGTATCTGACGAGCCCGCTGACGCTGAATCACGCCTGGCTGAATGAAAATCTGGCGCGGTTGCATATCGGCATCATCTCCGACCTCGGCACGGCCATTGGCGATGCGGTGGCGGTGGCGGCCGAACGGTTGAAAGCCGTTCCGAACAGCAAAAGCCGCATCATGATCCTGCTCACCGATGGGGACAACAACCTCGGCAAGATCGACCCTCTGCCGGCGGCCCAGCTCGCCGCGGCGCTGGGAATCCGCATTTATGCCATCGGCATCGGCATTGAGCAGCCGTGCAATCTGCCGCGGTTCGATCCGGCCACGGGGCGATTCCAGCTCGACGCCAACGGCAATGTCATTCCCACGCTGTTGTTGCAGCCGGCCAATTATTCGGTTTTGGGCAAAATGGCGGCCGTGTCCGGCGGCCAGTTCTATCGCGCCACCAACCAGCGCGAGCTGCAGAGCATTTACAACCAGATCGACCGCCTGGAAAAGTCCGAGGTGAAGCTGCGGCGCTTTGCCACCTACGAGCCGTTGTTTCAATGGCCGTTGCTTGCAGCGCTTGCACTGCTGGCGGTCGAAGTTATTTTGAATCATACGCGGTACCGGCGCGTGCCGTGAAGTCTGCGTCAATCGTCAATGAATCTTGGATTTCATTTTGCTGAACCGGGCTGGCTCTGGCTGGCGGGGGTCGCTCCGGTCCTGCTGGCTTGGTTGCACTGGCGGTCGCGGCGCGAACGGGCACGGCAACTGGCCCGCCTGGCGTCGCCGCATTTCGTGGCGCAGCTCACGGTTTCGCACAGCCCGGCCCGCCGGCGGCTGAAGGAGGTCCTGCTGCTGCTGGCCTTGGTCCTGGCGGGCCTGGCGCTGGCCCGGCCGCAGTGGGGCAGCTTCGAAATGAACAACGCCTGGCTGGGAGAGGACGTGGTCTTCGCAATGGACTGCTCGCTGAGCATGACCACGACCGACGTTTCGCCCAGCCGCATGCAGCGGGCGAAGTTTGCCATCCTGGATTTCGTGCGCCGCCAGGGCCACGGCCGCCTGGGCCTCGTCGCGTTCGCCGGCAGCGCCTTCATTCAATGTCCGCTGACCTTCGACGCCAGCGCCTTTGAGGAATCGCTGCTTTCCCTCGATGAAAAAACGATGCCCATCCCCGGCACCGACATCGGTCGCGCCCTGGACGAGGCCTATGTGGCCGTGGATAAGAAAAGCCGGCATAAAATGGTCGTCCTGGTGACCGATGGCGAGGATCTGGAAAAATCCGGCGTGGCCGTGGCCAAAAATCTGGCCACCAATGGCGTGGTGGTGTTTACCATCGGCGTGGGCACGCCCGCCGGCAAGGAAATTCAGATTGTGAATGCCGCCGGGCAGCCGGAGTTGCTCCGTGATGCACGGGGCGAAGTGGTCCGCAGCTGCCTGGACGAGGCGACGCTCCGCGAGATCGCGCAGGTCACCGGCGGCGCGTATTACCCGCTGGGCACGCAGGGAGACGGCCTGGTGAGGGTGCGTTCCGCGATGCAGACCCTGGAAGCCGCCGGCGAAATGCGCCGCAGCCGCGAAAGCGGCGTGGACCATTTCTACTGGCCGCTTACCGTTGCGCTGGCGGTCCTGGTCACCGAGTCGCTGGTCGGCACGCGACGAAAACGACTCCCGGCAATGCCATGAAATTTTCCGCGTTCATCCAAACACCGGGCGCAGACCCGCCTCCCCGCCGAAGCGGGGCGCGGCCGGCGGAATTCGGGAGGACTCACGCTGTCCTCATACTGGCCTTCCTCCTGGCGGCCGGTCTGCCGGCGTTCGCCCGCAACAGCACCAACGCCGTGGCGCCGGTCACGGCGCGGGGTTTTTACAATGCGGGCACTCAACTGCTCGCGGACAAGAAGTATGCGGAAGCAGAGAAGATGTTTCAGGCCGCCCTGGCCGCGCAGGACGACCGCGTGCAGACGGTGGCGCTTTACAATGTGGGTCAAACCCGCTTCGCCAGCGGCCTGGAGCGCTTGAAACAGGGGCCCGATTCGCAAAAGGTGAGCGGCCAGGGCCGGAGCGCGTTGACGACGGGCGAAGCGGCCCTCCGCCAGTCCGAAGCGGCTGTGGCCGGCCGCGACCTGGACCGGATGATCGCCGCGTATCTGGCCGGCCGCGGCGCGCGGCGCCAGTTGCGGGACGCGGAGAAGGCCGTGTCGGCCGCCATGGAAACCTACGGCAAAACCCTGGACCAATGGTTGCGCGCGAGGGACGATTTCAAAGGGGCGGCGGAATTGGATCGCCGCGACACCAACGCCACGCATAATGCGGAAATCGTGGATCGGGGCATTGCGAAACTGGTGGATACCCTGCGCCAGATGCAGTCGCTGATGGGGATGATGGGCCAGCAGCGGCAGGATCTGGGCAAGATGTTGAGCAAGCTCCGGGGCATGATCCCCGCGCCGGATGCGCCGCCCGGCCCCGGCGGGGATGATGACGAAGACGACCAAGGCATCAAACCGGAGTCGCTGGCGGGACAAAAGGAGACGGTGGGGCATCAAAACGAACAAACGCCGGTGACGTTGTCCCCGGACCAGGCCAGCGAGATTCTCAAGGGCCTTTTGCTCGATGGCACGCGCCGCCTGCAAATGAGCGAGCAGGAAGGTGCCGCGCCGAAAGACCGGAAAGGACGCATTTGGTGATGGCCATGGAAAACATCCGGCAGCCAATCTTTCAACTTCCCGGTCGACTTTGCGGCGGCCTCGGTCTGCAACCGGGCTTCGGCCTTCGGATGGCCGCCTTCGGTTTTTTATTGTTGCCGCTGTCTTTGGCGGCGCAAACGCCGCCGCAACTGCCGCCTGGAGGCCTGATGCAGTTGCAAGTCGCGCAGCCGGCAGTGGATGTCACCTCACCCGTTTCGGCTACGGCCGCATTCGATCCGCCGGTGGCCCAGGAAGGTGAAAAGACCTATTACCGTGTGAGTGTGGATGCCACCGAATCGTCCATCCAATGGCCGGACGAAATTTCCGCGCCGGCCGGATTGGAATTCGGGTCCAAGGCGAGCGGCCAGCTTACGCAGATGCAGGGTGGTCGGTTCCGCCCGCTGGCATCGTTTGTTTATGAAGTGAAACCGCGGGCGGAGGGCCATTTCACCGTGGCCGGCTTCAGCGTGGATGTCGCAGGCACGCGCGTGGAGATTCCGGCGGCCAGCCTGGAGGTGGTCTCCGCAAACACCGCGAAGACGGCCGCCCGCCAGCTCCGGCTGGAAGTTTTGCAAACGAACGTTTTTCTGGGCCAGCCGTTTCGGGCGCGGGTCATCCTGCCCACCGGTCCAAATGATGAAGTGGAGGCGCTTCGCGAAATTGAACTCCACGGCGAGGGCTTGATGGTTGACAAGACCACTTCGCAACAGGTGATCGGGCCGTTCAATCTGGACGGCCAGCTCAAGATGGCCTTCGCCTCGGAATTGGTCGTGACGCCGATTGCGGCAGGGCCGCTGAAGTTTTTCGCCCAGGGTTTTACGGCCGGCCGCGAATTCACCGCGCCCATTTCGATTCACGGACGGGTCAATTTCTCCGCCGGCCTGCCCAAATACGTGTTTCTGGTTTCCGATCCGGTCACCCTCAATGTGCGGCCTTTGCCGGTGGAGGATGAGCCTCCCAGTTTCACCGGCGCCATCGGAAGATTTTTTTATGATCCACCGTCCCTGGCCACCAACCGCCTGCAGGTAGGCGGGCCGGTGCGACTTCGTGTGACCTTCCATGGCGATGGCGAATTGGCGCGCTTTGTGCCGCCGACCGCGCCGCTTTCGCGCGATTGGGACGTCATTGCCGACCCGCCGCCAGCCACCAGCTTCACCCTGATCCCGCTGGCCGATGACCTGAGCGAAACGCCGGCCATTCCGTTCAGTTACTTTGACCCGGACACCGAGAAATACGTGGACCTCACGGTGCCGCCGATGCCAGTGACCGTTGTGGGCGAGGGCCTGCCGATGGCGCTGCCGGGTGACGCCGGAAAAACGGCAGCACCGGTGAAGCTGAGCGCGCTGGCCCCGGTGCCCGGCCAAACCTTGACGGGTTTGACGCCGTTGCAGCTGCGGGCCTGTTTTGCGGGCTGGCAACTGGCGCCTTTGGCGGGTTTCATTGCCTTATGGCAGTGGGACCGCCGCCGCCGTTTCCTTGAGGCGCACCCGGACATTGTCCGCCGCGCCCGAGCCCGGCGCGGGCTGCGCCGGGCCAGGCGCCGGCTGGAGGCGGCCGTGGCAGCCCAGGACCCGGCAGCTTTTGTTCTCTGCGCGGCGGAAGCCATGACGATTGCGGTGGCGCCGCATTTTCCGGCCAATCCCAAGGCCTTGGTGTGCGGCGACGTGCTGGCGCAATTGGACAGCGCCGGGGAAAACGGCCAATCCGCCGAAACCGTCAGGAAATTGTTCGCGGCCGCGGACTCCGGATTTGCCGCCACGCCGCAAATGCCGCCGGACTTGCTGGCCTTGTGCCCTGGCGTGGAACGCGTCCTGCAAAAGCTGGAGGAGAAGCTGTGAGTTTCACCGTCAACCCGCAGACCGGACGGCGCGCCCGGATGAATCTCGCCGCGGCCGTGCTGGTGGCCCTGCTGGCCTGGGCGGCGTTCCCGGCGCGCGCGACCACCAACGATTTTTTTGAGCGCGGGTTGGACTTGAGTCGCGCCGGCCAGTTCCCGGAGGCGGCGGAGGCTTTTCGAAATTCAGCCAAAGCGCAGCCCGCCGGCGGCACGTTCGTAAACCTGGGCCTGGCCGAATGGCAGAGCGGACATGCCGGGGCGGCCATTCTGGCCTGGGAACAGGCGCGGTGGATCAACCCCTTCGACGCGCGCGCGGCGGCCAATCTGGAATTCGCGCGGCAGGTGGCGCAGGTGGATGCGCCGCAGTTGAGCTGGTTCGAGGCCGTCTCGACCTGGCTGCCGCCCAATGCCTGGGCCTGGCTCGCCTGCGCCATGCTTTGGCTCGCCGTGGGATTGGTGGTGTTGCCGGGAATTTTGCGCCGGCCAAAAGCCGGCTGGCACCAGTCGCTGGCGGCGGTCGCCTTTGGATTTTTTCTGCTCAGCCTGGCCGCCAATTTCGGCGTGGCCACCCGCAGTCAGATCGGCTTTGTCCTCAAGAAAAACGCGCCGCTCCAGCTTACTCCCACCCGGGATGGCGAAATCATCTCCACCCTCGCCGCCGGGGAACCGGCGCGCCGGGTGCGAGTGCACGGGCACTACGCCTATATCCGCACGCAGGGCGGCGCCGGATGGATTGACGAGAACGCGTTTGGCTCGCTGTGCCCACGCTGACTCTGCCGCCTGTTCTAAAAGAGGTGGGTGACCAGCTCCAGCCCGCCCGCAAAGAACATGGCCCCCAGAAATATGCAAACTGGCAGAGTGAGCACCCACGCCATTAACAAATTGCGCAACGTTGCCATCTGCAGTCCGGATCGGTTGGCCGCCATCGCCCCCGCCACGCCGGACGAAAGGACGTGGGTGGTGCTGACGGGCAAGCCGTATTGGTCCGCCACGCCGATGGTCAGCATGGTGACCAATTCGGCGCACCCGCCTTGCGCATAGGTAAGGTGGCTCTTGCCAATTTTCTCGCCCACGGTCACCACGATGCGTTTCCAGCCAATCATCGTGCCGCAACCCAAAGCCAGGGCCACCGCGAACTTCACCCACACGGGAATGAACTTCGTGGTTTTGTCGAGCACGGTCCGGCATTTTAGCAAGGAGCCCGCTTCGTCGCTGGAAAGCTGGCGGGTTTGGTTCAACTTGCCGATGGTCGCCGCGGTCAGGTAGATGGCGTTCCGCAAAGCGCCACGTTGGGCCGCCGGAAGCTCGGTCAGAGAATGGCGGCCAGCCAGCGCGTCGGCGATTTGGCGGTTCTCCCTGGCGGCTGCGGAGAAGACCGTCTCGGAGAAGACGCCCCCGGTTCTGAGAAAATTGTTCAGCACCTTGTTCGCCGCGGCATCATTTAGCGGGGCGCCGGCTGAATGCTTTTCGAGCACGGCGGCCGCGCCCTGCGACTGGGCGAACAGTTGGTTGACCGAATCCGGGCTGGTGGAAAGATCGAGCGCATACATTCCGGGAATGATGCCGACCAGAATCAGCATCAGGAGCCCCATTCCTTTTTGACCATCATTGGAACCATGCTTGAAACTGACGCCAGTGCAGGTGAGACAGAGAATGCCGCGAATCCACAATGGCGGCGGCTGGTTTGGCTTCGGTGAGGAATAAAGTTCAGGTTTTCGCACCAGGGCCTTGACCAGCAGGAGCAGGAGGGCGGTGGCGACGAAACCCACCACGGGGGAAATGACCAGGGACAGACCGATTTCTTCGGCCTTGACCCAGTTGATTCCCGCGAGGAGACCGGTCGAGTTTATCAGGGAATTCATCATGCCCACTCCCATGATGGAACCGATCAGCGTATGCGAACTCGAGGCGGGCAGTCCCAAATACCAGGTGCCCAGGTTCCAGACGATGGCCGAAATCAGCAGGGAAAAGATCATGGCAAACCCCGCCGCAGAGCCCACATTGAGCACCAGTTCCATGGGCAGCAGGCTCAGAATCGCGAAGGCAACCGCACCGGTGGAGGTCAGAACGCCGATCAGGTTCCAGAGTCCGGACCAGACCACGGCGACTGAAGGGGGCAGGCTGTTGGTATAAATGACGGTGGCCACGGCGTTGGCTGTGTCATGGAAGCCGTTCACGAACTCGAACGCCAGCGCCAGCCCCAAGGCAAGAACGAGGCACAAGAGTTGCAGGGTCCCCAATGAATCAAAGGCATGTTCCATGCAACCATTAAAGTCCATTGAGTCGGGCTTGGCCACCGGCCGCGTGTAACAATTGCGTGACATCCAGACCGCGCTCAGCTTCAGATTATGTTCAGAAAAATGTAATCGTGCGGTTGAACGGCTTGGACGTGCGGTCTTTTTGAGCTTTGGTTGCAGAGGAAAATGTTGGGAGGGAGGCGTGTTTGTCCGAAAGTTAGGCGGTGCCAAAAAAATGTACTCAAGTTCTCTTCGTTCCTGCCGATTAAGACAACCATTGAGAAGTTTGCGCTATGTGGGCACTGTCCCTCCCCGGACGTTTCGTCGTTCGGGGCTGTGGCCGCATATCCAACCACTCAGGTAACATCAATGATCCCAATCGCCTTCGCACCAATGCTGGTGAGCTTGTCTCAGGTTAAACATTAAACTGCAAATGAAGCATATTATTAAACAACTGACTGTCGGCTGGACAATTTTTGACCGCCTGTTCAAGGTTAAGCCCCACCAGGCAGCGGCACTCATGACCTCAGCGGGTGGCTTTGGAAACAATTTCATATTTAAACTTAAGGTGTTATTTGTTGGCATCATCTCAGTTGGAATAATGGCCGAGACCATGGCAGGTCCCATTGCTGGGACTGTCACCTACAACAATCCGCAGACAGGGACTGTTGGGACTTTTGGAACCACCACTGGCAGCGGAACACAGACTTATGGCGTGCTGGTCGCGGCCCCGAGTGGAAGCATTGTCAAGCTGACGGATTTCACGTTTTATTGGCAGGGCGACGGAACGATTCCTTATCAAGTTGCGGTCTATGCCTGGAACGGATCTCATGCCACGGGATCGGCAGTTTTTTCAGGCAATTACAGCATGACGGGCACCGGTTCGATGCAGCCAGTAACCACCACCATTCCCGGAGGCGCAACTCTGACGGGGGGAGAAACGTATGTTCTTTTCTTTACCACCAGCGACCCTGGGAGTGTTGCTTTAAGCACCGGGGCTGGCAGTTGGTTTTTTGGAACTGCCGACAATCTGTTGCCCAATGACGAAGGCGGAGATTTTGTCTGGTATAATAATGGAACCGACTATGGCTTACTCTTTAGCTCAACTTGGGACAATACGGGCGACGGCTATTACGGCGCGCTGATTGCCGACTTCACCACAGGTGGACCGACTGCCACAACTACCACCGTCACTCGAACGGCAGGCGGCAGTCCCGCGACCTATGGTAGTTTACTGACTTTTCAGGCCGTGGCAAGCCCGGATCCGGGCGACGGCTCAACGATTACATTCTATACCAACGGCGTCGCCTTTGGCACAGCCACCACGATCTCCGGCACGGCCAGCCTCACGGAGAACAATCTGGCGTACTCCGGCGGTTCGGCCTTCACCGTCACGGCGACCTTCGCCGGCAACTCAAATTATGCCACCAGCACCGGCACTTTGTCCGGTGGCCAGCAGGTCAACCAGGCCAGCTTGAGCATCACGGCGAATAACGACACGAAAATCTACGGCGCGACCAAGACTTACGGTGCCGGTTCCGCTGCTTTTTCCAGCAGCGGACTGCAGAACGGAGAAACCATTGGCAGCGTGACGCTCGCCTCCAGCGGTGCAGTGGCCACGGCAGGTGCGACCACCTATGCCATCACGCCCAGCGCGACGACGGGCGGCACGTTCAACGCTAACAATTATTCCATAACCTATAATGCCGGCACCCTCGTCGTGCAACCGGCGGCGCTGACGATCATCGGCATTGATGCAACCCGCCCGTATGGGACTACCAACCCGGTCTTTGCCGTGACCGGGAACGGATTTGTCAACGGGGACAGTTTGGCCAACCTTTCGGGGACACTGAGCGTGTCGTTCACGGACACTAATAAGGTGGCAGAATCCGTGGATACGAACACTCCCGTTGGCGTTTATGACGTCATTCCCTCCGGCCTCACGTCCGCCAACTATAACATCGCGTTCACCAACGGCACGATCACGATTGTGCCGGCGTCCCTCATCGTGACTGCGAACAATCTGGCGAACAC
>JBEKZM010000269.1:0-2880 GCA_049509875.1 Verrucomicrobiota bacterium | reverse complement strand
GGTCGGAATCGGTCAATTTTCCTCTTCGAGGTGGTCCAGGTGGCAGAGCGCAGAACGGAGGCGCTTGCGTTCGTCTTTTAAAGACTAAAATCTCCTAATTTATTGACTTATTATTCAATAGTCCTGTCACGTTATTTGTATATTATGTTTATAACCTTTTTTAGGCTCATGGTAGAATGTCTGTGGAAATGGACAAGAACAGTCCGTATGTCGGTCGCGCAGTCAGGTCTGCCCTCGGTAGCCTGGAGGAGGTGCGCGGGCGGCTCACCCGCGAGTATCTCCTCGTCGCACTTCACACGTCACTGGTCCCAGGCGCCAACACCTGCCTGGCCGTCTTGAAATACGGATGAATACGGATAATTACGGCTAAATTCGGCCCCTGAAAGCGATCACGCCCACATTCCGCACTCCGACCCGTCCTCTGCAGCTTCGGCGAAGGGGGAATTCAACGTTCAATTTCCAAAAGATCGGGTGGAGCAGGCGTCTCGCCTGTGTTTTCGGGCGTCCCGCCCGAAACCAGAGAGGAGCGCGCGCCCTTCCAGAGCGCGACGCGCCGCCATCGGGAGCCGGGGGGCGGGGACGCCAGATCAGCGTTGGCATTCCAATTGCAGCCTGTTAATTTTTCGTGCTCATGCCAGTGCCTGACAGCCCCACGCCGCCATCCAGAACGCAGGTGTTTCTGCGCCGGCTCGTCTCCACCATAGTCCTCTGGACGGGCATTCTCGCGGCCATGTTCTCGAGCCATCGCTTCGTCTCCGACGGCGTATTTGCGGTGCTCGTTGCGTTCCTGGCGTTGACGGGTTTGCTGGAATTTTATGGCCTGGCCCAAAAGCGCGGCCTGGCCTGCTTCAAGGTTTCGGGGGTGGTCGGCGGCGTTCTGCTCATGTGCGGCACCTTCGCGCATCTGCACGGCTGGCTGGGCATCTCCAATACTCCCGCCCGGGTGAATGATTTTGAAACAGGCTTTCTCATCCTGTTCGTCCTGGGCCTGTGCCTGCGCCAGCTTTTCGCCCGCGACAACACCTCCGGCCTCACGGCCATTGCGGTGACGCTTTTGGGCCTGATGTATGTGCCGTGGCTCTTGAATTTCATGCAGAAAATCAACTTCTTCCCGGGTGTGGAGGGCAAGTATTTCCTGCTCTACTTCATATTGTTGACCAAATTCAGCGACATGGGGGCCTATGTGGTCGGCTCCCTGATCGGCCGGCACAAGATGGTTCCGCGCATCAGTCCCGGCAAAACCTGGGAGGGCTTCGCGGGCGCCATCCTCGTCTCGACCGGCGCCAGCGTGATGTTTGTGCATTTTCTTGGCGCCCACATGGCCGGGATGAACCTCCGTCACGCCATCGTATTGGGCATCATTTTGAGCACCGCGGCCGTCGTCGGCGATCTGATCGAATCTTTGTTCAAGCGGGAATGCGGGGCGAAGGATTCCGGCCATGTCTTGCCGGGCATCGGCGGCATCCTGGATTTGCTGGACAGCCTTCTGTTCAATGGGCCCCTCATGTACCTGTATCTGCGCCATGTGCTGGTGCCCTAACCGGCAATCGCCTATCGTGTATCGTAAATGAAAAACGTTGTCCTGTTGGGTTCCACTGGTTCCATTGGCACCAGCACCGTGAAGGTGGCTGAAGATTTGCCGGACCAAATTCGGCTGGTCGGCCTGGCGGCGGGCAACAATTCGCAACTGCTGCTGGAACAAACCCGCCGGCATCAGCCCGCAGTGGTTTCCATCAATGGTTCGGCCAAGGCGAACGAACTCCAGAAGGCGCTGGGCACGCGCTGCCAGGTCTATTGCGGCGACGAGGGGCTCTTGAAGCTGGCCACGCTGCCGGCGGCGGACATTGTGCTCATTGCCATCGTGGGCACGGCCGGTTTGCAGCCCGCCCTCGCCGCCATTCGGGCGGGCAAGGACATCGCGGTGGCGTCCAAGGAAATTCTGGTGATGGCGGGTGAAATCGTGATGAGCGAGGCGCGCCGGTGTGGCGTGCGGGTGCTGGCGGTGGACAGTGAACATTCGGCGATTTTTCAGTGTCTGGATGGCAGGCCGCCGGGCTCCGTGCGCAGACTGTGGCTGACCGCCAGCGGCGGGCCCTTTCGGGACAAGCAAAACTGGCCCAAGGAGAAATTCCCGGAGATCACCGTGGAACGCGCCCTGAAGCACCCGTCCTGGGTCATGGGCCGCAAGGTTACGATCGATTCGGCCACGCTGTTCAACAAGGGGCTGGAGATGATCGAGGCGCGGTGGCTGTTCGACGTCGAAATGGCGCGGGTCGGCGTGGTCGTGCATCCCCAGAGCATCGTGCATTCAATGGTCGAATTCGTGGACGGGACGTTGCTGGCCCAAATGTCCACGCCAGACATGTGCCTGCCGATTCAATACGCCCTGACCTATCCCGCCCGTGCCGCCAGCGACCGGGTCCAGACCTGTTTTCCCAAGATCGGATCGCTGACCTTCGAAGAGCCAGATCTGGAGCGATTCCCGGCGGTCGAACTGGCGCGCCAGGCCGGCGAAACCGGCGGGACGCTGCCAGCGGTATTGAACGCGGCCAACGAAGTGGCGGTCGAAGCGTTCGTGAACCGCAAATCCAGTTTTCCGCAGATCACTGAAACGGTCCGGCGCGTCATGGCCGCGCACAAACCCGTGGCCCATCCAGGGCTGGAACAAATTCTGGAGGCGGACGTCTGGGCCCGGCGGGAGGCGGCGAAATGAAAATTGGCGCCCTTGCGGGAACGACCAAATTCAGCCAGGGTAACGCCCCAAACCTTAGCCAGCCCCAAGGAAAAGCATTTTCAGGTGAAAAAGCGCTTGACAATACATCACCTTTATGGTGATATATAGCGATGCCGGCTTACACGAAGCGAAAAACCAAACTGCAC
>JBEKZM010000268.1:0-2734 GCA_049509875.1 Verrucomicrobiota bacterium | reverse complement strand
CACCGCAAGTCCGAGCAGTTTCAATTTGGCCAAGGCCGCCAATTCCTTCAACGGTTCAGGCAAAGCCGTCAATTCGTCCAGTGGCAGCCGAACGTTCTCAAGCACACTCATAGAACCGAACAGGGCGCCACTCTGATACGTGACCCCGAACCTTCGCAACAGGTCCCGACGTTCGTCGTCCGTGGCAGCAGTCACATTGCCTCCTGTGATCCACACCTCGCCTTCCAGCGGCGTATAAAGTCCAGTCAAATTCTTCAACAGCGTGCTTTTGCCGCTACCCGAGCCGCCCAAAATCACAAACACTTCACCGTGGCTGACCTCAAAATTGATGTTTTGGAGAATGACATTTTTCCCATACCCAACCTTGAGGTTGCGCACCGAAATTGTGATTTCACGAGCCTCGTTCATCGTTTAAGGACAAAGAAAAGAATCGCACATAAGGCATCGGCGATGACAATCAGCACAATGCTCGTCACCACAGCGCGCGTTGTTGAAACGCCCACCGCGCTTGGGCCTTGTTGGGTTTGCAAGCCGCGCAAACAGCCCACGGCCGACACAATCGCTCCAAACACCACTCCTTTCGCCATGCCAAAGGCAACGTCACTCAAGCGAAGCGCGGAGGTCAGTTGGTGAAAAATCAGCGACAAGGGAAATCCCAGCACGAGTGCAACCGACACACCACCAACGACACCCAGAAAGATTGAGTAAATGGTCAGCAGGGGCGTCAACAGTATCGCGGCGGTGATACGCTGAACAACCAGAAAACGAATAGGTTCCAGTCCCAAGGTTTGCAGCGCGTCCAGTTCCTCGTTCACTTTCATAGTCCCGATTTCGGCCGCAAACGCCGAGCCGGAGCGCCCGGCGAAGAGGACTGCCGCAAGCAACGGCCCCAGTTCGCGCACCATCACCAGTCCGATCATGTTCACCACGAAAATTTGCGCGCCGAATTGCGCCAATGGTTGTGCGGCCTCGAAGGCGATAATCATTCCAACCAGAACGCTCACCAGCGAGACGATGGGCACAGCGTTCGCGCCGGCGAGTTCAAACACTCGCCGCACTTCCCTCCAGCGCAGGCGTTTCCAAACCAAGAGGGGCGGCAGCAGATTGGCGGTGATGCTCCCGAGGAATTCGATCTGCCGGCGCAAATCCGAAGTTGCCCGCCGGATCGCGTATCCCACTTCCTCCGGCAGTGGATTACATTTTACCCGAGTGGGCAGGCGGAAGGCTTCGTAGTCCCGCAAAGTGATTCCGCGAAAGATTTGTTCGAGACCAGCTTCCAGTCCATTTACCGAGACGGAGGCTAGGGGAGTCATTTGTCCCATGCTCAAATAGAGAAGCCAAGCCATTCCAGCACCGTCGCAGACTCGCAGACCACTCGCGTCTACTTCGAGTTTTTCGAGCTTCGTACCCCGCAACCGCTCTTCCAGACATTGCCAGCAAGTCACGGTTGTTTGCGTATCCAGTTGGCCACGCAGTGCCACGCGAGCCAATCCCGGAGTGCCGAACTGCAAGTCCGTGTCCAAGTCGCTTTGTGCGGCTGATTGATTCATAACACTTTCACTTGCCAGCTCTTGCCCTCCCACCGCTGGTCTTCTTTCCAAAAGAGCGTGAAATCGACCAAGGAGTCGGCGGGCCAGTCCGTAGTCGGGAAGTCAACAAACCACAAATTCAACACGCCTTCGTGGTTGGTATCAGTATGGTTGGTATGACCCCAGCCATCGGTTGACCACACGACAGTTGCTTCGGCCGCGAGGATGACACGTAAAGTCTTTCCACGCGGCACCTGCCGCAATTGATGGCGAAGTATCCATATTTCGTGTTGGCTAGTCACTGGGTTCGCCACATAACGTTGGAACGCCGGTTCGACCCGGTCGAAACAGGCCCCATCGTGGCGGCTGCGCACGAGCGAAAGGTATTCGGCATGTGACCAACAAAGCGGCATAGCCGCGCCAGTCGGCCAGCCCCGCTTCATCCAGCCGTTCGGCAAATCGTCTGCGTCCCAAAGCTGTTCGGCGAGCATTCCGCCTTCGTTGGCAAACTTTTCCATCGCCATAATGAACGGTTTTGGATCGCGACCAGCGGCCAATTCGTAATGGCCGCGTTCGCCGGTCAATATCGGCCAGCATCTGCCAATCCCTGTTCCGTCGAACGCGCTGCCGTCATCCTTCTGCCCGTAACCATCGTGATTGTAGCGGCGCCAACCTGGGCCTTGGGGGAGGTCTCGTTTGATCACACGGTCAATGACTTCGATTGAGTCGCGAATGATCGGATCGCCCGGACTGCGGATGCCAAGCCGGACTAAATGAAGAAAATCACCGCCCACGACATTTCGCGCTGGATGCAACCCGCCCCCGTTGGCAATCTGAATCATGGTTGCGTTTGGATCGGCGTGAGGGTCAGGTTTGCCAGAATCGGAAGGATTTATTCGAATGTAATGGCGGGGCAACTCCTCGACTAATTCGCCTTTTGTCGTGACCATCCATTCCTCGAGATGCGCTGCCAACCAGTCGGCATAGGCCAAAATGAAATCGGCCGTTTTCTCCTGATGATGTTCCCGGGCCAATTCCGAGGCACAGACAAGCGCGGCAATCACTGTGGCGAGGGTTGACGGGGAGTAACCGGCGTTCTCCTCCCACCGGTCCTGACCGGTGACCGGCCCTTGCAGGATGAGGTACGACGCGGCCCGAACCATCATCACACGAGGATTGAACAGTTTCAGCGAAACTTGGTGCTG
>JBEKZM010000267.1:0-2758 GCA_049509875.1 Verrucomicrobiota bacterium | reverse complement strand
TGTCACGCCCCGGTTTACGGCCAACCTTGGGGTCCGGTGGGATATCGATCAGCCTCCCGTCGATCCCCATAACAGGACGGAATCCTTCGTTCCAGGCCAGCAATCCACTGTGGCTCCGCTCGCACCCAAGGGCATCGTGTTTCCGGGGGACGCGGGCATAGGCCGCGGCATTATCCCCACGGCGTACTACCATGTTTCGCCGCGGTTAGGCTTCGCGTGGGATCCGTTTGGTGACGGAAAGACCTCCCTTCGCGGCGCAGGCGGCATCTTCTTCGGCATCCCCGCCGGCAACGAATGGAACCAGCCCGGCAACGCCATTCCATTTGCACTACGGCCGCAGACCGGCGAGGGCCCGCTCAATTCCATCACCAACTTCTATTCCTATCCGGGAGACTTTCCATCGACTGCGCCGGGCGGCGGCCTGATTCCGTACACCTACACCGCAAGCAAGCCCGTATTCATTGAGGGCCCCGGCGGCGCAACCGAAGCCATCTCACCGCATTTCAAGTATCAATACACATACCAGTTCAATCTTTCCGCGCAGCGGCAGTTGCCCTACCGCGTAACCCTGACAGCGGCGTATGTGGCCGCGCTCTCCCACCAGCTACCCAACTTTATTGACGCCGCCTACGCGCCGTATTCGACCGCCTTCGGTACGCCGAGCACTTCGGCAACCAGCGTGGCCGACCGGCGTCAGTTCGATCCCTGCGCCGGTGCATGTCCTACCGGTGCGGCCGCCATCAACAACGGCAACGGCCTGCTGGGAGCAGGAATCGTCGATCTGCTCTCAAACCTGAATGCCAATTACCATGCCCTGCAGATCTCGGCGTCAAAACAGATGGCGCACGGCTTCAGCATGAGCGGTTTCTATGTCTGGAGCCATGCCCTCGATAGCTTCGAGCCGGATGCCGATGGACTTTCGTCTCCGCAGGATTCCGGCTACTTTGGCGCTCCTTTCACTCCAACGAATAACTCTTTGGGCGCCATTGGCGGCGGGCTCCAGGAGGAATACGGCAGCATGAACGCCGACATCCGCAACAACGCCGCGATGTCCGGAACATGGAACATCAGCTACTTCCACGGCGAAAACAAAATCTTCAGCAACCTGGTCAACGGCTGGACGATCTCGCCGATCGTCTACCTGCACAGCGGCGGCGTGTTCAACATCACCACAGGGTCCAACAAGAGCTTCGACAGCACCGGCAATCAACGTCCGGATTATGTTGCCGGCGGGCCGAGCCCCGTGCTCAACGCCCATCGCTGCCGCGTGTGCACCCCCGGGTCCGGGACGAACGAGGTGTCCGCGTGGTTCAATAACTCGGTCACGAGTCCAACTTACATTTACAACGGTCCGGGCGTGGCTGGCGGCGTCGGTCCTGGCGGTGCGGACGGCAACGTACGCCGCAACAGCCTGTTTGGCCCGGGCTTCAAGGATCTCGACATGGGCCTTTTCCGCGACATCAAATTTGAGCGCGGAATTGTTTTCCAGCTCCGCGGCGAGGCTACCAACCTCTTGAACTGGGTCAACCTCTCCAACCCCACCGCAAGCGGCCCCCTGCCCACGTTAACCTCAACCGCGAACGGCAATGGCAACTTTGGCAAGATTACCTCGGCCACAGGCACCCAGCGCGTCCTCCAGGTGGGCGGCCGGTTGACGTTCTAACGCTTGCTTTAACTGCAGTACGTGAAAAAAGGGGCGCCTGTCGGGCGCCCCCTTTTTGTGATGGCTGGCAAAGTGTCGAGCGTTCGTCAGGTGCCCGAAAAGCGTCCCTCAAGGGCAAAAGCCCACGTACCTATTGCACCATTCATAGCGCGTCTGAAGCCGCGCCCTTTCAAAGCAGGGCTGCGATCGGTTTTTTCAGCACCTTGCATGCGCCTGAGGGCGGGGCGCCATTTTGTGTGATTCGATTCTGTGTCTGAACGGCTTGCCCCGGTTGGATTGTCTGCCTTTGGAGTTTGTTACTGCAGGTTCTGGATCTCGGTTCCATCGGGAACGTCAAAATGGAACTGGTCATCCGGAAGGGCCTGGTTTTCCTTGAACGTCAGTACCGTGAGCACGATCTGGAATCCATCGTTCGGCCTCTTGATGGTGATGGTCGTCGGGTACATGTCGTTGCCAGCCTTCTGGTAATTTGCATAGCTCACATGCGTTTCAAGGTTGCCTTCCGCGTCATAGAGGTCCTGCTCATAGGGAAGAAGATCCTCGCGATGAAAGGTAATCACGCGCACGGGAACCAATTGGTGTGTTCCAGGTTTGCGCCGCATGATATTCAAGTCGTATTCGGGAGTGAAGAGCAGATGCTTCTTTGACGAGTCTTCAAGGGTTTCAGAGTCCGCGGCGACGCTGAAGTCGTCGTCAGGCTCAAGCCCGCGCACCACCATCGCATCGAAAAAGAAACCGGGCCGAATGTTTTCCATCGTGCTCGCGGACCTCTTGTTCAATGAGTTGGAGCCTTTGATGACCTTGTTTTTCGATGGAATCCAGAGCGTGAAGTCCTTCCCGTCGCTGACCATATCGAATGCCCGGATACCAATCACAGGCACGCGGCCAAGAACCCGCAGCATCTCCGGCTTGCGCATCAGAATGACGCCGTGAATGGTTGTGTAGTCTGTGGCCAGCCCGGTCGCATTCTGGAATACGCTGAGTTGAATATCAACGGTGGCCGTCAAAGTATCGAGATGAGCCCAGCGCTCGTTCATTCGCCCAACAAGGTCTTCAGGCGTGGCTGTCTGCACAATTGCCGGCACCTTGGGAACG
>JBEKZM010000266.1:0-2848 GCA_049509875.1 Verrucomicrobiota bacterium | reverse complement strand
CCAAGATGAAATTACATTATTGCCCGACCGGCTCAAGCTGACCCTGGGTTCCAAATTTGAGAACAATGAGATAACCGGTTTTGAAGTTGAACCCAGCGGTCGTTTGTTGTGGAAGCCATCGGAGCGACAAAGTGTTTGGGTGTCCATCTCGCGCGCGGTGCGGACTCCGTCTTGGAGTGATTTGCATTCCACCGCAAACCTGTTGGTCATCCCGCCCGTGCCGCCGTTGTCACCGCTCCCGGTGCAAGTTTCCTCCCTGGGAAATCCGAGCTTGGAATCCGAAACATTGACCGCCTATGAACTCGGCTATCGCATTGAACCAGCAAAGCACCTTTCGTTGGACTTGGCTGGATTTTACAATGATTATGACCAACTCATTGCTCCGACCGCCGTTACGACAGGGTTTGTGGCTAGCCCATTGCCCCATGCTTTGATCGCGACCACTGATGAAAATGCCGGTCCTGGCCACACCTACGGCGTCGAAGCGTCCGCACACTGGGACGTAACGGATTGCTGGCATCTGACCGCAAATTACTCCTGGCTGGGTGTCCAATTGGATTTCAATTCGACGTATCTGCAGTCTGCACCTGAGCAACAGGCCCAACTCCGCTCCGAGCTTGACCTCCCATACCACTTGGAATTGAATGGGGCCGTTTCTTTCATGGACCAAGTCACCGTGCCATACGGCGTCGGGCAGATGAACATTCCCAGCTATGTCCGCCTTGACCTCGGCCTGGTCTGGCACGCTACCAAGAACTTGGAATTGGGTGTATGGGGACAGAACCTGGCGCAAGACCGGCATGAGGAATTCACGAGTTACAAGACCATGCTGGTCACGGAAATCCCGAGCAGCGTCGTTGGACGTATTACCCTCCATTTTTAACCCGTGCATATCATGTTCAGCACAGTGCACGAATTGCAGGCCCGACGCGCCGTTACGCCTGTCAGAAGACGATTGGTTGTCCGCTGGCTGGCGTGGGCGCTGTGCACGGTGTTTTTTTTCGCGAGCCTGACTGCCAGCCTGGCGCAGGATTCCGTTTCCAAGGAATATCAGATTAAAGCCGCCTATTTGTATAATTTCGCAAAATTTGTGGAATGGCCGGCGGATTGTTTTACCAACAGCGAATCACCGCTGGTCATCGGTGTCTTCGGGCAGAATCCGTTTGGTGATGAACTTGAAGCCATCGCCAAAGACCACAAAATTAACGGACGGGACATCGTGATTAAACCGGTCGCCACCATGGCGGAGGCTGGCGGCGTGCATTTGATGTTTTTCGGTGCCACGGAGGATGATCATGTCGCGGGAGCGCTGGCCGCGCTCAAAAAATCCCGCGGGCTGACCGTGGGCGAATCGGAAAAATTCATCGCGGCGGGAGGAATGATCAATTTTGTCCGCGCGGCGGACAAGGTGCGTTTTGAAATTAACGCCTCGGCGGCGGCGCAAGCCGGGTTAAAAATCAGCGCCCAGCTTCTCAAGCTCGCCATGGCCATCCACAAGGAATCAAAGTAAACCAAGCCTTTGGCCATGAAATTTCTCCGCAATTTTCCGATCAGACGCAAGCTCATGGTAATTACCATGCTGGTGAGCGGCATTGCCCTGGCAGTGGCCTGCGCGGCGTTCATGATTTATGAACAGGCCGCCGCACGCAAACAGATGGTACAGGCTTTGAACATTACCGCCGCCATGACGGCCGCCAACAGCACGGCGGGTTTGTCGTTCACTGAGGCCGATTCGGTGGCGCAGGCCCTTAAATCGTTAAGTGCCCAGCCGGATATCGTTCAGGCCTGTGTCTATGACAAAGGCGGAAGGCAGTTTGCCCGTTATCTGCGCAATGGCGCCCAAACGAATTCCCCGGCACCGCCAGTGGAGAACGAATGTTACCGTTTCGACCATCAACGGCTGGAATTATTCCAGTCCATCAATCTGGCGGGAGAAACCGTCGGCACGATTTATCTGGAACAAGATTTGAGCCAGTTGACTGCCCGGCTCTGGCGATATTTTCTGATTGGGACCCTGGTTCTGCTGGTATCCGGCGCCGTGGCCTTTTTCCTTTCTGCCCGGCTGCAAAAGGTCATATCCGAGCCCCTTTCGGATCTGGCGAAAACCGTTGCCGTGGTTCGAACGGGGAAAGATTATTCGGTGCGGGCTGCCAAGCAGGGCGATGACGAACTTGGCAGCCTGATTGACGGGTTCAATGAAATGCTGGCACAAATCCAAGAGCGCGACATGAACCTGGAACGCCGAGTGGGCGAGCGGACCCAGGAACTGGCCGAATCGCTTTCGGTGCTAAACGCCACCTTGGGTTCGACGGCAGACGGGATTCACGTGGTGAACCCGCAGGGGAAAATAATCTTTCAAAACCGCCGCACAGCGGAATTCTGGAAAATACCGCCAGCCATCGCCGAGAGCGATGATGACAACGCACAAATTCGCTATGTCATGAATGCCACGACCGACCCGGCCAGATTCGCGGAGCAGGTCGCTTATTATTATGCGCATCCCAACGAAAAAGGACAGGATGAGGTCCAGCTCAAGGATGGAACCATGATGGAGCGTATCACCGCGCCGGTGCTGGACCGGGAAGGCAGGTGCTACGGAAGGATTTGGACCTTTCGTGATGTAACGCAAAACCGAAAATATGAGGCCGCGTTGCGTGAATCACAGGCCCGCTTTAAGTTTATATTTGAAACCGTCCCGGTCGGTATCGCTTCGCACATGGTCCATCCGGACGGCAGGATTTCCCACAAGATCAACGACGCCCACCTCCGTATTTGCGGCCTCACGCGCGAACAGCATGACCAGCCGGACATCTACGCAAAACTTGTCCACCCGGCGGATTATACGCGG
>JBEKZM010000265.1:0-2941 GCA_049509875.1 Verrucomicrobiota bacterium | reverse complement strand
GGCCGACGTGGACTACGTTGGTTTTGATGAATACCGCCGGATGAAGTTGCGATGCAACCCAGAACCCGGAGATATTCTCATTTCCTGCTCAGGCAACGGCTTCGGTCGAGTTGCGGTAGTGCCAGAGAACCTAGAGTGCGTTTTGGTTCGCAGCGCAGCACCAGTAAAGTTAGATGGAAGACTGGTTAACAGCCGCTTCATTCAATTTTGGTTGCAAGGAGCAAATGCGCAGGCACAGATTTCCAATAGTGTAAGTCGAGCGGCGCAACCGAACTTATTCATAAATAGCATTGAGAAACTTCGCTGCCCACTCCCACCCACAGTCTCGGAGCAACGCGCCATCGCGGAGGCATTGAGTGATGTAGATGCACTGCTCGGCTCGCTCGACAAACTCATCGCAAAGAAGCGCGACCTCAAACAGGCCGCCATGCAGCAACTTCTCACAGGCCAAACCCGACTCCCGGGATTCGACGGCGAGTGGGATGTAAAAACCGTTGGCGAAGTCGCGGCGATTTCAAAAGGAATCCAGCTTCACAGCAGCGAAACAAACCCAGAAGGAAATTATCCACACTTCAACGGTGGCATCTCCCCTTCAAGCTACACATATAAATCAAACACGGCGGGCAATACGATTGCGATCAGCGAAGGCGGCAATTCATGCGGCTACGTCCAGTTCATTCCAAAGCCATTCTGGTGCGGTGGCCATTGTTATTCACTCGTCCAAAAAAGCATTGAAAATCAATTTTTGTATCACGCGCTGAAAGGGCGGCAGACAGCAATCATGGGGCTTCGCGTCGGCTCTGGATTACCCAATGTTCAAAAAACTGCGCTCGCACTATTCAAATTGAATATGCCAGTCGAGCGCGCCGAACAAATCGCCATCGCAGAGGTGCTATCCGACATGGAGGCGGGCCTGGCGGTGTTGGAACAACGCCGCGCCAAGACCCACGCCCTCAAACAGGGCATGATGCAAGAATTACTGACCGGAAAGACAAGGTTGCTGTGAACGGGCGGGTGCCCTATATTCAAACCAGAAAGATTCGCCATGTCAGACCAAGACATCCAACAGCTCGAAAGCCAGTTCCCCGCCGTCTCCGGCTCGGCCTTCGCGGCGGCGCGGGCACACGCGCTCGCGTCCGGCCAGAGCGTCCTGCAATCGCAGGACGGCGTCATCTACGAAGTTTTCCCCGACGGCCACCAGGTCGCGGTGAAGAAAATCGAACCGCCCACGCAATTCGTTTCCGGTAAAATCTTCACCATCCGGTGAGCGCGTCCGCGCCACGGCTGAGGATGTTCGCCGGGCCGAATGGTTCGGGCAAAAGCACGCTGAAATCCTACTTGCCGCCGGCGTTGCTTGGGGTCTATCTCAACCCGGATGAAATGGAAGCGGAAATCCGGCGGCAAAACTTTCTGGATTTCACCGCCTACGACGTGACGACGACCGCCGGCAACTTCGAACGCCGACCCGACCTCGTTCTCTACGCCAACGGCATCGCCGTCACCATCATCGAACTGAAAAACAGCTACGTATCCATCGGCGACGGCATACGGCAACTCCTGTCCAACCAGCAGAAGGAATTCAATGAGTGGTTTTTCGCCACGGTGCAAATCGTCATCGCCGGGAATGATTCCGAAGGACTGCGCTACGGTGCTATCAAGACCGAGGAAAAATATTTTCTCCGCTGGAAAGAGGATGAGGCCGACGACACGCAGTTCAAACTCGACAAGTATCTCGTCAAAATGTGCCGCAAGGACCGGCTCATTGAACTCATGCATGACTTCGTGCTGTTCGACGGCGGCGTGAAGAAACTGCCGCGCGTGCATCAATACTTCGCGGTCAAAGCGTCCCAGGAACACGTCAACGCCTGCAAAGGCGGCATCATCTGGAATACGCAGGGCAGCGGCAAAAGCATCGTCATGGTGTTGCTGGCAAAATGGATTCTGGAAAATAAATCGAAAGCGCGCGTCGTCATCATTACCGACCGCGACGAACTCGACAAACAAATTGAACGCGTATTCACGGACGCAGGCGAACCGATCAAGCGCACCAGCAGCAGGCGCGACCTCATGGCCCAACTCGGCCAAGCCGCACCAACCGGCTGGACGGCGACGACAAGGATTTCGGTTACGTCGTAGATTACAAAGACCTTTTCAAAAAGCTGGTCAACGACAAAGGCACGGGCGCGCTACAAGTTTACACGTCAGAACTCGATCACACTGCTGGCGGCACCAGCCCGGATGTGCTTATGCAAGACCGCTTGAAGAAGGGGCGGGAACGACTGGACAACGCGCTAGAAACCATCGCGCTCCTGTGTGAACCGGTGAACCCGCCGAAAAATGAACTTGAACACATTCATTATTTTTGCGGTAACACCGAAATTGCCGACGACCTCAAAGTCCACGAACCACAGCGCGTTGCCCTCTATAAATCCACCGCCGCACTGGTGCGGGCATACGCCAACATCGCCGATGACATGACCCGCGTGGGTTACACTGATTCAAAAGTCGCTCAGATCAAGCGAGACATCGACCGCCATCTTAAATTACGGGAAATCATCCGGCAGGCCAGCGGTGAGACCATTGACTTGAAGGCGTACGAGGGCGACATGCGTCACCTGATTGACCCTATGGTCATCAGTTCGATCATTTTGGACAATCTCGCCTGTGTCGGTTCAAGTTGCGACCTAAAATCCAACCCGCTGGTAGGCGCCAGCCTTCCGGCCCATTTTTTGTCGGCGCGCGGCCTGTGGCCGCGTAGGCAGCCGACCAACTGTTCTTCCTAGGCGACTTCGTCTCGCGGCCCAGGATTAAACCACAACTGCGGCGGGCATGATTAAAAACTTTCTTTGCTCCAAACTCTTGTCTGCGGCCTCCGGCGAATGCTCCGTAATCGGGGTGAAGCTCGCTGATACCGAAGCCCATGCTATTCCCCTGTTCGGTT
>JBEKZM010000264.1:0-2971 GCA_049509875.1 Verrucomicrobiota bacterium | reverse complement strand
TGCGGCCAAGACGGATTTCCCCGGTGGCGAATGGCTGCTGGGCGATATTGCGTCCCTCCAGCCGCGCGAGCCCTACGATCTGTATTTCGCCAACGCCGCGCTTCAATGGCTGCCCAACCACGAAACCCTTCTGCCGCGGCTTTTGGGATTGGTCAGGCCCGGAGGCGCCTTGGCGGTGCAAGTGCCGGACATGGGGGATTCACCCTTGGCCAAGTCGGTCGTGTGGGTGGCTCACCAGCCTTATTGGCGCGAGCTCACCGCCGAAAGCGAACGCACGGTCAACTACCGTTCGGCTGAGTACTATTTCCCCATCCTCAATTCTCTCAAGGCCCGTTTTGAACTCTGGCAGACAACGTATTACCACGTGCTTCCCTCGCAAACGGCCTTGCTTGATTGGTATCGCGGAACCGGCCTTAAGCCATTTCTCGACCGCCTGCCGGACGAAACTTTCCGCACGAAATTCCTGGGAGAAATCTTCCAACAAATCGCCCCGTATTATCCCGGCGAAACTGATGGGCGGGTCGTCCTCCCATTCAAACGTGTCTTTTTTACGATTTACCGATGAGTAATCCGATTTTTCACAAGGTGAAACACAATCACTATTCCCGAAAACTGTGAGTCCGCGCCCCCAGAATCCACTAACGAAAGCCGAGATCATCGCCGAAGCGAGACGGCTTGGCGCCGTGCTGGTGGGCTTTGCACCTGTCGGGCGCTGGGCCGAGCAGGGGGATTTGTCCTGGGAGTTTGATCCGCAACGGCTCTGGCCGCTGACAAAGATCGTGATCGCGATGGCAGTGCCTTCGCTGTTGCCGATCACGGAATCCACCGTGCCCGCCGTCTATCGCTCGCAATACACGAATACCAATCAGTTGCTTGATGAAATTGCCTACCGGCTCTCAGCATTTCTGAACCGGCACGGTCATGCGGCCTTCAACATCTGCCGTGACGGTTATGGCGAAGGCGTGATGAAAATCCGTCCCATCGCGGTTTTCTCGCACGTCTGGGCCGGGCATTACGCGGGCATCGGCGAAGTCGGCTGGAATCATTGCCTGGTCACGCGCGAATTTGGCCCGCGCCACCGGTTGGTGTCGGTGCTGACGGCGCTGGAGCTGGAAGGCGATCGCATGGTGGAAGAAAATTCACTTTGCAACAAATGTTTATTATGCCAGAAAGCGTGTCCCACACAGGCATTCTCCGGCAACAAGCAGAAAGACCGGCGTTCCAACATGAACAAGTTCGCGTGCTTCAGCCGCCGCGATAAATTCAAGATTCCCCAAGCCTGCGGCTATTGCCTCAAAGTTTGCCCGGTTGGCGAGGATCGCCAACTTTACCAAAGCCCGAAGGTGAATCGTTATTTCGAAGAACGAAAAGCCTTTTTTGCCGCCAACCAAATTTCGCTCGACCCGGTTCATCCGCTGGAAATCGGAACCTGATTTTATGCCCCGCACGCCTTTGACCAAAACCGAAATCAGCAGCCATGCCCGCGATTTGGGCGCGGAGTTTGTGGGCTTTGCCCCGGTGAGCCGCTGGGATGATTTCGCCGAAGTGCCGCCGGCTTTCCGTCCGCGCGCCATCTGGCCGCTGGCAAATACCGTGATTGTCGTAGCTGTCCCATTGTGGCTGCCGATCGTGGAAGCCGCGCCCTCCCAATTGGGCCGCGAACAATACATCATCACCAATGAGCTGCTGGACGAGGTTTCGTATCGGCTCGCGGTGTTTCTAAATCGCCTCGGCCATGCCGCGATTAATCTGCCGCGGGACGGCCAGGGCGAACCGGAAATTTTGGCGGAAACGCCGACCGCCGTTTTCTCGCACGTCTGGGCTGGCCAGTTGGCAGGACTTGGCGTGGTGGGGCGAAATCGCGCCTTGCTTACCAAGGCTTATGGGCCGAGGCAGCGGCTGATTTCTGTGTTCACCGATTTGGAATTGGAAGGTGATCCCTTGCTAACGGAGGACTATTGCGGCGATTGCCACGACTGTGAAAAAATCTGTCCGGCGCACGCGCTTTCCAGCCGCGCCGGGCAGCGGCATGCTGATTTTAACATTATCGCCTGTGCGGGCGAAGGCAAGCGGCTGCGCGCGGCTTTTCGCAATCCCTGCGGCTTCTGCATCAAGGTTTGCCCGGTGGGCGAAGACCGGCAGTTGTTTGGCTGCACCAACACCCAAAAGTATTTTAACGAGGCGGCGGCGCTCGCGGCTAATCCCAACGCGCCGGAATATCAGGACTGGCTGCACATCCGCAAATACGGCGGTTTCCCACTACCGGAAGACCCGGTGTCCATTCGCTAACCCATCAATATGCACCTGCTGTTTGATCTTGATGGCACGCTGAGTGATCCGTTTCCCGGCATCAGCCGCTGCCTGCAGCATGCGTTGGTTTCGCTCGGCCGCCCCGCGCCGTCGGCGGAAGGCTTGCGCTGGAGCATCGGTCCGCCGTTGCAGGAGAATCTCGCCATTTTGCTGGATTCAAGCGACCAGGATTTGATTGCCGCCGGCGTAGCGCATTATCGCGAGCGGTTCGGGACCGTCGGGCTGTTTGAAAATAAAGTCTATCCGGGCATCGAAGTGATGCTGGCGGAATTAAAAGGTCAGGGACACACACTGGGGGTGGCCACATCCAAACCCACCGTTTTCGCCCGCCGGATTGTGAATCATTTTCGGCTGGCAAAATATTTCAATTCCGTGGACGGAAGCGAGCTGGATGGAACCCGCCGGGACAAGGGGGATTTGCTTGCCCACCTTTTGCGCCGCGAGGCTGTGGAGGCGTCCGATGCGGTAATGATTGGCGATTTGGGGCGGGACATTGCCGGTGCCCGGCGGAACGGGGTGGCTGGCGTTGGCGTGCTTTGGGGATATGGCTCAAAAGGGGACTTGGAAATTGCGGGAGCACTGGCCTGTGCCGCAACACCGGAGGAATTGCCGGAAATCATCCAGCACAAACTTGCACCGGACACGATGGTGAAAGGGGCGC
>JBEKZM010000263.1:0-2974 GCA_049509875.1 Verrucomicrobiota bacterium | reverse complement strand
GCCTGCAACGGTCAGCCAAGGGAAGACTCCGTGCTCCTGAAAAACAAGGATCCGACGAGGGTCCGGCCCGTTTACCGATTCGCCGTCGAAAGTCACCGAACCGCTTGTGGAAGAAAGAAAGCCTGCCAAAACCTTCAGCAACGTGGATTTGCCACAGCCGGAAGGACCGACGATGCAGATGAACTCACTCTCTGAAACGTCGAGGTTAATATCTTCAAAAACCGCAACGCGCTCTCCGTCGCGTTCATACACCATTCCGAGATGTTCAACTCGCAATTTCGGTCGGGTGCCTGGCTCGGTAACGACGGCCTCTGTTGACGCCACTAGCCCTCCGAGGAACTCCAATGGAATGACTTTATGTTTTCGATCGACCGCATGCCGAGGTCCAGCAACAACCCGATCGTTCCAATAATTACCATGCCTGCAACTACCAAATCGTAGCGGTTTCCGGCGTTTCTGGCATCCACAATCAGAAAGCCCAGGCCGGAATTGACCGAGATCATTTCTGCCGCAACGACCACCAACCATGCGATGCCGAGTGTGATTCTCAGACCAATCAAAAGTTGCGGCACAACCGCCGGATAGAGAACTCGGGACACAAAGGCGCTGGGGCTCAATCCAAAATTTCTGCCGGCATTGAAGTACACCGCGGGGATGCCGTGGACGGCACTCATGGCGGTCAAAAGCAACGGAAAGAAACATCCAACGAAAATCAAGAAAATGGCAGCGAGATCGCCAACGCCGAACCAGAGAATCGCAATCGGAATCCAGGCCAGCGGTGAAATGGGTCGAAACACCTGGATGAGAGGATAGAAGGCCATTTCGCCGCGCCTGTGCCAGCCCAGCATAAGCCCAAATGGGATTGCAGCAAGAGCCGCGAGGCCAAATCCCCATGTGACCCGGAAAAGAGAGGCAACAACGTACTTGATTAGCAAGCCGTGATGCAAAAGTTCAAGGATTCCCAACGCAACGCCAATAGGCCCCGGCAATAACTGCCCGGGGTGGCGATCGATGGCAACCTGCCAGACCACGAGAAGCGCTGTAATGAGCAGCACGGGACGGAGCCACACAGGGATTTTCAAAAATCCTGACTCTCCTTTTGTCAATTGTTTCTAGGGGAAACTCGACTTGCTGCCATCAGCTTAGCGGGGTTCCGGCAGTCGCACGTCAATCGAATGGTGGGGAGAGCTGCCCTCCCATTGGCGGATGCGTGTCGTTTGCTAAATCCGGCACCATTCGCTATACGCGAAACTGTCGGCACATCCATCTGATAATGAACAATTTCTCTCAAATTGATGTGACGATAGTGGGGAGTGGTCTGGCCGGAATGGCAGCCGCTTTCCATCTCGCAAAAGGTGGACTGCGCGTGCTCTGCATTGAAGCGGAATCCGAAAACAGAGACGCCGTCGGCGAATCACTTGACTGGTCTGCACCGGAATTACTGGCTGACCTGGGCCTGCCAATGAGCCTCCTTCTCAGCGATGGTATGGCCACTTATAAGAAGCACGTCATTCTCAGGCTGCGTACCGGTGCGGCAGAACATTATGAGCCTGGCGAATGGCTCGCCAAGCCACCGTACAACGTTGAACTCCGGACCATCCACGTGGACCGCACCAAGCTCGATCCGGCCATCCGCGAAATTGTCAATGCAGCGGGAGTCACCTGGCTGCGCGACAAAGTGATTCGTGTGGAGCGGCAGGAGAGAACCATCACTTCGGTAATCACCCAGAGCGGTGTAAGGATTTCATCGCGCTGGTTTGTTGACGCCGCTGGATCGGCGGCCAGCCTTTTCCCCCGCCTGTTCGATTTACCGATTTTTGCGTTTGGCCCCAGGAAAGTAGCGATGTGGGATTATTTTCCAGCGCCCGAGCCGCTTGAAGGCACCACCGTAAACGCAGAGTGCGAAGGCCCCTGCTACATGAGCTGGGTCTGGCAGATTCCGATTCATCCTGAAACCGTCAGCGTTGGCTTTATCGCTGCGGGAGAAACTGTCGGCGAGATGCGAAAGCAGGGAATGTCACTTCAGCAGATTTTCAAGGAGCAATTGGACAATTTTCCAGAGCTCAGTCAGTTGGCGCAGTCTTCCAACTCAAATCCTCCGCACACCACATCGTTTCGTTGCCGCGCCTACGGCAAAACCAACGGCCCCAATTGGCTGGTCATCGGCGAATCGGCCGCCATGGTTGATCCCATGACATCCAATGGCGTGACCGCAGCCTTGCGGCACGCGGAAGAAGCTTCACGGATTATCCTGCGCAATCGCAATCGCGGCAAATTGCCATGGCTGTCGCGAAGCCTTTATAGCTGGCGCGCACTCTACATGGCCAATTTCTTCAATTCCGGAATCGAGAAGGTCGTCTACGACTGGCCCATCAGAAATCGGATTGGTGCACTTAGGGCCGGCGACGTGTACACCATTCCGGCATGGATCATGAACCACATCTATTCGCGTATAAGACCCACAGGGTTAATCTCGACCTTTCTATTCGGCATATTTCTAGCCACCCTTCGATTTGCAATGAACTTGTTTTACTGGTTCTGCGCGCGAACGCGATCTGCTGGCCCGGCGTGTGCAACATCATGAACTTGATCGGAGTACTTCCATGCATTTTGTGAGCTGCGGCTCTGGAGTTCCCGTCCTTTTCATTCACGGAATGCCCACCAGTAGTTGTCTCTGGAAAGGCGTCATTCAACATCTCTGCGGAAGCTTCAAGTGCTTTGCCGTGGACTTGCCAGGAATGGGGGAGACACCCGGCCGGCCCTATGACCCGGATTTCCTCCGCCATCTCGCCGAGCAGATCGATCAAATTCGCATTGAGAACAATATAGAAAAGTGGCACGTGGTCGGCCATGACGCGGGATCGGTAGTCGCGGTGCATTACGCCCGCTATTTTCCGCAACATGTCGGCTGCCTTGCTTTGCTGTCGCCGGCCTTGTTTCCTGAACTCAAGCCATTCTTTCTGCTTGAAGCGCT
>JBEKZM010000262.1:0-3030 GCA_049509875.1 Verrucomicrobiota bacterium | reverse complement strand
CCACTTCGATCAGATCGAACACGCCCGCGCTGCATTCGCCCTGGCCGCGACCGGCCAGCGAAAACAATTCGCTGGCATCCCAGTCGCAATAAAATTCCTTCTGGCTGGCCAGGGGTGGGACATCCTGATGTCTGGCCAGGATTTCGCCGGCGAGGTTCTTTCCGCCATGGTCAACGAATTGGTGAAAGTCCGCCGCGTCGGGCGATTTCTTCCAGGCGGTCAACAGGTCGTGAACGAACGCCGGGGCGTTCTTCGCCGGAACCGCGCCAATGTTGGTGCCAAAGCATGATTTTCCCGCCGCGACGCGCCCGCCCAGTTGCACCGCATAAAACGGGACAAGGTGCTCGCCCACGCGTCGGGCAGCGCCTGAGAAACCGAGGCTGCCAATGGGATGGCGACCGCAGGAGTTTGGGCAGCCGCTGATATGAATTGAGAAATCGCCAAGGCTGTCCAGGTCCAGGTCGCTCGCGGTCAATTCGCTTCGCACCGCCTTGGCGAGTCCGCGCGAGAGGCAAATGCCCAGGCGGCAGGTCGAGGCCCCGGCACACGCGACAAGGTTGCGGAGCACCGGCGCTTCGGGATCAGCCAGGTTGAGCCCGGCGAGGTGCTCATATACCACCGGCAATTCCGCCGCGGTGATCCAGCGCAAGCCAGCGTTCTGCGATTGCGTGGCCCAGAGGATGTGGTCGCCGTGCACCGCCAGAATGTCGGCCAACGCGGCGGCTTTGCCGGCGGGAAGGTCGCCCAGCGTCAGCGGAATTTGCACGAGAAAGAACCCCGCCTGTTTCTGCGGCGCCACGTTGTGCGCCAACCACCGGTTGAATCCGGCCGGGTCTTCATTGGCTTCGCCGATCGCAGCGGCGGCCGCGGGCGGAGGCAGGGGCCGCGGCGCCAACGGCGGAGGGTTGCTGACGCGCAAACCGGCCAGTTCCTGTTCATACAATTCCCGGAACGCCGGCAAGCCGAGCTTCTCGACCAGAAATCGGAGCCGCGCGAGGTGCTTATTTTTGCGGTCGCCATTTTTGTCGAACACACGCTTAACCGCCTCGGCCACGACAAAAGCGTCAGTGGCCGGAATAAACTCGTGCAGCAAGCTGGCAAGCCGGCTTTTGCCGCCCATGCCGCCGGCAACGTAAACCGCAAAGCCTTCGACGCCGTTCAGACTGCGCGCAATGAAGCCGAGATCGTGAACCGTCGCTCCGGAGCAATCCTTGTCGCACGCGGCGAAGGCGATTTTGTATTTGCGCGGCAACTGGAGCGAAACTGGATCAGCCAGCAGCCGCTCCGTGGTGGCCACCGCAAAAGGTGTGACGTCAAAAACCCCATCGCGGCAAACCCCGGAATCGACACAGGCTGTGATATTGCGGACCGTGTTGCCGCCGCCGCCTTTGGTGGACAACCCCGCCTCGGCCAGTGAACGGAGCGCGGGAATAATTGAATCCAACGGGACCCGGTGGATTTGAAATTCCTGCCGGGTGGTGATGTGCAAAACCCCGTTGCCAAATTTCGCCGAGACTTCTTCCAAGCGCCGCAGATGGGGTGGCGTCACGCCACCAGCGGGAAAACGCACGCGCAGCATATAGGTGCCATTCTCGCGCTGCTCATAAACGCCCGCCGGGACACGAATGATACGGAATTGTCCTTCGTTGATGACCCCGGACTTGAATCGCTCCACGAAGTCTTGGAATTCATCCAACTCGGCTTGGGTACGGTCAGAAACCAAGAAGGTCCAGGTTTCGCTCGACTGACGGACTGGCAGTATGACCGGCATATTTAATATCTATAAACGACTATACAAGTCGTCTATATTCCAGTTTAACTCTCTCCTTTTATTGGCAATTCCCTTACAGCAATTGCTTGAAGTGAGCGATCGGGAAACGGTGCAGAACATCAAAACGGATGCGCTGCCCGGATAAACCGAGGTGGCGGAATCGCCCCCGCTCGCTTCGGGGCAGGAGCGCCCCAGTCTCTGCGCCCGCTGGCTAAATCGCAAAGTCATTGTATTCCGGTTTTGCGGCTTCAGCGGGCGGATACAACATGCCGGCGGCGACTGTGGCGTTCGTACCCTGCTCCACCAGGATGAATGAGCCCGTGAGCCTGTTTTGGGCATAGCCGTCAAACACCAATGGATTATCAGTGTGGATTTTGATAACGCCGACATCATTCAACGCCAGCGATGGGGGATTCGGCTCGGGCTCGTAGGTAATGATATCAATGCGGCTTTCTACCTGCGTGACGATCGCCTGCACCGTCTGCGTGGTGTGTTTGAGAAAGTACTTTTTACCCGGTTGCAGCGGCCGCTGGTGCATCCAGCAAACGCGCGCCTGCAAATCCGCACTGCGTCCCGGCAAGTTTTCAAGCCCCACAATCATGTCGCCCCGGTTCACTTCAATGGAATGTTCCAGACGGAGCGTCACTGATTGCGGGCAGAAAGCCTCGGCCAGCGGACCGTCATACGTCCAAATGTAGGTCACGGTCGTTTTGATCCCGCTGGGCAGCACTACCACTGGCTGTCCCTGGCGGACAATGCCGCTGGCCACTTGACCGCTCAAGCCAAAAGAATCCTGCCGCAACTTGTCCGTGAGGTGGCTCGGACGGTTGATCCATTGCACCGGGAACCGGAAACTGGCCAGATTCCAGTCGCTCGCGATGTGAACGTTTTCCAAATGGCCGAGCAACGTCGGGCCCTCGTACCAGGGCGTGTGTTTGGATGGGTCCACGACATTGTCGCCATTGAGCGCGCTGATGGGCATGAACTTCACGTCGCGAAACCCGCCGAGCTTTGGCAGAAAACCCTCAATCTCTGCGCGAAGTTCCTGAAACCGCTGCTGGCTCCATCCCACAAGATCCATCTTGTTCACCGCAATGATCAGGTGCGGGATGCCGAGAAGCGCAGCCAGGTAGGCATGCCGGCGCGTCTGCTCAATCACCCCCAGGCGGGCATCCACCAGCACGACCGCCAGGTTGGCTGTCGAGGCACCGGTGACCATGTTGCGCGTGTACTGGATATGGCCGGGCGTGTCGGCCACG
>JBEKZM010000261.1:0-3085 GCA_049509875.1 Verrucomicrobiota bacterium | reverse complement strand
GCCGGCACCCAGAACCTTGGCGATATTGGAGTGATCCATCATGGCCAAGGCTTGGCGTTCCGCTTCAAAGCGCGCGATAACTTCCTTGGTGTCCATCCACAACTTGATCACCTTGAGGGCCACACGGCGGCGCACCGGCTCATTCTGTTGGGCACCATAAACGACACCGCAACCGCCCTCACCCACCTACTCCAAAAGCTTGTAGCGGCCGATGGTCTGGCCCACCGTGTTGTCGTCCGGCGCAGCAAGTACATCCAGTTTCAGGGTAACTTCGGCACCAGCAATGCCCTTGGGCAGCAATTCTTCGCCTTGGCTGTCGGCGGCCAGCAGGGCGTCCAGTCGCTCGCGCAGGGCGGGGTCGCCGGCACAGGTCACTTCAAGATACGCCGCGCGTTGGCTGGCCGGCAATTCCAGCGCGACGTTGAATACCTCAATCTCTTGTTCGTGGGCCTGCGACATAGTTAAAATCGATCATTCACCCTCCAGTGCGAGAAAAGCCGATCAAACGGACAATGATAATCCTCCTTTCCCCTGTCGGATGAGGGAATTTCGTCTTCTCGTTCCGGTGCATAGCCAATCGATACCCAGATACACGTTTGGCCTGCCGGTGGGCAGGCTATTGGTCCTGTTGTGACAACTGGGACGATTGGCCGTCTTTTCGAGCCGCGTTCATCTCATGGATGAGCCGGGCGCGGGCGTGGCTCCAGTAATACTTGACCTTGTGCTCGGGGATTGCAAGGGCTTGGGCGGTTTCCGCGTTGGTCATGCCCACAAACCAGCGCAGCTTGACCACCTCGGCTTGAACGGCGTCAATGCCCGCGAGCTTGTCGAGGGCATCGTCCACCGCGAGCATTTTGTTGTCTTTACCCGGCGCGGAGATCTCCACGTCGCCCAGTTCCACGCGCTGGCAGTTGCCGCCATGGCGCACGGCGAGTTTGCGGCGGGCCTTCTCAATGAGGATGGGCGCATCGCCTCGGCGGCGGCCCCGAAGAAATGCGCCCGGCCATTGAAATTCGGATTCGTGTTCCCCACCAGACGCAACCAGGCCTCATGCACAAGCGCGGTGGGCTGCAACGTTTGGTTGGGCGATTCGTTCGCCATTTTCACCGCTGCAAGTTTACGCAGTTCGCCATACACCAACGGCAACAATTCTTCGGCGGCCTTGGGGTCGCCGTGCTCAATGGACTCAAGGATGCACGGGATGTCACTCAATCAAGCGACTAAGATCACATTATTCGAACTTGTGCCAGAACATTAGAACTCCGGTTTTCATTTAAGGCGAGCGCCCTGATCTTGTGAGGGTTTCCACAAGATCAGGGTCACTTGAACCGATTTCCCACCTCTTATTGGCCGAATCTGTCAGGTTCCCGGAGCACCGTGATGTCAAAAGTGACGTTATCCTCCACAATGGGCGCACTCAGCGGGCCAGCTACCCCGACCCAGTGAATCGTGTGTTTGCCCGGTGATAGCGGGGACAGCATCAAGTACACTCCGTCGGCCACCGTCGGATAAATGGTCATTCCTCCCGGGATGCAGTCCTCGCCTGCGATAAGCGAAAGAATGTTGGCACGCTCCGCCGTGGTGTAGCTGAAGGCCGGAGACACCACGTTGTAAACTGAGTTGGTCGGGTCGGCGATTCCGGCAACTTCGACTCCGTCAATCGTGCAAGTAGTCAAGCTGGCAGCGCCACTCCACCCGCTCAGGGCTTCGGCTGTCAGTTGATTGGCGGTCAACGAAGTGAAGGTGTTGGTCGGACAGGCGGTATTATCCGCCTCAAAACCCAGAACCGTCAGAAAGAGCGGCGTTCCGGCGGGGATGGAGACATGGTTCGTTTCGGCATTGACGCCGAAACCATACGCGCCAGCCAGAAACCGCACGCGGCTGGCGGGACCATCGCAAACGCCAGGGCCGCCCACCAATTCCAAGGAGTCCCTGGATTGTCCCAGGCTCCACTGCCACCATTTGGCCGACCATTCCTGGTAGCTTAACCCATAGGGCAATGACGACGGCGGCAGGACCTGGCCCAGCGCGGAAGTCGCGGCAATCCCCAGCAATAGCAAACCCGCCATCGCCGACCCCAATCCGCCCGACCTGGTTGTGACTTTGTTTAGCTTAATTTGACTCTTCACTGTTTGTGCTTTCTCGTTTAGGCGCAAGTCGCCCGTCTTGGCGCTGACGTCTTGTGTTTGTGGCAGTTGCATAATTGATTAACTCCTTTAGTTGCTTGTTCGTTTGGTTGTGGCGCGAGGGCCGGTTTTCTACTTTTAAATTGGGCAACAAATTGCACCCAACGCCCTCCAGTGCGAAATTTCGGGGCCAAACGAACAATTTAATTTGCAGAAACTGCTTAACGACCGGTGAAGCTGCATGCTTGTGGATTCACAAGCCCGCTCCGGCCAGGACCTGGCCGATCTCACTCGGGTTCCAGATTGCGATATTGCCGTTCTCGCGAGCATTCAAGGGGTTTTCGTTCTGGATTTTCATGCTTTTTTGGGTTTCTGCTTTCTCGCAGTCCATATAACACTGCGAACTTTTAGCGGATAAAGGACAAAGAGATTGGTTGAAAAGCTCAGAAATGGTGTTCCCCGAACGAACTGTCTCATGGAGTCAGTGGCCGGAACGCATTGACGCGGTAAAACTCGTGTCCGCTGGTGTCGCCGGTGCTGAAGGTGGCGGTGTCCGCGCCCAAACCGTACTCCGCCACGTTGATCCACGATGAGGTGCTGCCCAGGGTCTCCTGATATTGCACCGCATAAGCGCGCGAAGGCTTGCTCGTCCATTCCAACGTCGTGTCACCCGGTGTCACCGTGCCACGACCGATGTAGGTGATCGCAAACACATCGTTGGATTTATTAGGATCGGTGCCGGCCAGGTAGTTCTGCAAAATGGTCATGCCAGTGCTGGCCACCGCGTTGGGATTGATATTGACGGTGCCAAAGTTCTGCAAGGCCCAGGCGTCGGCGATGCCGTCACCAGTGGAATCCAAGCCCGGTTCAATCTCGTCGGTTTGCACGTAGGCGAATGTGTTACTTAAGGAAATCCAGCCGATATTGGCGCTCCAAAGGTACCCGCTCAAGATGCCGGT
>JBEKZM010000260.1:0-3169 GCA_049509875.1 Verrucomicrobiota bacterium | reverse complement strand
CCGCCGTCTGCCCAATAAGCGTCGTTTTTCGTGTGTTCCACAAGCTCGGTGTCGCCAGTAGCCAACAACAACGACTTAAGATTTGGATGCTGACTAAACTTCGCCTGGAGCGCCTCACGCATGATGTCGTCCTTTACGATCTCCCAATCCGGACGTAAAGGGTGGGCACGACTTCTTCCCAATCGCGCTGCAATCATCGGCGACTTGGTCTCGCGAATTGTCTCTTCGTATTCTGTTCCGGCAAATTTTTGAGCCTGGAAATAGTGCTCGGTTGTCAGCCACATGCGCCCGTTCAATTGGAACGGGAAGGGCGCAAAATTGGAGAATTCACCATATTGTTCGCCGACCCGATAGAATAGAATAGGTTTCATAGTTTTGGTTTCAGCTTTGAATTCTCTGATCACTTCAATCAATCCCACAATATTTTCATTAAATGCCGGCAGTTCTTCTGCTGGCACCCACAGTTCTTTGCAGGTGGAATCGCCGACAATTTGCACCGGATATTTCGTAGCGAATTCCTTCCGAACACGAAAACGGGTCACATAACCGGCGCCGTAGTCTCTCACGTTCCATTTGCGAGAAATGTCCGCCGCGTATTGCTCGTTGAGCACGGGATAAAAAATGGGCTGCTCCGGCAACCGGGGCGGGAACTCCCGAAAACCGCTGGCGGCGATGAGCGCCAGCTCCTTCGGACCGACTGGGCGATACAGAATCGTTGTTTCCATGTTCATTTTAGAGTGTATATCGTACACGAACAACCAATAGTGTTCTAGGAACACTATGTCAAGTGTCAAAACAAAGTTTCTTTTGCCATCAAAATGGTGTCGGAGGAAAACAGGCGTGTCCTGCAGGCGCGCGGAACGACGCGCCCCACTATCTCTTGTGCGTTTCGTCGCCCATTCAAACTCGGATGCGCGGAGAATAGTATTTACATTGGCGTGGAACCCACGCTCTGTTTTCATTTTTAACTTTGCGGCGGTTATGGGAATATCGCCTTGTGAAATTGCGGAAACAAAGCGTTTTGATCCTGATTATCAGCGCGCTGGTGGTAGCGGCTCTGACTGTGATTTTTTCGGTGGAACCGGAGCCGGAGTATAAAGGGAAGAAACTCAGTGAATGGGCGGAGATTTATGAAACGAGTTTCGAGCCAGATCAGGTTGATGGCGAGACCCCGAAAGATTCTGAACCGCGGCGCGAGGCCGTTGAAGCCGCCCATCAAACGCGGGACAAGCTGCTGCCGGTGGCGTTGAAGATGATTCGGTACGAGAAACCAAAATGGTTCAACCCGGTGGAACGCAGGATGGAGCAGATGGACGTACGCCGGTGGTGCCCGGTCGGCATTTGGGGGCCGTTTTATGGGGACCGTGGGGAGGACAACATGGTCTATTTCCGAATGCTGGGAGCAGACGCAAGTCCAGCCGTACCGGAATTGGTTCGCATCATGAAAGAAGCGGAAGGCGAAAGGATCAGAGAACGAGCGATGTATGCCCTGGCTTATATTGGGAAAGATGGTCTGCCACCATTATTGGAGGTTCTCGGCGACCCAAACAACGCGGACCGCCGAAGGGCTGCGTTCGCGATTACTTGCTTGAAGGATCAGGGTGCGGTTCTTAAACCGGCGGTGCCATTGTTGGTGAAGAGTCTGGAGGATACTGACAGGAATGTTTCGACTGCTGGGGCGACGATCTTGGGCGAACTTAGCCTTGAGCCGGATATTGCGGTACCCGGGCTTACGAATTGCCTGAAAAGCACCGATTGGGCTCTCCGTGACGATGCGATAAACGCTTTGGGGAAGTTCGGCGATGGAGCAAGGCGGGCAATCCCGGCGTTGGTGGTGGCGCTTGGTGATCCTGATGCCAGCGTGCGGTATTCTGCGACGAACGTACTCCTGAAAATTGCGCGGGAGGTTTTGATGGAAGAGGGACAGTGAGCAGGAAGCCGTTACAAATTCAAGGCATCAAAGTCGCGAAATTTTTCGGTTTTATGGTTTAGCGGAACGATTCAGTTGCAGAGTGGCAGCAGCGCGGGCTTCCGCCCGCTTCACCGTGTGTTAATCCGGAGGCCTAGATTTATTGAGGCATCGCGCGGCATAACGAATCCATCGCGTCAATCGGCCCTCAGCCCAACGCACATAAAGTCTGGCGAAGCTCTTCCAGCTCCACTTCAAACCCGCCGGAGAGAATGGGAAATCGGCACCATGTCTTCGGGTCCAAATTTTCGTCATCCAGATGAAATGATGGCGCGTAGCGTTCCCGTTTCCACTGGTTGCGACACCAGAGCTTGAAGAAACGTTCCACCCAAACGCCGAGTTGCTGTGCAGCGTGATTTGGAAATTGTTCCCGCATCAGCGCAAAGACCTCCACCGGCGAGTTTTTGTCACGGATGGCCGCCCGCTCGATGGCGTCGAGCGCCTCGTAGGGCATGAGATCGTCCTCGTCGGTCTGATGCCGGTCCGCCGGGCGGAGTTCAGCGGTTGGGGCTTGCCGGTTGACGGCAGCGAGCGCAGGGATCGGATGCAGATCATTTGGTCCCTTGGCTTCCAGCCAGCACAGCCAGTGCCGCAGAAACGCCTTGTCAATTCCAGCAATCGGACTCAATCCTCCGCTGGTATCGCCATCCATCGTCGCATAACCGACGGCGGCTTCACTCCGGTTGCTCGTCGAGAGCAGTAGCGCGTTGTTAATATTGGCGAGCATCCAGATTCCCGGCGAACGCACCCGCGCCTGGATGTTTTGCAGAGCGAGATCGTCCCGTTGCCAATCCAGCCTTCGGCCGAGGGCGTCTTCGATGGTTTGCACGTAACCCTGATGCAATTTTTCGACGTCCAGTTCGTAATGGTGCGCACCGACGGCATCAGCCACGGCACGGGCCGCGTTACGAGTGATGGCACCACTGTTGGCAGTTGCCTGATACGCAGTCGTCAGCACGGCTTGCGCCAGCGAACGGGCGGTCAGGTCGGCTGGAAGTTGGCGGATGTGCGCGAGTTTCTTCCGCAAGCCTTCCGGGCCCAGCTCCTTCAAGGCCATCTCCAGCGAAAGTGAAACCAGGCAGGTCACCGCGGCGGAATCCGCCCCACCGCTCAGCGAGACCACAAATCCGTGCGAATGGCTCTTGCGAAGATAGTCAAACAGAGCCAGAGCCTCGGCCCGGAGAAACTCTTCCTCTTTTA
>JBEKZM010000026.1:0-60371 GCA_049509875.1 Verrucomicrobiota bacterium | reverse complement strand
CCCCAAACCTTAGCCAGCCCCAAGGAAAAGCATTTTCAGGTGAAAAAGCGCTTGACAATACATCACCTTTATGGTGATATATAGCGATGCCGGCTTACACGAAGCGAAAAACCAAACTGCACGTCCAGTTGACCAACTCCGAGCAGGCCACCGCCCATGGCGGCCAAGTGCTCGTCGACGCCCTCTGCCGCCGCTTTAATTTGTGGCAGCGCCTCCACGACGAACCCTCGCTGGACCCGCGCAAGCGCACCGGCGCGGGGTTTTCCCCCGTCGCCAACATCGCCCAGATCCTGTTCACCCTGACCAGCGGCGGAGCCTCTCTGGCGGATGCTGAACGGCTGGGCCAAGACCGCGTCCTGATGAAATTGCTCGGGCTGACCAAGGGGGCCGACCAGACCACCCTGGGCGAATGGCTGCGCGCCCAGACCAAAACGAGCGTGCTGGCCCTGCACCGGCTCAACGCGCAATGGGTGGATTGGGCCAGCCAGCAGGCCAAGCCGGGGCGGTGGCTGCACGGAGGGGAAGCCGAGGTGTTTTTTGACGACACGGAAATCGAAGTCGACGGTCACAAATTTGAAGGGGCGCGCCTCAACTACGAAGGCAATCGCGCCCTGAGCTGGCAGACGATCTGGTATGGCCCCTGGCTCTTGGACGGCATTCTCGACGGCGCGGGGGACGTCAGCGAACATCTGCCGGTGTTGCTCGCTGAGCACCAGTCCCGCTGGCAGGACCGCCCCAACTATTTCTATGCGGACAGCGGCTCCAGCGCGGGCAAGTATATCAATCGGATTGAGGGGGCCGGGTTTACCCGCTGGAGCATCAGCTATAACAAATGGACCGACAAACTGGACCGGTTGGCCGGGGAGTTGCCCGAAAGCCAGTGGAGTGGGCTGCCGCCCTCCGAGCAGCCGCAAGAACAATATGCGTGGGTCAAGCACCAGCCGGGCGAATGTCAGCAGAGCCAGAAGTTTGCGGCGGTGCGCTGGAAGCAGTCCGGCGATTTGCTCTGGCGCTATGCCTATCGGGTATGTCGGGCCGGAGCGCAGGACAGTCCGCAAGCAGTCTTTGAGCGTCACCGGCTCAAAGGAGCCAAAGAACAAGGCTTCCATGAAGTGCTCACCGGCTTGGATTTGCATCATCCGCCCTGTCTGGAACTGGTGGCCAACCAGGCCTATTACGCGATTGCGATGCTGGCCTATAACGTTTTGATCAGCCTCAAGCTGTTGGACTTGCCCGACGACGCGCAAGGCTGGCAAATCAAAACCATCATCCGTCACCTGCTGACCGTACCCGTCACCGTCAGCACCCACGCGCGCTATGAAGTGGCGCACATTTGCATCCCGGCAGGTTGGCTGCGTTGGTGGCGCCTGTTTGCCGATCAGTGGCTGCCCAAACGTACGCCCGGTCGGCCGCCGGTGGAAGTGGTGGATTCGGCATAGGGGGCACCCATCAATGTCCCCCCCAGCAAAACTCGCGCTAAGCGCGGGCAGGGTTGGGGTATGTCTCGACGCGGCGTCCGCAGTGGTAAAATTCGGTTTCTCAAACTCAGGCGGCCAAAGCAGTCCCGACCCTTCCTATGTCATTATTTCCGAAAAAACGATCAACTTCCCGCCGTGTTATGTCCGCCGCGCCAGTCGCTCGAACTTTGGCTAAGGATTGGGGCTTTCTCCCGAGGGCCGTGGTGCGGATTGACTTGGACGCGCACGGTGGTTATTTTCTGTTGTTCAATGCTCGATATAATTGAGAAGCTGCTCGTATTGCAGGATCGCGACCGGCGAATTCTGCGCGTGTCCCAGGAACTCGCCCACATCGGGCCGCAACGCGACGACCTGCTCGCCAACGCCGCGGCCTCGCAGAAATCGTTGGAAGCGGCGAAGACCCGCACCCGGCAGATCGAGACGGACCGCAAGCAGCGCGACCTGGAAATCGAAGCCAAGAAGTCCCAAATCGAGAAGTATCTGAACCAGCAGTTGCTGACGCGCAAAAATGAGGAATACAAGGCCCTGACGCACGAGATCGACATGGCGAAGGCCGAAATCTTCAAGATCGAAGACGTGCAGATTGCCTTGATGGAACAGGCCGAGGTGGCGCAGAAGGAAGTCGCCCGCACGACGGCGGAGGCTGCGGCGGCGAAGAAGCTGGGAGATGATCAGGTCGGCCATTTGAACCAGCGCGAAGGCAGTTTGAAGAAGGAACTGGCGGAATTGCAGGCCGGCCGGGCCGCGCTGGCCGCGGCGGTGGAGGAATCCACGAGAAACCTCTACGAGCGGGTGTTCAAGCACCGGGGCGAGAATGTGGTGGTGGGCATTGAGCACAGCGCCTGCGGCGGCTGCCACATGAAGCTGCCCGCGCAAATCGTGACCCACTGCCGTGCCCAGGCGGAAGCCATTACCTGTCCCAGTTGCGGGCGCATTTTGTATTTCACGCCCGACATGAGTTTGATGCCGGGGGATTAGGAAAGGGCCGGTTCGGCGTGCGTCAGGCGGGACGATCGAAACCCGCGTCCCTGGCCGTTTCGCAAAGCAAAAATCTCCCCTTTCGCTGGGCCAAAAATTCGTGGTAATATCCGTCCCTTTATGAGCAAAACCGCATTCCTCTTTGCCGGGCAAGGCGCGCAAGTGGTCGGCATGGGCAAAGAACTCGCCGAAAACCATCCCCGGGCCCGGGCGTGGTTTGACCGCGCCAATGCCGCGTTGGGCTATGATTTAACCGGAATTTGTTTCCATGGGCCGGAGGCGGAATTGACCAGGACCGGAAATGCGCAGCCGGGGATATTTCTGGTGAGCTGGGTTTGCCTGGAATTGCTCAAGGAACGCGTTCCCCAAGTTGGTTTTGCCGCCGCCGCCGGATTGTCGCTGGGCGAATTCACGGCGCTGGCGGCGGCCGGCGCCATGAGCTTCGAAGACGGCCTGCGCGTGGTCCGGGCGCGGGGCAAATTCATGCAGGAAGCGTGCGACGCCACCCGGGGCGGCATGGCTGCGGTCATCGGCTTGGACGAGGCGTCCACCCGCGAAGTGTGCGCGGAGGCGGGGGTGGTGCTGGCCAACCTCAATTGCCCGGGTCAACTTGTCATCTCGGGGGAGGCCGAAAAGATCGCCAAGGCTTGCGAACTGGCCAAGGCCCGCGGCGCGAGGCGGGCAATTCCGCTGGCGGTCGCCGGCGCCTATCATTCGCCGCTCATGGCCAGCGCCCAACCGAAGTTGCGCGACGAACTGGCGAAGATCAAAAACACCGCTCCCGCCGTGCCGGTCATTTCCAACGTCACCGCGCAGGCGCATGGGGCGGACATTCTGGCGCGGCTGGTGGAGCAGGTTTGCGCCCCGGTGCGCTGGGAGGAATCCATGCGCGCGTTGCTGGCCCAGGGCTTTGCGCGGTTCATCGAACTCGGTCCCGGCACGGCGTTGGGCAGTTTCATGAAGCGCATCGATAAGAACGTGCAGACGCTGAACGTCGCGGACGCGGCGAGCCTGGAAGCCACGGCCAAAAGCCTCGGGCACTAATTTCACGGATTTTCGTGAATTGGATGGTGCAAATTCCTGCAATTCGTGTCTAGAATTCCCAGAACTATGAGTCAACTCGCCAACCAAATTGCCGTCGTTACGGGCGCCGGCCGCGGTATCGGCCGCGCCATCGCGTTGAAATTCGCCAGTGAAGGCGCGGATGTCGCAGTAGTCTCGCGCACGCGGGAGAATTCGGAGAAGGTGGCGGCCGAGATCCGGGCACTGGGCCGCAAAGCCTGGGCCCATGCGGTGGACGTGGCGGACGCCGCCAGCGTGACCGCCGCCGCGGAGGAGATTCTGGCCAAAGGAGGCAAGGTGGACATCCTCGTGAACAACGCCGGCGTCACCCGCGACGGCCTGGTCATGCGCATGACCGACGCCGATTGGGACACGGTGCTCAACACGAATCTAAAGGGCGCATTCCTGGTGACCAAGGCCTTCAGCCGGGCCATGATCAAGGCGCGGGCCGGCCGCATCATCAACATTTCGTCGGTGATCGGCCTCATCGGCAATGCCGGCCAATGCAACTACGCCGCCAGCAAGGCGGGGCTGATTGGCTTTACCCAATCGTGTGCCCGCGAACTGGCCTCGCGCGGCATCACCGTCAACGCAATCGCCCCGGGATTCATCGAAACCGACATGACGGCTGGGCTGAACGAGGCCCTGCGCGCCGAAATGTTAAAAAAAATTCCGCTGGGCACGTTGGGCCAGGCGGATGACGTCGCGGCGGCGGCGCTTTACTTGGCCGGCGCATCCGGGCGCTACGTTACCGGGCAGGTGTTGACGGTCGATGGTGGTCTGGTGATGTGACCGCGGCAAAGGCCGGAGTGTCAAAGCATTGACGCATGCAGGCTGAAGCCTGGGGGTTCGGGCCTGGCCTCAATTTCGGGCCGCGCCGCCTCGCGCCCCAAAAATGTTTGGAATCGAAGCTTGACGGGCGTGGCGCTTGTAAGCTAGAAAACAGGACTATTATTTATGCCAGACAAACCAATTGACCAACGTGTGAAAGACATCGTCGTGGAGCAGCTCGGCGTCAAGCCCGAGCAAGTCACGCCTCAGGCGAAGTTTATCGAAGACCTCGGCGCCGATTCCCTCGACACCGTCGAACTCGTGATGGCGCTGGAGGAAGAATTCGGCATCGAAGTGCCGGACGAGCAGGCTGAAAAACTTCAAAGTGTCGGCGACGTCATCAAATACGTCGAAGAAAACGTAAAGTAAGCGGATTTTTCCACCAGCGGGGCAGTTAGGCTGGACCCAGCCCGGACTGCCCCGTTTGATTTTGCCATGGCTAACAATTCCTCAGACCGCCGCGTAGTTGTCACCGGGATGGGCGTCGTCACCCCTTTGGGGAATGACCTCGGCACATTTTGGAAAAACCTGACCTCCGGGGTCTGCGGGATCGACAAGATCTCCGGCTTTGACGCCTCGGGTTTCGACACCCAGATCGCCGGGGAAGTGAAAAATTTTGATCCGGCGCCGGCGTTCCCCTCGCCCAAGGAAATTCGCCGCACCGACCGCTATTCCCAGTTCGGCGTTCATGCCGCGTGGAGCGCCCTGAAGGATTCCGGGCTGGAACTCGAACAGGAGAACCGGAATGAAATCGGCGTGATCCTCGGCTCCGGCATTGGCGGTCTGACCACCACCACCGAGCAGCTCAGCATCCTGCTGTCGCGCGGCCCGAGCCGGGTTTCGCCCTTCACGATCCCCATGCTCATCGGCAATATGGCCTCCGGGCTGGTCTCCATGTATTTCGATTTGCGCGGCCCAAACTTCGCGACCTGCTCGGCCTGCGCCACCGCCAACCACGCCATCGGGGAGGCCTGGCGCACTATCAAGATGAACGACGCGCAAATCATGTTTGCCGGCGGCTCGGAGGCGGCGGTCATTCCCATCGGCATCGCCGGGTTCTGCGCCATGAAAGCCATGAGCCGGCGCAACCACGACCCCCAGCACGCGTCCCGCCCGTTTGACCGGGACCGCGACGGCTTCGTCATGGGCGAAGGCGCCGGGGTTTTGGTGCTGGAAGAGCTGGAGCACGCCAAAAAGCGCGGGGCGCATATTTATTGCGAGATTGCCGGCTACGGCAACACGGCCGACGCGCATCACCTGACCTCGCCCTCCCCCGGTGGCGAAGGGGCGGCGCGCTGCATGAAGATGGCACTGGCAACGGGCGGGCTCAATCTGGCTGACGTGAACTATATCAACGCCCACGGCACCTCCACGCAGCAGGGCGACGTCTGCGAGACGCAGGCGATCAAAACGGTGTTCGGCGACCACGCGCGCAAGCTGGTCGTCAGCTCCACCAAGGGCGCCACCGGCCACATGCTGGGCGCGGCGGGCGCGGTGGAAATGGCCGCCTGTGCGCTGGCGATCAAACACAGCGTGGTCCCGCCGACCATCAACCTCCAGACGCCAGATCCCGAATGCGACCTGGATTATGTGCCGAACACCGCGCGGGAAATGCCGGTGAACGCCATCGTGAACAACTCGTTCGGCTTTGGCGGACACAATTCGACCATCGCGGCGAAGAGATTCAACGGGTAAACCTCAAACCCCCAGTTATGGCCCAACCGGACTTCGTCTTCATCGGCCTGCGCGGTTCGGTGGTGGCGATCGACCAGCGCACCGGGACTCGTGTCTGGGAAACCAAGCTAAAGGGCGGCACCTTTGTCACCCTGCTGGCGGAAGACGGTAGCGTTTTCGCCGGCACGCAGGGCGAAATCTTTTGCCTCAACGCAACCACCGGCGAAATCCTCTGGCACGATGCCCTGAAAGGCTACGGTTTTGGCCTGATCTGCATGGCCACCAAGAACGGCAGTGCTGCTGGATCGGCGGTGGCCGCGGAACAGGAGCGAGAGCAGTCGGATGCCTCCAGCGCCACGGGTGCGGTGGCGGCGTCCAGCTAGGCGCTGTGAACCTCCTTCCGCTCATCGAATCCAAACGCGAAGGCAAGGCTCTCGCGCCGGACCAAATCCGGGAATTCGTTGGCGAATTCACCGCCGGCAAGATCCCCGACTACCAGATGGCCGCGATGCTGATGGCCATTTACTTTCGGGGCCTTGACACCACTGAAACCACCGCGCTCACGCTGGCGATGCGCGATTCCGGCGAGGTGCTGGGCTTTCCCAAGGACCCGCGTCCGCTCGTGGACAAGCATTCCACCGGCGGCATTGGCGACAAGGTGTCGCTGCCGCTCGCTCCGCTGCTGGCCTGTCTTGGATTCCGCGTGCCGATGATTTCCGGGCGCGGCCTCGGCATCACCGGCGGCACCCTTGACAAACTCGACTCCATCCCCGGATTTCAAGCGCTGTTGCCGACGAAAAAAATCATCGCGCAGGTGCAGCAGTCCGGCTGTGCCATTTGCGGCCAGACCGACACGATGGTTCCGGCGGACAAAAAGATTTACGCCTTGCGGGATGCCAGCGGCACCGTGCCCAGCATTCCCCTGATCACCGCTTCAATCCTGTCAAAAAAACTCGCCGAAGGTCTGGACGCGCTGGTTTTGGACGTGAAATTCGGCGGCGCCGCTTTCATGCAAACCCGGGCGCAGGCGCGCAAGCTGGCCCGGGCGATGGTGGCGCTGGGCAACGAATGCGGCACCAACACGCGCGCCATCCTGAGCGACATGAACACGCCCCTCGGCCGGACCGCGGGGAATTGGCTGGAGGTAAAGGAAAGCGTAGCCTGCCTGGCAGCGCGCGGCGCGGACCCAGGCGCCCCGCCGCCGGGAATTGACGATCTGCGCAGGCTGGTGGTGGATTGCGCCGCGCATTTGCTGCTGCAAACGGGGAAGACAAAAGCGCTGGCGGCCGCCCGCAAGCTGGCCGAAGACTGCTTGAACTCCGGCGCTCCCCGCCAAAAATGGGATGAAATGATCGTTGCCCAGGGCGCGGATTTGAAGGCGTTCAACCGGAAGCTGCAACGCGATTCCACGGCGCGATTCGTGTCGGTGGTGACCGCTGAAAAGGCGGGCTACGTTGGCAAATGCGATGCCCAGATCATCGGCGAAGTCATACGCGACCTGGGCGGCGGCCGGCTCACGAAAGATTCCGCCGTGAATCATGACGTGGGCGTGGACCGGATGGCCAAGCCCGGTGAACCCGTGAAGAAACGCGGCGTGCTCTGCCGCCTTCATGCTGCCAACCCGGCCCAAGCCAAAGCAGCTGCACTCCGCCTGCGCGCGGCATTTGAGATTTCTGCCCGGCCGGTGAAACCAGCGCCGCTGGTGGCCGGGATCATCTCCTAATTTTGGTCAGCCGGCGTCAGCCGATTGATGCCAAAATTCTTTCTGCCGCCGCGCGGGGATTTTCCGCGGCATAAATCGGCCGGCCCACCACCAGCCAGCTTGCCCCGGCGGCGATCGCCTCCCCGGGCGTCAGTGTGCGCGCCTGGTCGTCGGCTTTTTCCGTGCCCGTGCGGATGCCGGGCGTAACGAGCTGAATGCCCGGCGGGATGAATTTCCTGAGCGTGGCCACCTCCTGCGGGGAACAAACCAGCCCGCGCAAGCCGGCCTTGATGGCCACGGCGGCCAGCCGGCGCACCTGGTCCTCCACGCTGACCTCCAGGCCCACCTCGCGCAATGCAGCCGCGTTGAGGCTGGTCAACACCGTCACCCCGAGCACCAGCGGCGCCGTGCGGCCCGCTTTTGCGGCGGCTTCCTGCGCCGTCTGTTCGGCGGCCTTGAGCATCTCGAAGCCTCCGCTGGTGTGCACGGTCAGCATTTGCACGTCGAGCTGCACAGCGGAGGTCACCGCCTTGGCGACCGTGTTCGGAATGTCATGAAATTTGAGATCGAGAAACACGCTCGCGCCCGTGGCCCTCACGCGGCGGACCATGTCCGGCCCGGCCGCCGTGAACAACTCGCTGCCGATCTTGAAGGCCCCGACGGCCGGCGCAATTTCCTGGGCCAGCTTCAGGGCCTGTTCGGCCGAGGGCACGTCCAGCGCGGCGATAATTGGATTTCGCATGCACCCAAAACTAGCAAAGCAGACAGGGAACGTAAAAACGTAAATGGAGGTCTATGGCGAAGCCGCGGCACGATAAAACCGCAGGGGCAGATTCGTTTGCTGGCCGTCCGCAAAATCGAAGGTTCCGGTGGTGGAAGCGGTGTTCGTGTAAACAGACAGCCAGTTGACCAGGTCGGTGGAGGCCTGAACCGAGCAGGTCCGGTTCATCCCGCCGGATACCTGCAATTGAAAAACTCCGCTGCTGGCGGGCGGCAGCGTCGCCAGCCGGATGGTTCGCAGCGCCCTGGCCAGATCGAGGAGCCCTCCCGTCCGGCATTTGCCTGCCAGCGCCGGCAAGGGATCCGTGGAACTGAGCAGCCGGCCAATCGTGTCCCTATAGGTGTCCGCCGGGTATTGGGCCATCAACAAGGCACAGGCTCCCGCCACGTAGGGAGCCGAGAAGGACGTTCCTGATTCGGTATAGTAGTAACTGTCCGTGGCCGGGAAGGTTGAGTAGATCTGTTCTCCTGGCGCTGCCAAGGCTACGTTGGCTGCCCCGTAGTTGGAAAACGAGGACAATGTGTTGCTTCGAGAAGTGGAGGCAACTGTAACGACGTTGTCGAGCCCGTAGCCCGCCGGGTAATTGGGCGCCAAATCAATGTTGTTGGTGCTGTTCCCGGCTGCGGCAACGACAATGATGCCGGCGTCGCGGAGGCAGACCAGGGCGTTTGACAGGGCCAGTGAATTCGTAAATCCCCAACTGGCATTGATGATTCGCGCTCCATTGGTCCTCGCATAATCGAGGCAGGTTATGACATCGGAAATGTTTCCCACGTCGAGACTGTTAAAACACGAACAGGCCATGATTTGAATGCGCCACGCCACGCCGACCACGCCGATACCGTTGTTCCCCACGGCTCCGAGGACGCCAGCCACCATGGTCCCGTGCGTGCCGGCATCAGTCGGGTTGTTGTTTGTGCTCAAAGCGTTCCAGCCATGTCCGCCGTCATTTGGATTCACCCACATGTTGGAGGCCAAATCCTGGTGAGTGTAACGAACTCCGGTATCCACCACTGCCACGACAATGTTGGTTGCCGCCGTCAGCACATCCCACGCTGCCGGCGCGCTGATCGCGTACAGTCCCCAAAGGGTGCCGTTGACGAAGGCGGGGTCGTTCGGCGTCGTATCAAACAGGTGGCCGGTATAATCCGGCTCTGCAAATTCCACCAGGCCGCTTTGTTGGTATCGGACCACCAGGCTCTCCACCGTTTCCCCTGGAGGTACTTCCAAAACCTGTAAATTGCGGATACCCTTGAAGGTCGTCAATGCGCGGCAGTGGTGCCGGGCATGGAATTGTTGCAGGGTGGCCAGGCTGGTGCCGGACTTCGGCTGGATCAAAATCCGGTCGGTCCGATAGGGCTTCGAGGCGGTGGCCGGCGACGCGCTTGCGGAGCGTTGCGACTGCGCGGCAGCCACGGCAAGCGTCATGGCCGCCCACACGAGCATCACGATCCCACGCATGGCGGCCTTGTAATAAAAATTCGGCCTTTCGCCAACTGGATTTTGTCCAGGTGCGTTGGATATTCACGGGTTCGTACCACTCCCTCGAACCGAATCACCTCATAAATCCAAGGGATCTCCACCAATCGCGCGCGACCGTTGGCGACCAACTGGGCTCTTCGATCCAAGAGGACCAAACGATATTCCATATTTTCGGCGCTTACGTTCATTGCTTGGGCCACATTTCGCGCGTCAGGGCGGCCACGGTGCCGGCGCCCAGCAGCAGTAAACTCGCGACCACCGCCACCAGCCCGATCGGCGCCGCGCGCAGGGATTCCACGGCGGCGCTGCAAGGCCCCGACAGCATCACCAGCAGCGCTGCGGCCGGCACTGCAAACAACCGCCAGATGCCGCGGCCCGGGAGACAGGCGCAGTAAATCGCCAGCACCGCCGCCGCGGGTATCAAGGGCATCCAGAACCGCCCGTCCTCCGAGCTCATCCAGACAAAGGATTGAATCGCCCAAGCCGCGCCCGTCAGCCGGCGCATCATTCCGGCCCCAGGATGATCCACATCGTTCCAACGCAGGCTGTGCAACAGGAGGAAAACCAGTCCGCCTTGCAACGCCCAGTCCTCCGCATTCGCGCGCTGCCCGAGCACCGCCCTGATGGCCGAACTCAGGACGATTGCGCCCAGCACGCCCAGCTTTGGATTTTGCAGCCACCACGAAAGCGGCCGGGCCGCCGGAAGGCCCGACGGCGGCATGGGCTCCGCGTGGGGAGCAGTGGGCGGCGGCACGTTCGCTGGTTCTGTTCCGTTCATAAGTCATCTCACCGAATAACCCATCCCTTTTCGACCGTTGATTTCATGATTGCATAAGCCGGGCCAACTTTGCGGCTCCCGGATTTCCAAGGAAATCCCATTGTTTCCCGCCGGTCCGGAATATTTGACGCGTGATTTCCGCGCCGGATGCGTGATTTTCACGCTGGACGTGCCGGCAGGTGGCGGAGATTTTTTGCGCCCGCGTACCGGGACTTTCCCTCCCGACCGCCGCTTAACCACCGGCTAATCTCCGGACCGCCTCCAGCGTCAGATCTGTGCTTCGCACCCTCGGATCGGCTGCTCCACCCGGTGCTTGTGCGGGGAAATCTTTTCGGTTATCACGCACTCATGCTGATTGTCCATGTCCAAATCCACGTAAAGCCCGAATGCATAGACGCCTTCAAAACGGCCACTCTCGCCAATGCCCGTGCCAGCCTGCTGGAACTCGGCGTGCTGCGGTTCGAGGTCGTACAACAAGCGGATGATCCGTCCAGATTCGTGTTCATCGAAATCTATCGCGATGCTGCCGCCGCCGCCGCGCACAAGGAAACGCCCCATTACCCCGTGTGGCGAGACGCCGTGGCGCCCATGATGGCTGAACCGCGCTTCAGCGTGAAATTCAACGGCCTTTTCCCCAATGAATGAGGTGGCAGCCGACGTGAGGAAGCTCCAATGGATATCCCCCTGAAGGGTGCGGCGGAACAACTTTTATGAAATTCGAATTCGCCACCGCGACCCAAATCATTTTTGGAGCGGGTGCCGCCGCACACATCGGCGAAATCGTCAAAGGCATTGGCCGCCGCGGCCTCCTGGTCACCGGCGCCTCGCCGGTCCGGGCGGAAAAGCTGCTGGCCGATCTTTCGGCGAACGGCATCAGCGCCGCCACGTTTTCGGTGAAAGGCGAGCCGGAGCTGGCCACCATTGCCAACGGCGTGGCTCTCGCCAAACGGGAACAATGCGAATTTGTGATCAGCCTGGGCGGCGGCAGCGTGATTGACGCCGGCAAGGCCATCGCCGCGATGCTGAGGAACGATGGCGAAGTGCTGGATTACGTTGAAATTATCGGCCGTGGTCAGGCGCTGAAAGAAAGGCCGGCGCCGTTTGTCGCCATCCCGACCACCGCCGGCACCGGCTCGGAAGTCACGCGCAACGCCGTGCTCGCCTCCCCGGAACACCAGGTGAAAGTGAGTCTGCGCAGCTCGCTGATGCTGGCGCGGACGGCCGTGATTGATCCCGAGCTTGCCTATGACCTGCCGCCCGCGCTGACCGCCACCACCGGTTTGGACGCGCTCACCCAGCTCATTGAGCCCTACGTCTGCCTCCGGGCGAATCCGATGACGGACGGCTTTTGCCTGGATGGCATGCCTCGCGTCGCGCGGTCCTTGCGCGAAGCGGTCTTTAATGCCGCCAACAAATCGGCCCGCGAAGACATGGCGCTGGCGAGCCTGTTGGGCGGGCTGGCCCTGGCGAACGCGGGATTGGGCGCCGTCCACGGATTCGCCGGACCCATTGGCGGGATGTTTCCCGCGCCGCATGGGGCGGTTTGCGCGGCGCTGCTCCCGCACGTCATGGCGGCCAACCTCCAGGCGCTCCGGGAACGCGAGCGCCAAAGTTGCGCCCTCGGCCGATATCACCGCGTCGCCTCGATGCTCACCGGAAATCCTCGCGCCACGGCCGACGCCGGCGTGGAGTGGGTGCAGAAACTGGTGGCTGACCTGCCAATTTCGAAGCTCGGCGCCTATGGCATTCGCGAACATCATGTTCCCGGCATCGTGGCCCAGGCCGCCAAGTCCAGCAGCATGAAAGCCAATCCGATTGTCCTCACGCCGGACCAACTCGCCGAAATATTAAGGCTGGCGCTGTAGGCGCATGGAAATGGAATTTCTTTGAGCTTTGCGACCTGGCGTTCTAATTTGGTCGCGATGGACGCCCCAACTGCCATCAAGAAAAACGAGCGTGCCGCCGTTTTGCTCTGGTGCCTGCTGGGCGCAATCCACGTGTTCGTTTTTTGCGCCGCGTTCCCGTTTTTTTCCGTGGTGGATGAACAGGTCCACTTCGACCTGGCCGTGCGCTATGCCCGCGGCGAGGTTCCCCGCTCGCTGACGCCGCCTGCCGAGGAGGCGCTGCCGTTCATCGCCATCTATGGCACGCCGGAATATTTGTGGCCGCCCGCCACGCAGCCCGGCGGCACCAACCCGCCGCCCCCGTGGAAACAGCCGCTGTCTTCCGTCCGGGCCCGGCTGATGGCCAGGGAGGCCGCCTACCGGGCCAAGTTCCAAAATCACGAGGCGGCCTCGCCGCCGCTGTACTACGCCCTGGCCGGCGGCTGGTGGCGGCTGGGCCCACTGTTGAAACTGGAAGGCGCCCAGCTTCTCTATTGGCTGCGATTTCTGAATGTGCCGCTGGTCGTGGCGCTCATCTGGCTCGGCTGGCGCGCCGCCCGGAAGATCTTCCCCGAAAACAGTTTCATTCAACTGGCCGTGCCCGCCCTGATTGCCTTTCTTCCCCAGACGACCTTTTACACCATCAATAATGACGTGCTGGCGCCGCTCACCTTCGGCGCGGCCTTCCTGCTCCTGTTGGAATGCCGGCGGGTGGAACCGGTGCCGCCGCGCCTGGCCGCGCTGACCGGTCTGGCCCTCGCCGCGGCTTTCCTCACCAAAACCAGCAACCTTCCGCTGCTGGCCGCCGTCGGAGTTTTTCTCGCCGCGAGAATTCCTGCCCTGCGGCGGAATGGAAGCCTCCGCGAATCGCTGGGCCCGCTGTTAATCCTGTTGTTGGCCGCCGCGCTGCCCATGGCCGCCTGGATGGCCTGGTGCAAAATACACTTCGGCGACTTCACCGGGGCTAGTTTAAAGATTCAGTTCCTGGGCTGGACCCAGAAGCCGTTTGCGGAATGGTTTCACCATCCGCTGTTCTCGGGAGCCGGCTTGTGGTTTTTTCTGGAGCGAAACCTGGCGACGTTCTGGCAGGGCGAAATGCTGTGGCAGCGCCGGCCGCTGGCCTTGCCGGATGTCGATTTGGCCTATGTGGTGCTATCCCTGGGGGCGCTCGCGGTTACCTTGGGCGCGTGGGCGAGCCGTCCGCCGCTGTTTACTGCAGTTCAACGTCCCGCTCTCGGGTTGGCGTTTCTGTGCCTCCTGAATTCCTTCGGGTTCTTCGCGCTGTTGTCCATAAAATTCGATTTCCAGGACTGCTTCTATCCTTCTCGCGAACACCCGTTTTTTGTCTCCGGCCGGCTGATGCTGGGCATGTTGATTCCCTTCCTGCTGCTGTTTGCCTGTGGCCTGGACCGGCTGATGTGCCGGTTTCAAAGTTCGACCAAATTTGCGGTGCTGCTGGCCCTCCTGGCGTTTATGCTGGTGTCCGAGATCACGATCGATTCGCCGGTCTTTGCCAATCCGTACAATTGGTTCCATCTGTAGCTCTTTGGGCAGGCTTAGTCGGAGCGCTTCCGGCTGGCAGCCCGCCAGAGCGCATACAGCGGCTGCAGCCACTTCAAGGCCGACACTGCCCGGCCAAAAGCCGACCCCGGTCGGCGAAACAGACGAGCGGCGAAAAAACCGGCCACCGGCATCAGCGGCCACCAGCGGCCAACCGTCTCGACCTTCCCGCACAGCCCGGCGGTCGCGGCCTGTAGCTGCTGATATTGCAGCCGGAGTGCAATCCGGTTCAATTCGCTCTCCACGAGCAACGCCTGCTTGCGCAGGCGCAGTTCGCTCATTCTTTCTTTTCCAACCATGTCTGGTCTTTCTTCAGTTCCGCCAGCGTGGCCGAAAACGACGGCCAACGTTCCAGCCGCCAGCGCAAAGCCGCCGCCGCCGCCACGGTGGCCAGCAGATACAATGCGCTCAATGTCACCAATGCCGCCACCCGGTGGTCCTCCCAACAAATCACCACGATGGTCAACGTGATCAGCGCCAGCGTCAGTGTCGCCAGCGCCACCAAGGCGGCCACCAGCAGAAACGCCACCAGCCAACGCATCACCTCCTCCCGTACTTCCAGCGCCAGCAATTCGGCGCGATTGCCCAGGATGGCCAGCAGGATTTGCAGCAGGCGCCTCAATGACTCAAATATTCCCGGCGCCGGCTCGGGCGGTGATTTCATGTCTTCAGGCTCAACGCCGGCGCCCCACCAGCACACCGATCAGCAATCCCACTGCGAACGCCACCCCGAGCGATTCATACGGGTGCTCGCGAATGGTGTGGTCCGTCGCCTTGGCAGCCTCCACCGCTTTGTCCTTCAGTTTGTTGAGGTTGGCTTTGGTGGACTCGATTGCCGACGAAAGCCGGTGGCGGATTTCCGTGATCCTTTCGCCAGTCTGACCCGACGTGGCCCGCATCAACTCTTCCGCGTCGTCCATGACACCTTGAACGTTGTCCGACAGTTTTTCATTCGTTGACATAAGTTTCCCTTTTCACTTTGGTTTAATCCTCTCTCTTATTATCTCGCCCCGGGAAGGCGTCCTGTCAACCCAAAGTATCTCGAAAATTAAGGCCGGGCCCGAAGCTTTTGCGTGCGCCGGGGCGCCGGATCTGGTTTAATTATCGGCTCTGATTTGTTATGGACGACACCAATTCATTGATCGAACAGCGCAAGGCCAAGCTGAAGTCGCTTGAGGCCAGGGGCATCTTCCCGTTCAAGAACAAGTTCACCCCCGCCGAGACCTGCCAACAGGCGCGCGACCACTATGTGGAGGGCCGCGAGGTCTCCGTGGCTGGCCGCATCACCGCGCACCGCGACATGGGCAAATCCATGTTCATCGATGTGCGCGATCAGAGCGGGCGCATCCAGTGCTACGCCCAGAAAAATGTTCTCGGCGAGGATCAGTTTCTCATTTTTACGCATCTGGACCTTGGCGATTTCGTGGGTGTCCAGGGCACGCAGTTCACGACCAAGACCGGCGAAATCTCCATCAAGCTGTCCAGCTTCACCATCCTGGCCAAGGCGCTCCGGCCCCTGCCCGGCAAATGGCACGGACTGGAAGACACCGAGACCCGCTACCGCCAGCGGTATCTCGATTTGATTTCCAATCCCGGCGTGAAAGAGGTGATGCTCAAGCGCAGCGCCATCATCCGCGAAATCCGGGAATTTTTCCACGGGCGCGGCTATGTGGAGGTGGAGACGCCCATGATGCAGGCGATTCCCGGCGGCGCGGCGGCGCAGCCGTTCAAGACCTATCACAACGCTTTGGGCTGCGAATTTTATCTGCGCATCGCCCTGGAGCTATACCACAAACGGCTGCTGGTGGGCGGCGTGGACCGGCTGTTCGAGATTGGCAAGAACTTCCGCAACGAGGGCCTCTCGCGCCGGCATAACCCCGAATTCACCATGCTCGAGGCCTACTGCGCCTATGGCGATTATAAGACCATGATGGAAACCGTGGAATCGCTCATCACCACGCTGGCCCAAAAAGTGTTGGGCACCCTCAAGATCGAGCACAAGGACGCCGAGGGCAAGGTGATGAAGACCATCGACCTCACGTCGCCCTGGCGGCGCGCCAAATACAAAGACCTGGTGCGCGAAAAGGCCGGCGCGGACTGGTTCGACGTCCCGCCCGCCGAACGCCGCCGTCGCGCGCTGGAAGACCTGAAGCTGGGCGGGGACATCGCCGCCGCGTATGAAGACTTTGAAGTGACCGGCGCGGTGTTTGAGAAATTGATCGAGCCCACGCTGATCAACCCGACGTTTGTCACGCACCTGCCCAAGGAACTCGTGCCGCTAGCCAAGCTCACGCCCGATGATCCGACGACCGTGGAAGTCTTTGAATGCGGCATCAACGGCCAGGAAATTTCACCCGGCTACACCGAGCAGAACGACCCGGTGGCCCAGCGCGCCACGCTGGAACACCAGGCCGGCGGCGAGCAGCAGAAGCTGGACGAGGATTTTCTTGTGGCGCTCGAGCACGGCATGCCGCCAGCCGGCGGCATCGGCATTGGCATCGACCGCCTGTGCATGATGTTGCTCGGCCAGGAAAGCATCCGCGACGTGATCCTGTTCCCGCAGTTGAAGCCGAAGTGATTGGGAGCGGGGACCCAGCGATGAATCACTGGGCTATTTTCGGTCGTCCCTGCGGGACCAGGGAAGGGCGGTTGCCAACGCGCCAGGGCGAAAGAGAATTGCCCACCGGTTTATGTGATCAAGCATTGCGTCTCTGGGCGGCTTCCGCCTTGACGGAGATGCGTAAATCCGTTCTGATGCATTGATGGTTCCTGTACAATGTCTGCCCAGGCCGGATGTGAAACGTCGGACAGCGAATTCCTGCCGGCTGCATGCTGTTTAGTTCCTACAGCTTCCTCTTCTTCTTCCTGCCGGTGTGCCTGGCGGGCTTCGGCCTGCTGTCACGGTTCGCGGGGGCCAACGCGGCCAAAATCTGGCTGGTCCTGGCCTCGCTCTTCTTTTACGGCTGGTGGAACCCGGTCTACGTGATCCTGATCCTGGCGTCCATGATGTTCAATTTCTGGCTGGGAAGCGAGCTGGGCCGGCGGGTGCGATCGGGCCGAGGGGCGGCCGTCACCCTGGCTTTGGGCGTGGCGGCGAATCTGGCGCTGCTGGGCTATTTCAAATACGCCAATTTCTTCGTCAACAATGTCAATGCCGCCTCCGGTCTGCACTGGCACTTGGACAAGGTGATGCTGCCTTTGGGCATCTCCTTTTTTACCTTCACCCAGATCGCCTACCTCGTGGATGTCAGCCGGGGTCTCGTTTGCGAATATGTCCTGGGCGATTTCCTGTTGTTCATCACCTTTTTCCCACACCTGATCGCCGGCCCGATCATCCACCATTCGGAAATGATGCCCCAGTTTGCCGAGGCGCGGACGTATCGTTTCGACTGGCACAATCTGGCCGTGGGTCTGACCCTGTTCACCCTGGGCCTGTTCAAGAAGGTCGTGATCGCGGATGGGATGGCCGAGAATGTGGGCAAGGTGTTTGGCGCGGCGGCTTCCGGATCGCCGCTGCATGCGCGGGATGCGTGGGCCGGAGCGCTGGCCTACACGTTCCAGATCTACTTCGACTTCTCCGGTTACTCCGATATGGCGGTGGCGCTGGCGCGGATGTTCGGCATCGTCCTGCCGCAAAATTTCAACTCGCCGTACAAGGCGGCGAACCTCGCCGATTTCTGGCGGCGCTGGCACATGACGCTCTCCCGCTTCCTGCGGGAATATCTCTACATCCCGCTCGGCGGAAACCGGCGGGGCGAATGGCGGCGCAACCTGAATCTGATGATGACGATGGGGCTCGGCGGATTGTGGCACGGGGCGGCCTGGACTTTTGTCCTCTGGGGACTGTTCCATGGGGCCGGTCTGGCTATCAATCACGGCTGGCGCTCGTTCTGGTCGAAATACGGCCCGGAACGCCCTGCTTGGTGCCCGGCCCCGCTGTCCGCGTGGAGCGGCCGAATCCTGACCCTGGTTTTTGTCATCGTCGGCTGGGTCTTGTTTCGGTCCGCGGATCTGCCGACCGCGCGGCATTTGCTGGTGGCCATGTTCGGCGCCGGCCCTGGCCCGATTGCGGGCAGCCCGTTTCTCGTGCAGGCCAAAATCTGGACCTCGTACGCCGGCCTGCTGGCCTTCGTCTGGTGGCTACCCAACACCGTGGAAATCATGGGCCGGGCTGCCTCGCTCCCTGGGCCCGCGGCCGATGGAACCTCCGCCTCACGCGGCTGGTGGCGGTGGCAGTTGACCCCTCGATGGGCCTGCCTGGCGGGACTGTTGCTGGCCTTCTCCCTCCTGGGTCTCTCCCGCGCCGGGGAATTCCTTTATTACAATTTTTGAAATGAACCGGACCGCCCGCCGCCATGTATTCCTGACCCTGGGTCTCGCGGGTTGCCTGGCCGGCGGGCTGGCCTTGCTCAACTTCATCATCGATCCCTACAACCGCTATGGCCTCAATCGCCTGGGTGTCTATATCTCGGCCGAACGGGAATGCAAGTCCACCTATGTGACGCGGTATCCCCATGACGCTCTCCTGCTGGGCAACAGCCGCGAAAACCGAACCCAACCCGATCAATTGAAAGGCTTCCGGTTTTTCAACGCGGCCATCTCCGGCGCCACTTCCGAGGAAATCTATTATTTCCTCCAACATTTCGCGCGGCACGAGCGGCTGGTCGTTCTCCCCGTGGACCTCGGCGAGCACGACGCGGCGGAATGCCACGGCGATCTCTTCGCACCCAGGGGGCTGACTTCAGCGTTTGATAACCTGCTCAACCTGGAGACGACGGGATATTCGCTCCGGACCATCACCGAGTCGTTCTCCAAGCATCCCCAGCGGATTGGGCCGGACGGCACGGTGCCGGAGTCCAACTGGGTTCGCATCGCCAACCGGGACGATCCGCAGGCAGCCGCCTTCGCGATCCAAGTCTTGCGGGGCGTGTGGGATGGATATCATTGCCCATCGCTGGCGCAGATGTCGTACTATGTCAAAATCAGCGAGTATCTACGGGAGCGGGCCATCCCCTGCGTGGTCGTGATTCCGCCAATGCATGAAGCCGTGGCGCAGTCGCTGCAAAGCAGCCCCGCGGCAGCGGAAGTGGCGGCGTGGGAACGGCAACTCAAGACGATTTTTCCGCACGTGATCGACCTTTCCTTCAGCTCCTACGGTGCCGCGACCAACTTCTACAGGTGTGATCCGCTCCACTTCAAAACCGAGGTCGGCGTTCGCCTGATGAACCGCGAAGTCCTGCCCTTTGCCACGCGGGTGCTGCGCGAAACCGCGCCGTCTGCGGCAGGGTTGTAGAAACGGAAGCCCCAGGGTTTATATGCGCCAAAACTGGTAGGCGCTGGTGCCGTGCGGCGGGCGTTTGAGATGTTCCTCGAGGCCAAGCGGGACGAGGAAATCCACAGGGTGCGTTTGGCCTGATTCGTCATGTCGCGCAGAACCGATGCGCCATGCTTACGGCGCTCCTTGTCCACGGTGCGCAATTCCTCGTCGAGGTCAATGCTGGAAAAGCCGGTGACCTGGCATCCTGCGCAATCCGGCGCCTTCCTGGCGGGCGGAGCTGCTGCGGCTCACAGAGCCCGCAAAAACTCCTGCTTGTCGCCGGCGGGCAGTTTTCATAAATTGCCCTGCTCCGATTCATTTATGCCAGCCCCATGCACACCGCATTACGCCCGGCCCGGCGGACCGTCCGGCGCCCACGGCACCCGGCTGCAACAACCAAATCGCATTTCGTTTAGATTAACCTCGTTCTTGAATCTCCCTATCCCATGAGCAAAAGACCCCTCAATGTAGGACTCGTCGGCGGCGGCAAAGGCGCCTTTATTGCCCACCCACATCAGCGCGCCATTCATTTTGACGGCACCCGGCGGGTGGTGGCCGGCGCGCTGTTTCCCGACCCCAAAATCGCCCTGGAGGAGGCCGAAAATTGGCCCTATCCCATCCGCGGCTATGGCTCCTATGACGAAATGATCGCGGCCAACCAAACCCTGCCCGAGGCGGACAAATTGGATTACATCCTGATCGTCACACCCAACTTCGTCCACTACGACCCCGCGATGAAGGCGATGAAGGCCGGCATCGCCGTCTTCTGCGAGAAGCCGCTCTGCCTGAATCTCAAGGAAGCCAACGACCTCGTCAGGACGTCGCACAAATTGAACGTGCCGTTCGGCGTGGCCCACACCTATCTCGGCCATTGGACCAGCCGGTTCGCGCGCTACCTTGTCCGCGCCGGCCTGCTGGGCGACATCCGCTGGGTGGACAGCTATTACATTCAAGGCTGGCTGGCGACGAAATTGGAGGCCACCGGCCAGCAGCAGGCCACCTGGCGCGTGGATCCCAAACGCGCCGGCGGCTCCGGCTGCGGCGGTGACATCGGCACGCACGCGCTCATGCAGTTGCGATACGTCACCGGCCTGGAAATCACCGAGCTGTCCGCCCAACTGGAAACCTTCGTCGAAGGCCGGCAGCTTGACGACCACTTTACCGTCTATTGCCGGCTCAACAACGGCGGCCGCGCCATGGTCCGCGCCTCGCAAATCTGCATCGGCTCCAAAAACGACCTCGGTATCAATGTCTTCGGCACCAAGGGTTCGCTGGAATGGAAGCAGGAAGAGCCGGAGCGGCTGGTGATCCGCCTGGCCAATCAGCCCGACCGCGTCTATTGGCGCGGGGCGGTCACCCCCGGCGACGGCTTTGTTCCCCGGGACATTCCGGGTGAACTGCTGGCCGAGCCCACCATTCCCGCCGGCCATCCCGAGGCCTTCCATGACGCCTTTGCCCGCCTGCATCGCTGTTTCGAAGCCGACGTCCGCCGCTGGAAAGCCGGCGAGAAATTCGCCTGCGACGGCTCCAAGTACGCCCATGTGGAGGACGGCTGGACCGGCCTGGCGTTTATCGAAACCGCCGTGAAGTCGTCGGCCTCCAACGGCAAGTGGACCAAATTGCCCAAGCTTTGATAATCCCAGAAATCCCGCAGTCTTTGACATTTATATGAATAAACTCAGCCTCATCGCCGCGCTGGCGGCCACTGCCACCAACCTCGCGCTCGCGCAGAACACCGCCACCAACGCAGCGCCCAAACCAAAAATGCAGGAGGTGGTGATTGACGGCGTGGCCGGCTTCCAGGACACGCCCTTGGAGCCGAACGAGAAATGGCACGTCCACGATCCGGCGCGGCCACAGCCGCCGGTGGTCACGCCGGGGACCTTCAGCACCCAGGCCACTCCGCCCAGCGACGCGATTGTTTTGTTCAATGGAACCGATTTGTCCAACTGGCGCAACAAAGGCACCGGCGGCCCGGCGCCGTGGAAGATCGAAGACGGAGTGATGGTCGCCGCGAAGAGCGACATCCAGACCACGAACGAATTTGGCGACATCCAATTGCATGTGGAATTTTGCGAGCCGGACCCAGGCAATCACACCGGCCAGGACCGCGGCAACAGCGGCGTCTTTCTGATGGGCCGCTATGAAATCCAGGTCCTCGACTGCTACCAATGCAAGACGTACGCGGATGGAAGCACGGCGGCGATTTATGGCCAGCATCCGCCGCTGGTCAACCCCTGCCGGCCCCCGGGTGAATGGCAAACCTACGACATTGCCTTCACCGCCCCGCGCTTCGACGCCAACGGCGGATTACAATCGCCCGGCTATGTGACGGTCATTTTCAATGGCGTGCTGGTGCAGAATCACCAGTCCATACGCGGCGAGACCAACTGGCGCGTGTCCGGCAAATATGTTCCGCACGGTCTCACCGGACCGCTCGCCTTGCAATTCCACAATCATCCCGTGAAATTCCGCAACCTCTGGGTTCGCCCGATTACCCTGGACGATGAGCCGTAACCCAAACCGACGAGGCTCAAACTCATCGAGCTCAGTCGAATTCGAGCAGGGGGGAAGTGCGCCCTCGCCCCGGGACAGGGAGACTTTGTTCCAGCGTCCGGACGTTGCGTCGGCACTGGATTTGCGCAGATTCATGGGCCGTGAGCAGGTCCAAAAGGAACACGGGACTCTCCATGAACACTTCCATTGTCGAACGCGGCCGGCGAACCGACCAGTCTGATTCTTAAACCACCCAATTAATTGTATGAAAAAACTCTCAAAAAAAATCTCCGTCCTCCTTGCCCTCGCCTTGCTTGCCACGGTGGCGCAGGCCGAGCCGAAAAAGCTCCTCGTTGTCACCACGACCACCGGCTTCCGCCATAGTTCGATCCCCACGGCGGAAAAAATCCTCGAACAATTGGGCAAGGATAGCGGTGAGTTCACCGTGGATTTTGTCCATCAGCCGCCCGGCAAGCCCGAAGACCTGAAGTCCGGCGCGACGGACGAGCAACAGGCTGCTTTCAAGACTGCGCAAGACCAATGGAACGCCAGCCTCCAAGCCGCCCTCCAAAAGCTGTCTCCCGAATCTCTGAAAGATTATGACGGCGTGCTCTTCGCCAGCACCACCGGCGACCTGCCCCTTCCCGATCCGCAGGGTTTCCTGGATTGGATCAAGGCCGGCCACGCCTTCATCGGCATTCATGCCGCCAGCGACACATTTCATCACTGGCCCGGCTACATCGACATGCTGGGCGGCGAATTCAAGCACCACGGCCGGCAGGTCAGCGTGGATTGTTTGAATCAGGACCCGCAGCATCCCGCCACCGCCCCCTTGCCGACGACCTGGACGATTTCACAGGAGGAAATCTATCAGTTCCAGAACTACGACCCGGCCAAGGTGCACGACTTGCTCATCCTCGACAAGCACCCGGAAGACGGTTCGCCGGGACATTTCGCTGTTTCCTGGTGCAAGATGTATGGCGAGGGCCGGGTTTTCTACACGTCCCTCGGTCACCGCGAAGACGTCTGGGACACCGACCCTGATATCAAGGACCGCAAGAATTCACCCGAAATCAGCAAGAAGTACCAAGCCCATGTGCTCGGCGGCATCGAGTGGGCGCTGGGACTGAAGGGCGAGGCGACGAAACCGTAGATGATTCGATTCAATCCCGGAAATTCACAAACTGCACCGCCACGGGGAATTCCTTGGCGCGCACGGCGGCGATGACCGTCTGCAATTCGTCGCGGCTCTTGCTGTTCACCCGCACCTCGTCGCCCTGAATCTGCGTGGTCGCCTTGAATTTGCCGTCGCGGATGAAGCCGGTGATCTGCTTGGCCACCGTGCTCTCAATGCCCTGCTTGATTTTGATGACCTGTCGCGCGTGGCCCAGCGGCGAAACGTCCGGCTCGCATTGCTCCACGCTCTTGAGGCTGATCCCGCGCTTGGCGAGCCGGCCAATGACCATTTCATTAAGCGTGCGCACCTTGAAGGCGTCCTCGGCTGTGAGCTTGATTTCACTCTTTTCCAACAGGATTTCGGCCTTGCTGCCCTTGAAGTCGAACCGGTTGGCCAGTTCCTTCCGGGCTTGGTTGACGGCATTTTCAATTTCCATCGAGTTGACCTGCGATACAATGTCGAATGAAGGCATGGGATATTTTATAATTTGAGGATCACGATTTACGATTTTGCCCGCGGGCGCAAATCTTAAATCGGCCGGGCGGCTCGAAAGCACCAGCCCTTTGGCCAGCGCGTGTTTTCAAATTGCGGCCGGAGCGCGGGTCTGCGACCCGCAGCAGCGTCGCCGGTCAGGAAGTTTACGAATTACGGGAAGTTTTTCCAGGGGTTCGGAGGTTGCCGCGGCTCACAGAGTCGCGCTCCGACCAACCTATCGGATTTTGAAAACACGCCAGAGCAGCCGGTTAAAGAATTCGCCCGGTGAGGGCACCGGACCCTACAGAGTTCATGATTTTCCAGAAATCGTGCAGGCTGCGCGCCCTCACGCGGCGTTCCCCGGAAATTTCAAAACGCTGATAAGCCTTTAGCACGGCCCCGGTGCTGCCTCAGCCCGGCGCATTCGCCGCTTGACCTTTGGGTCTTTGAGGTTATAACTGTCCCCGATTAGACGCATTCATGCTCGAGCAATTCAAAAGCCTGTTCTCCAATGATATTGGGATAGACTTGGGAACCGCAAACTCCCTTGTGTATGTGCGGGACCGCGGAATCGTCCTGCGCGAACCTTCAGTTGTGGCCATCCAGGCCGGCACCACCAATGTGCTGGCCGTCGGTGACGAAGCAAAAAGAATGCTGGGCCGTACGCCCGGCAACATCGTGGCGATTCGCCCGATGAAAGACGGCGTGATAGCCGACTTCGAGATCACTGAGGCGATGCTGCGCCACTTCATCCAAAAGGTCCACCATCGGAAATTAATCGCCCCACGCGTGGTGGTGGCGGTGCCTTCGGGCATTACCGAGGTGGAGAAACGGGCTGTTAAGGATTCCGCCACTCACGCCGGCGCGCGCGAGGTGTATTTGATCGAGCAGCCGATGGCTTCGGCCATTGGCGTAGGCCTGCCGGTGCATGAACCGGCCGGCAACATGATCGTGGATATCGGCGGTGGGACCTGTGAAATTGCCATCATCTCCCTCGCCGGCATCGTCTTCAGCCGCAGCCTGCGGGTGGGCGGAGACGAACTGGATAGCACGATCGTCGCGCACATGAAGCGCGCCTATAACCTGATGATAGGTGAACGCACCGCTGAAGAAATCAAAATTCGCATCGGCTCCGCCTTTCCGCTGGAACAGGAATTAACCATGGACGTCAAGGGCCGGGACCTCGGTTCGGGCCTGCCCAAGACATTGACCATACGTTCCGAGGAAGTCCGCGAAGCCTTGCAAGAACCGCTTTCGAGCATTCTCGAATCAATCCGCATTACCTTGGAACGCTGCCCCCCGGAACTCGCCGCCGATCTCGTCGATCGCGGCCTGGTGATGGCTGGCGGCGGATCCCTGATTCGCGGCATTGACCGGCTCGTGGCCGGCGAAACCGGCCTGCCTGTGCATCTCGCCGATGACCCGATGAGCGCCGTCGCCGAAGGCACCGGCCGCGTTTTGCAGGAAATCGAATTCCTCAAACGCGTGGCAACCAACGCCAAATACTGATTCTTCCGGAAGTTCACCGCACGCCGGCATTGGGCCGGGACGTTGCGGATGTTTAAGCAAAAAAATTATCTAGCGCTCGGCGCGGTGGTCTTCGTGGCAGTCTTGTTGTTAAGCCTGCCCACGCGGGCCACTGCCCGCCTCAAGCTGGCGGTCGGCAGCTGGTTTTTGCCCCTCTTCGGCCTCGCCGGCGCCGCCCAGCAGCTCCCCGCCGACTTGGCCGACAGCGTCCTGCCCCGCGGCGAACTGCTCCGCGAAATCGACACTCTCCGCCGGGATAACCAGCAGCTTCGGGAACAGCAAATCCAGACCGCCGCCATCGCCCGGGAAAACGACCAGTTGCGGTCGGAACTGGGCTGGCAGAGGCTGGCCCCCTGGAAGGTGAAGCTGGCCAATGTCGTGATGCGGGACCCGGCGAACTGGTGGGGCACCGTCCAAATCGACCTCGGCAGCCGGGACGGCCTCCAGCCAAACCAGCCGGTCTTGACCGTCGATGGCTTGGTGGGCCGCGTGTCGGCTGTCAGCTTCGTCAGCTCCCAGGTGGTGCTGGTCGGCGACCCCAACTGCCGGGTATCCGCCCTGGTCGAAGATTCCACGCACGACATGGGGGTGCTGATGCCTGTCGGACCCCCTGATTCCTCGCCGTTCCACGATGCCTCCCTGGTGCAATTGGGTTATCTTCCGAGCAGCGCCAATCTAAAGGCGGGCCAGGAGGTCATCACCAGCGGGCTGGGCGGGGTTTTTCCACGGGGGATTCCCATTGGCAAAGTCGTGGACGCGCGATCCATAGGCTACGGCCAGGCCACCGAGGCCGATGTAAAACTCAACGCCAATCTCGGCGCCCTGGAGCGAGTCTGGGTCTTGTTCAAATGAGCTTCTTCCAGCCCATCCTGATTTTGACCTTCGCCTACCTCGCGGTTTTCGGCGAGGCCACCCTTTCCGCCCCGCGCCACTGGCTGGGCGCCCAGATTGACCTGTTGCCGGCCCTGATGGTTTACGCCGCCTTGAACGCCGACATTGTGACCATCTCGTTGCTCGCGGTGCTGAGTGGCCTGTGGTTCGACTCGTTTTCCGCGAATCCGCTGGGCGTGAGCATTTTTCCGCTCTTTCTTGCGGGCTTCACCATTTATTTGCGCCGGGAGTTGATCCTGCGCGATCTGCCCTTTGCACAGATCGTGCTGGGCACTGCCGCCAGCGCCGCCGTGCCGGCCTTGACGCTGCTGCTGCTGCTCAATGGCGGCAAGCAACCCGTGATCGGGTGGGGTTCGCTCTGGCAGTGGGTGGTGATGACGGCCGCTGGCGCGGCGGCCACGCCGTTCATTTTTGCGCTGTTCGACTGGTGCGGCGGCACGCTCGGCTACAAGCCGCGCATCGAAATGGGATTCCGCCCCGACCGCGAAATCCAGCACCGGAGAATTTTGAAATAACCTGTGCAGCGGTGGTTAAAAAATAACATGCTGGTCATTGACGAACTGAAAAAGAACGATCCGCACCTGCGCCTGGTGGCGCTGATGCTGGCGGGCGGTCTTTTGATTTTGCTGGCCGGTTTGTGGTGGGTGCAGGTGGTCTCCGCCCGTGAATACCAGTCGCATCTGGACACGCAGGCGTATCGCACCATCCGAGTGCCCGCCCTCCGGGGAAAGATTCTGGACCGCGAAGGCCGGGTGCTGGCGGAGAATCGGCCGCGCTACAACCTGAGCCTGTACCTGGACGATTTGCGCAAGCAGTTCGCGGAGGCCATTCGAAAGCAGACCCGGCAGGCGCTGGACGTGCAAAAGGCGGTCATGGCGGCGCAGGAAAAAAGGCTGGGCCGCTCCCTGACCAAGGCGGAGCGCAAACAGTTTGCCTTCTCCCCCGACCAGATCGAGCAACTGCATGAACGGGCGCGCGATGCCGTGGCGGCCGGCGTCGTGGCCCAAATCAGCCGGAACATGGGCGAAGCGCTGCCGTTTGACCAGACCAGGTTCAACCGCCATTACGCCACGGAGCTGGCCATGCCCTTCCCGATTGCCGAAAATCTCGACCCGGAACAAATCGCGCGGTTTCAGGAAAACTACACGGGCGGTCTCGGGGCGGACCTGGAGCTCCAGTCCGCCCGCCTTTACCCGTTCGGCTCCACCGCGGCGCACTTGCTGGGCGAACTCCGCGAAGACGACAGTTCCCTGGCCGGCGAGGAATCGTTTTTCAATTATCGTCTGCCGGATTACCGCGGGGTCACGGGCATCGAGGGCGCGTTCAATGCCCAGCTGCATGGCCGCGCGGGCCAGATCTCCGTGCTGGTGAACAACATGGGGTATCGCCAGGCCGAAGACGTGGAGTCCAAGCCGCAACCGGGCCGGAATGTGGTCTTGACCCTGGACCTCGACGTCCAGCGCTCCGCGGAAGAGGCGCTGGCGAGCCGGCATGAGAATGCTGCCGTCGTGGTAATGGACGTGCGAAACGGCGACGTGCTGGCCATGGCGTCCACGCCCACCTTTGATCCGAACGATTTCGCGCAGCACATCTCCATCGAGAAATACGAGCAGTTGCAGGAATTGACGGCGGAAAAGAACCGCGCCACGCAGGAAATTTACGCGCCCGGCTCCATCTTCAAGGTGGTCATCGCCCTGGCCGCGCTCGAAGACGGGCTGAATCCAGACCGGCTCTACACCGTGGACCCAAACCCCGAGGAGCCGGGCCGCGGCATGTACTTCGGCCGCGGATATAAGAAGAAGGATACCGCGCCGCCGGGCCAGTATAATTTCAAGCGCGCCATCGAGCGCTCGAGCAATTCCTATTTCATCCAGATCGGCCTGCAGACCGGCGCGGACCGCATTGTGGCGCTCGCGGAAAGATTCCACTTTGGGCAATCGGACCGTTTGCCGACCCGCCAGGAAACCAGCGGCACCATGCCCACGCCCGATCGGATTCATCATGAGTGGCGCGAAGGCGATACGGCCAACATGTGCATCGGGCAGGGCGAGGTGGGCGTCACCCCGCTGCAAATCGCCGTGGCCTATTCGGCCATCGCCAATGGGGGCACCGTCTATTGGCCGCGGCTGGTTTCGCGGATCGAGCCGCAGGACCCCTCGTCAGGCGACACGGCCAGGAGTTATCCCTCCGGCGTCGTGCGCGACCGGATCGGGATCAGCGCGCGGAGCCTGAAAATTTTGCACGATGCCATGCTGGGCGAAACCGAGGATGTCGAGGGTACCGGCAAAGGCGCGTGCGTGACGGGCCTGCGGATTTGCGGCAAGACCGGCACGGCCCAGGTGCAGGACGCCTCCAACGAACTGATCGGCCATAACTACTGGTTCGCGTCCTTCGCGCCGTACGAAAGCCCCCGATATGCCGTGGTGGCCATGGTCCAAATACCCGGCAAAACCCCCGGTTCCGGCGGCCTCATCTGCGCCCCGATCGCGCACGACATTTACCAAACAATCTTGAACAAGGAAACCGGCAAGAACCCGAACCTGCTGGGAACCATGAATTTACAATGAATCGATGACCACCGAAGACTTCATCGAGAAATACGAAAAACTTGACCGACTGCAATTGCTGGCCCTGGCCGGTCTCATGGTCCTGGGCGTGGCCTTTGTCTGCAGCGCCACGACCGCGAGTCCCTTTGAGGCGGATAAAGTCTGGTATGCCCAGCTTTGGTTCCGGCAGTTGATTTGGTACGTGCTCGGCGTTGGCGCCGCGGCGTTGGTCTGCTTGGTGGATTATCACGCGCTCGCCCGCTGGTCGCTGGTCGCTTACTGGGCGATGATCATCTGTCTGGTTGCCGTGCTAGTCCCGTTTATCGGCCAAACGCACGGCTGGGGGGCGCGCCGCTGGATCGACCTGCCGTTCTTCCAGTTCCAGCCCAGTGAATTTGCCAAGCTGGCCTTCATCCTGGCGGGCGCCAACTTTCTCAGCCGGCCGCCGGAGGAATTAAAACAGCCCGAGGTTTTCTGGCAGGGCATCGGTCTGCTGGTCCTGCCATTCCTGTTGATTTTGAAGGAGCCCGACTTGGGTTCGGCTCTCGTGCTGCTGCCCACGGGACTGATCATGATGCTCGTGGCGGGCACGCCCCGCCGTTTTCTGCTGCGCTTGGTTGGCGGCGTCGGAATTCTGGGAATCTTATTTTTAGCCGATGTTTTGTTCGCCCCGCCGCATTGGCGCATTCCCATGCAGGACTACCAGCGCCAGCGGCTGCTGGTGTATTTCGGTGCCGACTTCGCGTCGGCCAGCGCCTCCCCCCAGGAAAAAATCCTGGCGCGCCACGAGCGATTGGAAAAGTCCTACCAGGTGCGGCAGGCGCTCATTTCGGTGGGGTCGGGCGGCATTTTTGGCAAGGGCTGGGGGCAGGGGCAGCAGACCCGGCTGAGCTTCCTGCCCGCCGGCGCAGCCCATAATGATTTCATTTTCTCCGTAATTGCCGAGGAGGAAGGATTCGTCGGCTCTGTCGTGGTGCTGACGCTGTATGCGGTGGTTCTCTTTACAGGTTTGAGAATCGCCGGCCAGGCGCGCGATCGCCTGGGAAAACTGCTGGCAGTGGGCGTTGTCACGCTCCTGTTCAGCCACGTTTTCATAAATATCGGCATGAACATTCGCATCGTCCCGGTGACGGGCATCCCGCTGCCGCTGTTAAGTTACGGCGGATCTTCAGTGCTGTGCTCGCTGATCGCGCTGGGCCTGATGCAAAACGTATACAAAAACCGTAGAGGATATTGACTATGAGCAATAATAACTTTTCGCGGCGCCGCCGCGGAATGAGATTCAAGCCAAAGGGGGGCTTGATCTCCGCTCACCAGAAACCCGACCGCGAAGCGGTCGAGGCCCGGGCTGACGTGGTCAGTGAACAGGGAGGTGCGGATCACTTGTTCGAGAAACGTCACCAGCATGAGATTGACCGGGCTGAGAATATTGCCGCCGGCCTGCCGCCCGAGGCGTCGCCGCCGCCGCCGCCGGCCGTGGATAATGGCGCCGCCGCTCGCCCGCCGGAAGCTCCCGCCCTCCCGCCCGTGGCGGCGGAAAAGTTCGAGCCGGTCAAAATCGCCGGGCCGCCCATGGGGCTGATCGAGACCATCAAGACCGCCGCCTCGAACATCGTGAAGAAAGTGCAGCGGCTGATTCGCCCGGAGCTAAAGGTCCACAAGGAGGTCATCATCAACGCCGAAACGCTCGAAACGCGCGTGGCGGTGGCGGAGGATGGCAAGCTGGAGGAATTCAACATCGAGCGCACGACCGAGGAGCGCCTGGTCGGCAGCATCTTCAAGGGCAAGGTGCGCAATCTCGAGGACGGACTCAAGGCCGCGTTCGTGGACATTGGCTTTGAAAAGAACGCATTCCTGCATTACTGGGACATCGTGCCCAATCAGTTCGATTCCGGCGTGGAAATCGTCGAACGTGAGGGCCGGCGCCCGCAGAAGCCCAAAATCACGCAGAAGGACATTCCGCGCCTCTATCCGCCCGGCGCCGACATCATCGTCCAGGTGACCAAGGGGCCGATCAGCACCAAGGGGCCGCGCGTGACCACCAACCTGGTGCTGCCCGGACGTTTCCTCGTGCTGCTGCCCAATTCGGACCAGAGCGGCATTTCCCGCAAAATCGAAAACCAGGAGGAGCGCAAGCGCCTGAAGAAGATCCTGCGTGAGCTGCACATCCCCGACGGCATGGGCGTGATCATGCGCACCGCCGGCGAGGGCCAGCAATTGCGTTATTTCGTGCGCGATCTGGCCCTCCTGCTGGAGGAATGGAACGAGGTGCAGGAAAAAATCAAGCGGCAGCCGATGGCCACCTGCGTGTTCCAGGAGCCGGACCTGATCGAACGCACCGTGCGCGACTTCCTTACCGAGGACGTCGAACGGATCGTCGTGGACAACCCCAAGGCCCACGACCGGATGCGCGAGATGATCTCGAAGATCTCCAAGCGGTCCGCGGGCAAGATCAAGCTCTACAGCGAGGCCCAGCCGGTGTTCGACCGGTTCAACATCAGCAAACAACTCGAGAGCACCTTCACCCGCCAGGTGCATTTGAAGAGCGGTGGCTACATCGTCGTCGATGAAACAGAGGCGCTCGTGGCGATCGACGTAAACACCGGCCGCCACAAGGGCGGCAAGGACCAGGAAGCCGTCATCCTGAAGGTAAACCTCGAGGCGGCGGATGAAATCTGCCGCCAGCTCCGCCTGCGCAACATGGGCGGTCTCATCGTGCTGGACTTCATCGACATGAAGTCCGGGCGCGACCGGCAGCAGGTGCATAACCGGATGCGCGAGGGCTTGCGCCGTGACAAGGCCAAGACGCACATCCTGCCCATCTCGCAGCTCGGCCTGATGGAAATGACCCGCCAGCGCCACAGCGAGAGCGTGCGCGCCGCCGTTTATGACGACTGTCCGTATTGCAAAGGCCGGGGCAAGGTCAAGAGTTCCATCACCATGAGCGTGGAAATCCAGCGCAAGCTCCAGGAGATTCTAAAAAAGCGCACGCGCGATGAGAATGACTTCCAACTCCGGATCGTGGTGCATCCCACGGTGCTCGAGCGCCTGCGCAACGAGGACGAAAAACATCTCATCGAGATGGAAAAGCGTTACTTCGGCAAGCTGTCGTTCCGCGCCGACACCGGCATGCACGCCGAGCAATTCAAGATCGTCAACGTCGAGAGCGGCGAGGAACTCGCCAACGTCGGCGTGTAACCCTTCGCCAGAACCACCAGCGCCCCGCGAGCCATCGCGGGGCGCTCTTTATTGTAACTAATCGGCGAAGGCCTCCAGCGCCAGCCCGAACCCGGGCTGGACCACGCTCCTGCGGCCGGGCAGATCGCCGCGGCCATGAAAGTGCGTGAACACGATTTCATGGGCAAAGAGCGACACCCATTCGCACGCGGCAGTGCGGTCGGCTGCCGTCCCGCCAATGAGTTCGTGCTGGCCGTTGCGTTGGCGGACCAGGCGGGCGCTGCCAAATTGCCGAACGATCGTGCCGGTGAGGCGCTGCGGAATGAATTGTTTTAGTTTCATGGTCCCCACTCTAGCCGGCCGGGTTGGACAAAGACTGTCCAACCCTAAAATTTTCTTTGCTCCCCCATTCCACATTCCGCACTCAGGCGTGGCGCAGGGTTTTTCGCTTGACGAACTGGGCGCGCAAATTCAGAAATTGGTGAAGTGATTCCAATGAGTTTTCAAGATGAGACTAAGGCGCGCCGGATTTTGAACGATGGCGAGACGCGAGCGAGGCGCATATCCGCAGTGATCTGCAACGAACGAGCAACGAAGCCAGCGGTTCAAAAGACAAGCGAATTAGTTTCATCTTGAAAACGATTTGGAATAAACGCCCGGGGCCCGGCCGCGCCCCGACGATATGAGCCTGAATCTGAACCTGCAAACTGAATTTCACCGGCGGCGGGAAACCGCGCATCAGCTCGCGCGCATTTCGCTGTTTGGATTCCTGATCACCTTTATTCTGGCGCGCACGTTCGTGTTCCTGATCATGTCCCAGGCGATTCCCAATCTTTATTTCTTCATGGGCGGAACGCACGTGCACCACCTCAACTACGGGATTTTCTTGCTGTCGGTGGTCGCCGGCTACAGCGTGTTCCGGCGCCCCACGGGCCGGGCCGCGGAAATCACCGCGCTGCTCTACGGTGTGTCCATGGCGCTGACGTTCGACGAATTTGGCATGTGGCTGCACCTGGGCGGCAGCTACTGGCAGCGGGCGAGCGTGGATGCGGTGATCGTGATTTCGGCGTTCTTCGCCCTGGTGGGATTTGCCACCACATTGAAGAGATATGAATCCCGCCACTTCTGGCTTTTTTTCATCCTGATGATCGCCATGGTGGGTTTTGGGGCGGTGCTCTATGTGGCCGGATTGCGCCTGGGCGACCTGGTGGGACAGCCCTTACGCGATCTGGAAAGGCAGTCCTCCCCTTGAATGAAAATGTTCGATTTGGCAATGGTGGCCCTTAAAAACTTGACCGCAGACCGGCCGAATACTGCAGCCGGGTCTGGACTTCCTTGAGGCCGCGGGTCATGAGGAATTCCCGCCCCCCTTCGAGCACCACCACCCATTCGCCGGGCGGGTCGGAGCGGATGGCCTTGATCCGGTCGAGGCTGACGATGACTGAGCGGCTGATGCGGAGGAACAGCCCGGGGGACAGGGAGGACTCCAGATTTCGCAGGGTTTCGCGCACCACGTGATTGCCAGACGCGGTGCAGAGCACCGCATAATTGGCGGCGGCTTCGATGTAATCGACGTCCTGGATTTTGATGAACAGGGTTTGGTTGCCGTCTTTGACGGCGAAGCGATTGAGCCAGGGCGGCCGCGGTTCCGCCGCGAGCGGGGCAGCCGGACGGGGCGGAGCCGGGCTTTGCAATCGCTGCCGCACACGCCGCACGGCCTCCTGAAGGCGGGCCCGCGTGAAGGGCTTCAGCAGATAATCCGTGGCCTGCACGGCAAAGGCCTCCACCGCGTGCTCGTCATGAGCGGTGACAAAGACAATGGCCGGCACGCACCCGGCCGGAAGCGCCCGGATGACTTCCAGGCCGTCCAGCTCCGGCATGTGCATGTCCAGGAAAATCACGTCCGGCTGCTGTTGACGGATACACCCGACGGCCTCCGGGCCGTTGGAGCATTCGCCGACGATTTCGACATCCGCCTCCTGGGCGAGGAATTTCCGCAGGCGGCTGCGGGCCAGCGCTTCGTCATCCACCAGGACGGTGCGAATTCTCATAGGGCGGACTGGACCTCCGGCGGGCGGACGGCGGGCGACGCCGGAGCCGGGCGGGGAATAAGGATGCGGGCGACAAATCCGCCTTGCTGCCGAGGATACAATTCGAGGCTGGCCTCCTGGTCAAACATGGCCTGCAAGCGGGCCCGGGTGTTGGACAGGCCGATCCGTTCCTCGATTTTCCGGCCAAAGGACTCGGCCACCGGTCCGCTGTTGGTGATTTCCAGGCGCAGAAAATGGCCTCCGCCGGCCGGCTGCGCCGCGATTTGAATATGGCTGGGTTCCACACGCGTCTGCACGCCATGTTTGACCGCGTTTTCGGCGAGGGGCTGGAGGATCAGGACCGGCACCAGATCGTCGAGCATCGCCTCGTCGATTTGCTTTTCAATGAGCAGACGGTCGCCGAAGCGGATATGTTCGATCAACAGGTATTGGTCGAGGATATGGAGTTCTTCCCGCAGGGTGACCCTTTGCCGTCGCGTGGTGGTGGCCGCGCGGAGCAAGTCGCCCAAGGCCTCGATCATTTGTTCGGCCGTGGCGGGACTGTCCTGCACGAGCGAGGCGATTGAGTTGAGGGTGTTGAACAGGAAATGGGGGTTGAGCTGCAGTTGCAACGCGTGCAAACGGGCTTGAACCAGCTGCGCCCGCAATTCAGCCTCGTGCAGCCTCCGGGCATCCTCCCGCTCGTAGAAACGCACGGCGTGGGCCACCGCCACCAAACCCCAGAAGCTGGGTGTTTGAAGGGTCATCCGCGTCAAAATCACGAAGGTTAATGACTTGGTGTCGCCGGCAAACCCATGGGCGCGGACGGTTTGTTGAACGGCCAGCAACGCCGGCGGCGGCCCGAAATAGGTGAACAATGCCACCACCCCCAAACTGGCGGCAAACGCCGCCACGTAAACCCAGACGACGCGGCGCCAGTTGGCGGCGTCCAAAGTGTATTTTGTGGAGAGCCGTATGATCAGCCCGGTCATGAAGAGCCAGGGGCCCAGCCGCGAAAGCATTTCCAGCGCCATCTCCCCCCGATCGATGGTTTGCAGCAAGGTCGTCTCGAATGCCGTGGCAAAAGCCATCAGGATCCAAAAGGTCAAAACGGCCCACCAAAAGCGCGAGAGACCCCAAATCTGCCGCTCGGCTTTTGGCCGGGCATCGGCCGGTTTGGAATGTCCGGTGCTTACCAGCCTTTTGGCGTTAATGGAGGATTCGAGATTCATGCTTGCTTGTCGCCAAAGGTACAGTAAGTCAGGCCGTTGTCCAACTTCCGGCGGTTCATCCCACGCGCCAGCCGATTCATCCCTGATTCCGCCAGATTCGTCTCAATTGCCAAGCCGGGCCTGAAATTATCGATATCTTGTGCGGATGTCAGCAGTGCCAGAATCGCCCGAATCCGTTCATCCGAACGGCGTGGCGTCACCCGCCCCGGTCCGGAGCGCGATGGCGCCGCAGGCGCGAGGCAGGCCCGATTTTTTCATCGTGGGCGCTCCGAAATGCGGGACGACCGCGATGTCGGATTATCTGGCCGGTCATCCGGACGTATTCATGGCGCGGAAGGAAATGCACTTCTTTGGCTCCGATTTGCGCTTCGCGGCACACTTTTACCGCCGGGCCGAACGGGAATACCTGGCGGAATTCGGCGCCTGGGACGGCCAGCGCCGGATTGGCGAGGCCTCGGTCTGGTATCTCTTTTCCCAAACCGCCGCCGCCGAAATCAAGGCGTTCAATCCCGCGGCGCGCATCCTGGTTCTGCTGCGGGAACCAGTGGATATGATGTATTCGCTCTTCAGTTATTTTCGCTTCGATGGCAATGAACCGCTGGCTACGTTTCAGGAGGCGTTGGCGGCCGAGGCGGATCGGCGGGCCGGACGGCGCCTTGGGCGGCAGACTCATTTTGCTCCCGGACTGGTTTATCGCGAGGTTCCGCGCTTCGCCGAACAATTGCAACGTTACTTCAAAGTTTTTGGCCGCGAGCGCGTACGGGTGGTGCTCCACGAGGATTTGGCCGCCAACCCGGCGGCGGTTTATCGCGATACGCTTGAATTCCTGGAGGTGGATTCCAAACACACGTTGCCGGAGTTCGAGCGGGTCAATCCGGCCAAAACGGTGAAGAGCCGGGCTTTGCGGGCGGTGCTAAACGACCCGGCGGTGCGTTCCACTTTGCTGGCCATCAGGCCGGCCCTGCCGCGCCCGGTCTTTTATGCGCTGCACCGGGTGGAGAGACTTCTGAATCGTTTCAATGCCTCGGTTGAAAAACCGCCGCCATTGGAGCCGGAACTCAAAGCGCGGCTCCGGCGCGAATTCGCGCCGGAGGTCCGGCGCTTAAGTGACTTGCTCGGCCGCGATCTCACGCACTGGACCCGGGAAACCAAGGCGGCCCAATCCCCGGCTGAAGTGAACCCCGTTGCGTGACTACCTGAACTTGCCATGACGCCAGCGATTTTGCCCAGCACTCCGGTTCTCGAACCTCCGCCCCCGCCAGCCCCTTTGATCAGCGTGGTGGTGCTGAATTACAACGGCGCGGCGTGGCTGGATCGGTGCCTGACTTCGCTGGTGGCGCAAACGATCGCCGATCACTTGGAAATAATTTTCGCGGACAATGCCTCCACCGACCATTCCGACTTGCTGGCGGCGGATTTGTTGAAAGACTTCCCCCACTGGCGCCTGGATCGACACCGGCAGGATCTGGGTTGCAGCGGCGGTTACAACGAGGCCGCCCGGCTGGCGCGCGGTCAATACCTCGTTTTCCTCAACGAGGACATCTGGCTGGAACCGGATTGCTTGGAACGTATGTTGAACGAAGTTCGCGCCACGGGTGCTACCATCGCGACCCCGCTGGTGATGGATTACCAGGATGACACGGTGCAATCCGCCGGCGAATCGGGGTTCGACCTCTTTGGCTTCTTGTGCGGGCCGGTCGACTGGTCAAAACCACAGGAGATTCTGGTCGCCAATGGTCCCACGATCATCATTGACACCAACTGGTTCCGGAAACTGGGCGGGTTTGACACCCAGTTTTTCATGTATGCCGAAGAATATGATCTTTGCTGGCGGACCTGGCTGGCGGGCGGCCGGGTGATGCTGGCTCCTTCCGCGCGGGCGCATCATCGCAGCGCGGTCGCGGTCAACGCCAGCGGCGGCCCGGCAAGGTTTGAAACTCGGACTTCCGACACCAAGCGGTTTTATGCGAACCGTAACGGCCTGCTGGTCTTGTTAAAGAACAGCCAGCATCTGTTGTTGATCCTGGTGCCGCTCCAGCTATTCCTGCTGGCCGCCGAGGCCGCGGTGATGGTCGTCTTGTCGCGGCGGTTTTCCCACGTGCGCCGGGCTTATTGGGAGGCGGTTTTGGATTGCTGGCGGTTGCGCCGGCACGTTTTCGACGCCCGCCGGCGCCTGAAAAACTTGCGGCGCCGCAGCGACTTTTGGATGCTTCGCTTCCTGCGCCTGCGCCTGAACCGTTGGCGGGAATTGCGGCGGTTCCTGCGCTTTGGGTTGCCCAAGGTGGAACCCAAGTGACATAATATGAACTGGTCCGCTGTGATGGCCCGCTTGCGGGCGGGGGGATTTGCCACCGCGCTCGCGTTATTTCTGCTGGTCCTGTTGATTCTGCTGGGCGGGGCCTTGCTGCCCGGCCAGACGCTATTCTCAAATGATGGGCCCTTGGGCCAGTTGATGGCGCAATGCCATCAACTGCCCGGACGGTTCCTGGGCTGCTGGCAGGATTTGAACAGCGTGGGCTTCGCCGGGGAGGCGGCGTCTCCCAGCATGAGCTTTGTTTTGCAATGGTTGTTGGGGCCGCTCGGCTTTTCCAAACTCTACGCCATTCTGTCACTGTTGATTTTGGGGCTGGGTGCCTGGTGCTTCTTTCAGCAGTCGAAGTTAAGCGCGCCGGCCTGCATTCTGGGCGGATTGGCGGCGATGTTGAATTCAACTTATTTCTCGGTTGCCTGCTGGGGGGTCGGGGCGCACGATATCACCGCCGGCATGATCTTTCTGGCGCTGGCGGCGCTGGCGGACACGTCGGCGCCTGGACGCTGGCTGCGGGTGATTCTGGCCGGCATGGCCGTGGGCATGGCCGTCACCGAAGGCGCGGACGTCGGCGCCATCTACAGCCTCTACGTGGCGGCCTTCGTCATCTACCAAATTTGGACCACGGGAGCATCACCCCTGAAAAGCCTCGCCGGCGGCTTTGCGCGGCTGGCGCTGGTGGTGGTCTGCGCCGCTTTTCTGGCCGCCCAATCAATTCACGGATTGATTGACACATCCATTCGCGGAATCAAGGGAACCGACCAGGACGTCCAAACCAAGGCGCAACGGTGGGATTGGGCCACGCAATGGAGCCTGCCCAAGCAGGAAATGGTGAATCTCGTAATTCCGGGCATTTTTGGCTATCGCATGGACGACCTGAACGAACGCGCCTATTGGGGCATCATGGGCCGGTCTCCCGCCATGGCGCGATACATCGAAAATGGCCGGCAAGGCAATCGGCCGAAGGGATTTCTTCGCTACAGCGGCGGCGGCAACTACGCCGGGGGATTCGTGGTCCTGCTCGCGCTTTGGGCGGCGGCGGAGTCCCTGCGCCGCCGGAACTCGGCCTTCAACCCGGTGGAACGGAAATGGATGTGGTTCTGGCTGGCGGCGTTGGTGGTCTCGTTGCTCTTGGCCCTGGGCCGCTTTGCGCCCTTTTACAAGTTCGTTTACGCTCTTCCCTATTTCTCGACGATCCGAAATCCGACCAAGTTCATTTATCCGTTCAGTCTCGCGTTGGCGGTGCTGTTTGCCTTCGGCGTGCACGGCCTTTCTCGCCAGTACATGCAACCGGCCGGCGCCGGCGCCCGGTGGGGCGGCTTGGGAAGCTGGTGGCGGCGCGCGGCAAAATTTGAGAAAGGGTGGGTTTACGGCTGCGGATTGGTCGGCCTGGGGATCTTGGTCGGGTGGTGGCAATATGCCGCTCACCGGCCGGCTTTGGTCCAATATCTCCAAGGCGCCGAAATCGGGGGGTCGCCGGAGGCGGTTGCCGATTTCAGCATCAGTCACGCGGGCTGGCTGGCGGCGGTGTTTTTTCCGGGGGCCGGGCTGATGGTCCTGATTTTCAGCGGGGCGTTTGCCCGGAGGCGGGCCGCCGGGGCGGTTTGCCTGGGTTTATTGCTCGTGGGCGACCTGGCGCTGGCCGATTATCCGTGGGTTCACGTTTGGAATTACGCGGACAAATATTCGGGCAACTCAGTGCTGGATATACTCAGTGACAAGCCGTACGCCCACCGCGTGGCGGTGGCTCCGTTGGACCAGTCGCGCGACTTTGCGCCTTTTTACAAGCTGTACAAGCTCGAATGGATGCAGCACGAGTTCCCTTATAATAATGTCCAATCCTTCGAAACCGTGGAAATGTCGCGCATGCCCAAGGACTATGCGGCCTGGACCGCGGCGATTAACAAAACCAACGGCCCCGGCTCCTGGTTCCGTCTGATGCGCGCCTGGCAATTAATGGATGTTGGCTACGTTTTCGCGCCGGTTGGGTTGGGCGATTATTTGAGCGGGCTGAATTATTTTCCCGAGCCCCCGTTCAAGCTGGTGACGGGGATCAAGCTGCAGCGCAAGCCTGGAGTGACCGTGGCGACGCGGCCGGACGAGGTGACTGTGGTTCCCGCGGACGACGGCCCTTTTGCGCTCTTCCGATTTGCGCCGGCCCTGCCGCGGGCGGCCCTGTTTTCAAACTGGCAGATCAACACCAATGGCACCAATGCCATGCTTCAGTTGATGGACCCGTCGTTCGATCCGCGTAAAGCGGTGTTGGTGGAGGGCGACGTGCCGGCCAGTTCGGCGGACGCGGCCAACGCCGCGGCGGGCACGGTGGAAATCGTCAACTATAACTCCAAGGACATGGTGCTTAACGCCGAGGCGAAGGCGCCCTCCATCCTGTTTACAAGCGACCATTACCAATCCGATTGGACGGTGTTGGTGGACGGCCGGCCGGCGACTTTGTTGCGGTGCGATTTTCTGCTGCGCGGCGTGCAACTGGCGCCGGGCACGCACCGGGTGGAATTCAAATTCCAGCCGTCCACCGGTTGGCTGGGCATAAGCGTGGCGGCGGTGGCCACGACGCTGGTGGTGCTGGGCTTGCTTACCGTCCGATTGAGAAAAGGACGTGCGGTGGCGCCGGTGCCGGCGGCATCGGTTCCCGGGCCATCCGCGCCGGCGAAGCCCGAACCGGCGAAACCCGGACCAGCGAAGCCTGATCGGCGCGCGGACGCCCGAAAGAAACCGGGAGCAAACCGCCTGGCCAAGCGTTGACCAAAAGCCTCCGCCCGCCGGCGGCGCGTGAATTTGTGGAGCGCGGCTCTGTGAGCCGCAGCAACGCCCGAAATTCAAGACCGCCCGTATGCGATTTCCCGATGGGGGCACGTCATTCCCGGATTGATCCAACGCCTTCAGCGTTGCCGCCACATTGATCGCCAACCCCGGCGTTGACGCGACGAAGGAGCGGCTACGCCGGGCTGAATTATTTATCCCCTTCGGGGATGCTATATACCGCGGACCCATCCAAGGTTTTGGGGGGCCAGAAGAATTTTGTCCCACACCCCTTGCAAACTTGCAAATAGACATTGAAGTTTGGAATCGCCAAACAATCGCTTTTTGGCTATTTTTCACCGATGGCCAGAATTTTTCTCGGATTCGATTCCAGCACCCAGAGTTTGAGCGCCGTGCTCATTGATCTCGACCGCCGCCAGGTCATTTATGAAAAGTCCCTTAATTTTGACGAAGCCCTGCCGCAGTTCAAAACCCGTCACGGCGTCCTGCCCAGCCGCGATCCGCTGCTCAAACACAGTTCGCCGCGGCTTTGGGCCGCCGCCTTGGACCGGCTCCTGGCGCAGATGAAAAAGGACGGCGCGGCGCTCGGCGAAGTTCTCGCCATCAGCGGCAGCGGCCAGCAGCACGGCTCGGTTTATTTGAAGGAGCAGGCGCCGGCGGTGCTGACGGACTTGAATCCCGGAAAATCACTGGAAGACAACCTGGACGGCGTGTTTTCCCGCAAGACCTCGCCGATTTGGATGGATTCCTCCACGACCCGGGAATGCGACGAGATCCGCAAAAAACTGGGCGGCGTCAAGTTTACCGCCTCGCGGACCGGCTCGGACACCTTCGAGCGCTTTACCGGCCCGCAAATCCGCAAATTCCGCAAAACCGAAACCAAGGCCTATGACCAGACCGCCCATGTGGCGCTGGTGAGTTCATTCCTGGCCTCGCTGTTTGCGGGACGGATTGCCCCGATCGATTTTGGCGATGGCGCCGGCATGAACCTGATGGACATCCGCCGCAAAGTCTGGAACCACGATGCCCTCAAGGCCACGGCGCCGGGGCTCGTCGCGAAACTGCCGCCGCTGGCGGACGCGGGCAGCGTCATTGGACCCGTGAGCGGATATTTTGTGCAAAAATACGGCCTGAATCCCCAGGCCCTGGCCACCGTGTGGACGGGAGACAACCCGGCCAGCGTGGTGGGGCTGGGCCTCATCAAGCCGGGCCAGGTGGCCATCAGCCTCGGCACGAGCGATACATTTTTCGGCACCATGGAAAAGTGCGTGACCGACGAGACGGGCGAAGGCCACGTCTTCGGCTCGCCGGCGGGCGGTTACATGACGCTCATTTGTTTCAAAAACGGCTCATTGGCCCGGGAACAGATCCGCCAGCTCTATAAAGTCCCCGATTGGAAGGCATTTGGCGCGCTCGTGGCCCGGACGCCGCCAGGCAACCACGGCGCGATTCTTCTGCCTTGGTTCGAGCCGGAGATTGTTCCCCGCGTCAATCGACCCGGCATTCACCGTTTCAACCTGGATGAAAAGGATGCCGCCGCCAACTGCCGCGCCGTTCTGGAGGGGCAGATGCTTTCGATGCGGTTGCATTCGCAATGGATGCAGGTGGCGCCGGCCAAAATCCTGGCCACGGGCGGCGCCTCCAATGACCGGGCGCTGCTGCAGATTCTGGCGGATGTCATGAACTGCCGGGTCGAGCGTATTGAGATCGCCAAGAGCGCCGCGCTGGGCGCCGCGCTGCAAGCCGCCCACGGCTGGCTCAGCGCCCAAGGCCAGAACGCCCGCTGGGACAAGCTGGTGGCCGGCTTCACCGCGCCCGTGCCCGGCAGCGAAATTCTGCCCAACAAACAGGCGGCAAAGGTTTACGACAAGATGCTGAACCAATACGCCGAGTGCGAATATGAGGCCATTTCCGGCGCAGCCTGACCGGCCTGATTCTTTAACGCGGGCACGTGCCCGCATTTAAAATTTAGCCCGCTAAACCTTGAGCAGGGATATCTGCTCTTCCTCCCGCGCGGTGGCTTCGCCGAGGGTCATCGACTGCTTGCGGCGGCGCTCGATGATATGCTTGTCCAGCAGCGGGTCGTAGGGAACCGGATATTTCCCGTCGTAGCACGCCATGCAGAAGGCCGTGGCGGGCTGGCCGGTGGCGGCCACCATGCCCGCCTGCGAAAGGTAATGCAGCGAGTCGGCGTTGAGATATTTTCGAATCTCGTCAACGGTGTTGTTCGCCGCCATTAGCTTGCTGCGATCCGGAAAATCGATGCCATAGACGCAGGGATGCATGTGGGGTGGACAGCTCACGGCCACATGGACCTCCCTGGCGCCGGCTTCCTTCAAGGTTTTCACCCGCGAACGGCAGGTGGTGCCGCGCACAATGGAATCGTCCACAATCACCACCCGTTTGTCCTTCACCAGCGATTCGATGAGATTCAGCTTCACCCGCACATTGAAATCACGAATGAGCTGGGTGGGCTGGAGAAAACTGCGCCCCACATAATGGTTGCGGATGAAGGCCATTTCATAGGGAATCCGGGATTCCTCGGCGTAACCCATGGCGGCGCAGACGCCGCTGTCGGGCACCGGGATGACCAGATCGGCCTTCACGCCGTGTTCGCGCGCGAGCTGTCGGCCCATCGACTTGCGCACTTCATAGACGCTCTTGCCGTTGATCACGCTGTCGGGCCGCGCGAAATAGACGTATTCAAAAATGCACAGCGACCGTTTTTGATGTTCCGGAAAGGCTTGGACACTTTTTAGCCCCTTGGCGTCGATGATCACGATTTCGCCCGGGGCAACGTCGCGGACGAATTGGGCGTGAATCAGGTCAAACGCGGTGGTCTCGCTGGACAGCACCCAGCCGCCGTCCGGGGTGCGGCCGATGGAGAGGGGGCGGAAACCGTGCGGATCGCGGGCGCCAATCAGCTCCTTCTCGGTCATGATCACCAGGGAAAACGCGCCCTCAATGCGGCGGAGGGTTTGGCGGACGGAGTTGGCTACGCCGCTCATTTGCGGCTGGGCAAGCATCATGATGATGATCTCGCTGTCCACGGTGGTTTGAAACACCAGCCCGCGGCTTTCCAACTCGTCCCGCAATTGGGCGGCATTGGTGAGATTGCCGTTGTGGGCCACGGCGATCTGTCCGCGCACGCAATCCACCGTCAAGGGCTGGGCATTGCGCAACTGCGAGGAACCGGTGGTGGAATAGCGGGTGTGGCCGATGGCCATGTCACCGATGAGATCGTGCAGGATTTTGGGATCGCTGAAGACCTGCGGCACCAGGCCCATGCCGTGGTGCTTGTAAAATCTGCCGTCGTGGCAGGTAACGATACCGGCGCTCTCCTGGCCGCGGTGCTGCAACGCGTAAAGTCCGTAATAGGCCAGTTCGGCGGCATTCGGGTGGCCAAAAATGCCGAACACGCCACAGTAATGTTTGGGGTAATCTGGTTGTCTTTGCATCGCGCGCGCTGCTGAATTTAACCGCAGAAACCCGCTTCTGGCAAGCTGGAAGGGATGGACCCAAACAAAATGTTCATGAAAATCTGACCGTGTTCCTCATGGCTGCCGACGTGCTGAGGCTCAAAACCCAGTTTGCATAACCGCACATCAAAGGGGGGAGTCCGAAAGGGCCGATCCAGCCGTGACCGCAAACCGGCCAGCGAGGCGTTGGGTTGGACGGCCACCAACTGTTGCTGGCGCGCCTTGCGTTGGGGCCAGCAAAGTCTTGCGCCCAAACAGATAAGTCTGCGGATGGAGGTGCGTCGCTCGCAAAATTGATGACGGACGTGGCGCATGGCAACCGCGCAAAAACCCAGGCACTCGGCGATATCACATGCTCTTGTCTTGTTCATACAGGTGGTTCATTCGCTCCCGGCTGGCCTCTGGAATCGCTCGCATGACCAGGGCTCGCCGAATCCTTGATCCTTTGTAAAGCTATATCATTTATGGAAGTACCCTAAGTTGGGCTGGCTAACCTTGTATCTTCGCATCCGACTGAAGACCCGGGGAACGACTCCATGAAAATACATTGTTGCCAACCCCGCTGAAGTTCGCTATTCTAATTGTGCTATTCTAAATAAAGCGTGTCTCGAGGTCACGCGACAAAGAAGAGCCTGCCAAATGATTAATTTGCAGGATCAACCCTATGAAACTGAATCCTATGAAATCAAATCCTATGAAACTGAACCAATGGGCATTGGGGCTGGCAATCGTCGGCGTGGTCGGTCTGGCGCCGGCGGCACGCGCACAATCGGTAGTCGATACTATTTGGGGTTATCCCGATACTGAAAACTTTTCAAGTGTCGGCGATGGTAACGTTCCTACCTTCGGCCAATACAAAGCTCAATTGTTTACAGCGGGAATCGGCGGCTCGATTGACTCGCTCGAGTTAACGCTCATCGCAAGTGGTAATCAGTCAGCCATACTGCCTGTTTACATTTTCGATTTGAGTGACTCTACCTCGGCTGAAATCGGAACAATTTCAGGGATCACAAGCGGTTTAAATAATTATTCTGTTACTTTGAATAGCGTTTATGTGGAGAACGATCCTTTACACGCTGGAGACCAATACAGGATTGCCGTGGATGTTTCGGGAGCTGGAACGTCCTCTGACGGCTTGTCTAATGTTGGCTGGGTAGCCACAACCGTTGGTTCACCAATCGTCACGGGCACCGGTTCATATTCGATTCCAGACGAATGGCAAACCGGCTCGGGCGGTAATTGGGCCTCGGCTACTTGGACCCCATCAGCCTTAGGGGCTGGCGAACGCTTTTTGGATCTTGAGGTGGTTCCGGAGCCGTCCACCCAGGTGCTGATGATTTTAACGCCGCTGGCTTGGCTGGCTGGTCGTGCGGGGCGTTGGGGCTGGCGTCGCTTCAAACCGGCGGTTTGATTTCTTTCATCGACATCATGGAGCATAAATCAAAGAACCCGAGCCGCAATGCGCGATCCGCTTTGCTGGCGCGGTCAGCGGCATTTACGCTGATCGAGCTGCTGGTGGTCATTGCCATTATTGCCATTCTGGCAGGGCTGCTTTTGCCGGCCTTGGCGAGAGCCAAGGCGAGGGCTCGCCAGACCCAGTGCCTCAACAATGAAAAGCAGCTTGGTCTGGCCCTGGCAATGTACACCGCTGATTTCAATGATTGTTTTCCAATTTACGGATGGTGGGGATGCTGGGGCGGCAGGCTGGGTTCCGGCCAGCCTGAGCAATACACTGGCTGGAATGTCGCTGAAGCGGATCGGCCCGTGAATGCGTATTCACAGAATGTTAATGTGTACGATTGTCCCGGCGACAAGGGAGATCCACACCAACCGGTGACATGGTCGGCCAGTGACTCATGCTTCAGTTGCTGGGGTAATAGCTATTTGATGGCTTGGCGAAACGGAGGTATTGATGCCAGCACAGGTTACTCGTATTTCGGCATTGAGGCCCTGGGAGGCGATAGCGGTGGCTTGGACGGTTCAACTCCGATGACTCCAATGAAAATGTCCGAGGTGGGTCAGAATCCCACCAGCAAAATAATTCTGATGGACTGGCCCGGGGCGCCTGATCGGACACTGAATCAAATTGCCGCCTGGCATGGTGCTCAAGGGCAGGCATATTTTGATATCCTTTATGGTGACGGCCACGCTAAAGCCTATTTGTTCACCGCTGACGAGCGCGCCCCGCAAGTGGCCGAGGACTCGCCGGTGGATCTTGCTGACCGCGGCTACTGGTGAAATTCCAGCCGCAACCGGCATTAGTTCTCTCGTTTGTCCTCGGCAGCTTTTTTGGCCTCAAACTCCAAAACCCGGCTGAACTGGAAACAGCCCAGCGCGATGACGGCAGACGCCGCCGCCACCAGAATGGCCTGCGTGCCTGGCTGTTTGAGCAATTCGTCGAGATCTCCCATGAGTTGTCCCTGCGTGCCGAAAAGAACCCCCATTTGCCGCTCAGCCGCCCGGTTGAATCCGATCATGGCTGGATCGTCCGAGTAATCGAGCCGGCGTTCACCCACCCAATACACCACTCCCGCGCCGGCCAGACCCAGCACTAAGATAACCAAAGCCGCCAGCCGGTATCGCCGCATACGCCGTCGGACCGGGGCCGGCAGTTCGGGATGGGATTCCGCTGGAGACATCATTTCTGGTGAAAGCATAGAGCATTTGAGGAAAAAGTGTAGCCACCAATGGGAAGGCTAACGGCTAAGCGGAAGGCGGAGGGCAACGAAATGGGGCACATCTTCGCACTGCCCCCGGGGAGCTCGGCTCGGTGAGCCGCAGCGGCATCCGAAAGCCCGGAAAACCCTCGTGTAATTCGCAATCATCCTGACGGGCGACGCGGCTGCGGGTCGCGGAACTCTCCGATACCGTGGGCACGGCTCCTTGTTTGAGGGGCCGTGTCGAGTGGCCCCCGCGAAATCGGCCATCGGCAATCCGATGGCTTATTTGCCGGCTTCCTGGCAGGCCTTGACGCCTGCGATCGCGCCGGGGTCGTGGGGATCCAGCTTGAGCGCCGCCACAAAGGCCGCCTCCGCGCCGGCGCGGTTGCCTTGCGCCAGCAGAATGCGCCCCCGTAATGACCAGGCTACCCCCGTGGGATTCTTGTCCAGGCTCTTTTGAAGGTTGGCGAGGGCTTGGACGTCATTGGTGGACTGGAATTGCTTTTCGGCGAGCCGGAAATATCGGTGGGCCACGGAAGCTTCTCCGCCGAGCACGGCGGCCTGCGGATTGAGCACTTCCGCCAGTTCCTCATCGGTGGTTTCCTTGAGCGCATGCCGGATTTGGGCCTGCATGACGGCGCCGTAATTCACCTTGGCGAAAGGCTGATAGGCCACCAGCCGGCGCTCCTGGTCCGTGACACCGATGACCGGATGCAGGAAAACGCCCAGCTTGCCATAGAGGGCGTCGCCCTGGTCGATCAGGACCGGCATTTTGAGGCCGGTCGCCTGCACCGTGACCTCCACTTCGGCCCTGGGAATCCGGTCGGAGACGATGGCGCACCAATGCACCGGCTGGCCGGCCAGTTCCTGCTGACACTGGGCAATCTGCGCCAACGCCTGATTGGAGTGTTCCAATCCCGGCTTGAAGAAAATAAAGACACTGACGTTGGTGTCACTCAGGAAGTTCTGTTGGCCGCCGGCGAGCGCCGGCAGCGAGGCGTTTTCGACCACGGCGCCGATGGGAACGTTGGCAAAAGCCAGAGCCGACCAAGACCAAAGGAGGCCAGCGGCGACATGGGCGAGCCGGCGCATAAGACTACTGGGAGGCGGGCGGCTCGGCGCCCGCCTTCGCGGCCTCGAGCGTGACCACCGAATTGGTGTAACTTCGGGTCACGTGACAGGTTCGGGCGCAGGTGCCTCCCGTGGGCGTCTGGGTGAAGTTGATCTTGAGCAGGTAGCCGGTGTGGCCGTACGGCACCGCGTCGCGAATCTGATGGTCCTGCTTGGAGGCGTGCACTTCATGGCAGGCCCGGCAGGTGCGGCCGCGCTCGTCCTTGTTCACATGCACATAGTGCAGATTCTCATCCCCGTTGCGGAACTTCGTCAGCGTGATCGTTTTAGGCTCCTTGATCATGGATTCCTCGTGGCAGTCGAAGCATAGGGCGTACAGCTTGGGATCGTACGGCGAATAAAACTCGGCCGGGTACGCCTTGGTCAGCAGCCGGAAATTATCGCCGCCATGGGGAAGGTGGCAGGCGCTGCAATCCTTGTCGGCCACGGGCCCGTGTTGGTGGGGATTTTCTGCGAGCAGCTTCTTCATGTTGGTGAGCACCCTGCCCTGGTGATCCGTGACTCCGTCCTGGCCGTGACACCCCACGCACTGGTCATAAGGCAGGCGGGTGAGCAGATGTTCCACGCTGGCGGCGTGAGGATTGTGGCAGTTCAAGCATTTGGCGCCCGTGGTCATGGCATCGTGCTTGACGGTGGCAGTGGCCATTTGGTTGCTGATGGCCGTGTGGCAGCTCAGGCACAGGGCGCCGGATTCCTCCACCAGCAGGTGGGGATATTTGGAATTATGTGGATTATGGCAGGTGGTGCAGTTCACCCGGGCGGGATCGTGGCTGTACTTGCGCGCCATCACCTTGGCAAAATCGTCGTGACAATCCAGGCAGAGGACATTCACCTGCTTGTTGATGGGGCCGGGGTCGCTCCGATCATTGTTCTTGTGGCACAGACTGCAATCGCCATCCTGATAGGGGCTGTGGGCGGACACGGGCTTGGCGACGTCCGGCATGGGGGTCAGGTCGTTTTTGCGCATCTTGGGAATGGGCGTGGCGTCGCTCTTTTTGGCGTCGTCCGCCGCCGCCGGATAGGCTCCCGCCAGCAGCATCAGTCCCGCCGTGGCGCAAACACCGGCGCGCCGGAGGGCGGCCTTAAGGCCGGTTGTCCCAACGGTAACCGGATGGGCTCCAGCCTGTTCTCTCGTCATTGACCCGATTATTGATGACATACCCGTCAGAATATCCGGTGCCCACAACGGGACTATCCATAAATTGAGAAACCCAAGACAATTCTTGGCGAATTGAGCGATCACCGGACGCGCAGCCGACTGGGCGGCAACGGTGCCCGGGCTGAAAATGAGGCGGAGCCAACCCCCGTTTAAGCCAGACGGACACCGGTTTCGGAGCTTTGGTGCTCTTCATTTCTGAAAAACAGATTTGAAAAAGGTTTCGTGACTTTCCGGGAGGCAGTTGAGAAATAGACTGGGGAAAATTCAAGTGAGACGACGGCGGCGACACGGCTTCACCCCTCGGCAAAACGCTTTGTCTGCGGCCGGAAGCCACTCACGGGTGCAAAACCGAACCGTCCACAATCCACGACGCAACCGGAAGAGCGGTGATGGGGTGAACACCCCATATCAAAGAGGCATTTTGCGGCGCAAGATGGCGTCCTGATTTTCCATTTTATTGCCATTCAAGTCAGAGCTTGCGCCGAAAACAAGACAGCCGAGGCCAAAGTATGAGTCGCGACGATGAAAATGAAAAAATGACCGAAGGGGCCACGCGTGCCGCACAGGCGGAAACGCGGGTGGAACAGGCCAACACCCGCATCGCGCAAACGAAGACGCAAGCCGAACAAACCACCACTCGCACGATCCAGGCTGCAATGGATTGCAAACAAGCGAACACCAGGACGGCCCAGGCGGAAACGCAGTTGGCACAGGACAAGACGCGCATTGAGCAGGCGCAGACTCAGGTTGAACAGGAGAAAACGCGCACGGCGCAGTCGGCAACGCAGACGCAACAATCCGATACGCGGTCGATTGAGCAGGCGCTCCGCACCTCGGAACTTAGTTATCGACGGTTGTTCGAGGCGGCGAAGGATGGCATTCTGATTTTGGACGTGGACACGGGGCGCATCACCGACGTGAATCCTTTCGTGGTCAATCTTCTGGGATATTCCCATGCTGAAATGGTCGGCAAAACTGTCGGGGAACTCAGTCCGTTCCACGATATTGTTCACAACCAGGCCATGCTCGAATGTTTGCAGAAGGAGGGCTATGTCCGCTATGAGGATCTGCCCCTCAAAACGAAGGATCGCCGCCACATCGCCGTGGAGTTTGTAAGCAACATCTATCAGGCCGGCGACAAAAAAGTGATCCAATGCAACATTCGCGACATCACCAAACGCAAGGAAGCGGAAGCCACTTCAAACTTGCTCACGGCAATTGTCGAATCCTCGGACGACGCCATCTACGCCAAAGATTTGAACAACATCGTCACTAGTTGGAATCAAGGCGCTGAAAAGATTTTTGGTTATACCGCTGGCGAGGTGATTGGGACTTCCACCCTGCCGCTGATCCCCGCCGATCGGCAGGATGAGGAGTATCAAATCTTGGAGAAGATCAAGATTGGCGACAAAGTGGCGCACATTGACACGCTACGTCTCACCAAAGGCGGACGGCTGATTGACGTCTCGATCACGGCGTCCGCGATTAAGGACGCCGCCGGCAAGGTCGTAGGTGTCTCGAAAGCTGCGCGCGACATTTCGGAACGGAAGCGCATTGCGACAGAGTTGCTGGAGTCGAAACGCTTTCTGCAGTCCACCCTGAACGCGCTCTCCTCGCACATCGCAATTTTGGATGAACAGGGAACGATTGTTGAAGTCAACGCGGCTTGGGATCGTTTTGCCCGCGAGAATCAGTTCCTGGGCAAACAGGGCCGGGGCGATAACTTCCTGCGGGTCTGCCAATCGACCAGCGAACATTTTGGCGAACAAGCCCCGGCGGTATTCAACGGTATCACGGCCGTCATGACCGGGCGAAAAGATCAATTCCACTTGGAATACCCATGCCATAGTCCGCTGGAACACCGCTGGTTTATCGTACGCGCCACCCGTTTTGCCGGCGCCGGCCCGGTGCGGGTCGTCGTGGCCCACGAAAACATCACCGAGCGCAAGCTGGCGGAAGAGGAGTTGCTCTGGAAAACCACCCAGTTGGAAGCGCAGCTGGAAGCCTCCATTGATGGCATTCTGGTTGTGGATAATCACGGCAAACAAGTGCTCCAAAACCGCCGGATGGTTGAAATTTGGAAATTACCACCGCAGATCGTCACGGCTAAGGATGAATCCGCGGAACTCGTCTTCGTCGCGAACCAGACCAGGAATCCCAAAGCGTTCATTGAGCGGGTGGCTTATCTCTATGCCCATCCGGAGGAGGCTGGCCATGACGAGATTCAAAAGACGGATGGCACGATTCTCGACCGATACTCATCGCCGATCCGTGACGGGGGCGGAAAACATTACGGCAGAATTTGGTCCTTCCGCGACATCACCGAGAGTCGGAAAATGGAGAGTGCCTTCCTCCAGGCGCAAAAGATGGAATCCATTGGTCTGCTCGCCGGGGGCATCGCCCACGATTTTAACAATATTTTGGCGGCCACCTTCGGCAGTTTGTATCTGGCCAAAATGGACGCGGCAGGACAGCCGGCCATTCTTGAATCGCTGGAGAATATTTCCGTGGCCAGTCAGCGGGCGACCGACTTGGTCAAACAAATTGTGACCTTCAGCCGCTTGGACAAACCGGATCGAAAACCAGTCAAGCCCAATCACGTCGTGCTGGAAGCGCTCAAGCTCTTGCGTTCCAGCGTGCCGGCCACCATTCGGATCCAAAGCGAACTGGCCGAGGTGCCCACCGTGCTGGCCAACGCCACGGCCATCCATCAAGTGATCATGAACCTCGGCACGAACGCCTGGCAAGCCATGCATGATCAGACCGGTGTGTTGAAGATCGAAACGCGCGTACTGGAGGTGGACAAGGATTTTGCCAAAATACATCCCGACCTGCGCCCGGGACGCTATGTCCAGTTGTCGATGAGCGACACCGGTTGCGGCATGGATCGAGCCACGCTGGAACATATCTTTGAGCCCTTTTTCACCACCAAGGGCGTAGGCGAGGGCACTGGACTTGGGCTAGCCGTGGTGCATGGCATCATGAAAAGCCATGACGGAGGCATTACTGTTTACAGCCAGCCGGGGGAAGGCACCACGTTCCATTTGTACTTCCCCACGATTGAAACCGAAGTGGTCGCCGAGAAGATCGAAGTCACACCTATTCCGCGCGGCAAGGGTGAACGCATTTTATTCGTGGACGATGAAGCGGTCCTGGCCGGCCTCGCCAAAAAGATGCTGGAACGACTGGGCTACGTCGTAACGACGCAAACCAACCCGCTCGAAGCCATCGCTGCCGTGCGGGATCAACCTGGGAAGTTCGACTTGGTCATCACCGATTTGACCATGCCTGGAATGGATGGCGCCAAGCTTGGTGCCCAGTTGCTGCTCTTGCAGCCGCGCCTGCTCATCATTGTCGCGACCGGCTATAGCGGAGTGATGACATCCGAGAAAGTCCGGGAAATCGGTTTCCAAGAAATACTGATCAAGCCCAGCACGGCGCGCACTTTGGGCGAAACCGTGCATCGTGTATTGAACCAAAAGGGTTTAACCACAGTATGAGCCGGATGATGCAGCCCTCCAATATGGCGTCCCACCATTGCGCTTTTTTGTTGTTGAATCGGCCAAGCCTTGTGACAGGCCGGTCTGGAACGAGAACTCGAGTCAGCAATTCTTATTTCCTCGGATTGAGTGGACTGGGGACAATACCCCATAGCTAATCTGGGAAATTTTGGTCTACTTGGGTCGCCATGGAACGGCCCGAAGCGACGATTCACCAAGGCGGAACGTGCTTCGCCCAGGAAGACGGAGGCGGCCAGGTTGGTTTCGCTGATGCAGCCCGCCTGATCGAGCGTCAGGTAACCCACGGGTGCGAAATCGTAAAGGTCGGTGTATTTCTCCGATAGCGCCTCCATTTTGTCCCTCGCCTCAATGAGTTCTTCGTTCTGCATCTCCAGTTCGATCTGGTGGACCTCCAATTCGTGGAGTTGCCGCTGGGTGTCAGCTTCTGACTTTCGATCTACCGACGGTGTTACTCGCTCTTTCTGGTCTCGAAGGCGGGCTTCGGCCCGGCCGCGTAGTTTGGCGGAATCATCGGCGCTGTTCTGTCTTTTTGGCACGGCGATTTCCAAGTTTGGTCTGCTGACGCTGGTTTCTTGTCACCATCCCTGGTACTTTTGGCTGCGGCGCTTTGTGTCACCTCGTCGCCAGCCGGCTTTGGTGGTCCGGTCCTTGACTTGGACCACCTTCATGCCGGTAGTACGCTGGAGCAGTTCAGGCATGATGCCCTGCCGCGTCGGGTCTAAATGCTGCACAATGACAAAAGCCAGGCCGCTGTCCTTGGGCACTCGCGACAGGAAAGTTCCAAAGCCTCCAAGCCTCCAGCCGAGGCGCCGATGCCGACCATGGGCAACAACACACTTGCGGGCGGGATGGATGTCTTCGGGGCGGCAATTATGGCCAGCTTTTTAGGTCGGCGAACCGGTTTGGATTTCTTTCTCATGATTACCTTGATCAATCCCAACAAAACTCACGTCAAACCGCCTCAATGGACACGACTTTCAATTCATTTGGCGTCGGCTGATGGTTGTCGAGTTCACGCGCAAGCCGCCGCACGAGCGTTGCCGATTTTACCACCAATCGTTGGGCGCTGACAATTTGGTTTTTGAGCCCCTTGGCCTTGCCCCGCGCCGCTTGCTTCAATAACAGCAGCCGGACGTTAATGCCCAACAGAGCCTGAGCAATTTCATCCTGAAGTTCATGGCTGATTTTCTTGCGTTCATCCTCCTGCGCAGCAAGCACTTCATGCGTCAACAGCCGAAAACGGTTCTGCTGTTGAAGTGAGTTTTTCAAAGATTTGCCGGGCGGCTTCCCGCCATTCTCACCGGCATCAGCCACCGATTTGTTAACGACTGCTTTTCGCCAGGGAGGCTCGGCGGGAGACATTTCTTCCGCGGATTGCCCGAAAAGTTTGGGCAAGCGTCGCTGCTGATGTTTCATGTTTGGTTCTAGAATTAACGTAAATGCACCATCTGCCTGGTCAAAGCCCAGCATCATTCGTCGCAATATTCGTCAATCACATTGATTTGTATATGGGGAATAACCCGACTGACCTCCTTGGCGAATTCCGACCAGCGTAGCAATTCCATCCCACGACGCACAGCCAAGGTCACGCAAACCGGCTCCCGGCGAACGGTCTAAAAGCTTCCGTGTTTGCGGCGCCAATCATCTTTTGCCTGTTCATAACCGATCATCGCGCAGGCGGTGGGATTAGCGCGCAGCCAACCCTTGTTTGAAAGTTAAACGAATGGCGAAGATGAGTTGAAAAGACACAGGCTGGCGTGGGCATATCTATTAACTGGCCGATTCAGACTCAGCTACTACTTGCCTTTACCCGTCAACTGCACTCACGTCCACACCAGCCAAAACCATGTCGTCCTGTTTCCAGAGATGTCAGGCAGTGCGAAATTTGTGAAGGCGTGTCTTGAAAATTCCCGACACCGCCAATAAAAAAGCCTGTCCGAAGACAGGCTTGCCCACCCTTGCCGTGCGTAGAACGCTGTTCTCAATCACAAACAGGGCAGAAAACCATTTTCCAAAGAGCACGCCGGATCCAGGCTCAGCCAAAAAACACCATCCTGCTTCCGGCGTTGTCAACTGCATCACCAAAAAAGCAAGCCATTGAAATCCGTCAATTTATTGCAACCTTTCCAACTTGGTAGTCAAACCAACGTGGCGGGCGGTCACATGATTTGGGTCAACTGGACAATCCCCGCTGTGAATATGCAATACCAGGTTCAAGAATTTTCTGAAGAGTTGGGGTAATGGCGCTGGCTCGGTCCGCAAGGTTCTCAATCGGACTGCTGATTGCCCGCAGAACATTTTTCACCGTCTCCAGCAACGTATCAGCCTCAACGGGTTTCAACAGCGTGGCCGCAGGTTGCAGCCACGGATATTTGGCCAGTTGATGCGTTGGAATTTTTTCTGCAACCAAAACCACCGGCAACGTCAGACGGGCGGCATGCAGCTTTTTGATAAGGCCAATGCCTGTCACTTTGAGCAGTTTGTACTCGCTGATCAGGAGATTGTAGTCAATGGCCTGAAGTTTCTTCCAAGCGGTCGCGCCATCTTCAGCGGCATTCACCTCATAGCCGTGTTGGATCAGCACCTGGACATTGAAATGGAGGAGGCTCGGGTCCTCCCCCATTACGAGAATGCGATGAGGCTGACGCGCTCGAAATTCAAGCAGCTCGTTGGCTGACTTGTTCATGGTGAAAACTTTTAGCACGATAATGCTACGGGCGCTATGGGGTGTTTTACCCATGCAGGAAATTACGCATTCGTTGCCGTCAAATGCATGACCGCAGGCTGAAGCCGTTGAAGCCTTCCGCTAATCAACACGGCGATGACAACGCCTCACTGGTTCGGCCTTGGACAGCAACCGCAACAACCGCCAGCTGCGAGGCAGGAATTGCACGCGGATCAGGACTGCTTCGCGGTCCAGCGTTTGAACGTGGGTTTTTTTTCCAAACTGCATATTGTGTTTCGTGGGGTGAATACCCCATGGCAAACGGCCATTCAGCGGCTTAGTTTTTATCAGGACGGTATTACGAAGCGTTCATTCGCCTCGTGGAGTCGTTTGATACATATCCATCTCCAAGCAGCCATGAACGTTGAGGCCAGCACTGCAAATCTTGGCGCGGTCTCCTGGGTGAGCGAAAGCGTCATGGATATGCCCTTCGACCGGCAGTTGCCACCGATATATTCGGGGCTGGACGCGGGGGCAGAGAACAAAATCGTCATCGAAGTGTTGGCGAAGCAAGCTGCGCGACATTGCGCGCAGGCCCGTGCAGGGGCTCGCGCGCAGCCTGGTCGTGGCGGACACAGGTGGACCGTTGAAAACGCCGGTGGGCATCCGACGCGCGATAGCGGATGGTTTAACCGATATCCCGGTGGCGATCAGACACAATTCCGCCTTTCGCCGCGAGGCTGTTCCGCGCTACAATGGCAAAAGTGTGGCTTGTCTGGAATTTCCCATGGTGGCTCGTATCTGGACAGCACGACAAAATGTAAATTACAACTCAAGGCTTTCCGCATGATTTTAGTTAACGAATATTTTCCTAAATGAAAACAAAACCAGTGCTCTTCAACAACACAGTGCTCCGGGACGGCCATCAGTCCATGGCCGCGACCCGCATGACCACAGCGCAAATGCTCGAACCCGCGCCCATTCTGGACGAGATGGGCTTCGCCGGCCTCGAAACCTGGGGCGGCGCCACGATTGATTCCTGTTTGCGCTACTTGAAGGAAAATCCATTTGACCGGTTGCGCACACTCAAAAAGATCGCGCCCAAGACGCCGCAGCTCATGCTGCTGCGCGGGCAGAACATCGTGCAATATGGCAGCTTTCCAGATGACATCGTGGAGGCGTTTGTGCGCTCGACCTGCGAAAACGGGCAGGACATTCTGCGCATTTTTGATGCGCTGAACGATGTCCGCAATCTCGCGACTTCCATCAAGACCACGAAGCAGTGTGGCAAACACGCGCGCGGTGAGCTGTGCTACACGATCAGCCCAGTGCACACGGTTGAAAATTTTGTAAACCTGGGCGTCGAACTGGAAAAAATGGGCTGCGACTCGATTGGCATCAAGGATATGTCGGGCATTCTGCAGCCGCAAATCGCCTACCGCCTGGTCCAGGAACTCAAGAGCAAGGTGGGCATTCCGATCACGCTGCATACGCACGACACGGCGGGTTTGGGCGCGGCGAGTTATCTCGCCGCCATTGATGCGGGCGTGGATTGCGTCGAAGTTTCGATCGTGCCCTTCGCCAACGGCACCTCCCAGCCCGATACGCGGCGCATGCTGGCGTTGCTGGAGGGCCATCCGCGTTGTCCGAAGTTTGACACGGAAAAACTGGCAAAATTGCGGGATTATTTTGAAGGTGTGTACCGCGAGCTCGCCAAATTCACCAGTCCGGCGAATGAGCGCGTGGACAGCGACATTCTCATTTATCAGGTGCCCGGCGGCATGCTCTCGAATTTCCGGACGCAACTTAAGGAACAGGGCATGGCCGATAAATTCGACCAGGTGGTGCGGGAAATTCCGGTCGTCCGCGAAGCCCTCGGCTGGGTACCGCTAGTCACACCCACGTCGCAGATCGTCGGCACGCAGGCCATGATGAACGTGAAGTTTGGCCGCTGGAAAATGGTCTGCCAGCCCGCGCAGGACATTGCACTGGGCAAATACGGCCTCACGCCGGGCCCGATTGATCCCGCCGTTTTGGCCTTGGTGGAAAAACAAACCGGCAAGAAACGCGTCACCGAGCGGCCGGCAGACTTGCTGGAACCAGGCATGGAAAAGTGCCGTGCCCAATGCGCGGAGAAAGGTCTGCCCACCGCGGACGAAATCGTCGTTTTATTCGCGATGTTCCCGCAGCAAGTGGAGGAACTGCTCAAGCCTAAAGCCGTGCCCGCCGTGCCACCGGTGCAAACCCCGCTCACTCTGGCCACCCTACGCGCCAGCGGCCCGGGCAAACATTTGTTTGTGACGGTCAACGGCACTCGTCACGACGTCACGGTTGAAAACCTGGAAGGCTGAATATGAACTCCCCCAAATCACCGGCCGTCAACGGCAAGTTGCTCGCGGAATTTCCCCCCGTCAGCTACGACAACTGGCGCAAGTTGGTCGAGGCCGAGCTGAAAGGCGCTCCGTTCGACAAGAAAATGTTCACGGCCACTTACGAGGGCATCACGCTCAAGCCGCTTTACCAGCATGAGGACGTGGCGGTTTTGCCGCACGTGAATTCGCTGCCTGGATTTGCGCCTTTCGTGCGCGGCACTACCGCGAGCGGCTTCGTGAAAGAGCCTTGGGCGGTGTCGCAGGAAATTGCCTGCGCCAGCCCGACGGAATTCAACCACGCCGCGCGCAACTCGATTGCCCGAGGGCTGAACGCCTTGAACATGGTGCTCGACCGCGCCACCCGCGATGGCCATGACCCTGATTGGGCGCAGCCTGAAGATGTTGGCGGCGGCGGTCTGTCCATTGCCACGCTGGGCGATCTGGATCGCGCCTTGGAAGGCGTGGACCTGGAAAAAACTTCGCTCTTCGTTCGTTCCGGCGCGTCGGCGCTCCCGTTCGCCGCCTTATTGATCGCGCTGGCCAGGAAACGCCGAAAGACTTCCGCCCAGTTGCGTGGCTGCATTGAGATGGATCCCCTCGGCGTGCTGGCGCACGAGGGCCGCCTGCCGCAGTCGCTCCCCAGCGCGTATCGGGAAATGGCCGCGCTGACCCGCTGGGCAGCCGCCCAGGCGCCACAGTTGCAAACCGTTTGCGTCCATAGCCGCGCCTGGCACGAGTCCGGCGGCAACGCGGTGCAGGAACTGGCGTTCACCCTGGCGACGGGCGTCGATTATCTTCGCCAGCTAAACGAACTCGGACTGGAAGTGAATGTCGCCGCGCCACGCATCCGGTTTGCCGTCACGGTCGGCGTGAATTTTTTCATGGAGATCGCGAAGCTGCGGGCGCTGCGGATGCTTTGGTCGCATGCGGTCGCGGTGGCAGGAGGGAACGAAACCGCGCAGAAAATCTCGCTACATGTTCGCACTGCCCAATGGAATCAGACGGTCGTGGATCCCTACAACAATTTGCTTCGAACCACCGTGGAGGCGTTTGCCGGCGTGCTGGGCGGATGCGACAGCATGCAAGTCGCCACGTTTGACGCAGTGGTCCGCCCGCCGGACGACTTCAGCCTGCGCATCGCTCGCAACACCCAGTTGGTGCTGCAAAAAGAATGCGCGCTGGATCACGTGGTGGACCCCGCCGGCGGATCGTGGTTGGTCGAAAGTTTGACGGGCGAACTGGCCGCGCGCGCCTGGGCGCAGTTTCAGGAAGTCGAGAAGCTGGGCGGCATGGAAGCCGCCTTGCGGGCCGGTTTTCCGCAAAAGGCGGTTTCCGCCACGGCAGCGGAAAAACTCAAGGCCGTGGCGCGGCGGCGCGATTCCATCGTGGGCGTCAACCAATACGCCAATCCGAAGGAAAAGCCGCTGGAAGTGCCCGCGGTGGATGCCAAAGCTTTTCACAAACGGCGAGTGCAGCAGATCGCTTCGCACCGCACATCGTTCGATGACGCGGAGAATCAAATCGTGCTCGACCGCCTTGCGGAAGTGATTGGACCCAAAATTGCCGACGGGTTTGAAACCTGCGTGGCGGCGGCGGGCGCCGGTGCGACACTCGGTGAACTCACCCGGGCCATCCGCATCCTGGATTCGCCCTGTGTGCCGATCACGCCGGTCTGCCTGACCCGCGCCTCCGCGCAGTTCGAGGCACTGCGGGCCGCGATGAACCGGCGGCCGGCCCCGGCACAGGTTTTCCTCTGCAACATGGGTTCGCTCAAAGAACACAAAGCCCGCGCCGATTTCGCGCGCGGTTTTTTCAACGTGGGCGGGTATGAAGTGATATCGCCGGAAGGTTTCCAGACGCCCGAGGATGCCGCCACCGCGTTCTTTAAATCGAAGGCGCCGGTCGCGGTCATTTGTTCGACCGACGAGAATTATCCCGCGCTGGTGCCGGCGCTGACCGCCGAGATCCGGGCGCACAAACCGGACGCCTTGATCGTGCTGGCAGGTTATCCGCAGGAGCAAATCGAGGCGCATAAGAAATCCGGTGTGGCTGAGTTTATCCATCTCCGCGCCGAAGCGCTCGAAGTGCTCAACAAAATTCATAATCAACTGGGGATCGTCTAATGAAAAATTTTCCTGATTTTACCAAAATTGCCTTTGACAGCGCGCCGGCAAAAACGAGCTACGACGATTGGCGCGCGCAGTTCAAGATCGAGACCGGCAAGTCCGTCGAGGAATGGGCCTTCATGACCCTGGAACAGATTGAGCTGAAACCCCTTTACACTGCCGCTGACCTGGCGGGTTGCGAAGCGCTGGACTCGATGCCGGGCCTCGCGCCGTTTCTGCGCGGGCCTTATGGCTCGATGTATGTCACCAAGCCCTGGACCGTGCGCCAGTATGCCGGCTTCTCCACGGCGGAAGCGTCCAATGCATTTTACCGGCGCAACATCGCCGCCGGCCAGCAGGGTTTGTCCGTCGCGTTTGACTTGCCGACGCACCGCGGTTATGACTCCGATCATCCGCGGGCGTTTGCCGACGTGGGCAAGGCTGGAGTCGCCGTGGATTCGATTGCCGACATGAAAATCCTGTTCGACAGCATTCCGCTGGATCGCATTTCGATCTCGATGACGATGAACGGGGCGGTGCTGCCCATCCTGGCGTTTTACATTGTCGCCGCCGAGGAACAGGGCGTGAAGCTGGAGCAACTGGCCGGCACCATCCAGAACGACATCCTCAAGGAATACATGGTGCGCAACACGTATATTTATCCGCCCGCGCCTTCAATGCGCATCATCGCGGACATTTTTAGCTTCACGTCAAAGTTCATGCCCAAGTTCAACTCGATCTCCATTTCCGGCTATCACATGCAGGAAGCGGGGGCGACGGCGGACTTGGAAATGGCCTACACATTGGCCGACGGTCTGGAATATGTCCGCACCGGCATCAAGGCGGGCATTGACATTGATGCCTTCGCGCCGCGGCTATCATTCTTCTGGGCGCAGGGTAAGAACTTTTTCATGGAGATCGCCAAGATGCGCGCCGCGCGCGTCCTCTGGGCGAAGATTATCAAACAGTTCAATCCCAAGAACCCGAAGTCCATGGCCTTGCGCACCCATTCGCAAACCTCGGGCTGGTCGCTCACCGAGCAGGACCCGTTCAATAACGTCGCGCGCACCTGCATCGAGGCCATGGCCGCCGCGCTGGGCCACACGCAGTCGCT
>JBEKZM010000259.1:0-3192 GCA_049509875.1 Verrucomicrobiota bacterium | reverse complement strand
AAACAGTTGCGCACCAGAGCCAATTATCGGCTGGGGTTCGACGGTGAACGATTTGTCGGCGAAGAACTATCGAGCCTGATTGTTCTCGGCTTTGAAATTTACCACGACGTTCCTTTTGACGGCTTCAACATCGATCACGTGATCGTTGGCCCACGCGGCGTGTTCATCGTGGAAACCAAAACTCGGCGCAAGCCTTTGCAGGACGATGGGAAAAAGCAATACCGGGTGCAATTTGATGGGAAGGTATTGCGGTGGCCCTGGGGAGTCGACGTCCATGGAGTTGAGCAGGCCAAGAACAATGCGAAAACCCTGTCAGCGTGGCTCAGTTCAGCCACGGGAGAGAAGGTATGGACCACTCCGATTCTGACCCTGCCAGGATGGCTTGTGGATCGTAAGGTTCCGAGCGAGGGCTTTCATGTTTTGAATCCCAAAGAAATCTATCAAGTTTGCGCCGCTCAGCCGGAAACGCTCACGGATCAACAAGTCCAGCGGATCATCCATCAGCTAAACCAAAAATGCCGCTTCGAGATAACTTGACCTCATTCCTTTTAGGGCCAAGCCAATTTGCCGTTGGCCCAAGCGAACTTTGCATCACGGGTCACACCTCAATGGTGGATTCAACCCTTCAGCCACTGCCTGCCGGTGAGTCGTTTCAGCCCCGTGCTGTCCAGCTGACGCATTTTGATTTCGTGCTGACCCTTGACGCCTGAATCTGGCTCCGAAGCCGCCAGCGACGCAAAACGGGCCAAAAGCGACGTGCCCAACTGCAAGCAACGCCCGCCGCAGCCACTATCCAGTCATGTCGCCAGCATCGTCCGTCAGGAGAGACTGCTTGCATTGGGCGGAATACGGTGGGATCGTTTCGCAAGCATGAAGCGGGCATTCACACTGGTGGAATTACTGGTGGTCATTGCCATCATCGCCATTCTGGCGGCGATGCTGCTGCCCGCATTGGGCAGCGCCAAGTCGTCGGCCAAGCGCATCGCGTGCGTCAACAATGCCCGCCAAATCAGCTCAGCGATTCACCTGTATGCCGACGACCACGGCGATGCCATCGGCTATTTCACGAATGACATCTATTACGCCTACAAGGATGTTGTACAGCCCTACCTCGCCACGGGAAACACTACGTCCAATCTGGCCGTGTTTTCCTGTCCCATGGACGAATCCTTTTGTCAAATCGCGCTTACGCACTATTCCAGCTACGGATTCAACGCCATTAAGCGCGGCACACACGATTTTGGGATGGCCCAAAGACCGTTTAACTCGGTGCACGAACCCTCGCGGACTGCTCTGGACGGGGAAGTCACCGGCGGCATCGCCGCCAGCAACCATGACCACCGACATGGCCAACACCCCGATGCCCGCAACGTGGCGGGCTTCGTGGATGGCCATGTGGATTACATCAAAATCTATTGGAATGGCGCGTCCGGGCAGGCCGGGTTCCCGTTTTACTACGAGCCGCCTGCAGGCTACCAATACAAGTGGACGGGAAATTGACCACCTTGTTTGCCATTGCCATCACCGAGATGATGAATGGCGACGTTTACCGCCGCCATTGTCGGTTCAACCCTTCAGCTAACGCCTGCCGGTGAGCCGTTTCAGCCCCGTGCTGGACCGCTGACGGGTCTTGATTTCATGTTGACCGCTTGACGCCTGAACCACATCCAACAGTAACGCAAAACGGGCTAAAAACGACGTGCGCGACTGACGTCAACGACCGCAGCAAGGATCGACATGAGGTGGAGGGATTTCACCTACCAGAAGTCGCAGCGGACCGTCCCCACGCGTGTGGGGAATACCGGAGACGCGCAGTTTGTTTATTCGCCGATTCCTGGACCATCCCCACGCGTGTGGGGAATAGCGAACTGTCAGCTTGCGGCCGCAGCGGCGGCAGCGCAACAGTCCTGTCAACAGTGCTTCACCAGTGCGCGCTGCACCCCCTGCACCTTGGCTGGCTCCCTTGATTGTGTTCCCTTCGATCATCGTCTGGATGCGTTGGAAATCTTCCCACGAAATATAGCCTTCATGGCGGTGCGGCAGCAATACCGTAGCGTGCCCCCGAGGCCGAGTCACGATGTGGTTTTTTGGAGAGCCGTCCTCCCAGCGTGTGAGTTGCTGGGTCTGGCCATAAACATAGGCTCCGGCATAGATCGGATGGGTGAGCATCCGATAGAAGGTTCCGTAATGCGGGCGACGCCAAATTGTGTGCCAGCCGTCGTCGAGGTGTTTTCGCGTCGGCAGTGGCAAGTCATGCTCCACGTACCAGAACAAAACCTGACGCACCGTACCCAACTCCAGGAACTTGTCGAACACCTGGCGAACGGCCTGCTGTACACGCTGATCCGGGTCTTTGACATAACCCGTGTTCTCTGACAGATAGCCCACCGGAGCGGTCATGATCAACTCGCCTCGTTGCGCCTTCTCCCATCGGGCTTCCAGTCCCCGGTGGCGCAGCAAATCCAGTTCGTATTCGTTGAGGCTGCCCTTCAACCCCAACAGCAATCGATCATTGCTGCGGCGTGGATCGTAGATGGTTTCTTGATCAATGAGTAACGTATCGACAATGCGGCACACCTCGACAAGTTGCTGCCAATCCCGGCTGTTGCGGGCAAAACGCGAGACCTCACGAGCGGCGACGGCTCCCACACGCCCAAGGGAAACCTCCGCAACCTTCCGCTGGAATCCCTCTCGAAGCGCGGTGCCTGCGGCGGAGCGCCCGAGGTCATCGTCGACGATGTCGATCTCCGACCAGCCAAGTTGCTGCAACCGTTCCTTCATGGCGTACTGCAAGCGGCGGCTTTCCTGATTATGCACCACTTGGTGCGGTGAGGACTGACGCACGTAGAGGATGGCCTTCCGTTGAAGATGGGCCGGGCTAATTTTGTCATTCATGCCGGCCTCCCTTCCGAAGCGGATCGGGCAGTTGCTGCGCTGGTGGACTGAATAACATCTCCCGGAGCAACTGGAGAAGTTCCTTTCGGACGGTGGTGGGAATTTGGTCCCACTGAGGTTGGGCCTGGATCGTTGTGAAGAGATCCCGCTGTTTGGACCGCGGGTTTTGTCTGGTCAACATTCGTGTCTCCTGTTTGAGGTTGCGCCTCAGTCTGAACCGATGTGCGCGTGGTGACAACTGGAGAACCTTTGCATTCGTTTAGGAGCTGTTGAAGAGCTACCAACGCCCGCAGGTTT
>JBEKZM010000258.1:0-4818 GCA_049509875.1 Verrucomicrobiota bacterium | reverse complement strand
AGGCGGATAATTTCCGCCGGCACCGTCGCCGCGCGCTGGCGCAAATTCCGAGATGAGAAAGGTCACGTTGCTGTTGTTGTCCGGTATCAGGTAATTGAGCATGCGGGCGGTGGTGTTGCTGGCCAGTTGCCAGTTGTCCAGCGCCATCAAATCGGCAAACGGCACCCCGCTTGTCGGTAGCGATGGATAATGATGGTACACGACAGCGTCCCAGTATTTGTCGCTGTATTTCTTCAAGTCATTGTCCCAGGTATTCGGCTCCGAATAACCTGCGTCATTGAAATAAATGGCTACCACTGCGTTGGAATCGGCCGCCTTGATGGCGTCCCGGTACGGCTTCATCTGCGCCACATAATCCGTCGCGTTCAAGAAGAAGGTGCCGGGGCCGCTGCCCGCGAGAGTGTAAGGCTCATTGCACAGTTCCCAGCGCGCGACCTGAATGTGGTTGCTCAAGGCGAACGCCGCGAAAGCGCCGGCGGAATTTGGACTGTCCGTAAATCCGTTCACGGTAACGACAATCTTCGCCCCACCGACGTTCTGGCACAGCGCCGCGAAATCGGAAAATTTCAGGCCGCCCTTGCCATTGCCCAACTTGACGGCCGGCCAAAGAAGATTGGTCTCCCAAGATGGAAAATTGGTGAACCAATTAATCAGCGTTAACCCGTTCGTCCAAGCAAAGGCGTCATCCATCGAGCCGCCTGGATAACGCAGCCAGCCGGGAGACAGCGTCGCGGTGATCTGCTCAAAATTGGTGTCGTAATACTCCACCGCGCTCGCCTGCAACTCGGTGCAAAAACCGGCAAATCCCAGACTGAGCGGCGTCGAGTCGGTTGTCACAAAGGCCACGATCACATTGGTGTTGCTTTGCCCCGGGGCTTCTGGCGCCACCAAAAAGCCGGTAAACACAAGCAATAATGAGACGATGACGGATTTCATTCGCGTTCCGATCGGGAGATGGGTATTCATGGAGTGACGGGTTGAGCATTTGGTGTTGTCAAAGTCGCCGCTATTCGTTCCGTTGCCGGCGAAATCACAGGCAACAATCCCAATAAGTTGGACTCGCCCCGAAAGATGAATGCAGATTCCGCCGAATGCCGAGGCGGGTTTAGCCGGCAACCGAGACCGCTTCTTCATTCGGCCGCCGCCTCTGAATTCTTTGGGACTTCGGAATGCAAGCACGTCATGGCACCGCCAGCCGGTAAAATTGCTGTGACCCTGCATTCCAGTTGGTGAAACCGTAATTGGTTTGGGTGTTGGCGATTCGGTCGATTGTCGTCCATCCACTCGATAGGTTCGTCGAGGCCTGAACATTGTAAACCACGTTCGTCTGTCCCGCCCATCGCAAATTCTGCGTGGTACTGGATGCCGTCATCGCCAGCACCGGCGGAGGCACATTGGACACCGTCCATTCCAGCCGCACGACGCTGTATTCGGGGATGGACACGGCGTTTGTCACCGTGGCGGTCAGAATCACGATGTTGCTGGTCGTCGTTTGGTTGGAATTCACCACGGTCGGGTCGGTGCCGGTCACATAGGTTTCAAGGAATTGGTTCGTCAGCGACGCGCCGTCTTGCGTTATTTGCACGGGCACGGCGTTTGAACCCTTGTTGGTCAACACCACGTAGCGCTTGCCATTGCCGCCCTGATACGCCTGTGCGTAAACCGCCGGCATGGTTGGCGTGCCGCTGAGATCCATCGGGACGGTCGGGCAATTTGTGCCCACGGAGGTCGCATATACTGCCGTCGAACGGTTGAGAGCCCAGTACGCCACGCCTTCGGCGGAGCCTTGTGCGCTCAGAAAATAACCGAACGGCAGGCCCACCGTGTTGGTTACTACACCGTTCGTAGCCGCCTTGGTCACGGCATTCCAGCAATCGTTGGTGGTATCCACCCCGGCGCCTTCCAACAACTGGTAGCTGCCGGCGAAAATCATCTGAGGGCAAATGGACAGACGCAGCACCATCTCCGCGGCATAAACACCGCCATACAGCGTGCTGGTCGGTAGGCTTTCGGACCCGTTGCTGGTGGCGCTGCCAGGCGCAAACTCGGTTAGCAGAAATGTCGTCGTATTGCAGCTGTCCTGGATCAATGTGTTGGAGACATACGACGTACTGTTGCTGTAGAGGTTGCCATTGTCCATCACCATCAATTCAGGAAAGGAAAGATTCGTTGGAAAGTTCGGATAGTAATGGTAAACCACCGAATCCCAATATTGGTTGGTAACGCCATAGCGCGCCAGATCCTTGTCCCAGCTGGTGCCGGGCCGGGCCGGATCACTGAAGAAAAGGGCGACCATGGCGTTGGAGTCGGCCGCTTTGATCGCGTTGCGGAACGGCAGCATTTTGTTGCAATAATCCGTCCCATTTGTGAAGAAATCGTTTGTTCCCTGAAACAGATAAGGTTCGTTGCACAGTTCCCACGCCGCCACCTGGATGTGGTTGCTCAAGGCATACCCGGCGAACAGGCCCGCGTCGTTCCAGTTTGTATCGGTGAAGCCATTGATGCACACAATGATCTTCGCCCCGCCCAGATTGTCGGCCATGGCCGCAAAATTGGTCAACCACGCGCCGCCTTTGCCTTGCAGAGCCAATACTGTGTTCGCCGTGAGGCTGCCTGCCGAATTATTTGGTCCCTCCTCCGCCATAACGGTGCTGACCCAATCGGTCCGCGTCAGGCCGGTTTGCCAGTCAAATGCGTCACCGGTCGAGCCGCCCGGGAACAACAGCCATCCCGGCGAGAGCATCGCCGCGTAGTGTTGCAGATTGGTGTCGGCATACTCCTCGCCCTTGCCCAGTAATTCCGTGGTAAAACCAGCGAAACCAAGGTTCAGCGGCGTTGAGTTCGTCGTGCAGAACGAGACCACGACGTTCGTGTTGGTCAGTGCGCGAATTACCGGCGCCAGCCAGGTATACGCGAGCAAAATCAACCACCCGAAAATGCAGGATTTGATACGCAATGCGCGATATGGCAGCCAGTTACATGCCAAACCAATCGAACAATCGGTTATTTTTCCACTGAAATGGGCATGTCACAGCAGAGTGCAGCCGGCCAACCCCGCGCTCCGCTGGAAGGGGTAATTTCAACCGGTGCGCCAAAGCCAAATAGCGTTGCTAAACGCGATGACGTTCGCGGGGAAAACCTCGATGTATTTGCGAACGCAGTCTGCTTGTGGACGCCGGCGGATAAATTCCCTCCTGCAATTCGTAGCAAGTGTCATCCGCGCAGGTCACCGGTTTCGCGGCGTCGCCTCCACAGGCGGCCAACGTTCCGAAAGCCAGCATCGATTGCGGCACGGCCAGATTCGCAATGGTCGCAGTCGTCAAAAAATTAAACTCCACAGCCAGCCGGTCCGGCAGTTCCTGCGCCGCGAGCGGGAGTAACGGCTGGTTCGCATCCGGAAGCACGGTCGTGAAGAATTGTCCGTTGTCGTCAATTGCCTGGGAGGCATTGGTGGAAACGATGGCGAAGCCGAACTAACGTTTTAATCTGAAATTAAGGCAATCTTAATCTTCCTGGGGCAGGTTGTTGATATGAAAGCGTTTTTATTTATCCTGGGAATCGGTTTGATCTCCCTGTTAAGTGGATGCATTTCGCCCCCGCCGGCGGCCGTCACCAGCTCCCCGGTCGGCCCCAACCCCACGGGTCCGCGAAGCGCCTCGCCCCAAGGCGGGCTCGAGGTGTTCTCACGGTTGCGCGTGCGCAGTGACGAACAAAGCCAGGGGAGCAAAGAACCGATTTGGTACCAACACACCGATTACTATCTTTTTGACGCAGACGGAAAGCCATTGAAGCAAGTCTTTAACGTCGCCGGCCACTACGACCCGGACCCCCGAATCGTCACTTTGCCGGCCGGCCGTTATATCGTGGAAGCACAATCGGCGCCGACTTACTGGGTGAAAGTGCCGGTGATGATCAAGCGGGGCGCCACCACGCGCGTGCATCTGGATGGCAACTGGGCTCCGCCGGGTTACGCTGACAAGGCCCAGGTGGTCGCCCTGCCCGACGGCCGCCCGATTGGATGGCGAATGTGAATCATCAGCCAAACACCATTTTGCAGATCACGAATGCCATCACCAGGCTTACGTTCAAGGATGCAAACTTTTGGGTCGAGGGCTTCGACCTGCGTGGAGAAGGGCGCCGACGCCGGAGCGGGCAGCGCATTTTGTTGCCGCTCCAGAACGATCCGTCACCAATGACGACTTGCTAAGTACGCATTATGTCGGAATATTTTATTAACGGCAAAAGGGAATTTTTTAGATCCCCTCGCCGCCGATGAAGCCAGTAGAAACTTTGTTCCTGGCCAGCGGCTTGCCTTTGGCCACGTCGGCCAGGGTGGCACGATCCATCAGGTTCGCCAAATAATTTCGCGCGTCAAAAAAAACGCGGCGGAACCGGCACACGGATTCTTGGGAGCACCGTGATAACCAGTGACGGAGACGCAATCGATGGGCGCAAGAATCCCATCGAAATGACGAACCACCTCGCCCATTGTAATTTTCGAGGGCGATTTCGCCAGAAGATAGCCGCCGCGAATGCCTGCGGTGCTGTTCACCCATCCCTGCGCCTTCAACGTCAGCATGATCTGTTCGAGGAAGCGTTTGGGCGCATCGTTGCGCCGGGCCAGCTCGCGAATGGGAATGGGCGGGCCGCCATAATGGTCGACCAGGGTGAACAAGGCGCGCAGCGCATAATCGGTTCTTCTTGAAACTCGCATTGGATTTACGAAAAACGCGGTTGTTTATTAGTCAAGGTTTGGAGCGCCTATTAAAATGTTACAGAGGCTGACGGCCGTTTCGGCCCGGAGACTGGGGCGAAATC
>JBEKZM010000257.1:0-3246 GCA_049509875.1 Verrucomicrobiota bacterium | reverse complement strand
TATTCGTGGCGAGCGATGAGGTTGTCGCTTTTTGCGGGCATATGTCTGGCCAAACAAGTTTCTTGGTGTGGCTGCGCTCTACAATAACATGTTCGTGCGCGTTCAGTCGTCAGACACGCTCGATAGAACGGAAAAGAATCACAATGCAATCAGAAAAGAGAAAATGGCGAAGGGGAGGCACTGGATTTCCTGGCGGCCAGCGCTCACGGCTGCGGCTTGTGCGCGGCGTTTGGAATTCGCGAATCCGCATGTCATTGAAGTTTCTTGTCGATGAGTCTCAGTCCAATAGTGATTCGTGTTGATTGAATCAGCATATGTCATGTTTGTAAATGCCAAAAACGATTAGCCATAATGATAGAATTTGGCAATTGAGATCATACTCTCAATGATTCGAGCTAAACTTCTTGGGTGCGGCCTTGAACACTCCGGCCGCTGATTTGGCTCCAGAAAATCGGAAGGAAGCCCATCATGAGCAGTGCGTCGTGCGGGATGGCAACACTCATCATTGCCGGGGTGACAAACGCCAGCTTCACAATGCCCATGAAGTACGCCCGCAAATGGGCCTGGGAAAACACCTGGTTAGCCTGGACAGTTTTCGCCCTCGTGGTTCTGCCGCTAGCGGCCGCTCTCGTCACCATCCCAAATCTGTCAATGGTCTACCGCGCAGCATCGCCGGACATAATTTTAGAAGTCTGTGCCTTCGGTGCGGGCTGGGGAGTAGCGCAGGTCTTTTTCGGCCTTGCCGTAGACATGATCGGGATAACGCTCGCATTCTCCATCGTCTTGGGAACATCGGCAGCCGTAGGCAGTCTGATTCCGATGGTGTCTTTGCATCGAGAAAACCTCAACAGCACGGCCGGGTTTGCGGTGCTTGGTTCAATTGCTCTCGTTCTTTTGGGCGTGATGCTCTGTGCCGTCGCTGGAAGCATGCGAGAGGGAACAAGCGGGCAGGCTATTTCATCAAGAAAACGGACTTCGCGGGGCCTATTGCTTGCTATTCTTTGCGGTCTTTTCGCATCCTTCATGAACTTCGGTGTCGCCTTCGGAACCCCATTAGTTGAAGTAGCCCGCTCGTTTGGAGCAACCCAGTTCAACGCGATCAACGCGGTCTGGCTGCCACTGATGCTTGCCGGCGCAGTTCCTAACGTCCTGTACTGTGCCTGGTTGATGAAACGGAATCGTTCCGGAATTAAGTACCGGGTTGGGCGCTCACATTGGGGGCTGGCAGCAATGATGGCCGTCCTCTGGTTTGGAAGCACCCTGCTTTATGGACTGGCAACGAGCCAACTGGGATCCTGGGGTCCGATTCTTGGCTGGCCGCTATTTATGTCGCTGATCGTGATCACTGCGACGATGTTGGGTATGTTTACGGGCGAATGGAAAAATTGTGGAACGCTTCCGATTTTCACCCAGTGGGCAGGCGTGACCGTACTTGTGCTCGCGATTTTTATTCTGGCAGACTCAACCCGTTACTTGCGCTGATTCCAAAGCTGGAGTTCAGGCACCGTTGCGAACATAAGCCTTGATCGTTGCACAGGTCTTTCCGGCTGAAAGTCCGGTCGGCGAGATTCGATATTCGCCAACCCCAGCCGGGACAATGAAGGTTTCAGCATAGTGAACAACGAATGGATCGAAGGCCCCCGTCGGGCTTTCGACGACAGCTTCCTCTCCCTCAACCAGGTTGAGAATATTGACTGTTCCCTGAGTATCGTGGGGCGTGGAACTTGTAAACCAGTGCCTGCGCGTTTCAATGAACTCCAATTCGTGGAGCCCTGTGCGCTCTTCGCGCCAACCGGGGCCCTCACCCATGGGTTCAATCCGGTTGATCAGGTTTTTCTCAACCCATTTCGTGTCCCGGTTCCAATCGATGTTCGCCAAGCCATGTTCCAGATGAATCGGTCTCGGTAACCCGTTCATGCCGAGCCGATCCCAGTCCCACAACTTGAATGTAAAAATATACGGTGTTGCGCTTATTTCAAGAACCATGCCGTTTCTGCCCGAGCAATGGATGGTGCCCGCTGGAATCAGGAAATGGTCGTGTTTGCTGGCAGGGAAGCGATTTACATATTTCTCTGCGCTAAACGCCATGCCATCGACCTGAGCTGTTCTCAACTCGCATATCATGGCCTCTCGATCGATATGAGGCTTAAGGCCGAGGTAGACGCTGCCATCGTCGCCGGCATCCAGCAAATAGTAGCTCTCGTCTTGCGTGTATTGCATGCCAAAGTGCTCGCGGATGAACTGGGTTTTGGGATGAACCTGTAGCGAGAGGTTTCCACCACCCATTGTGTCGAGGAGATCGAAACGAATCGGGAACTCCGCGCCAAATCGAGAAAACACCGCGTCGCCTAATAACTCGCGTGGATGGAGAAGTGTGAGGTTCATGGCTGGAATTTCGACGCGTGCTCCTCCGAAAGCCAGCAGCAAACTGTTTTCCTCGGGCACACAGTCGAAGCACCAGGCATAATTGGGTGTCCCTTTGGGAAGGCCACAAACCTTCTCCATCCAATGGCCGCCCCACGGCCCTGGATCGAAATAGGGGACCACCCGAAACGGACGACGAACAAGCTGACTTAGGCCATCGCGCACGGCGTTGCCAGTTACGAGCTTCGGAACCTCTCGGTTCGTGTCAAGCCAGAAATCGATCTTCTGCAACAGTGATTTCTTAAGATGGTCTGCTACGCGCCAATCAACAAAAAACGCTCGCTTGTATTTCTGTCCCGGGGTTTCCTGCAGATTGTCGGCGCCGAGATTTCCAACTGCATTCTGCCGCTGACGCTGCTGGATCTCCCAACGAGCCATATCCGCGTATACGAGCAGATTTGGTTCCGCGGAAAGTAGCGACGCGCCCGTACCGACAATGAGCAAAAGCCCGTTTCTCCACTTCTTGACCTGTTCGCGTGCACCGGCGAGCTTCGCATCATCGAAAAAATCCTCAATTTTAAGAGAGTTCATCTGACCAAACACAGGATCGTCGCCTAATACATGCGATACCAACAGCTCGATTTCGGAAGGGCTCTTCAACAGGTCAGACGTCGCGATCAAGCCTGCGGGCTGCAGACCTTCCACCAGGGTACTGATCAGTGCCTTCTCAAATACACCCGGATAACACTCGAAAGATATCGTGCATTGTCCAGACGTTGCGAATGCCGCCAGCTGTTTTAGGATTTGCGGCCAGCCAACCCACCTGTCCGATCGGCACTCGCTTACCGTAAAGGTTGGGAATTTCTCGTAGTTAGACTTTCG
>JBEKZM010000256.1:0-3337 GCA_049509875.1 Verrucomicrobiota bacterium | reverse complement strand
AACGGGATCGGTTACGGACGCTGGCCTTATGTGGAAGGCGTTTGGGAGGGCGGCCACATTACGGTGACTCTCGATCCCAAGGAGAAATTCTGCGGCTGCGGTGGCGTTGGACACCTGGAGGGAATCATGGGGTCGCGCGCCATGCGATTGCGATTCATGGACCTGGAGCCGGAAGAAGTGTTCGCGAACGCCAAGGCGGGCGACCATCGCTGCCGGGAGTTTGTGGATTTGTGGCATCGCGCGCTGGCCGCGGCGACGGCTTCTTTCATCCACCTGGCCGGCCCCGGACGGTTCTACTTCACCGGGCACAACGTGCACTTTCTGGAGTTGCCATTGCTGCGCAGCCATCTGGAATCGATGGTGCGGATGAGCCCGCTTCAGAGCTATTCGCTGGAGATTCTGCCCCCGGACGACGCCACGGCGCTGCTCGGCGCAGGCGTAAGTGCGATGCGCGCGGTAGCGGGGTGAACGGAGTGGTCAGGGGTCAGGGGTCAGGGGTCAGAGATCAGGGATCAGTGTTCAGTGGGTGCGGAGCGGGCGCGTGAGAGCTGGCGCGGCTGGGATTTTTTGACGGCGCTCGGTGCGCGTACTGGTTGAACATATTGAGCTCCTGTGCCCCCCGGCCACTCCCAGCCAGGGTGTTTTCTAGCAAGTCTCCTACTTTGTGCGCGTTGGGGGCCGGGTTCTGGCCCAAGTTGCGCGTTTTGAAGAATCTGGAAGCTAAAATTCTGACAATAAGGATGTTATTCAGAGCGTTGCGGGGCATCCATTCCGGCGCGCTGGTGCGGTGTTCGATGCCCAATTACAGAATAGCGATTGGAGAGCAATAAACTGCAATCAAAGTGGTGAATGGAATCGATTGAAAACATGGTGGATGGGGAGGGCGCGCGGAGGACGGGGCTTGACGGATGGAAATTGGGAGCCGGACGAACAAGTGCCGGGATTGGTTGGCGGGAGATTGACTTCCGGGTTGCCGGCGGTGCGACCGGGGCTCAAAAGACGCGCATCATTTGGGCCCAATGAGCGCTTTGGGGTGTCGGCGTCAGTCCAGAATCGCCCCCATGCAGATCGCCGAACACTGGCCGACATGAGGACTTTGAAAGCGGCACGAGATGGTAGTGTCCTAATTTGGATTTTGTGGCTGCTATTTTTCCCCACGATAGGCCACGGGGCCGTCCTCGAAAAGCAGATGTTTTCCTTGCCTGCTCGGACTGCACTTATAGCAGAACCGGATTTCATGTTCGTCCTCGGAAACGCTGTCAACCCATCTCACGACCCCATAGAACCAAAGTGTTTCTTTACCGCTCATTATCCACTCATAAAGTTCTGGGGTCTCAACCGCAGAGATGTAGTCGTTTTCCTTATATCCAACCCTCACCGATTGACGAGGAAGTACCCACAAATCGCAAACGCTACCCTCCGGAGATTCCCCATCTTGGGTATAGCGGGGAACCTCTGGCAATTTCTGAGTTTGGTCGCGGAACATACTCCCGACAAAACCAAAGGTGACACGGGCTGGAGATTGGCCTCTATTCACAGCCATAACAGTTGCTTTGAATTCCGGGGTAATCTCGCCGGAAACAAACAACCGGGATCGTTCTTTGTTGATAAACGACGCGGCGCTCCTAGCGGCGGCTTCAGTCTGACGAGCTATAGTTCTCCAAGTGAAAAACAGGAGCACCCCCTGCAAAACTCCGACAGCAGCCAAAACTCCTGTAAACCATTCGAGTTTCCGCTGTATGGCAATATTCTCGCGGCCTTGTTGGCAGGCCTCATCACAAGTTGTGGCGGCTGGCTGTCCGGGCGCGGCAATCGCTGGGGCTGGATTGTTGGCTTTTTGGGAATCGGGCTGTTGTGGTCGATCCTTACCACTATCGGGTTCTGTGATCCCCTGTTTTGGCGTGCTGAGTGGCGCGCTCTGACCGGCCAAGAGGCGAATCGCTGCCAGTGCGCAAAACAACCCGATTATCACCAGACGTTTCAGCATGATGGCGAAAATGTATCACAAGAACCTCTGGACGCGGTATGGGAGCCGATGAAAGCATTGCGGATATGGAAATACTCCAAAGAACCAAAGACGTCTTGGACTGGGGGAAAAGAATCCAGAATGAGTTACCCGCAATAGAGATGTCACGCGAAGGAGGCCCTAGGTGGCTTCGAACAAACCTGCGAAGAAAGCGGCGACTAAGAAAGCCGTTCCAGCAAAGAAGGCTGTTCCCACACCAGCAGCGGCAGGCCGCAATTACTTCAAGCAGTCTGAGTTTCCACTGGTCAGCCTTCAGCAGGCGCAGAAGATCGCCGCTGCCATCGTCGATAATTTCGCAGGTGCAGGTGGATCCCCGCCGGATGTAGCGCTTGCGATTGGCATATGCCCCACCAGCAGCGCGTGGTGGTCTTTGGCCGGCGCGTCGATTGCCTACGGCTTGACAGCGGGCGGCGTGAACGCCAATACCATGACCATCACCGATCTCGGCAAAAAGCTCATTGCGCCCGAGGAAGAAGGGGCGGACATAACCGCTCGGCGCGAAGCAATCATGAAGCCGCGCCTGATGAAGGAATTCTTCGAGAAATACCGGAGGGCCAAATTCCCGAACGAGATCATCGGTGCCAACGTCCTTAAGGGGCAGGGCATTCCCGTTGATCGTGTCGAAAACGCGCTGCAGATCATCAAGGATAACGGAAAGTACGCTGGCGTGATCCGCGATACGCCGACAGGTCCCTTTATCAATTTGGACTCGCCAGGCGTTCCGGCGCCGGCGGCGACGCCGGCCCTACCGGAAGATGACCAGCACGACGAGCTGCCACCATCTGCAGGCGGAGGTCAGGCTGCGCCGACGACCCCGAAACCCACGCCGCCAGCGGCAGCATTCGACCCGAAGGCTGACCACGTTTTCATTTCCCACGGCAAGCAGCGGGCGATCGTGACGCAAATCAAGGAACTGCTGGAATTTGGCAAGTTCACGCCCGTGGTTTCGGTTGAGCGTGAGGCGACAGCGATTTCCGTCCCCGAGAAGGTTTTCGAGGATATGCGGTCATGCGCCGCTGGCATCATCCATGTGGGCGGCGAAGGCAAATATCTCGATCCAGACGGAAACGAGCACACAAAGCTGAATGACAACGTTCTGATAGAGATTGGCGCTGCGATGGCCCTATACGGCAAGAAGATCATCCTGCTGGTCGAAAAAGGCGTGGCTCTGCCGTCCAACCTGCAGGGCCTCTACCGCTGCGAATTCGAGGGCGACAAGCTGGAATACGACTCGACGATGAAGCTGTTGAAGACGTTCAGTCAGTTCAGGTAATTCACTGGTCATTGACTTTGGATTAGTAACGATAACCG
>JBEKZM010000255.1:0-3341 GCA_049509875.1 Verrucomicrobiota bacterium | reverse complement strand
CCCTGCCGGAGGTGAAGGCCATGCTGGCCGACCGGTTCGCGGCCAGCCCGGTCAACCAGCAGAATCTGACCAACTGGCGCCAAGGCGGTTATCAGCATTGGCTCGAGGGGCGCGCACACCATAATCTTGTTCGCGAACTGGTTCAGGACGCCAAGGAATCCACCGCCCTCCCTGGCGCGCCGGCGTTGGCCAGCCAAAACACAACAACTGCCATGGCCGCCAGCAAATGTTCAACCACCACTTGAGACATGAGTAAGAGTATTATCCGCGCGTCTCTATTCGCTTGCCTGAAGAATCCGGACCCTCCGAAATCCGGAGTCAAAACAAAATCTGCCTTTGCCATTGCTGTCCAACTATGGTTAGTGGTACTAATGCGTTCAAAATGTTGTTAAACCTCCGTTAATTTCAGAGAATGCCGCCGAAGCCGCCGTGGTCTGCGGACTCCAGGTCATCCCCGTCCAAAATCTGCGCGAAGCGGCGCAGTTCCTCGAAGGACAGATCAAAGTCTCGCCGACCAAGGTGAATCTGAAAGAAATTTTCGACCAGCACGAGCCGGACGAACTCGATTTTGCCGATGTCAAAGGCCAGGAATCGGTGAAGCGCGCGCTGGAAATCGTGGCAGCCGGCGCCCATGGCCTGCTGCTGGCGGGTTAAATCCGCCGGTACGCGGAGATCACTGTTCCGTGCCGTCAGGATGGCTCTCCTTTTCTCATCTTCGCCAGCCCTGCGCTGGTTCCGCCTGTCTTGCAATAACCGGCGATCAAACGCAGCGTTGGAAAACACACAATGGCCTTGACACCTGTTACGCCTGTAACATATAGTATGTGTGACATCTGTCACATATGAAAAGATCGATTCGCATCACCGAGGCGGAATGGGAAGTCATGGCTGTGGTTTGGGAGCGAACGCCGGTGGCGGCCAGCACGGTGTTGGAAGTGCTCGCGCACCGCAAGCAGTGGACGCTGGCCACCGTCCGGACGCTCCTGCGGCGGCTGGTCAACAAGGGAGCCTTGCGACAGGAAGTGGAGGGCAAACGTTTCCTTTATTCCCCCCTAATCACCATGGCGGAATGCTCCCGGCGAGAAAGTGAATCCTTCTTGGACAGGGTTCTGGGCCGGGCGCCGTCGGAAGCCATCCTGCATCTGGTCAAGCGGGCGGATTTATCGCAGGATGACATCCAGGAACTGCGTCGAATTCTTAATCAAAAGGAGAAATAACCATGAACAACTTGATCCCATTTGGCGGCGGCGGCTTTCGCTGGATTCTGCAAAGCAGTTGGCAGGCGGCGGTGCTGGCCGGGCTGATCTTGGGGGCGCAATGGCTGTTGCGAAAACGACTTTCGCCCGCCTGGCGACATGGACTCTGGCTGCTGCTGGTGGTGCGTTTATTAATGCCTATCTCGCCGCCCAGCATTTTCAGCATCTTTAATCTGGGCCGGCTTGGCCCGCAGCCTTCGGTGGTCACTAGTTCCTTACCTGTCCCGGCCCTGGCGATCGGGACCGAGCCCGTTGGCATTTTCCCGGATGCCGCCCTGATCCTGCCACCTTCGACCGGGATCCAGGCGATAGCCAAGGCAAATTGGATTCGCTTCGCGTTTTGGGGGTATCTGGCCGGGGTTGTTTTTTTTGCCGCGCGGCTGGTGTGGACCAACGGACGTTTCCACTCGCGGATTCGCGGGTATCAGCCCATCGCCGATGAGAAAGTGACGCGGCTGTTCAACGATTGCCGCGCGGTTTTGAAGCTTCGCCAAACTGTGAGGTTGATTGAAAGTGAGGAGGTGGAGAGTCCGGCCGTCTATGGGCTCTGGCAGAAGTGGCTGCTGCTGCCGGACGGCAGCTTGGAACGATTTTCTGAAGCCGAATTGCGCTGCATTTTTCTGCATGAACTGGGCCACATCAAGCGGGGAGATCTGGGCGTTAACTGGGTGGTGGGCTGGTTGCAAGTATTGCATTGGTTTAATCCGCTGTTGTGGCTCGCGTGGGCCCGCATGCGGGTGGAGCGCGAGCTGGCAACCGACGCCCTCGCTCTCCACCATATCCCCGGGCATGACCCGGTGCGCTATGGGGAGACCATTTTGAAAGTGCTGGAAGGATTAACGGGAGAACGGGCGCTGCCGGGGTTGGTGGGCATAGCCGAGCACAAGACGCAACTCAAGGAAAGGCTGGCGGCGATTGGCCGGGAGGGGCATTACTGGAGGTGGCTGGCACCGGCACTAGCGGCCGTGCTGGCCATGATCGGACTCACCGACGCGCCCGCCGGCAAGGCCCAAACCCAGCCCGCGGCTGCGAGCAATAGCGAATTCCCACGGCAGAAACCGAAAATCAGCGATCAATCTCCGCCCACCACCGCGCCCGCGCCCGCGTTGGACGCCCAGCAGTTGCATTTGCGCCAGCAGTGGATCGAAAACGAAAAGAGCTACCACGAACAACTGGCCCAGTTGCAGAAATTTAAGTCTGTCCAGCAAACGGATCCGAACCAGCTGCCCGACGTTCTGGCACGGATGGTTCCGGACGCGACGCTGAGCGAACTGTTGAGCAGGCGTGATGAAGCGCGCCGGCGCTGGGCGACCTTGACCAACGATTATTCCAGCACGAACATTGTGGTGCGGCGCGCAAGATCCTTGATCGATGAAGTGGACCATGAAATTGAGGACCGGGCGGCCGGCATCATGGCTTCCTTGGAAACCCAGGTGAAGGCCAAGAAAGCCGCGCAGGACATGCTGCGGCAATATCTGCCGCCGCAGGCATTGTCCAGTCCGCCGGTGGTCGTGTCTGCTGGCCATTTTCAGTCTGATGAGAATCGACGTCACTTGGAGTACTTCGATCAGGTGGTGGTCACCCATGGGCAGGAACGGCTGGCCTGCGAACGGCTGACTGTCAATCTGCCGCCGGACGGCACGGGACACCCAACCAATGCTGTGGCGGAAACCAACGTGGACATCATTTTCATGGATGACAAAGGTCAGACCAACCACCTCACCTGCGACCAGGGGATTTACGATTACAGCGTCGCCAATCAGGTCACCAATGAGACATTTACGTTCCGGGGCCATGCCACCGTTAGAACGGCGCAAGGCTTATTTAACGGCGAACCAATGGTCTGGGACCCTCTCAAGCACACCTTTTATTCCGGCACACTCACAAAAATGCGGCTCGAAGAGCACGCTTCCGATAACGTCCCCAATAACCCGCCTATCAACTTGCGGAAATGAGATGGGCATAAAGGGGTCACCCATTAAGGCGGTTGTCAACGGCAAAAAACGTTTTCGTTCCCGTTTTTTCTGCGGGCTGACGTGGCGTTACGAGCGTCCGTTTCAAAGACTGGATTCGAGCCTGTTATTT
>JBEKZM010000254.1:0-3423 GCA_049509875.1 Verrucomicrobiota bacterium | reverse complement strand
TGTCCGCCGCAGCCTGACACCTACTGAACTTTGACCCGGTAGAACACCCGCCCGGGAAAAGGGACGCCCCCCCGAAACGCCTGCCAGTGCTCGCCGCTTCCGCTTGCCATGGTGGTTAAGGCAGTCCGAACATCCGCAGAGCCGCTTTATGGCGATCATGTCGTTGTAAACAATCAGAACTTGCAGGTGACGGGCGGTGGGCGTATAAACGGGATGCAGAATGTAAAAATGACTTAAAAATAAATCGAACAAATTTAGCGTAGCACGGCTACGGTCTTCTCTGAAAACCGCGAATTTTCACAGTCTGATGACCAAAAGCTCAAGTACGCGCCAATCGGCGCGGCTTGGAGCACTCATCAGACAGGCGCTTCGCGGTGCCTCAGAGAGGGGTGCGACAAGTTCGCGCCATTGTTTTTCGTGGGTCCGTGGTTGCGCTGGAACGTAAGCACCATGAACAACACCTCCCGGAAGCACCATATCAGATTGAGCATCCTGCTTTGCGCTGTCATGGTCCACACGATGAGCTTCACTGGATTCGCCCAGACGAATCTCGTCCTGGCGCTCACCACGAGCGATTCTTACGTGAGCGTACCCAGCGCATCCGACCTCCAGAACCCCGACCAAATCACGGTTGAATCTTGGGTGTATCCACCGCTGAATCAAGCTGGGTGGCTCCTCAACAAGTCAGATGGCAGCTCCGGCACCAGCCAGAGGACGATGGAATTGAAGTGGGAGACGAACGGCACGATGATTTTTGCCGTCTATTTTGCCTCGCCGGTTGGTGTGGGCCAGCCGGACTTCGCCGAAATCGCAGCGCCGGTCGCCGGAAACGTCTGGACCCATATTGCGGCGACCTATAGCACGAACATCTCGGGGCTTCGCCTATATACGAATGGCATTCTGGCAGCAGCGACGACAAACTATTCCGGGTCCTCTGCTTTCACGGGGCTGTCCCTACGCCAGACAAGCTTGCCACTGCTCTTTGGAGGGTCACCCCTCTACCCCGGCATCACTGCGACCGGCTGCATGGATGAAATCCGCATCTGGACGACGGCCCGAAGCGCGCAGGACATTTACGGGAACATGTCTTGCCGACTAACCGGCACCGAGGCAGGACTGGCAGGCTACTGGAATTTTGACGACGGGACGGCCAATGATCTGACGGGCCACGGCCACAACGGAACATTCGTCGATGGTGCCCTTGCCGCCCCAATCGCCGGCAACGATGTTGTCCACGCGGGCGTGTGCGGAGCCGTGTTGCCGCCCCGCACCGCGACGGCGACCGGGGTTGTGACGAATGGTTTTGTCGTCGCCGCCACCATTACCGACTTCGGTTACGTCTACACCAACACGCCCACCGTGAGGATCATCGGCGGTGGCGGCAGCGGGGCGCAGGCCGTCGCCGTGGTGAGCGACGGGGTGGTCATCGCGGTCGATGTCACGGACGCTGGATACGGTTACACCAGTATGCCGGTCATCATCATTGATCCGCCATTTGTTTCCAATCCGGTTTTGGGCATCGCCCCCATGTCGTTGCTTGTATTTTCCAATCTGACAGTGGGTAATCCGTATCAATTGCAACAGGCGGTGGCAGGGAATTGGACCAACCAGCCTCTCAGTTTCACGGCCACCAATTCCATTTATGCGCAAGTGTTCGCAGGCGTCGTAGGCAGCGGCGATTATCGGCTTGCGCTGCTCAATCCAGCACCAACACAGGCGTTTGCCACGGCGGAGGTTGACAATGGGTTTGTCGTTGGTTCAATTGTGACCAGTGGCGGGTCAGGTTATGTCACCGCGCCGACCGTGATAATTGTCGGGGGTGGCGGCACCGATGCCGTAGCGTTTTCGCAAATCAACAGCGGAACGGTGACGAACATCGTCGTCACTGACGCAGGCTTCGGTTACACCAACACGCCAATAATTCAGATCGGACAACCGCCCCCGGCTGCCGTGTCGCCGACAGTGTTTCCAGTAATGCAAGTGAACTCGGCAAGCTTGGCACCCTACGACAATTATCAAATCCAGTTCACGCCCATGCTGGGTGGATCGTGGGTAAATTGGAATGGAGGATTGTTCATGCCGACTGCCGCAACCAATTCGCAATTCCTATTCATTACCAATAACGTTGGATTTTTTCGACTGGAATTTGTGCCATGAACGAAAAGCGCAAGATGCAACCGCCAACCGCGCCGGAAGCCATCGGCAGACATCTGGGCCACCGGACGGCACCTCGATATCCCGATCAGGTTCCATTTTCCCGGCACATCCGCCAGATTTTCGAATCGGTCGGCGTCATTGTGCCAGAACTCGATCTGGCGATGGAGGTCGCCTATGGCTGAGCATGATGAGGACGAACAGGACGCCGTGGAGGCCAAAGAGATTTATGCGCTTACCCCTGAAGAAAGGGTGGACCGTGACCGAAAGGTTCTCGCAAGTCTCAAGAGCGAACTCTGCTGCTTCGCGGTGTTGCGAATCAACAACCCTCCGATCAATGATTTTACTTTCTTTCTCCAGGGCCTTCGTGGCTGCTCGAATCTTTTGGTCTCGGCGGAGGGTTTCTCACAGGAGGAAATTGGGCACGTTCTTCACGGCCTGTGCGACCGCCAGTTTGAAGACGCCTCTGAGATCAAGGAACTGGACTCGTTTATACCAGACTCTGATGAATGGTTCGATACAAGCACGGCGATGGCTATTTTGTCCGACGACGGGGACTTTGCCGCTGAAGTCGTCCCGCCGGATGGGCTGGCCCAGACCTGGGTGATCGTCGCCGAACTTCAGATCAATCGTAACGGGGCACAGTCGCCGCTTCGGGTGGTCCACGTAAACTTAGGACCGGATGCGATGGTTTTTTGGTTTCTGTTGCCCAACGGCTTGTTGCCGCGTCAGGTGTTTTTATAATGATGTCAGGGCGACTTCTTTCGAATGCCCACTACATTTGCGACCAAGTGGCGTCGAGGAATGGCAATGCCCGACTGCCCGTAATGCCGGTTCATTTGCCAGAAGTGTCCGGCAATGACCTCGGCGAGCGCGAAGACGACGGGGATGGGTGACGGGAACGAACGGGTCGTGCCATGCGCTGGCTGGGCTGTGGCGGGCGTTTGGGAAGGTCGGGAGCCAACACAGCGGGCGGGGATCATCTGGGCTGTAAACGAATTCTGGTGCGTTCGCTTGGACTGGCGGCGTTTGGGTCCTTGCCGTACAGTCCCTTTCCAGTGCCGGATGCACTCCTTGACGGTCACTGCGGCGACGAGTTGCTCGTCCGGCAACAACCGTGGCTGGCCGCTGGCCACAGCGCGGTCAGGTGTTTCCTATCGAAGCCGACCGTTTGTGTTATCCGATGGTGAGAGCCGCTCAATTAGGAACTCCTCCAACGCTGGTGCCTCAAAAGCCATGCCCTGGGGAACGGGTAACGCTGCCACAAAA
>JBEKZM010000253.1:0-3445 GCA_049509875.1 Verrucomicrobiota bacterium | reverse complement strand
ATGGAGCAACCGCCGCTTGTCGGCAATATCCCGGTGCCTTCGGGTGCCGTGCCGCCCAACCGGGCTCATTCTTGCCCCAGGCGTACGCGAAGTTTTTAACTAACGAGACAGGGCCCCAGAGCGGCAAGATAAATCCCGAGTCCACGAACAACCAAAAAATTACGCCTTGCCGGTCTGAGGCCCTGCCTCGTTAGCAAAATATGAAACTCGGAGGTCCCAATTTCAGGTGTGAGCCAGCCGCCGGTGGCTGTAGCTCAGCGCTCGGTCGCTAGCCGGAGTAATTAATGCGCTTTCGCCGATAAATAAATCAAGCAACCAATCGTTAATTATGAGCAATGCCGCAAAACGATCGATCCTTCGCTGGATTCACATTGTCTTCACCATTCCGATACTCGGTTACATTTACAGTCCGTTTGACCAACTGCCAAATTACGCGCCCGTTGCGCGGTATGTCGCCGTGCCGTTCTTAGTTCTTTCGGGTTTTTGGATGTGGATTTCATCAGCGCCGAAGAAATCCATTCTGCTGCCGCTGGGCGTGCTCCTGTTTCTGTTCGGCCTCGTTGCGCCACTTCCGCTCGCACCAGCGGCGGCGGCTATGCCGCCGGGCACATTGCGTTCGGTTTCCATGCTGGCCATAAATCTGTTTCGCGTCGGCATCTTGGTTGGGATTGCATGCGGCATCGTTGGCGCTCGTCGGAATCGCAAACTGAAGCAAACCGATTGATCAAATAAAGCGGTTAAAGCCGTAGGCAGGCGAGCACGATGGCACCGGTCGAAGACCAAACATTAGGAACTCCAAGGCGGTCTTGAGCGCAAGGTGAGGGCTTGTTCTATCCTTCGCGCCAAAAGCCTGTGAAACCAAAAAATCGGCATTCACCGCGATTGCCTGATTTGGCCGACACCGGGGCAGGGTTTGCAATGTGGTGGCGGACCGTCGCACCAGGGTGCGGGATTGCCGCAGCCGCATACGAACCGTTGGTCTGCCGATGATGTGCATTCCGGCGTCAAACGGACAGTAGGGAATCAAGATGCGTCAGCGGGCCAGCACGGGGCTGAAAAGGCTTACCGGCAGGCGTTAGCTGCTTTAGGGACACAATGTTAAAGATCAGAGCAAAGGGTCACCGGGACAACATCACCGTCGTCGCTTCCTTGCCATCCGGCAGCGCCGGTGAGTGGGTAATGGCTGTAGGACTCTGGGTGCAGCGTTATCCAACGGCCTGCAAATCGTAGTTAGAGAAAACCGAACTTGCCTTCACCCATCCTGTGACTGTTGCGCACAAATTCCCCGACATCTGGCATGTCCCGTATAATCTCGTCTGCAGCGTCGCCACGCTCAGCGTTGAATTCGAATCAGCCGCACTATTTAGTTCATCGGAAAACATGCACTCGTTCATCGTCTGAGGGTTGGATTATCCAGGTCACTTTCTCCCGGCATTTTGGGCAGGAGGAGAAATTATTCTCCTCGTTCGAATCGGGACCCCGTGCGATGTCCGCAGCTAACCGAGCGGTAAAACTAGGAAACCTCACATTTCATTCCGGTGACAGGCTGCATTTTTGTCTTGCCCTTCCACAATAGGTTCTCACTCTCCCCGACATCCCACAAAAGCAATGGGAATGCGTAACATGAATGGGCGCAATTATCCCAGCCAAAAGACATGCAACATTCGGATTCAAAATAACTTGCATTTGCGCGTGTTGCGTGGAAGATTCTTTGAAAGGAGGTAAGCATGAAACAAGCAGAATTTGGCGCCGACGAACTGGCTCGTATTGCGTACTTGGCCTGGCAAAGGGAAGGCTGTCCCCAAGGACGCGGGCTTCAATACTGGTTGGATTGGCAAGCGGAACAACGTCGCAGCAAGCCGGGCGAGACCGCACCCGGACCGCCTAGCCTAGCAGGCAAACGGCGTTGGCCGGTGGACGACCGCTAAACCACTACGCAGAGTCCACGGCTTCGCTCAACGGTCGGCCGGGTTTGCGCTTGGGCACCCACTGATCGACAAAGAGGCGCCACCACCGCAGCCAGCCTGCCGGAATCCAGAAAAGCGGTCGCTTGCATAAAACGACAGCAACAACGGGATGAAATAAAGGACCCAGTCAACTATGCCCAGCGGATTCAGCCAGTCCAGGAAGAAATTACCGGCGGTCAGCATCGGAACCGCAAAGCGTGCAACTCGTTTGAGCCGGGAGGATTTCATGGATTCACCGCTTTTTTCCGGAGCCACACGCGCCCGCCGTAGGGATGATGCAAGGCGATGTCGCCGTCAGAAGCAATCTTCGAAATGAAGTTGTCATCAGAAAACTTCTATATTGTCGCGCAGTCTGGCGCTGCCGGCGGATTTTCGGTCCGCGATAACATGCGACGCTGAGGTGGTTTTGCTCATGGATGTTGTCGGAGGATGTCGTTGAAGGTCGGAGCCTTTCATGGGCATAGCTCGTCCCAGGCGAGGTGGCAGTTGGTGGCAACGCGAGCTCGTCGAACAACCCAATCGCATGACGATGCTTAGCCTTCCAATCTGACAACGGCGGATTGGACTGCAGCAGATTCACGTGATAAATCTTGTCAAAGGTAAGCGTTTATTGGCACTGGCATGATAATGAAAACATGCGTGACACTTTGGCGTGCGCAGCACAAATGATAATCCGGCTGAAACCGCTCCACGTTGCCCCTGGCAGCCTTCGCCAATCTTCCCTTTTTATAATTCTCCTGCGGTCGCTTAAGTATTTGTGTCAGCCGCCGATGTTACCGGTGGTAGAAAGCGACCGCAGCTTCGACCGCCACTTTACGTTGAACATGCAGCGTTTAAATGCGCGGCGAATTCTTTGGGCACCGTTTGATGTCAGCATGAAGACCGATCCGAATCATTATTTTTCGACGGCCAGCCCGCGCCCGCATCCACGCACGGTAGGCTGGTTCGGCACCACTTCAGTAGCCATGGGCGGCATCAATCAAAGCCTGTTCCTCATTGGCGCGTTGTTTGTGGGACAGGGCGCAATACCCGGGCAAGGCAGTGCAGCGGTCGTCTTGCTGGGCGTCGGCCTGCTGCTGAGTTGGGCGGCAACGCCAGGCTGGACCGAGTTAATTCTCATGTATCCCAACCGCGTCGGCGGAATTGCGGCCACTTGTGCCGAGGCGTTCCGGCCGTACAGCCCCGTACTCGCGAATCTCACGGGAGTGTGCTACTGGTGGGGTTGGGTGCCCACCTGCGGCCTGACGGCGCTACTGGCCTCATCAGCAATTAATCAATATCTTCCGTGGTTTCCAGTTCCGCTCATGGCGTCATTGATCGTGCTTTTTTTTACCGTTATCAATCTTTGCGGGGTGAAGTGGGTGATGCGCATGGCAATGCCCATTGCCACGGCTTCGGCCACCCTCGCTTTTCTCTCGGCAACCATCCCAGTATTCAGCGGCAAGATCAGCTGGCAGCAAGCGTTCACCTTTCATCTC
>JBEKZM010000252.1:0-3484 GCA_049509875.1 Verrucomicrobiota bacterium | reverse complement strand
CGGAGCAACCAGTAGAGAGGATTGGCTCAACGAAATTTGGCTCGCCTTGTCAAAATCCCAGATTGCTCAACCCCTGATCTTTGAGTTTATAGCCTGCCTAGCCATCAATTGCTCCACGCAGCCTGCCGTATTTTTTGGCATTCTCAATAATGCCATGCTGGAAAATCCTTATATCTACCGCATTCGAGGCATCGTCTTCACAGATGTAGCGGTGGCAGCCAACACGATGTCCCGGTTGGCAAAGCAAGGATTTCCCTTTTGGCCCAAATTGGCACAAGATTGGCTTGAACACAGAGTGCTCAACGACACGCTTGCAAGACTCGGCGTGTTGGACAGCCGCAGCTTCGATAGCCCAACACCCGCCAAAAAAATCGGTAAACACGCCAACAACAAGTCACGCAGAGCACTTTTGAAGGCAAAACGCAGACTCAGACAAAAGCACCGCAAATTTGTGCGCGGCAGGCCGTCTATTTCTCTCCGGGGCCAAGGAAACTTCGGGACCGGTTCAAGCCCATTCGTCGGGCGATGACGCGAACCGCGAGCGCCAAGAGATTCAGCTGCCTCTCCGCTTCGCTATTCACGCGACCGGCGCCAGCAGGTTTTGGTGAAGAGACTTGGGTTCTTTGGTTGTGAAAGTTGCACGGCGGGATTTTTTAGCCTGAAACATCAGCATCAAGGTTGCATTTCACAAGCACTCGGCTCTGAATCAATGACCGCAAATGCCCGGCGAGCGAGCGCGGAAGATCGCCTCCCCGTACCAGGATGCCGAGTTCCATGTTCAAGTTCATCGCGTGCTCAGTGAGGTTGGCGCTGGAAATCAAGGTGACCTCGTCGTCCACGACCGCACACTTCACGTGCAGTGCGCCGCGATTACCCTGGGCATCTGTACCACGCTTTTCCATCGGCCATGCAAAAACCGAGGCGGCTTGGGCTAGCTCAGTGCCCATCGCCTTAATAGCGTTGAATGTTACCGTCCCTTCGCTTTCCGCGGTTGATTCAAGAATCAACGAAATCTTAACTCCGCGCTTGGCCGCAGCCACAAGTGCCGCTGCGATGATCGGAACCTTACAGGCGGCGAATGTGACCACGATGATTGAACGCACGGCTGTTTCGATTAGTTCCAACAGGGCTTGTTCGGTGCGTCGGAAGTCGGACCCACCGGACAAAGGCCCGCTCCAAACCATTTCCAGCCTTTGTTGGAGCCGATAAAACTCATCAGTGGAATCAGCCGCCCGCAGTGCCCAGTCATAGGGCATTGGGGGCAAAGGTTTGAGCAAGGACTTCTCCGGTTCGAAACGGGCGGCGGGTTTTTGATTGGTCTCGCCGTGGATACGAACGTTGGCAACGGTGTCGCGCCATTGGACGGCGGCGGGGTTGATGGCCGCAAAGGAAGGGATTTCCAATCCGTTCAGGAAGTTCTTTTTGACGTAGCCGACGCCGTTTTCGACCCGGCCCTTTTCGTTGCCTTTGCGAACATTACAGGCCACGGGTTGGAAGCCATAATGAGCGGCAAAGTCCAAGTAACGGGGATTGAACAGCGCTTTCTGACCGGTGGGGTGGCGCACGACCCCGACCTTAAGATTGTCGATCATAATTTTTTCCGGGACGCCGCCAAAGAACTCGAAGGCCCGGCGATGGCAGGAGAGAAAGTGGTCCATGGCTTCGGACAGGGTGAATTCGAGGTAGAGCATCCGGCTGTAGCAGAGCACCATCAGGAAGAAGGACAAGCGCCGGCGCGTTGAACCGACCGCGACCGAACCGTATTGGCCCCAGTCCACTTGGGCGCATTCGCCGGCGGCGAACTCGAGCAGGAGATAAGCGGGTTTGCGCACCGGGCGAACCAGCCGGACGTAATCCTTGAGAATGGTGTAGCCGCCGGCGTAGCCCTGCTGCTGGAGTTGCTGGAAAATCTGTTGGGCGGTGTACGGATGGCGATCCAGCTGGGCGATGATCCGTTTTTTGAAGCCATCAAGTTTGCTGGACCGCCTGGCGCCTTGGCGCGGCTGGAAGGTTTCCCGGGTCATCCACTTCTCGACCGTCTTAATGTCCAGATCCAGTTCGGCGGCGATTTGCGAGGGCTTCAGGTCTTTCTCCTGGGCCAGAAGGCGGATCTGGCAGAACGTTTCGTAGTCAATCATTGGCCACCTCCCTGCGCCAGGCGTTTGAGGATGTCGGCCGCTGAGAGAGCCTGTCCGGCGCGTGGCGCGGAGTCAGCCGCGAGTGGCAACGTGTCCGGATCGAGCGAAAGGACCTGATAGAGGGGTTTGGCAAACGCAATGAGGCCCGCCTGCTCCAATTGCGCCCGTGCCGCCGGGAGCTGGAGCGGATCAATTTTGAGTCGGCGGCACAAGGAGGCGTCAGAGTAGTAACTCAAGCCCTGGGCGTCGGCGACGGTCACCAGAAAAAGGTAAATCGCCAGCGCGAGGCAGTCGCAGCGTTCGATGTAATGGTCGCGGACCAGACGGTGATCCACCCAGTTGAAGCTGGGCGGCACCCGCCGGAGCCGGTCAGGTCGGAGCAATCGTTTATGGATCATGGTTGGAGGGAATCGATTCGGGGTTTTGCAGGCCCAAAATGTTCCTGCCTTGAAGTAGCACATTGCGTCCGATGGCCGCGATGTCCTCTTGTAACGTACTGCCCGTAACCATCGAGAGCAGGCCCACAAAAGCAGGGTGATCGACCAGAACGAGATCTTGTAACGCACGGAGATCTGGTTCCGGTGCGTTACAAGATGTCGTTTCGGGGTTAAGGTGTTGATTTGTAGTTGGTTGAGCCTGTTGGGAACGCGATTTGGCTCGCTTCCAATAGCCGGGATTGGCCTTGCGCCATTGCTGGACCCGCTGAACGTTTTGGGCGTCGCGGAAGTAATTTCGATTGGCCGGCTTTTGGAGCCAGCGCCGTTGACTGGCGGCCTTGCTGGCACGGCGGCAATCCGGCGCCGAACAATAAAACTGGCGATTGGGATTGTGGCAGTCAGGCGTGAAGAAGACGTTACAGCAGCGGCACTTTCGTTGGTTGTTCTGGGAGCCCATCGTGCGCCAAGCAGGAAGAAAATCCAAGCGCCCCGGCAATCAAAAACTGCACTTGGCTAAACGGGAAGAATCAAAGAAGGAAGAAGAGTTTTCGCGATGGAAGAGAAAGAAAATCAGCCGGAAGAAAACGGATTTTCAAACCGCCACGTTTCGACCACTTTCATCCCGCCCCTGACAACAATGCCCCCACAGACAAAATAGATGTCCTTGGGCTTGATCCTTGGGACCCGCAGACAATAGAAATTTATAAGAAGCTGTACGAACGCTTAAAGGAAGCTTGGGAAGTTGCACAAAAGGGGAAATGTGCCAAAGATCCGTGTGATGCCCCCACAAGTTTATCTGCGCCATGTCATTGTCTTTGGAATGCATTTCAGGACATTAAGGGTAAATTCGCTGTGACTGATGAACAGGTCAATACTATGGTTGACTGCATTTGCGCAGCCAGTTCAAAC
>JBEKZM010000251.1:0-3499 GCA_049509875.1 Verrucomicrobiota bacterium | reverse complement strand
GATGGGACTTACGAGCAGTTTACGTATGATCGTCTGGACCTGGCCGCCGCTTTGGACCGCGCTGGCCGTCAAACTTTATGGCAACACAACAGCCTGCGACAAGTGGTCGCCATGATTGACCCCCTCAATCGGACCAATCTGTTCAATTGGTGCCGCTGTGGCTCGGTTCACAGCATGACCGACCCCATGGGGCGCTCCACTTCCTGGATCAATGACCTGCAGGGCAGGATTATTTCCGAGCAGTACGGCGACGGGTCGCAGGAAAAATATGTTTATGAAAGCACAACCAGCCGGTTGCTCCAGATCATTGATGAGAAACTGCAGAGCACCACGCTGGCCTACAATCTCGATGACACATTGAAATCACGCTGTTACGGCAACACCCTCGTCCAGACCGCCAACGTCAGCATTACGTACGATCCCGATTATCCGCGCGTGGCGTCGGTAACCGACGGAACCGGAACCACCCGGTTCCACTACAATCCCGTCACTTCCCCGCCCGCTTTGGGATCCGAACGATTGGCCGGCGAAACCGGACCATGGCCCGGGGAGACCACTGTTTACACCTACGACCAATTGGGCCGGATCGTGCAAAAAACGATTGACGGTACCGGCATGTCGGTAAGTTATGATGCCGCCGGGCGAATTTCCGGCATGACAAACCTTCTTGGTTCCTTTGGCTATTCGTACGATGGCAGTTCGGACCGGTTGGTATCCGAATCATACCCCAACGGTTTGACCATGGCCTTGAGCTATGGAAACAACCTCCAAGACTTTAAGCTACGGCAAATTGCCAACTCTGTCGGTATCACTCCGGTGTCCCAGTTTGATTACGGTTGGGACGTGCCCCGCGACCGCATTGTCACCTGGTCACAGCAGGTCGGCGCGCAACCGCCTGACCTGGATTTTCTGGGTTACGACGCCGATGGCCAGTTGTTATCAGCGGTAGTCACCAATTCCAGGAGCCTCGTCAATAGTTACGGGTACACCTATGATCCAGCGGGTAATCGCCTGACCGACCAAACGGGTGCAACGCTCAATACGGCCAGCTACAATTCACTTAATCAGCTCAGCACTGACGCCGGGCCGGGTCTATCTTATTCGAATGAATGGAACGCCATGCAGTGCCTCACGGCGGTGAATGCCGGAAATCAGCGGACTGAATTCGCCTATGACAGCTTGAGCCGTCTGGCCTCCATTCGCCAATTGGAGAGTGGAGCTCAAACCTCCTTCCGCCGTCTCGTCTGGTCCGGTGGTCGCATTTGCGAAGAGCGCGACCAATCAAACAACATCACCAAATACTACCTTCCCCAAGGCGTGAGCTTGCAAACTGGCACCAATGCTGGGGCTTATTATTACACCGCCGACCATATCGGATCCATCCGGGAGCTGACCGACAGCACTGGCGCCGTGCGCGCTCGTTATGCTTATGACCCGTGGGGTCGCAGAACCAAGCTCTCGGGTGACTTGGAGATCGACTTTGGATTCGCCGGGATGCTCTGGTCCCAGGAGGCAAATCTTTCACTCACGCATTTCCGCGCCTACGATCCGAACTTGGGCCGCTGGCTGTCCCGGGATCCACTGGACAAGGCCGAGATTCTGGAAGGCCCCAACCTTTATACATACGCAGCAAACGATCCTGTCAACTTGGCCGACCCGTCCGGGTTGAGCGCCGGCGAATTAATGCTCCGACCAGGTGGTGAACTTTCAGGCGGCGGCGCCGAGGAAACCGCCTCGGAGTCAGTTGGCGAATTGATGTTGCGGGGCGCGGGTGACTTTGCGCCATACGCTCAAGAAGGCGAAGAGGTGATGAATCCGCTTTCGGGCGGGGTGTCGATCTTGTGGCGGATGGAACAGTTGGAGTCGTCAGGTTTGCCGTATGCCGAAATCTTGGATTTGCGGCGGATTCTTTACGAAGGCCGGGTAACCGAGATGTGGCTGGAAGAGACTATTACCACTGAGCAATACATGAGACGCCGGTTTAACTTTGATATTCCCTTGACTCGTCCCTCGCCGCTGAGGCCAACCCCCCGTTTTTCCGCCGCGGGCGAGCTGATCGGCATGGGCATCACTGTCCTCACCATGACCGATTGCAACACCGTCAACGGAATTGTTGCCCTGGCGAGGGTGAAGAAAGGCGGGCTGCTGAACGTGTACGAAGACCAGATGATGAAGCAGCTCGACCAGTTCCCATGAAACGGCCAATTCAATCTGGGCGATCGATGCCGGTGGCGTCCCTGCAGCAATGCAAAATGCCGCGTTTTGAAGCGGCGATATCGACGGCGCTCAAAGTGCCGTTGGCGTCGTTTGCAGGTCTGGCGATGGCGCTGCTGCACGCCGCTTCCGGCCATGCACAGGACGACCAATACTTTTTTGACACCAGTGGAAATCTTCAAATGGAAACGACAGAGCTCTCCGCGCCACCACAAATCATCGGCCAACCCCAAATGCAGGTGGTGGTGCCCGGCAACAACGCATCCTTTTTTGTTGTGGTGGCCGATACCAGAAATATTGCCTACCAATGGCAGTATAACGGTACGAATATCCCCGCTGCTGCTGATACGCTCGCCATTCAAAATGTGAGTGCGGCCAACGAGGGCACCTACACCGTGGTGGTGACCGGCGATTCCCTGAGCGTCACCAGCGGCCCAGCGGCCCTGATGATAGACTCGCGCGGCTGCGGCATGCCCGACTCATGGCAACTGCAATATTTTGGCAACCTAACCAGTTCGGCCACCGGCGATGCAGACGGCGATGGCGTCTCCAATTTGCAGGAATTTCTGGACGGCACCAACCCCACGAACAGCGCATCGGCGCTCTATCGGTTGACCGTGCTGTCAGATGGCGGCGCATTCACGGTCAGCCCAAGCCAGGCCGCCTACACCAACGGCCAACTGGTGACGCTCACGGCTATGCCAGCCGGGGCATTTCACGCCTGGACCGGAGATGTGTTGACCCAGAATAACACCGTAATGGTGACCATGACTACAAACAAAAGCATCATGGCGCGGTTTACACCGATTAATTTTTCCTGGACGAATTCCGCCGGCGATTGGGCTGCCAATACTAACTGGAGTCCAAGCCTGGTGCCTGGAATCGCCGACAATGCCATTATCACGAATGCCTTGACCGTGACGTTGAACACAAATTTGGATTGTGGCGCTCTCGTCATGGGCACACGCGGCGTGGACCCGACCCTGACCGGAAGCGGCACCCTGACACTTCATGCAGCGTCATTCTGGAACAGCGGCACCATGAGCGGCAGCGGACAGACCGTCATCGAGCCCGGCGCCTGCCTGGCACTTACCAATTCCGACACGGTTGTCTTGAGCACACGGGTGCTGGAAAATTCCGGCACCATTTCCTGGACCGGCAGTAGCCCCCTCGCTCTGAGCAGTGGTGCCGCAATTACAAACGACCCGGGCGCGTTGTTTTGCATCTGCAGCGATAGCACTTTGGGATTTGTCGGCGGGCCAGCCGGGCGCTTTGATAACGCCGG
>JBEKZM010000250.1:0-3557 GCA_049509875.1 Verrucomicrobiota bacterium | reverse complement strand
GTGGGGCTGAACATCGGCATCGGGATTGACGCAGAGGACGTCAGCGGAAATGATATTCCATCGGATGTCATTTCGGTTTGGTGGGGTCCTGGTTCTAACGATGGTATCAACGTCTATACACCGGATTTGATGATTCCCGACTGCTCGATTGGCAGCGTGCAGACGCTGATCACTAACGGCCTGTCGGCCGCCCTGCCTTACGATGGCGATGCCACGCTCAGTTATGGTTTTGATCCATCGGGGTTCAACGGCGCCTGGGGGGCGCTTGCCACATTCTACGGCACGGCAAACCAGACGCAGGCCCCCTGGCTTGCCCTCAGCCAATCGGGGCGGGGCCTGGCCCTGAGGTGGCCGACCAATGCAACGGGCTTTAGTCTTCTGAGCAGTTCGTTCCTGGGTTCCAGCGCCGCCTGGACCGCCGTGAGCAACAGGCCGGTTGTCGTCGGCACGAATTACAGCGTCAGCCTGCCGGTCGGGGCGGGCAGCCGGTTCTTCCGGCTGCAAAGCATAAATTAGGACTCCCACCATCTTTGCTAAGCGGCGTAGCCGTTCTTCTCGAGCCAGTCGCTCAATGCCTCAGCGGCGATGTTCCCTGGAGTGAATGGCTGAATCTTTTTATCGTCCGGTCGGATGATGCTTTCAAGAGTGTCGGCGGAATGGTGGCTGGCAGCCGGAAAGTGACGGCGACAGCAATGTTCAAGCGCCGCAGGCGGACTCAATATTTCAAATTCTTTCGATGAATTTCTGCATGGCCTCTTCCTGGCGCTCGATGGACTCCACCAACTTGAACTGCGTGCGGCAGCGGTCCAGGTTGTGCCCGGCCCGGTGCGTGCGAAAATAAACGTCGCCGCTTAAGAAATCGGTCAAGAAACGCAGCCCAATTTCAAAAGTGATCAGTTTACCCGAGAACGCGATAAGTTCTTTTTCGCGCTGGGTCAGAAATGGCCCGGCGGCGGCCAGGTAGCCCTCGGCCAGCTTCTTAAACATGGGCATTTGCATTCTCACCTTCGACAAGTCCAGTTCGTCCTCCAAGGTTGGACTGGTCGTCGTGCGCACCATGTCGCCAAAATCATAAAGGGCACAGCCGGGCATCACCGTGTCCAGGTCCACGATGCACATTGCCTCGCCGGTGATCACGTCCAGCATGACATTATTGAACTTGGTGTCGTTGTGGGTGATGCGTTCGGGAATCCATTTTTTGGCCATCGCGTCCAAAATGACGCCGGTGATGGGCTGCCGATCCATCGCAAATTCGATTTCCCTACGCGCGCTGGCGGCGCGGTTGACATGGTCTTTTTCCACCGCGGCCAGGAGGGCCTCAAATCGTCTGCGCGTGTGGTGGAAGTTGGGGATGGTTTCGAAGAGTCGCCCGCCCGGCAGGTCCACCAAGAGGCTCTGGAATTCGCCGAAGGCCTTGCCGGCCTGGTAAGCCTGGGCCGGCGCCTGCACCGCTTCGTGGGTCTGCACGCCTTCAATGTAAACGAACGTGCGCCAGATTTCGCCGTTGCCGTTGGAATGGCAGGGTCGGCCATCACGCGTTGGAATGACGATGAGCGTGCGCCGGGTGAGATCAGGGACCCTGCGTTCCTCGAGTTTCCCTCGAATGTGGCGGGTGACCCGCATGAGGTTGGCCATGACGGCGTCCGGGCTCTGGAACACCTGCCGGTTGATCTTCTGGTGAATGTAACGCACCTGCGTGCCGCTTTGGTTGTAGGTGGCGGTGTAAGTTTCGTTGATGTGGCCGATCTTCAGCGGCTCCGCATGCAGGATCTCCCCGTAAATTTGGAAATGGCGGGAGATGTTCTTTAGTTCGTTTTCCTGATAAGACATGGTTTTTAATTCCGAATTCCGTTGAATTAATTATGCACGGAATGGCCGGAATCTCAAAGCCTTTTCGGACGCTGGCTGCCAGCCGCCCCATAATGGGGACCGCTCTATGAAATATTTGAAGTCATTGTGCAACCATTACCCTGAAAAACCTTGGCGAGTTCGTTGCGTTTGTGTCCATAAAAGACATCGAAGCATTTGTGGCGAGAATGGGTGATCCGAGGTTGACCCAGGATTGTTGCTGAAGATTCGTCTCGATTTGAAGCTGATACGTTAAACCAGCCGTGACCTGCCAATTAAACGAGAAATCCTTTACTCCTGGCGCTATGGCAATGTGTGGCTCTGGGGGCAATGGGGAAAACGACGTGCCCGCGCGGATGGTTTGGTTGAACGTGTCAGCGATATAAAGCAAGCCGTTTACATCCACGGCGATACCATACGGCGAATCAAATCGAGCCTGTGAATTCGTACCATCTGCCGAGCCCTCGACGTAGGCCAATCCGCCGATGGTGTTCACGACCCAGCTCGAGTCAATGGGTGTGACTTCGCGAATTACTGAACTGTAGGTGTCGGCGACGAACAGATTTCCAAGCCCGTCCACAACGATGCCGCTCAGTCCGTCAAACAGCGCGGAGTTGTTGGTCCCGTCCACTGAACTGTTCACGCCGGGAGTGCCGCATATCGTCGTGGTGACGTAGTTCGTTCCAGAGGTTGCAATTTTACGGATGGTATCGTTGAATGTGTCGGCCACATAAATGTTGCCGCTTGCGTCCACCGTCAAGCTGCTGGGCCAGTAGAACCTGGCGGTCCCGTTTATGCCGTCCGCACTGCCGTTCAATCCGCTCATGCCCGCAATGGTGGAGACTGCCCAGTTGTTTGAACCCAGCGGCGTCAATTTGCGGATGGACGAGTTGATTTGGTCCGCCACGTAAACCTTGCCGGATGTGTCAACCGCGACGCCTGCAGGGTAATAGAATCTCGCAACCCCGTTTGTGCCGTCGGCACTTCCATAGTCCCCCGCCATGCCGGCGATGGTGGAGACCGTCCAGTTCGTGCCATCCGTGGTCAGCTTGCGGACCGTGGAATTGACTTGATCCACCACATAAATGTTGTTGTTCGTGTCAATCGCAACGCCCGAGGGATAATCGAAACGTGCCTGGCCGTTTGTGCCATCCGTGTAGCCGGGAGCTCCTGCCAGGCCTGCGATTGTGAAGGACGCCCAGCCGTTGGTCGTGTGTGTCAGCTTGCGAATGACCGAGTTTCCCGTGTCCGCAACATAGAGGTTTTCGGATGCGTCCACGCAAATCCCCGCTGGAGAGTCGAACAGCACCGCCAAGTTTGTTCCATCAGCGCTTCCAGTGGTTCCAGCTTGGCCCGCAATCGTGGCGAATGAGTAGCCAATATCCGTGTAAATGCCGTTCGTCACAGTGGTTTGGTTTGCGAGGACCATTACCGACTGACTTCCAGGGGTCGCCCAGCCATTTGCCGGCTTGTACGACACAGTATGGGCTCCGTTACTCAGGCCACTCAGCCTCATGCCACTGCCCATCCAAGTCCCACCGTCCACCTGCCATTCGGCACCGGCGATGATGGCGCCGCTCGGTTCAATCATCACTTGCAGCGAGCCTACCCCCTGATAAATCGCGGTGATGCGGGTTGTCTGGTTTGAACTGACTGCCACGATTTGATTTGAGGGAGATGTCCAACCGGTAATACTGGCGAAGGAGACC
>JBEKZM010000025.1:0-59055 GCA_049509875.1 Verrucomicrobiota bacterium | reverse complement strand
GTTCAAGAACGTGAACGAAATCGTGATTTGGCTTCACGGCCTAATTGATGATCTCAACTTTTACGAAGATGACGCAGAGCGATTTGAGAAGGCGATGGCCCTATTGGGGCTGGTCTTGGGATTCGAGACCCAGCGGCCAGAAGCAGAATCAGGGAAAGGTCCTGACGATCTTTGGGCGTTGGGTGGGCTGCGGTTTATCGTCATCGAATGCAAGAATGGGGTCACGAGCACTACGACGATTGCGAAAAAGGATGCTGATCAACTGGCCGGCTCCATCAACTGGTTCAAGGCTGCATACGACCAAAGTTGCCAAGTGACACCTGTCATGGTTCATCCAGCTTTAGTCTTCCACGATGCCGCATCCCCAATTGCGGACGTGCGAATCATTGACGGGGATTGCTTGGCGAAAATCCGGGCGGAACTTTTGGCTTACGCCAACACCCTCGGCGCATTGAACGCGTTACCGAAGGCCGAACAGCTTCAAGGCTTCTTCGCGCAATCGAATTTTACTCGCGAAAAATTCGTGTCGAGTTTTACCAAAGCGTCCAAGCGGAGGTAAACAAGTGGGGTCGCGGCGGTTTCTTCCGAGATGACATGGCGCTTTTGTGAGGCTACGGAGTTCATGTTTTCATCAGGATCGTTAAAAACGCTGCACTCTTCTGCCTCTGCCCAGGAGGCGGGCTTGAAAGCCTCCTTTTTCGGTTGCTTGTCAACCTCGGCTCAATTGGTATGCTGAAGATTAACGACGGCTCGCTCCCGTAGCTCAAATGGATAGAGCTACCGCCTCCTAAGCGGTAGATCCCGGTTCAATTCCGGGCGGGGGCACCACTTCCTGCTGGTGAAATCTCCGGTCAAATCTGATACCGCATCTGATACCGTTTTGCTTTTTTGGGGCAAAAAAGGGCCAAACCGAGCCAAAACTCGGCACCGAGTGGCGAGGGGAAAAAAGTGATAAATCACCAATGAAATCAAGGGGAATCTGCAATAATCAAAGGCAGCAAAAATTCCGAAAAAAGTGCTTGCGCTGATTTAGGAAACCGCTCCTCTATCCATTTGAGGTACGGGGGCACCCTGCGATCACTGCGCCTTCGCCGGCAACACTCGTCAAGGTTATGCCTTCGCGGAGCGAAATATCAAGTTTGTTCAGGCAGCCCTTCGCATCAGGTGCTGGCTGCTGAAAGTCTTTTGTAACGCAAGAAATTTTCAACTGATCTGGCGGCGGTGCAATTTCCCGATGCGTCAACATAGATGCCTTCGATCCTTGAAGACCCATCCTCCGCTTGACATAGAGCCCAGCAACTTAAAGGCATGGATAATTCACTTTCATCATCGACCTTAAAGATGGCAACCCAATCATCAGCGGGAATGATCTGCGTGATTTTTTCGTTCATTTTATTATGCGGTCTGGGTCAACGGGAATTCATGGTTTCCATCGTGCGGTTCGTGCGACCGCCAATAGCATAATGCAGCCGATGCGGCTGTCAAATCGCGGGTTCCGCGACGGTGCGATTTGGCCGTTTGAGCCTCGGATGCCACGGGCCACCCGGGTCACGACCAGCTTTTCGGGGGTCTCTTCAACTGAACATGCTTTAGGACTCACCGTCGGCTTTTCGGGGTTCTGCTGGCTTACCTTTATCTCCGAAGGTGCCATCCATGATCGCGCGGCGGGCTGGATGGGTGCAATATTTACGGGAACCGATTCTTAGCACGATGGCTGCCCGTGAAGATTCGTCTATTTTTCGGCCATCGCTGGATTCCGGGAGGTGCAAAATGCCAAAGTCCAATGCACTTTGCAAACGGTCGGACCACCATGTTTAATGGAAATTTGATTTAATTGGACCTCCGTCTTGTGGGCAGGATTCAAGCTATAGGAGGAGCCGGAAGGGGAGACGAGGAATGAAGAAAGACCCTGGCACTGGTGATGCCAGGAACTGGTTCGACAATTCCTCCTCACCTTCCGCCTTTTTTTCTCCAGACTGCATTCATGGCAGTCAGCTCAAAACTTGTCCGAGGTTGCCTGGTATCATATATTGAGCCCAGAACAAAATGGCAGCGAAGTACAAAATCAAGTGGCTAAGCGAACCCGAAGAACAGGACTACCTCTCAGCCCTATCCTACCTCAGCCTGTTTTGTGATAGAAAGACCGCCAAGGCCCGCGTGAAAGAATTAAAACGCGCGGAGATGTCGGAATTCAAGTCCAAAGACATTTTCAGGGCAGCGAGATTGCCTTTGCTCGCAGTCAGCAACAGCCACGTCAAAAGGGATCAAAAGAAAATCGAGCAAGGCCAAAAACTGTCGCCGCTGCTTCTGATTCGTAATTCCACCAAGGAACAAGTTGTGATTGCGGACGGCTACCATCGATTGTGCGCGGTTTATTCATTTGATGAAGACGCCGTGATTCCTTGTAAAATCTGGTAATGCTTCCCAACCAGCCGGCCTGAGGCATCGGCTCTCGTTGGCCCAATTAAGTGCGGGTTGGTGGCCAGTCGATTTCTCTTTGCAAGCGGGGTGAATTTTGGGTTTCATCACCGCATGAGAAAATTTCTTGCCGCCGGCCTGGTTTCTCTGCTGACGATCGTGAGCAACCAGGCGCTCGCCTTTGGCCCCAGTGTATCAGGTCCCATTCCGCTCTGGCCGAAAGGCGTACCGGATGAAAAGAGCAGCATGGGTGAAGAGCATGACACAACCAAACCCAGTGACGGGCTGGTCGCTGGGCAGCGAGTGATCCGACTCACGAATGTGAGCCAGCCGGCGATTACCCTGTATCGCCCATCGAAGAGCCAGGCCAATGGCGCGGCAGTGGTCGTTTGCCCGGGTGGCGGGTACAGCATCCTGGCAATGGATCTCGAAGGCACGGAAATCTGCAAGTGGCTGAATTCCATTGGCGTGACGGGTGTTTTGTTGAAATATCGAGTGCCGGAGCGCCCTGGTGACCCGAACCATATCCTGCCTTTGCAGGATGCCCAACGTGCGCTTGGGCTGGTCAGATTTCACGCGAAGGAATGGAACCTGGATCCTAAACGAATCGGTGTTATGGGATTTTCCGCCGGCGGCCACCTCACCGCCAACCTCAGCAACAACTTTGACCGGCGAGCGTATGAACCCGTCGATGACGCAGATCAAGTCAGTTGCCGGCCTGACTTTTCGATGCCGATTTATCCGGCGTACCTCGTGAAGAACACCCAGCTATCGCCGGAACTCAAAGTGAGCTCAAATTCACCGCCAACGTTCCTGATACAAACCGAGGACGACGGGATTCGCATTGAGAACAGTCTCTTTTACTACCTTGCTTTGAAGGACGCAAAGGTTCCCGTGGAAATGCACTTGTATTCCAATGGCGGGCATGGATACGGATTGCGCCCGTCAGACAAGCTCGTTAGTGGTTGGCCCAAACGCGCCGAAGAATGGCTGCGAACCTTGGGCGTTCTGAGGCGAAAGAACCTCTAATTTCCAGCAGCCGCAATATGAACCCAATCGTACACCTGTCCGCAGCTTATTCCGCATTCCGCGTTCCGCGTTCCGCACTCAAATGAACCCTCATTTGCTGGAAGCCGTCCTGGCCGGATTTACGCCGGACCCGGGGTCCCCGCACCCGCCGTCCATCCAGAAGGCGCTGTACCTGGCGCGGCGCCTGCAGACCCGCGCCGCCGGCCTCCAAACCGCTGCGGAAAAACGCCAGCAGGCCGAGCTCGATCGCATGCTCCAGACGCCCTCGGACAAGGCCACCCTGGCCCAAATTACCGACCAGGCATTTCGCACCAACGACCCGCGCCGCGCAGTTGAACACCTGATCCACATCCTCGATGTCCAGGGCGTGCCGCGCTTCTTCGGCCCGGTGGATCGCACACTCATGAAGGGCTTCCAGTCCTTCGGGAACCATCTGCCTGGCGTCGCGCTGCCGCTGGTCAAGGAGCACATGCGCAAGGAGACGGCCAACGTCATTCTGCCCGGCGAAAAGGAACTGCTGGTCAGCCATCTGGCCGAACGCGCCCGCGAGGGCCTGCGGATGAACGTGAATTTCCTCGGCGAAGCCATCTTGAGCGAGCCGGAAGCCGAACGGCGCCTGCAGCAATATTTGGAGGGCCTGCAATGGCCGGAGACCGAGGTGGTGTCCATCAAAATCTCCACGCTTTATTCGCAAATCTCGCCCCTCGCACGCGAGCACACCGTGTCGGTGCTCTGCGACCGCCTGGCCGGGTTGTTTCGGGCGGCGGCGGCCGCCCGGTACAAGCGGCCTGGCGGCGAAGTGGTGCCGAAGTTTGTCTACCTGGACATGGAGGAATACCGGGATAAGGAACTCACGGCCGAGGCGTTCATGCGCGCGCTCGACCAGCCCGACCTGCTCTTGGTCCGGGCCGGCATCGCGCTGCAGGCCTACCTTCCGGATTCATTCGCCACGCTGCTCCAAATCCAAGCCTGGGCGCGCCGGCGCGCGGCGGGCGGCGGGGCGCGCATCACCATCCGCCTGGTCAAGGGCGCCAACCTGGAGAGCGAACGCGTGGAGGCGTCCTTGCGCGGCTGGCCACAGGCGCCCTTCAAAACCAAGCGCGAAACCGACGCCAACTACAAACGCATGGTGTGTGAAATGTTGAAGCCCGAAAACCTCGCGGCCATGGACGCCGGCATCGCCTCGCATAATTTGTTCGATCTGGCCTACGGCCTGGTACTGGCGCACGAGCGGAAGGCCCTGGGCCAGGTCCAGTTTGAAATGCTGGAGGGCATGGCCAATCACCAGCGCCGCGCGCTGTTCGAGTGCTCGGGCAATCTGCTGCTCTACGCGCCGGCCTGCAAGCGGGGGAATTTCATCAATGCCATCGGCTACCTCGTCCGCCGGCTCGATGAAAATACCGGGCCGGATAACTTTTTGCGGCACGCCTTCAAAATCAAGGTCGCCACGCCGGAATGGGCGCGGTTGGAAAAAGGATTTTTGGATTCCTTCGCCGCCCTGGAGGCCCTTTCGGCCGCACCGCGCCGCACGCAAAATCGCCTGGTGCCGCCCTTCCGGCCCAACTCCCTGCCGCAGGGCTGGCCGCAGCTTGAGAATGAACCCGACACCGATTTCGCCCTGCCCCAAAATGGCGACTGGGCCCGGCAAATCATCGCCGAGTGGCAGCCGCGGTGCGGGGATCAAGCCGCGCGAATTCCCCTGGTCATCGCCGGCGGGGAATTTTTCGAGGGCCCCACCCGGCACGAGTGTCTCGACCCCTCGCGCCCCGGCGTCGTGGTGGGCAACTATCGTCAGGCTGGCGAAAGCGATGTCCTCCGCGCGGTGGAGGCGGCCGCGGCCGATCCGGACGGCTGGCGCTCGCTCGCTCCGGAACCGCGCTTTGAGGTTCTCGGCCGGGTCGCCCAGGAATTGCGCGCGGCGCGCGGCGACCTGATGGGCGCCGCCCTGGCCAACGGCGGCAAGGTTTTGTCCGAGTCCGATCCTGAGGTTTCCGAGGCCGTGGATTTTCTGGAGTTTTACCGCGACACCGCCCGCTGGTGGCAGGCGATGCCGTCGCTCCGCGCCCGCGGAAAGGGCGCAGTAGTGGTCGTGTCGCCGTGGAATTTTCCGATTGCGATACCGTGCGGCGGCGTCGCCGCCGCGCTGGCGGCGGGCAACACGGTCATTTTGAAGCCCGCCTCGGATGCGGTGCTGATCGCCTGGGAACTCTGCCAATGCTTTTGGCGGGCCGGCGTGTCCCGTAACGTCCTGCAATTCGTCCCCTGTGCTGGCGGCTCCGAAGGGGCCAGGCTCGTGGCCCATCCCCAAGTGGACGCCGTCATCCTAACCGGCGGCACGGAGACCGCCCTCACGATGCTCCGCAGCCATCCGCGCTTGAATCTGTTCGCCGAAACCGGCGGCAAAAACGCAACCCTGGTCACGGCCGTGTCCGACCGCGACCAGGCCATCAAGCACGTCCTCCATTCCGCTTTCAGCCACGCGGGACAGAAATGCTCCGCCACCTCGCTGTTGCTGTTACAGGATGAAGTTTATGACGACCCCGCCTTTCGGCGCGGATTGTGCGAGGCCGCGGCCAGCATGAAAACGGGCTCCGCCTGGGAACTCGACACCAGAATGGGCCCGCTCATCCGCCCGCCGCGGGGCGATCTGGAATGGGCGCTGAAAAACCTGGAGGCCGGTGAAGAATGGGCGCTCGCGCCGCAGCCCGCCGCCGGCAACCCAAACCTTTGGACTCCCGGAATCAAATACGGCGTGAGCCCGGGCAGTCGGACGCACCGGACGGAATTTTTCGGCCCGGTCCTGGGTGTGATGCGTTTCAAAAACTTGGAGGAGGCCGTTGCCCTGGCCAACCAGACCGGCTACGGACTCACGAGCGGCTTGGAAAGCCTCGACGAGCGGGAGTGGGATTTCTGGAAGCAACGCATCCACGCGGGCAACCTCTACATCAATCGCGTCACCACCGGGGCCGTGGTTTTGCGCCAGCCATTCGGCGGCATGGGAAAATCCGTTTTTGGGCCGGGCATGAAGGCCGGCGGACCCAACTACGTCGCGCAATTCATGGATTTTGCCGCCGCACCCCTGCCTGAAAATTCTTTGAAACCGGCCAGCCCGGCACTGGCGGCCCTGGGTGACGGGCTGCGCGCCAGAAAAATCGCCGAGGCCGAACGCATCGTCGCCGCCGCCGCCAGTTGCGAAGCCGCCTATCGTGATGAATTCAGCCAGGGACACGACCACTTCAAGCTGGTCGGCCAGGACAACGTGCGCCGCTATCTACCCTGTGGCCGCGTGCGCGTGCGGGTGCATCCGAATGACAGCCTGTTTGAAGTGGCCACTCCCGTCTGCGCCGCCCAACTGGCCGGTTGCCGCGTCACCGTAAGCGCCCCGCCTGACGCGGCGCTGCCGACGGTGACCTTGCTCAAGGTACTTGCCGGCTCGTGGTGCGATTGGGTGGAATTCGTGACCGAAACCGATGAGCAACTGGCGGCAGCCATCCGCGGCGGACAGGCGGACCGCGTGCGTTTCGCCGCCCCGGATCGCGTGCCGCCGGCGGTCTGGCCGGCCGCAAATGAGGCCGGCGGCTGCCTCGCGAGCCGGCCCGTCTGCGGCGAAGGCCGGCTGGAAATGCTCTGGTACCTGCGCGAGCAAAGCATCAGCACGGATTACCATCGCTATGGAAATCTCGGCGCGCGTGCGGACGAACCCCGCGCCGCGGTGCTTTAAACCGCTCCACGGAGCGCGCCCGTCCCGGGCGCTGGGATGTCCGCATTGCCAGGCCGCTGAAAATAGGCGAAACTATCAACGAGGAACATCATGATCATTGGAGTCCCCAAAGAAGTCAAAAAACAGGAATATCGTGTCGCGCTGCTGCCCTCGGCGGCGTACCAAATCATCAAACGCGGCCACGAGGTGTTGGTCCAGCGCGGCGCCGGCGTGGGGTCCGGCTTCGGCGATGACGAGTATGAGCGCGCCGGCGCGAAACTTCTCGAGGGACCCGGGGAGATATTTCAGCGGGCGGACCTGATCGTCAAGGTCAAGGAGCCGCAGCCGGTTGAGGTGGCCCTGCTGCGCCCCGGCCAGTTGCTGTTTACGTATCTGCATCTGGCGGCGGACAAGCCGCTGACCGAAGCGCTGGCCAAATCCGGCGCCACATGCATCGCGTACGAAACCATTGAAGTCAACCGCCGCCTCCCGTTGCTGGAGCCCATGAGCGAAATCGCCGGCCGCATGAGCGTGCTGGTGGGCGGCTATTTTCTGGCCAAGCATTACGGGGGCAGCGGCACTCTCCTGGGCGGAGTGCCTGGCGTCCTGTCCGGCAAGGTCGTGGTCCTCGGCGGCGGCACCTCGGGCATCAATGCCGCCCGCATGGCCACCGGCCTCGGCGCGGACGTTACCATCCTGGAGGTGGACATCGAAAGGATGCGCTACCTGGACATCACGCTCAGCACGGCGCATACGCTATATTCGGATGAATCGCACCTGCTGCAAATGCTGCCCAGCACGGATTTGCTCATCGGCGCCGTGCTCGTGCCAGGGGCGAAGGCGCCTAAGTTGATCCGCCGTGACATGCTCAAGCTGATGCGCCCCGGCAGCGTGCTGGTGGATATTGCCATTGACCAGGGCGGCTGCGCGGAAACCTCGCGGCCCACCACCCACGAAAACCCGGTGTTTGTGGAGGAAGGGGTGACCCACTATTGCGTGGCCAACATGCCGGGGGCCTATTCCCGCACCGCCACCCAGGCCCTCACTAACGCGACCCACCGCTATATCGAATTACTGGCCGACCACGGCCTGGCCGAAGCCTGCCGGCACCAGCCGGCCTTGGTCACCGGCATCAATGTGATGGACGGCAAGATCACGCATTTTGCCGTGGCCGCGGCCCACGGGATGCCCTGTTCGCCGCCCGCCCTATGACGCAGAAAACCAACAGAGCGGGAACCTGAATACGTAGCGATGCTAATCCCACGCTCGGAAGGGAAATCCATTTCTCTCCATGAAATTACCGCAGCGGGGACAACGGCCGGGATCGTTCCACGATTCCACGAAGTGTTCCGGTTCCACCGGGCACGCCAGTTCGAGCTCGCGCCAGATCAGGGCCGGGGGCGGAGCCGGCGAGGGGTTCACGGAGCTTCCACCCAAAACGCTGGGCGGTATCTCCGGGCGATAAAAACCGGGAAAGCGGACCTGGTCTTTGGCGTCGGCGCGGCGGCGTTGCCGTTTGAAAACATCGTACAGGTGGCGGCAATCACGGCAGACCACCGTCTGAATTTCGCAGTGCAGGCCGCTGTCCGCGCCCCCGGAAATATGGACGCGATATTGACACTGGGGACATTCGAAGAGATAGGTTTTGCCCACACGATTCAAATACAACCGCGCGCCGTAAAATTCAAGCCGCCATCGCGCGGCCCGCGATAAAGCCGGTCGTCCACGCGGCCTGAAAATTGAAGCCCCCGGTCAGGCCGTCGATGTCCAGCAGTTCGCCGGCGAAATACAGTCCCGGGCAGAGCTTGCTTTCCATGGTCTTGAAATTCACTTCGGATAATCGTACCCCGCCGCAGGTTACGAATTCATCCCGGTTCAGGCTCTTGCCGGTCACGAGAAATTCCGTCCGGGTAAGGTGTTGGATCAGCGCCTGTGCATCCGCCCGCGTCAGCGCCGACCAGCGCTGGTCGCGCGGAACACCGGCCGCAGCAACCAGCCGCTCCCACAATCGCGCGCTGAGCGGAGGCACGGGAACGTTCATGATCAGCCGGGCGCCCGCGGATGCGCGGCGCGCTTGGAATTCCTGGCCGATGCCCTCCGCGCTGAGATCCGGCAGCCAGTTGACCAGCAGCGGGAATTGATAATTCAAATCATGCAGTTCCCGCGCGCCCCAGGCCGACATCCGCAGAATGGCCGGTCCGCTCATGCCCCAGTGGGTCACGAGCAACGGCCCGCGCTCGCGCAATTTAGTGCCGGGAACGGAAACCGCCGCCTCGGCGGCCACTCCGGCCAACTCGCGCAGCCACGCCGATTCAATCTGGAATGTAAACAGGGACGGCGTGGGCGATTCCAGCGTATGGCCCAGCGAAAGAGCGAGCCGGCCTGCGGCCGCCGCCCGGCAGCCGCCCGTGGCCAGCAGCAGGCGATCGCAGAAGACCGTCCGGCGCGAAGCGCCGGCCTCGGCGGCGGCTCCGGAGACAATTGCGAGTTCGAATGTTCCGTCGCCCGTTATGTCGGCGGAGTGCACCGCGCAGTTGAGCTGGACTTTCACCCCGGCCTCGCGCGCCGCGCCCAGGAGGCAGTCCACGATTGTCTGTGAGGAATCGGTGACGGGGAACATGCGGCCATCGGCTTCACTCTTCAATTTGACGCCGCGCGACTCGAACCAGGCCACGGTGTCGCTGGCGGAAAATTTTTGAAATGGCCCCAGCAAAGCCCGGCCGCCGCGCGGATAGCGCGTGGCAAATTCGCGCGGCTCAAAGCACGCGTGCGTGACGTTGCAGCGTCCGCCGCCCGAGATGCGCACCTTGTCGAGAAATCGCGACCCTTTCTCCAGCACGGTGACCTCCGCCCCCAGCTCCGCCGCGGCAATGGCTGCAAAAAATCCCGCCGCGCCGCCGCCGACCATCACCAGGCGTCTTGAACTCATGGAGGCCACGCGGTTTTCGTGTGCGTGCGAACGGTTGGGACGTCGTGTTTCATCTGGCCCGGCGGACGCACGTTTAGCAAATCGGCGGATGACAGGAAACATCAATCCTGCAATCCTCCGGCCATGGCGAACGAAAATCCAGCCGGTCCCGGCGTGCCGCACAAACGGCGCCAGCGTTATGGCGGGAAAAATCCGCGTCGTTTTGAGGACAAATACAAGGAACACGGCGGCGACACGGAAACGATTGCCAAGGTGCTCGCCTCCGGGAAAACACCGGCGGGCACCCATCGCCCGATCATGGTGGCCGAGATTCTCGAAATTCTGGCGCCCAAGGCCGGCGATGTGGCCGTGGATTGCACCTTGGGCTACGGGGGGCACGCGCGGGAAATACTCGCCCGAATTCTGCCCGGTGGAAAATTGATCGGCTTGGACGCCGACCCCGTGGAGCTGCCAAAAACGGAAGCGCGTCTGCGATCGCTGGGCTTTGCGGAGCCGGTTTTCACGGCGCGCCGCAGCAATTTCGCCGGCCTGGCGCAAATTCTCGCCGCGCAGAATATCACGGGAGCGGATTTGGTCCTCGCCGATCTCGGCGTCTCCTCCATGCAGATTGACGACCCGGTGAGAGGCTTTTCGATAAAACTCGACGGACCGCTCGACCTGCGCATGAATCCCCGGCGCGGGCAACCCGCCGCGGCGGTCTTGGAAGGAATCCAGCCGGACGCGCTGCGGGACATGCTGGAGAATTTCTCCGACGAACCCAATGCCGCGCCCCTGGCGTCCGCCTTGGCGGGCAAAAAGTTTTCTTCCACGCTTCAACTGGCCGCCGCCGTGCGCGCGACGCTGCCGCGCCTGGGCGCGACTGATTCCGAATTGACGGTGAGGCGCGTCTTCCAGGCACTGCGGATCGCGGTCAACGACGAATTTTCGGCGCTGGAAACTTTTCTGCGGTTCCTGCCGCAATGTTTGAAACCCGGCGGGAAAGCCGCCCTTCTCACCTTTCATTCCGGCGAAGATCGGCGGGTTAAAAAATCGTTTGCCGCCAATTACCGTGACGGCATCTACTCGGAAATCGCGAACGAAGTGATCCGGCCAACCCCCGCCGAGCAACATTCCAATTCCAGGTCAGCCGCCGCCAAGCTGCGCTGGGCCAGGCGGGCGGAATGACCCCTGACGCCGAAAGTACCGGCGCCGATTTCTTGTCTCTTTTTAAGCAAAATGACCATTTCTGCGCGGGATTTTGGGCCTGGAAAAGTGTTTTTCCGGCCCCAAATCAGAGTTTTCCGGCACAATTGTCCCGATGGCAGGAAAGCTGCTTTGAACAAGACGTTGCATAAACCCTGGCAACAACACCATTCAGCATTCTTCCTGCTGTTACGGAATTCCCCGAAGAACAATGAAGCAGGGTCTGAATATGCTTTGATATGAAAATTGGTTATCTGATTGATATGGACGGCGTGATCTACCGGGAGAACAATTTGATTCCCGGAGCGGCCGAATTTATTCGGACCCTGCTGGCCACGGGGACGCCGTTTTTGTTTTTAACGAACAACTCGGCGCCGACGCCGGAAGACCTGGCCGTGCGGCTGAAGCACCTTGGGATCGATGACTTGGCGGCGCGGCACTTCTACACCTCGGCGCTGAACACGGCGGATTTTCTAAGCGAAACGGATCCCGGCTGCACCGCCTTCATCATCGGCGAAAGCGGCTTGCAGACCGCCATGCACGAGCGGCGCATTCCCAACGACGCCCTCAAGCCCCGCTATGTGGTGGTGGGCGAAGGCGCCACGACCATGGAACGGCTGACCAAGGCGCACGAGTGCATCGAGCAGGGAGCGCGCCTGCTCGCCACCAATCCGGACAACTGGTGCCCGGTCTCGAGCGACAAGACCCGGCCCGGCGCCGGTTCCACGGCCTCTTTTCTGGAAGCCAGCACCGGCCGCCGCGCCTATTATCTCGGCAAGCCCAATGGATACATGTTCCATCGCGCCCGGCGCAAACTTTCCGAACTGGCCTTGAACGACCCCGATCAGGTGGTCATGATCGGCGACACCATGGAAACGGACATACGGGGCGCCGTTGAAGCCGGCATGCAATCGTTCCTGGTCCTGACGGGCTCCACCCAGTTGGATGCCTTGGGGGATTATGTCTATCAGCCCACCCGGATTCTCGAGAGCGTCGCGGATCTCACCGATGAAGTAAAAACCGGCCGGGCTTCAGATCGCCTTAACAGCCCGGCTTTCGCCGGCGGGAACGGCGCATACCATCGTTCAGGCCACCGTCATCAGACGGATGTCTTCGCCTTTCATAAGCCCCGCCCGCGCCCGGCCATGACCAAATGACGGCGGCTTGAGCCAGGACTAGCGCAGTTCTTCCAAGGCGTCGGCCACGGCCGGGAAGAGTTTCCGCGGACCGTCGCCTTTGAGCTGTACGTCCAAATCTTCCAGGCGCCGGATCAGGTCCAGCACCTCTTTGCGGGCATAAGGTCCGCCGGCGGCGTCACAAAAGTGTGTGCGGCAGGCGAACGGGCGGTCGGCATAAATCAGGCAGCGCCCGGTGTCGCGTTTCAGCATCGGGCAAATGCCGTCGTCCGCCCCGGGCAAGTCCTTCCGGCCCGTGCCGCGAAATGCCCTGGCCGCCAGCAGCGCTTCGCCCTTCGTCAGGTGCGGCGTGAGACCGGTGAGGCGGAACTGGCAGCATTCCGTCCGCGCCTGGCAGGCGCGCTGAATCGGCCGCGCCGCCAGCGCTTGATAGACGGCGCGGACTTCGGCGAGAATTTGTGAGCTGACGGTCGGCATCATTATATTCGTTGCATTATCGCCGAACCGGCGCCGAATGCCAGATCGGCGCGTTGATTTGGCACAATCATCTGCCACGCCGGTGCCGCAAGACCCCAGGCGATATTTCTGCAGCGCCAGCGCCTGAGGGCCGTCAGAGGGACCAGCCCGTGCGATAGCTGGCGTGGACAAAACGATTGGCCTCGGGCAAGTTGGTCACCTTCAGGTTGACGGGGTCCCAGTCGATTTTTCCGTCCACCCGGGTGGCGATGTTGCCCAGCAGGCAGATTTCCGTGAGCGGCCCGGAATAGCCGAAGTGTGCGCCGGGCTGGGTGCCGTCCTTGCAGGCGCGGACCCAGTCCATTTCGTGCGAGCCTTTGACGCGGGGGAGCGTTTTGGGCGGGCGCTGGTATTCCTGCATCAGCTTTTCGGGAAACAGCCGGGGACTGTCGCCATAGACGCCGCACATGAGATGGCCTTTGGAGCCGGTGAAGATGACGCCGCCCTCGGATTCACCCAACAGCACGCCGTCCTCGGCCTCGGGCGGACGCGGCGGGCGCGTGCCTTCGTACCAGGTGAGTTTGACCGGCGGCAGGTTGCCGCGCGCCGGGAACCGGAAGGTAACGATGGCCGAGAGCGGATGGGTTTCCTCGGTCATGCCGCAGGAAGTGGCCTCGACGCTGGTGGGCGCGCCGAGCTTGAGAGCGGAAAAAACCGAATCCAGTGAGTGAGCACCGCGGTCGCCCATCATGCCGTTGCCGAAATCCCACCAGCATCGCCAAGCGCCGGGATGATAGGCGGGATGGTACGGCCGTGCCGGCGCCGGTCCCAGCCACAAGTCCCAGTCCATCCCCGCGGGCGCCGGCGGTGTGTCCGTGGGCCGGCCCCCGCCGCCCCATTTGGAACTCCAGTAGGCGCGGCCCCACGGGTAATACGACAGGCTGCACCACGCGTCCACCTCGCGAACCTCCCCGATGGCGCCGTCGGCGATCCATTCGCAGATGAGGCGAAAGCCCTCGCCGCTATGGCCCTGAATCCCCATTTGCGTGGCGAGTTTGGACTCGCGGGCGGCCCTGGCCAGTTGGCGGGCTTCGTAAAGGTCGTGGCAGAGCGGCTTCTGGCAATAAACATGTTTGCCGGACTGAATCGCGGCCATGGCGATGACCGCATGGGTGTGGTCCGGCGTGCCAATGACCACGGCGTCAATGTCCTTTTGCTTGTCCAGCAGTTCGCGGTAATCCTTGTACAGCTTGGCGCCCGGGTAGCGCTGGATGACCGGCGCGGCGTAGTTGTGATCCACGTCGCACAGGGCGACGATGTTCTCGCTCTCGAGGTTTTTGAGGTTGTTGCCCCCCATGCCGCCGAAGCCGATGCCGGCGATGTTCAGTTTTTGGCTGGGCGGCGCTTCATCCGCGCCGGCCAGCAACCGGCGGGGAAGAATCAGCGCGGACGAGGCGAGCGCGGTGGTGGCGAGGAAACGGCGGCGGTTCATCGAATCACGAGCAGGTTTATCCATGAGTGGCATTGTGGGTGGCGTTTGACCGAATATGGCACGAGGGGAGGAGAAAGGAAATGGCGATGTGGTTTTGTTTTTGATTGCCTTGAATTCCGGCTGGGCTACCGCGGCGGTAATCATGAAGAGCGACCCCCCGGAGAGCGCGGGTCCGCGACCCGCAGCAGCGTCGCCCGTCAGGAAGCTTACGAATTACGACTTGGACTTGAATTGCAGCTCGTAAAGTTTTTGATAGATGCCGCCGCGCGCGGCCAACTCCTCGTGGCGGCCCTGTTCCACAATCCGCCCCTCATCCAAGACCACGATCACATCGGCCTCCAGGATGGTGGAGAGCCGGTGGGCAATGCAAAAGGTCGTGCGGCCTTTCATCAGTTCATCCAGCGCCGCCTGCACGGCGCGCTCGGATTCCGTGTCCAGCGCGCTGGTGGCCTCGTCCAAAACCAGGATCGGCGCGTTCTTCAACACGGCGCGGGCAATGGCCAGGCGCTGGCGCTGGCCGCCCGAAAGGGAAACTCCCTTTTCTCCAATGACGGTGTCAAATCCCTGGGGCTTTTGCGCGATGAATTCGAGGGCGTGGGCGTGGGTCGCCGCCGCCACAATGTCCTCCTCTTTCGCGCCCAGCCGGCCCAGCTCGATGTTCCGGCGGATGGTGTCGTTGAACAGGATGTTTTCCTGGGCCACGACGGCGATCTGGTTGCGCAAATCCGTCGTTCTCACCTCCCGCACATCCACCCCGCCGATTTTGACGGCGCCGCGCAGGGGATCATAAAAACGCAGCAGCAGATTCGCCAGCGTGGTTTTGCCGGAACCGCTCGCGCCCACCAGGGCAACCATATGTCCGGCCTTCACGGACAGATTGATATTTCGCAGGATGGCCTTGTCGCCAAAGTTGAAATCCAGGTTTTCAAAGACGATGTCCGCCTTGTCCGCGTGGAGCATTTTCGGTGCGGCGGGCTCGGGCACGGAATTTTTCAAGGCGAGCAGTTCAAAAACCCGTTCGCTCGCCGCGCGCGCCTGATGAAGCTGGTTATGCAGCCGGGTGAGTGATTTGACCGGCGGATAAATGACGATGATGCCCATGATGAACACTATAAAGTCCGCCTCCTTGGGCCGCTGGCCCGGGAGCAAATTGACGACATAGAGGAAAACCAGGGCGACGCCGAGCGCGCCGAACAACTCCATAAGCTGGCTGGGGATTTCATTGGCGCGGACCACCCGCATCATCTGGCCGACGTATTTTTGGGTCGTGGCCCGGAATTGGGCGCTGACGGTTTCTTCGAGATTATAGGCCTTGATGACGCGGTTGCCGGTAAACGACTCATGCATCAAGTTGGTCAGTTCGGCATTGTGTTGCTGCACGGCGCGGGCGGATTTGCGGACTTTGCGGCCGAAAATGACAATCGGCACGATGCACACCGGGAACACGATAATGGAAATAAGCGTCAACGTGGTGTTGGTGATCAGCTGATAGCCCACGACCACCACTATGGTTAGGGGATCCTTGACGGCTGAGGCAAACGTGCCGCCGACGATGCCGTAAAGGACCTGGGTGTCGTTGGTGATGCGCGCGATGAGGTCGCCGGTGCTGGCCCGGTTGAAAAAGCCGAGCGAGAGGTTTTGCAAATGACCGAAAAGTTTCGTGCGAATGTCAGCGATGGCGTGCATGGCCGACCAGTTCGTCAGGTAGATGCTTAAATATTGCAGGGTATTCCGCGCCAGCATGATCACCGGGATGACGCCGATGATGAGGGCCCATGCGAGATGATTATTGATCGCCGGAGCGGGCAAGGGCGGGATCAACAAGGCGAGCTGATGAGTGAGCACACGAATCCATTTGGGCGCGGCGTCAAGCTGTTTGCCCAAATCGCACCCGCCTTCAAAGACCAGTTGCAGGACGATCTTGATGGCGGCCATGAGCAGGCCGTTGAGCAAGGCATAACCCGTGCCGCAGAGCAGCCCGAGAAAGAAGCGTCTGCGGTAAGGCCGGACAAATTCCCAAAGTTTGCGGAGAAAATCGGTCATGTGCCGGTTATTTTTCGGCGGAGAGTGGCAGAAAGCGAGGATTTTGTTGCCCGTTGCGCCGGGGCACCGGTCTCCGACCCGGCGCAACGCAAACCTTTCCGGCCGAGCAATGCTCGGCGCTCCGGGCGGGCCCAGCTCTTCTTGCGGGCGCCAGTGTCTATGCTTCGCTTTAGCGCTTGGTTTTCAGACTTTTACATTCAAGTGGCAGTTGACGCGTGGAACGTCCCGGCGGAGATTCACCGCACCAATGGGACGACCAGCAATTGCCTGCGGCTACGCAACGGCAACGGCTCTCCTCCCCGCAGCCAGAAACGCGGACACTGGAAAAGGCAAAAATATGAGACCAAGCACCTCCTTCGTGAGAAGACCCAGCGCCGGGAATTGGCTGCTGCTCCTGCTGCTGTTGGCGGCGCCCGCCATCGTGCAAGCCCAATTCTCTTACACCACCAATAACGACGGCACGCTCAATCTCGCCCAGTATAGCGGTTCCGCCGGTTCGGTGGTAATCCCCAACACGACTAATGGCCTGCCGGTCACCAGCATCGGGAGCGTGGCGTTCTTTGAAAACAGAAGCCTCACCAACCTCACCATCGGCACCAACGTCGCCACTATCGGGGGGCAGGCGTTTTCTTATTCCAGCCTGGCCGCCGTCACCATCCCCCCAAGCGTCACCAACATCGCGTTCGGTGCGTTTTTTAACTGCAACGACCTGCTGGCCTTCACGGTGAACTCAAACAATCCGGTTTATGCCAGTGCGGCCGGCGTTTTATTCAATCAGAGCCAGACCAACCTCATCGAATTTCCGGCCGGCAAAGCCGGCAGCTACGCCGTACCCACCAACGTCACCAGCATCGGCGTTGATGCGTTCTTTGACTGCACCAATTTGACCAGCATTGTAATCCCCGCCAGCGTCGCCAGCATTGGCGACTATGCGTTCGATAGCTGTTCCAGCCTGACGGTGATTACCGTGAATGCCAACAATTCCGCGTATGCCAGTGTGGCCGGCGTATTATTCAACCAGAGCCAGACCACGCTCATCCAATATCCGGCCGGCAGCGCCGCCACCTCCTATGCCATGCCCAACAGCGTCACCAACATCGGGAACGATGCGTTCTACGGGAGTGCCAGCCTGGCCCACGTCACGCTGGGCACCAACGTCACCACCGTCAGCGCCGCCGCCTTCGAAAACTGCCATGCGCTGGTCAGCGTCACCTTCCCGGGCAGCGTTGCCCTGGTCGAGGAGGATGCGTTCGCGGAATGCGCCAGCTTGACCAACGTCATTATCGGGGCCGGCGTCACGAATATCCAGCCCCAGGCATTCCTGGGCTGCACCAGCCTGATGGCCATCACGGTGGCTTCAAACAACCCCGCTTTTAGCAGCGTGGCGGGCGTATTGTTCAACCAGAACCAGACCACCCTCTTCCAATACCCCGCCGGCAGCAGCGGAACCTCCTATGCCATCCCCAACAGCGTCACCCGCATCGGGGAGGATGCGTTCCTGGGCAGTTACAACCTCACCCGCATTGCGATCGACACCAACGTGCTCAGCATCGCGGACGAGGCGTTCCTGGAATGCTTCAACCTGGCCAGCATCACCCTCCCCAACAGCGTGACCAACCTCGGGTTTAGCATCTTCTTTGAATGCTACAGTCTGACAAACGTCACGATCGGCACGGGCGTCACCAGCCTCGGGTTTCAGGTGTTCTCTTACTGTGACGGCCTGACCGCCATCCAATTCCTGGGTAATGCCCCCGCAGTTGGTTCAGATGTATTCGACAATGACAACGCGGCCACCATCTATTATCTGCCTGGAACCACCGGCTGGACCACGCCGTTTGATGGTCTGCCAGCCGCGCCCTGGCTGCCGCAGGTGCAGACCGGTCCTGGAAGCTTTGGCGTGTACCCGAACGGATTTGGATTCACCATCAGCTGGGCTGCCGGCCAAACCGTGATCGTACAAGCCAGCACCAATCTGGTCCAGCCCGGCTGGTCTCCGGTGGGCACAAATATATTGGCCGGCTTTTCGTCGCCCTTCAGGGATCCTGAGTGGACGAATCATCCCCGCCGTTTCTACCGCCTCAGCTCGCCGTGACGGGCCCAGCAACTTTCAGACCGCGGCGCAGGGTCGTCCTAAATCCTCACCGCGTCGATTTGTTCGTAGGCGTTGTGCAGCCAGACCTTGACGCGCTGACGCTCCAACAGCCCGAGTCCGTTGGCCTCCGAGGCGCTCCGGTTTTTGGCCGCCCAAAAACTCGTGCTCCCGGCGTCAATTTTATTGATGACCGGCTCGTGCAGGCGCTTGAGCGTGATGATCTGGCCGTTGGGCCCGAGCACGCGTTCCCGTTCGCCCGATTGGTTGAAAATGTCGAAGTTGTCGCCCCGCAGTTGATTGAGGACGATGACGTAGTTGAGCCGCGTGCCAAAACGGTCGAGGAGCTTTTTCAACAGATCAACGGAGTCCTTGCCCGAATCCATCACGTGCCAGTAGTAAAACGACACCTGGAGTTCCGCCGCCGTCTCCAGCACGCCGGAGTCATCCATCCATTTCACCAACGGCTCGTGGGTTTGGGCCGCCAAATCCACCAGCACGCGCTTGTCCGGATGTTCCACCGCCGCTTCCACGATGGCGTCCAGGCTTTCATAGCTGTCCACGATCACCGGTGAAGCATAGTCCGCGTAAAACCGCAGAAGTGATCCATGGGAACGATCCGTGTCAAATCCCAGAAAAGGAATGTTCCGGTCGATCAGGTATTGGGCCGCCACGCGCGCCACCACGGACTTGCCGACACCGCCTTTTTCGCCGCCAATCAGATGAATTTTGTTCATTCTTGGTTTAAAGTTTTGGCAGTCAAGGAGGATTGATCAAGCACCCTGCCCGACGCAGTCTCATCTCCCCAACTGCGAGGTGCAGGATACGTTGAAAGCGGCCGAAGGCACGCAAAATCTGGTTTAATGGCCGATAGTCCCCGGCCCGCCAACGGCCTCGATGGTCATGGGTTTTGAAATGGTCATCGTTTCCGTGGAGGAGCCCGGGCCTTTGATCACAATTGCTCCGTTAGTGGGAACGCCATTCACCCCCAGACCCATGGTATTGAAGGGCGTGGCCCAAGTGCCGTTGCCGGGGTTGGCAAGACCGAACTGCACATAGACAAGGGCACCCATGGTAAAAACTAGAGCGTCGATGGTGCCCTGGCCGTTGGGGGTTCCCCAGCCGGTGCACAAGTCATAACCGACGGTGGCAGAAAACTGGCTCGGGTTGCTGCTGCTGAAGTTGTTGCCGCGGGTGATGTCGTGGAAGAACTCAGTATAACCTGCGTGGGTGCCCGTCCAATAGATGGCCGCGTTGGCAAAGCCAACGGAAGGGAGGCCCTCGTTCGCGGCCAACTGATTGGCGCAGGCCATGAAGCCCGCCCATAAGGGCGCGGCGATGCTGGTGCCATCCCAACCCTGCCATTCACCGGGATTGCTGAGGTCCTCTTCCGCGGTATAGGCAACCACGTTGTCGGCGACCATGGCGACGTCGGGCATGTTCCGCATCGAGGTGGATCCGCCGTTCGCGGACATGTTGAGGCCCACCTGATACCAGGGAAGCAAGTACGTGGGACTGATTCCGCCGCCGCTTTCTCCGAACGGATATTCCGCCGGATTGTTCCAGACTGTTTCCGAACTCCAGGCACCTCCGCCGGCCGTCATCGTCAATTCCGTCCCACCCACCAGCGTGACGTAGGGGTCGTCGAAAGGTGAACTCACGGCCGCGCCCGTCGTAGCCCCGGCGTCGCCGGAAGATTGGAAGAGCGACTGCCCCTGGGCCGCCAGCTCCTGGAAAATCTCGTCGGTGTTCCCGCTTCTGGCGAACTCCAAACTGGAGCTGAGTTGTTTGGCGAGATTGTCTGTGGCCATGCGATTCAAGGCATCGTCCGGTGGCGGCGGATATCCGTTGGTTGGCGGCGGCGGAAGCTCGTATACAATCACCCTGCTTAGTCCCGGCGCCATGGCGATGGCCATCTCAATGTCCAACTCCGCTTCCTCATACGCATCCGGGTAGTTGAGGTCGGTGCCCGGGTTCCCGGTGGCGCCATCCAACAGCACGGCGGTCAAGGTCGGATACGGAGCCGGCAGGTTGTTTGATTTCTCGAATTCCGTGACGAGATTGGCGTAGTAGCCGGCGAACTCCAAAAGGCCGACCGATTGGCCGGAACCGTTATAAGGGACGCTGGGCGCATAAGCCGTCCGAAGATCTTTGGCATCGTAGAAGCCGTTTGGTCCCGAGCCGCCTTGAGAATACCGGAAGCCATTGGTCAGGGCGGTGGAGTTCACATGGCTGGATTCAAGGTGATGCGGTGAAATATAACTGTCGAGCCCGCTGATGGCCAGAATCGGCACCGTCAAAGCGAGAGAAGGTTCGACATCCGGGGCAAAGAATGTGCGCGCTTCGGTCGGGTGCTGATAGGTGCGCAGGGTCACGTGAAAAACCCTCTCGATGTCGGCAACGGACGCCGCAACGTCGAGCAGCTTGCGGTTCGAGTGCAGGCCGGTCACGGTCAGGCCGTTGGTCTTGGCGAACTCAACGAGCGCCTGGTAATCCTGTTCCGTTGGCCCGAACTTCTCGGTGAACTGCGCGGGGGTCAGATAGTTCCGGAAATCAGGGCCACCGGGGGTATAAAGGTCCTGTAGGAAGTCGTTTAAGCCCTGCTTGTTGCGCAATGGCAAGCCGATGGCCAACGGCAGGGTCGCGTTGGCCGGGAGCCGGCCGATGGCCGGCAAATTCAGGTCGGTGACCGCTCTGGGCACGTGGCCGTGCAAAATTTGGTTTTCGGCCGCCTGCACCGGCTGGGTGCAGAGGATGCATAACGCCAGACCGACCGCCATTTTAGACAGCTTGGGCATAAACGACACCTCCCGGGCATGATCTTGAACTGTTTTATTTTAGCGATAAGACGTCCTGAAGGCAAGCATAAGTGACAAAAAATGCACGCGCTTCACAAATACTCGCCGCCTACGGATACCGAAGGCGGTAATAGTTTCGCGATCCACTTGCGTTGGTGTCCCGGTAGCTCAGCGGACCGTTGGCGGCCCCGCCCGCGGGATAACCGGTCGCCAAGGTCGCCCAATCCGCCAGGTTCGTGGACTTGAACACGCTATATGTGGCCCCGTTCACCGCGTTCCAGCGCAGCGTAAAGGTCCCGCCCTGGCCGGCACCGGTTTCCCAGGGCCGACCCGGCGCACGTCCGGCCAACTGGATATTGTCCAGCCAGAAGGCGGCCACCGCGCCGGGGCCGTAGGCCGGATACGGCTTCATGAAAACCAGCCCGCTAAAGAGCCCGTTGGATGTCGCGGGATCGATCGCCGCCGCGAGATGCACCCAACCATTTGTGGCGGCGTCGGGAATCAAAACGTTACTGTAGCAAATGCCGCCGTAACCGGGATTGGCTACGATGACGATTCCCTGGCTCCCGCCTCCGGAACTGGTGTTGAAAAAAGACGGCGGAACGGTCGAGGAGTTGTCCCATTTTACGTCAAACTCCACGGCTGTGTAATTGCTGGCCTGCAGCAGAACATCCGAGGTACAAAAACAACAGGCTTCGTTGGCCGCGGTGACCCCAAAGAAACCGCCCAGCGAATAGTCCGTGGAGACATGGCACGAACCGCCGCCATTGCCCGTGTCATCCTGCGAACCATCATAGGCCAGGCTCACGCCGGCCAGGCCATCAAGCCCGCAGATGTTCCCGTCAAACGTTTGCTCAATGTAATTGGCGGCTTGTGCGTGCAGACAGGACGGAGCAATTGCCGCCAGGGCGGCAACCCGGAGAAAAACTCGCAGCAGTTTGTGCTGAATCGTATTCATGGGCCGGAAGCCATTTGAACTTATACCCGTTTAACCTCGTCAACCCGGCCAGGTCAAGGCCATTTCTTGACAAAATCGGCATCACCTGGAGTCGGGCCGTTCGCTGAATTTCACGCGAACCGGAACCCCAAGAACAATCGATACCGGCCGTGCGGAAAGCGCGCCTCACGTTGCTGGCAGGATGCCAGAAGCAACCGGCTGGTAGCCGGTTCCACCACTAACGGACTGCGGTGTCGCGCGCGACAAACAAGAGCGATTGCCCGACCGGCGGCGGCACAAATTCCTCCAGCCGCGACATCACGGGCACGATCCAGCCGTCAAAAAAGCGGATTTGCGCGTCGCTCTGGCTTGCCCGCCGGCCCCATTTGGCGTTCCACCACCAGCCCCAGATTCCCACGAAGTTGTAGTACCGTATTTTTTTCAGCTCCAGTTGCAGGTCAGCCACCAACTGCCGCGTGTAAGCCTTGGTGTATCGCCGATAGTGGCCCAGACGCGTATCCGTCGGGCCAAAGGCCCACTGGCAGGCTGGCACCAGCACCACGATGCGGCCGCCGGGCGCGAGATATTTTTTCAGTTCCGCGAGCACCGCGCGGTCGTCCTGGATGTGTTCAAGGACGTTCATCATCACGACGGCGTCAAATTTTTTGCCGGCCGGCATGACGGTTGGCAGGGATTCCACGGTGACGCGATACGCGGCAGCGTTCTGGAGCGGCGCGATTTTTTCACGGAGCTGGCGGAAGCAAAACTCGTTGGGTTCCAGGCTGGTGACCGAGTGCGCGACGGACGCGATTTGCGGTGTGAAGTTTCCAATGCCGCCGCCCACTTCCAATACTTCCCCGCCCAGAAACGGCGCCACCATTTGAAACTGCCACCGCTGATAATTTTGAGCCCGCGCCATCTGGCGCAGGTCTTCAATGTAAAACGGGTCGATTTCGACCGCGAACGGTTCAGCCGGCTGGTTCATGCCGTTGGTCAATCGCCCGGATTCTCCGCGGCGCGGCGAGGGCACGTCAAGCATTTCGTTGCGCGCGGAAAATATCGGGTTGCCGAATTGCCGGATTCTTGGATTATTAGAAACCAGACGCGAGTCATTGACCTCAATCATCCAACTATCCAATCCTCCAAACCCATGACCGGCGCCCCTGAATCCGCCCTGCCTCAGCTTGTCATTGGCTCCGGCCCGGCGGGAGTGGCCTGCGCCCAGGCCCTCCTGCAGCGCGGTGCGAAGGTGGTCTTGCTCGATGCCGGTCTGTCCCTGGAGAAACCCCGCGCCGACCTGGTGGCGAAGATGGGTGCCCAGCCGCCGGAAGCGTGGACCGCCGATCAGCTCATGGCTTTCAAGGCCGGCATGTCGGCCGGGTCCAAGGGCATTCCGCTCAAGCTGGCGTATGGCTCGGATTATCCCTATCGCGAGGCTGACATTCACCTGCCGGCCGATTATCCGGGCGTGGCGCTGCGTCCCTCCCTCGCGCGCGGCGGCTTCAGCTCGGTTTGGGGCGCGGCCATGATGCCGTATTCCCAAAAAGACACGATGGACTGGCCGGTGACGACCGCCGATCTGGCCGAACATTACGCCGCCGTGGCCAAATTCACGGGTCTGTCGGCCGTGCATGACGATTTGGAAGGTGTCTTTCCGCTGCACGCCACGCCGCCGGCCGCGCTGGCGCTGAGCCGCCAGGCACAGCTCTTGCGCGACCGGCTGACCGAAAATCGGGCGCGACTGCAGGCCGCCGGGTTCCTTTTCGGGCAGGCGCGGGTGGCCGTCAAGGCTGGCGCGGGCGGCTGCGTATACTGCGGACTCTGCATGTACGGCTGCCCGTATGGCTACATTTTCAATTCGGAACAAACCCTGCGCCAACTGGGCCAGAATCCAAATTTTTCCTATCGGTCCGATGCCGTGGTCACCCGCGTGCAGGAAACTGCCCAAGCCGCCAGCGCGACGGGTTACGACCGGACCAGCCGGGAGCTGTTCACCCTCCCGGCGGGCCGGGTTTATGTGGCCTCCGGCGTTGTGGCCACGGCCAAAATCGTATTGGAATCACTAGGGATTTATGACCGGCCGGTGCGGCTGAAGGACAGCCAGTATTACCTTTTCCCGCTGCTGCTCACCCGGAGCGGCGGCGACGTGCGACACGAATCCCTGCACACGCTGAGCCAGATGTTTGTGGAGATTTTTGACCCGGAGATCACGCCGCGCTCCGTGCATCTGCAAGTTTACAGCTACAGCGACCTGATCGGCCAGGCGGTGCGCCAGCCGTTCGGACCGGCGGCGGGAGCCATGGAATGGCTCGCCCGGGCGATGGAAAAACGGCTGCTGGTCGTGCAGGGCTATCTGCATTCCGATCATTCGTCCAGGATCGCCATACGCCTGCTGAAAGGCGATCCGGACCGTTTGCGATTGGAGGCGGAGCTGAACCCGGAAGTGCGTCCCACCATTCGTCGGGTGCTTCGCAAGCTCTGGCGCCATGGGCGTCAACTGGGCGCCTGGCCGCTTTCGCCGATGTTGCAGATTGCCGAGCCGGGCCGGGGCTTTCACAACGGCGGCTCCTTCCCCATGTGCCAGAATCCCGGCACACTGGAAACGGACACTTTGGGCCGGCTGCCGTGCTGGCGGCGCATCCACCTCGTGGACGCTTCGGTGTTGCCGGATGTCCCAGCCACGCAAATCACTTTTTCGGTGATGGCCAACGCGCACCGCATCGGCTGGACGGCCGCAGGGGAAGCCTGAAAAATTGGATTGCTGGCTGGCCGGAATTTTGGATGATGGGGACGGGGTTGCGCCATCCGCCCCTGAATTCATGAATCCATCAATTCAAACCACCAGTTTCCCCGTGTGCGAATCGGCCACGAAACCCGTGTGCGCCGTGACCGGCAGCAATGGCTATGTGGGGAGCTGTGTTCGGAATCACCTGGCGGCCCATGGGTGGGAAGTTCTGGATTTTGTGCGCCGGCCGGCTGGCGCGGCGGCCCGGCCCTTTCAACTGGGCGCGGATATATCCGGGGCGGCCCTGGTGGGTGTGAATGTGCTCGTCCACTGCGCCTACGATTTCAAGCCACTGCGCTGGGAGGACATCCAGGCGGTCAACGTGGCCGGCACGGAAAAGTTGTTCCAGGCCGCGCGCGGGGCGGGCGTCGGAAAAATCATCTGCATTTCCAGCATCAGCGCCTACGAGGGCTGCCGCTCGTTGTACGGCAAGGCCAAGCTGGAGATTGAAAAGGTCGCGCTGAACCACGGCGCGTTGACGATCCGTCCCGGACTTGTTTACGGTCCGGGCCCGGGCGGAATGTTCGGCAAACTCACCGGGCAGATTCAAAAATCCAGCGTGATCCCGCTGATTGGCGACGGCTCGCAAATTCAGTTTCTCGTCCAGCACGAGGATTTGTGCGCGTTCATTGGGAACTATGCCGCCGACAAAACGCCCGGGCTGCCGCCGTTGCTGACGGCAGCGCATCCGCAACCCTGGCCTTTCAAGCAGTTACTCCTCGAAATTGCCCACGGTTTGAACCGGCGGGTGAAGTTTGTTCCCCTGCCTTGGCACCTGGCGTGGCTGGGCTTGAAGGCCGCTGAAACCTGCGGCTTGAGGCTGAATTTCCGCAGCGACAGTCTCATCAGCCTGATGTATCAGAATCCAGCCCCGGATTTTTCCGCCAATGCCGCCGTGGGCCTGGTTTGCCGCCCCTTCCGGGCCGCCGCATAAGCTGGCGGCATTTTCTTGCAAGATTTCCCAATGGGGGGAGTATAGGTCAATGAGGATGAGCGGTGGATCGCCTCCTCTGGACAAATAGCAAACAATTAAACAACTGAAGGTTATGAAAATTAAAATGCTGCTGGTGGCTGCCCTGATTGGCGCGGCAACAGTGTCCGCTCAAGCAGGGGTGAATGTCGGTTTTTCGTTCGGCTTGCCCATCGTGGCCCCGGCACCCGTGGTGGCCGTTGCACCCGTGGCGCCTGTGGTGGCGGCACCGGTTTACGGGGCTCCGGCCGTAGTGGTCGGGGCTCCGGGATACGTCTGGTATCCGGGTTATTGGTCCGTCGGCATTGGCGGCCGCATATGGGTTCCCGGTGGCTGGCGTGGCGGCTACGGACATTACGGATACGGCTGGGGTCATGGAGGCGGGTACGGGTGGGGTCACGGTGGCTGGCATCGGTGAGACGGGATTTCCACCGGAGTTCCCCGCGAATTGGGTCTGGGAGGACCTACAAATCGAGGAGGACGGGTTAACACCTGTCCTCCTTTGCTCGATTCATCTCAACCATATTCCTGCGCCATGGGCAACGCGCAAACCAGGAAATTCTCCGAATCCTTGATCGCAATTTCCTGCAAGATTTTCGAGCCTCCAAGGTATAGGATGGTGACGTGGCACGTTTGAAACGTGACCGATAAAGAACGTCAAATTTTTAAAATGAACACGAAAAAAACAAATCTGAAGCTCGCCCTCGCCTGCGCCGCCGTCAGTTGGCTCTGTTGGAATCCCGGCAACGTGTGCCAGGCTCAATCCGCAGCCCCGGGACTCGCGCCGGACCTCCAGGAAGTCGTCAAACTTTCCCAGGCCAAGATGCCCGACGATGTCATTAGGAGCTATATCGTCAACAGCGGTAAATCGTACCGGTTGAGCGCGGACGACATTCTCTATCTGAACAGCCAGGGGGTGTCGGCTGGCGTCATTGGCGCGCTCCAGGCAACGATTCCCGCCGCTCCGGCTCCGGCTCCGGTGGCGGTTCCCCAGCCGCCCGCACAAGTCCCCGAAGCGATGCCGGGTGCACCGGCTCCGGTTGAAGGGTCCGCTCCCCCGATGGCAGCCCCGGATCCCGCGGCCGTGGCCACGCCCGCCACACTCCCGCCGCCGGAAGTGAATTTCCAGTATTTCCAGCAGCAACTGGCGCCCTTCGGCACGTGGGTGAACGTGGGCGGCGCAATGTATTGGCGCCCCGACGCGGCCCTCGCCGTGAATCCCGACTGGCGTCCGTATTATGACATGGGCCAGTGGGTGGAGACCGAGAATGGGCTTTATTGGCAATCGGACTACACTTGGGGGGATATTCCCTTCCACTATGGCCGCTGGGTTTTGTATCCGGGGATGGGCTGGCTTTGGGCGCCCGATTATGTCTGGGGACCGGCGTGGGTGTTCTGGCGGCATGATGAAGTGGATGGTTGCATCGGCTGGGCTCCGCTGCCCGTGGGCGCGGTCTTTGTGGACGGCGGTTTCCGCTATCGCGGCGTCATGGTCGGCTTGGACTTCGACTTCGGCCTGGGCGAAGGTTGCTTCACTTTTGTTGACTACGCTCACTTCCACGAGCGGTTTGTGCGGATGCGCGGTCACGAGTGGGCTGGGAACATCGATCACGCCCGCATGCACGGGTACTTTGGACACAGCGTGATCAGAAACGATTTCCATCGCGACGAGCATGGGCGATTCGTCAATAACGGCATCGGCCACGACCGGGTCGAACGCTTGACCCACGTTGAGCATTCCAACTTCGAGGAACGGAACCCGGTCGGCGACCGCAACCGCGCGGGGGCCGGCGCCAACCGCGGTGAAGCAGGCGCCGCCCATGGCGAAAGTGCCGTCTCTCGCGGCAGGTCCGACGATCAGGGCGCCGAACGTTCGGAAACCCGCAGCCCGAGCGGGCCGGCCGCCAATCACACAACACCCGCGGCCCCGGCCAACCGCAGCGTGTACCGCCCGCCCACCGGTCAGAACGCGCAATCGCAGCGGCCACAACAAAAGGACAAGCAATAAGACGTGGTCTTCGCCTGCCGCCGGCGCCCACGACTTTATGCCGGGATTCAAATGTTCCGCATTTCTTTGACCAAATTTGAAGCGGCCGCCGGCTGGGGCGATACGCTCGTGGCGGTCGTGGGCCGCCAGATCCGGCGCCTGAACTTCTCCGTCCTTTGGCAGCGAAAAGTTCGCTTGCGTGTTTTTTCCCGCCCGCGCTCCGTCCAACGAATCGCGCGGGCGGGAATCGATTTCACCGGCCGCCGCGAGCATTTCATCTGATCCGGGCCGGGCTGCTGCTGCGCGCGGCATGCCCTCTCCTACAACTTCCTGGTTCATGGGCAGGGAGAACAGACTGCCGCGTTTCTGAACCTTTCCGCCACTGGAATGTTCGAACGATACTCCGTACTCCCGAAAGCGCGCCTTTGTGGACAACGAGGGCTACGCAAATACGATCTTGGTCGTGGCGGCGGAGTCGTCCCAGCCGCGCGTGGGCTCGGCGGTGACGGAGGAGATGTCCTTGATGGATATCTGCCGGCCCAGCGTGCGCGGATTCTTAACTTCCACCTGTGAGGGGTCACAGGTTTGCTGCGAGACTTTCTGGTGCGGGGCGGGTTTGTAGCGGACGTACAACTGCTTGGGCGTGTCCGGGGCAAAATAAAGAATGCGCGATTTGTCCGGGATGCAGGAATAAACCTTGTCCAGAATCGCGCCGCCAAACACGAAACGTTTGAGATAGCTGGCGTCGCGGTCGGTGTAGGCACAGGTGAACACGCGGTCGCGCTCGGGCAGGCCGGAGTAAAACAGCTCCTGGCCCACGAACAATTTCTCCGGCAGTTCGGTGACCTTGTAGGTGCCGTCGCGGAACACGAGCAGGAGCTTGTCGAACTTGGTGCATTCCAGCTTGAATTCTTCGCCGGAAACCTTGTGGCCAACGTAGCCGCTCACGCGGTCGTAGGTCACCTTGAAGGACTTGAAGGCGACGGCTTTCGCGTCCAGCTCCTCGTGCCGGGCGGATTTGGTGGTGAGGCGGGGATATTGCGGTCCGTACTTTTCCAGCAGCGCTTCGAGGTGGCCGATCACGTATTTCGTGAGGCCCTTCAGGTTTTTCCGCGTTTCGTCGAGGTCCGCCCTCGTCTGCTCCATCTCCGCGCGATGCTGGTTGATGTCGAAGAGCGAAATTCTCCGGATGCGCACCTGCAGGAGCCGCTCCACGTCGGCGTCCACGAGGTCCCGGATGAGCTCCTTTTTGAGCGGCTTGAAGCCTTCAAAGACGGCGGTGGTGACGGACTCGTTGGTTTTGCACTGCTCGATTTTCTTATAAATGCGCTCCTCGATGAAGATGCGTTCGAGGGTGCGGTAATGCAGTTCGTCCAGGAGCTGCCGCTGGCGCAATTCCAGCTCGCGCCGGAGCACGGCCACGAGCTGGTCGGTGTTCTCGCGCAGAATCTCGCTGACGGTGAGCTCCACCGGGCGATTGTCCTTGATGACCACGATGCGGCTGGCGATGGTGGTTTCGCAATCGGTGAAGGCGTAGAGCGCATCCACCATTTTCTCGGCGTCCACGCCGGACGGGCATTTGACTTCGATCTCGACGCTGTCGGAGGTGAAATCGCCGATGGATTTCACCTTGAGCTTGCCCTTGCGGACGGCGTCTTCGATGGAACCGATGAGCGATTCAGTGGTCGTGGTGGGGGGAATTTCGGTGATGAGCACGGAGGAATCGTCCTTGGCCTTGATGCGGGCGCGGACTTTTACGGAGCCTTCGCCGTCCTGGTAATCGCGGGCGTCCATGAGGCCGCCGGTGGGGAAATCGGGCAGGCACTTGAACGGCTGGTTCTTGAGGATGGCGATCTGGGCTTCGAGCAATTCCGGGAAATTGTGAGGCAAAATGCGGGCGCTCAAGCCCACCGCGATCCCTTCGGTGCCGAGCATGAGGGCCAGCGGGAGTTTGCACGGCAACGTGACGGGTTCCTTGTTGGTCCCGTCATAGCTGGGAACGAATTCGGTGATGGAATCGTTGAAAACCTCCGCGCGCGCGAGCTCCGTGAGGCGGCATTCGATATAGCGGTTCGCGGCGGCGGGGTCGCCGGTGAAGATGTTGCCGTAGTTGCCCTGGCCTTCTATCAGATAGCGCTTGTTCGCAAGGACGACGATGGCATCGCTGATGGAGGCATCGCCGTGGGGATGATATTGCATGGCGTGGCCGACGATGTTCGCCACCTTGATGAACTTGCCGCTGTCCTTCTCGTGCAAAGCCCACATAATGCGCCGCTGCACCGGCTTCAAGCCATCGGCCAGATTCGGAATGGCGCGGTCGCGGATCACATAGCTGGCATAGTCAAGAAAGCCGCGGTCCACGCGCGCGTGGAGGCCGGCCTTGATTTGCTTCGGATCGAAGGGGCGGTGCGCCAGCGCCTCGAAACTTTCCGCCACGACATGGTCGGCGCTGTTGCCGTTGCCGGCTTCGGCTTTGGTTTTCGCTGCCTTGGACTCCGCCGGCGCGGAATCGGCCGCGGCCGCCGGCTGGGCGCCTTCGATGGGCAATTCCGGCTGGTTCGAATCTTTCTTTTTCTTGGGGGCACTCATGAACCAGCGCATTAAGCCAGAACTTGGCGGGAGCGGCAAGAAACTCGTGGCGGCGCCACGAGCTGGCCTGAAAACTCAAAGGGGTCCGGTATTCAATTTTCAGACCGGCGCTAATGCGCGGGGAGCGTAATCCGCATCGTGGTGCCGCGCCCCGGCCGCGACGAAATCCGGATCTGGCCGCGGTGCGTTTCCACCACGCGCGCCACAATGGCCAATCCAATCCCCGTGCCCTTGATCTTGGTGGTGGACAACACGGTCTTGAACGCGCGCTGCTGCTGATCCGGGCTCATGCCTTCGCCGGTGTCCTTGAAGGCCACGGCCACGTTTCCGGACTGGAGCGCCCGCGTTTTGACGGTGAGGGTGCCGCCGTTGGGCATGGCTTCGGCGGCATTGAGGATCAGATTCAAGAACGCCTGTTCCAACTGCGTGGGGTCGCCCATCACCAGCGGCAGGTCCGCCTGCGAATCGCGCACCAGGCGAACGCCCTGGTTGGCGAGCTTGTGGCGGACCAGCAGGCTCAACTCGTCCACCAGGCCGTTCAGGTTCACGGGCGCAAAGTTCGGCTCGGTGGTGCGGGCAAAGTCCAGGATCTGCTCGACGATCTTGTTCAATTGCTCGATCTTGGCCTCGATGATCTGGGCGTCCTTGGCGCGCGGATCCTTCGCCTCGAATTTCAAATCGAGCGAATGATACAGCAGCTTCATCACGGTCAGCGGATTGCGGATTTCATGCGCCACCTCGGCGGCCAGCAACCCCAGGGCGGATAGTTTTTCGTTCTGGCGCAACTGTTCCTCCACGTCCACGACGCGCTCGTAGAGCCGCGCCTTTTCGATGGCAATCGCCGACAATTCCGCCAGCGCCCCGAGAATTTTAATTTCCTCATTCGAGAAGTTATAGGGCTTGGCCGTATAGACGCTCAAGGCGCCAATCGCCTGGCCGGAAAAAATGAGCGGCACGCTCAACAGCGAGATGAGGCCCTCGCGCCGGGCCAGCTCCACGTTCTGGTAGCGCAGGTCCACCTGCACGTTGGCGACCTGCAAGGGCTTCTTCCGGCGCGCGACCACGCCGATCAGGCTTTCCTCCACGGCCAGGCGCGGCTTCTTGATGTAGGCGTCGCCGGCGCCGTAGCTGGCGCGCAGGTCCAGCCACTGGCGGGATTCATCCAGCAGCATGAGCGAGCACATGCGCGCCCGCATGAGTTCGCAGGCCTGGCGCGTGATGGCGCGCAGGGCCTCGTCCAGGTTCAGGGTGGAATTGATCGTGCGGCTGACGCTGGCCAGCGACTCGAAGAGCATCACCTTCAGCCGGAGCTGCTCGTAGAGCCAGGTGTTGTGAATCACCCGGGCCGCCTGGAGCGCCAGTTCCTGGAGCAGCTCCTGGTCTTCCACCGAAAACGCGTCGGTCCGCTCGGAATCCACGTTGATGACTCCGCGCACCTCGCCCTGTACTTCCAGCGGCACGGCCAGCTCCGACCGGACGTCCCGCCGCACGCAGACATAGCGCCGGTCCTGAGTTACGTCGCCGACGAGGGCTGGTTTGCCGTGGCGGGCCACCCAGCCGGTGATGCCCTCGCCCACCCGCAGCTTCAGCCGGCGGGCTGTCGAGGAAAGGTTCTGCGCGGCGTGAATCTCCAGAAACTGCGTCGTGGGATTGATCAGGACCAGCGAACCGGACGAGGCGCGCATGACCCGCACGGCCTCGCTCACGATGAGCTGCAGCGCCTCCTGCGAATCGAGGGTGGAATGGATGACGTTGCTGACCTGGTATAGCAGGCGCAGCCGCTCGTGGCGCGGATCCGTAGGTGTCGTCTCTTGGCTCAACTTTGGTCACTCCTCAGGCGGCGCAAAATTAGCGTACGCGGAACGTCAGCACAATACCGGCGGCGGCAAAAAGCAGGTTCGGCAGCCAGGCCGCCAGCCATCCCGGCATGTGCCCGGCCATGCCAAAGGCCAGGCTGAACCGCTGCAGGATAAAGTACGCAAAGCCGATGAAAATGCTGCCGGCCACGCCAAAGAAAAGATTCCGCCGGCCCGAGGGCGCGCCGAACGGGATGGCCACGAGCACGACCACAAAACACTCCCACGGGGTCGCCAGGCGGCCGTAAAATTTCGTCTCCACGGCATTGGCGTCTTCCCGGCTCAGGTTGGGCCGGTCGCGCAACAATCCCCACAGTTCGGCCAGCGGGATGTCGGCGTAGCCCGTGGCGTGCAGCGTTTGTGTGTCGGCGTATTTGAGCAGGGTCTCGATTTTTTTTGGCGTCTCGGTGAATTCCGGAACCGCCAGCATGCTGTTCGTGCCGCCCCACATGGGTTCGCCACGGCCGCCCGCCTGGGAAACGGAACGACGCACGCCCAGAAAGGTCCAGACTCCGCCGGAGTAAACCGCCCGGTCCGCCTGGACCACGCGCCAGGAGCCGTCCGGCAGCGTCGAGGTCACCGTGGGATTCATCATCACGCCCGTCCGTTCGTCAAAATCCGTGAACTGCCAGCTCCGCCGGTCCCGGCCATTGAAGACATTCTGCGCGCCCTGCGGCTTGGGTTTGACGGCCTCGTCCTTTTTGGCGTGCCGGTTCAGGATTTCGGCCGACCAGCGGTCGCAGGCGGGCACGGCAAACTCGTTGGCGGCAAAATAGGCCGCCGTGGCCGCCAGGCCCACGATGAAATAGGGCGCGCACAGCCGCCACAGGCTCACGCCGGCCGCCCGCAAGGCCGTGATTTCGTTGTAGCGCGCATGGCGCGTCAGCGCATAAAGCAGCGCCAGCAACAGCAGGATCGGCAGGACGAGGACGATAAACTCCGGCAGGCTCGTGGCGCAGTAACCGGCGGCTTCCGGCAAACTCAATTTCCGGTCCTGGATGTTTTCCAGCTCCTTGGTGAAAAACACACCGATTCCCAAAATCACAAACCCGCCGGTCAGGAAAGCCAGCGGCGTGATCAGCTCGCGGAAAAAATATCGGTCGTGCAACCGCATGGCGCAGGTTAAACCGCCCGCCCCCATTCGCCAATCCAATACATTGCCCAACGGACAAGCGTGCGGCGCTGGCCACAGCGCCGCGCTTCAGGCGCTTCGCGCGGCGGCGGCCCTTGGTCGTCGCGCCAGCGTTCGGAATGCGGTGGCAAGCGAAGCGCGACACCGCTTTTTGCGGGCCACGGCCGTCATCAAGTCGAGGCCGTACCGCGCGGACGAAAGCGTTGCCGGAGCAGTCCAAGGTGCCGAAGGGATTGCCCAACGCGTCGCCGTTTCGCGGAGCGTCATGTAGATGGTGGATTCAGCACCGCTTTCGCGCGGGCGATAACATCGTCGCACCACGGCCGGCGGGAACGTCGCTGTCTCGCGGAGGCGCCGCGCTGTTTAAGCGTTAAAAAACGGGCAGCGCACGAAGCGGCCGGCCTCCACTTCGAGCAGTTCGGGCATTGCCCGGGCACACTCAGCCCTGGCCAGGGGACAGCGCGGGGCGAAACGGCAGCCGGAGGGAAACTCGCCGAGGCGCGGAACGCTGCCGGGAATCGCCGCCAGCCGCGCGGCGTCACCCCGCAGCTTCGGCACGGAATTCATAAGCGCCCTGGTGTAGGGATGCAGCGGCCGGCGCAACAGCTCGCGCGCCGGGGCCAGTTCCACCAGTTGGCCGGCATACATCACGGCGACGCGGTCCGCAATTTCACCGACAATGCCCAGGTTGTGCGTGATCAGCAGAATGGCCATGCCGAGACGCTGCTTGAGGTCGCGCAGGAGATCGAGAATCTGCGCCTGAATCGTCACGTCCAGTGCGGTCGTCGGCTCGTCGGCCACGAGCAGTTTGGGTTCGCTGGCCAGCGCCATGGCGATCATCACGCGCTGTTGCATTCCGCCCGACATCTCGTACGGATAATTCTTGAGGCGCGATTCCGGCGCGGGAATACGCACCAGCTTCAACAGGCGAACGACCTCGGCGTTGTCGGCCTTTTCCGGGCGATGCAGCTTGAGCGATTCCTTGATTTGGGGCCCGATGCGAAAAACCGGATTCAGCGCCGCCCCCGGCTCCTGAAAGATGTAGCCCACCACGCCGCCCCGAATATTGCACAGCTCGCGCGGCGACATTTTCAGAGTGTCGCGGCCGTTCAAGAGGATTTCACCGCCCACATAGTTTGCCGGCGGCGAGGGCACCAGGCGCGCGATGGACTGGGCGGTGACGCTTTTGCCGCAGCCGCTTTCGCCCACGAGACACACCGTTTCGCCCGTGCTGATAGTCAGCGAGACGCCGTCGATGGCCCGGGCCGCGCCCGGACCGGCGCCGAAATCCATTTTCAGGTCGCTGATTTCGAGCAGGTTCACATCACGCCAAAAATTCGCCCCAGAACTTCCCGTGTGCCGCTGGTGACATTAGACAATAATTCGGTGACGGGGCGGAACTGCAGCAGGACAATGACGATGATGAAGCCGAAGCGCGCGAACTGGGCGTAGGCCTCGAAGCTCATGTTGGTCATGACTCGCAGGACGTGGGAACCATCGAGCGGGGGAACCGGAATCAAGTTGAAGAAGCAGAGAATGAGACTCAATCCTGCCCCCTGCCAGAAAAGTCCCGCCGCCTCTCCCGAATGAGCCATCTCCATCACCTTCGCCAATGCCACCAAAATGACGGCCAGCAGCAGGTTCATCCCCGGGCCGGCCAGGGCGATCAGCACTTCATCGCGCGGCGGGTTGCCGAGATTGTGATAGTTGAAGGGCACCGGCTTGGCCCAGCCGATGAGGAATCTGCCCGCGCCGGGCACCAACAGCATTATGAGCGGCAGCAGCACGGTGCCGATGGGGTCAATGTGCACGACGGGATTCAGCGACAGGCGACCGTGGAGCCGGGCGGTATCGTCGCCGCACTTGGTCGTCATCCACGCGTGCGCGAACTCGTGGAAGGTCAGCAGCGAGACCAGCATCAGGTATTGAATCAGCGCGTCGGCAATGTCCATTGGAGGCGCAGTCTAGCTTTCCAAATGCAGCGAGTCGAGGCTGGACGCGGCGGCGGTTCCTTTTTATAGTTTCGGGCTAATTTATGTCATTACTTGCAGGAAAAAACGGGATTGTCTTCGGCGTGGCCAACAAACGATCGATTGCCTGGGCCATCGCCCAGGCGTGGGCGCGGGAAGGCGCCAAACTGGCCTTCACCTTCCAGGGCGAACGGGTCAAGGAAAACGTCGAGGAACTGGCCGGCACCTTCGGGGCGGACACGCTGATCCTCCCCTGCGACGTGACCAAGGACGAGGACATTGAGAATGTTTTCAAAGTCGTGGGCGAACATTTTGGCAAACTGAATCTCCTCCTGCATTCGGTGGCGTTCGCGCCCAAGGACGCGCTCGAAGGCGAGTTTTTGAACACCAGCCGCGAGGCCTATCGCATCGCGCACGATGTCAGCGCGTATTCGCTGGTGGCGCTGTCGCGGGCGGCGGCCCCGCTGATGACCGACGGCGGCAGCATCGTGGCCATGAGCTACTACGGCGCGGAAAAGGTGGTCCCGCATTACAATGTCATGGGGGTCGCCAAGGCCTCCCTGGAAGCCAGCACGCGGTATCTCGCCTACGACCTCGGCCCGAGGAAAATTCGCGTAAACTGCATCAGCGCGGGGCCCGTCAACACGCTGGCCGCGCGCGGCATCAGCGGGTTCATGGAAATGTTCAAACATTATGAACTCCACGCGCCGCTCAAACGCAACGTCTTGCCCGATGAACTCGGCGCCACGGGCGCTTTCCTGGCGAGCGACGGCGCGGCCGCCATCACCGGCCAGGTGCTGTACGTTGACTGCGGCTACCAGATCATGGGCATGTAACCGCAGGAAATGCTGTGGCGCCTGATCCCCCAAGCCACGTTTCCGGCAAGCGGCCGGCGCCGGCGCTGAACTTCGGACATTCGCCGCCGGTCACCGATTTTTGGCAGCGTCTCGCCCGCGAGGCGCTTTCTCTCCCGACACCCGCGCCGTTTTATATTTTTTCCGCGCTGCCCATTGGGGATAGAATACGCGAACTCGACCAGGCGCTGGGTGGCGCCGGCTTCCAAACCGGCAACCCGCCTTCGCTTCGCTCCGGCGCGTCAAGTCGCCCACCGAAAATTGTCTGCCGCCATTGGCTGTCGTGCAAAACGCAGCCGGTGGCGGCGCTGCTCCGCTGGTGGCGCGGGCAAAACCGGCCGATTGAAGTGGTCAGTGAATTCGAACTCCGCGCGGCGCTGGCCGAAGGATTTGAGCCGCAAAACATCCTCCTCAACGGCCCGGCGAAGCATCACTGGCTGCCGCAGATTTGCGGCGCGCCGGTCTCCGCCCGGGCGCGTTTCACGCGAAAACATCAGCGAGCCGGGTCGGAGACCGGCGCTCCGCTCTGGCACGATCTCTCGGTCAATTTCGATTCGCCGGCCGAAGTCGCCGCGCTGCTGCCGCTGGCCAGGAAGTTGAACTGGCGGTGCGGCGTGCGGGTTAACACCAATGAAGAATTCGATCCCGAAAATCCGGAGTTCCCCACCCAATTCGGCTTCACTCCAGACGAGGCCGTAACCGCGCTGAAGAAGATGTTGCGCGCCAAAACGCGGTTGGAAACCGTGAGCTTTCATCTGCGCACCAACATTTCCTGCGCGCAAATTTATCAGCGCGCCATTGCCGAAGTGGCCGAAGTTTGCCGCACCGCCGGGTTCAATCCGCAGTTTCTCGACCTCGGCGGCGGCCTGCCCGTGCGCAACGTGCTCACCCGCGGCGGCAGGGTGTTCGACGGGGAATTCAGCCCGCGGGCTTTCGCGGAGATGCTCCGGCAGGCCGCCAAGGCATTCCCCGGTTTGCGCGAAATCTGGCTGGAAAATGGCCGCTTCGTCAGCGCCGGCAGCGGCGTGCTCGTGGTGAAGATATTGGACCTCAAGGAGCGGCGCGGATTGCGCCAGTTCATCTGTGACGGCGGACGCACTTTGAACGCGCTGACCTCGCTCTGGGAACAGCATCGCATTGTGTCTCTGCCCAAGCGCGCCGGTGCGACGACCCTGACCGCCGTTCACGGTCCCACCTGCATGGCGTTTGACCAACTGGCACGTGTCCCGTTGCCGCGCTCCCTGCGCCCGGGCGACCATTTGATCTGGCTGGACGCCGGCGCGTACCATATCCCTTGGGAAACCCGGTTTTCGCACGGCCATGCGGCCGTGCTGTGGCATGACGGGCAGAGGCTGCAGCTGGCGCGCGGCCGGCAGGGTTTTCAGAATTGGTGGGGCCAGTGGATGATGTGAAAATTTGAATGATTGTCCGATTTGTTTTCATTGCTGTACCAGCTTGTAGCGGACCCTCACCCCGGGCGGGTTTTCGGTGAAGCCTAGAATTTGCATGATGCCGCTTCCACCTTCCCTCGTCTGGAAGAGAAATATATCGGATCCATCAGGCAGCGCACCGATGATTTGTTCCTGCCGATGTTCTTGTTGCATCAGCTTCCAGTTATGAATCACATCAGTGGCTGTAACAATTTCCCAACCGTTGGTCGGTGCGCGGGCAAGGATCAGGTCAAATCCGAGCAACATTGGTAATTTTTTGGATGACTCCGTCGTAACCACATCGAGACCATTCGTGCGAATCCACTGGTTGCCGGTGTGGCTTTGCCAGTCCAGTGACGAATTGGTTAGGATGATTCCAGAATCCAAATCCAGCCAACCGAACAGGGGTTCAGGGCGGGGTTGGTAGGGAAGTATCTTTTCGCGAATGTTGGAGAAACTCCATGCCCCGGCCGTTGGGCAAGCAGCCCGGTTCAGGCATTCAACGATTGTATTAACTTCCCCGGAAGGCATTGAGCCAACCTCCAATTGGCATTGGCCAATGGGAATTGCCGATGCAATCGTCGGGGCAGAAAGCACCTGCCCGCGAAAAACAATCGCCAATTGGCGGTGGATGTTGGTCGCGGTTAGTTCTTCAAATCTCCGCGCGCCCGCATCAGTAAAGCTGAGGTTGATTTCCCGCCCATACGGCCCGAAATCAACGCCAGCTTGGGCGATGGCGGCGTCATCGAGCAGAACCTGCCGGGATAGGTGAAATCGGTTGAGTCCGGAAGCCGACCGCAGCCAGTCCGCAGGATCGGGTGAGTCTACAGGCAGGACCAGGCGAAACTGGAGGCTGGAAGCGGATGAGGATTTAAAATTCACTGAATCGCTGGAAGCTTCGGCTTGCGTTGGTTGTTTTATCTGCAACAATTTATAACGGAACTCAACACCGCGCGGGTTCTCGGTGAAACCGGTGATTTGCAGGAGGCCAGCCACATGTTGGTCAATTCGAAATGCGATGGTTCGGGGCAAACGGGGCAAATCCCTGTTATTGGAGAATTCAATGAAGAATTCAAGATTACTCTGCCACTCCCACCGGTTGGTAGTGAGCAATTGGACAGTCACTTCGTCCAAAAGCCAGGGTTTGTTCCACAGGCCGTTCCCAATCGGATGAGACCACAATGCACAAAGACCCAGACTCGTATTTCCATAAATATTGGTGGCCAGGACAACTGTATTGTGACCTGCCAATATCCATTCAATCGGGTTGGCGTCCTTGGGCGAAGCGGTGGATTTACCCGTGGCGAGGTCAAAGCACATGCTTTCTGGACGATCCGCATAGACCACGCCCTGAACCTCCGGGCCGAAACTGGAAACCGTCAGAGTTGAGTTAAGTTGATCCAGGCCGGAATTCAACCGCAGCCACGAAATCGTGACGGCCAGGAACAACGCGACCGCGAAGAGTCCCCATTCCAGCCAGGGTCGTGAACGCGAAAAGTTTTTAAACTGGATTTTTACATCGGGCCGGGTCAGCACGCGATACAGCCAGATGAGCACGCCGACGAACAGGGCGAAGCCTAGCAGTCCGAGCCAACCATTGGCGGTGCCGGCGACCTCGTGCCCCGCATAGGCAAACTTAATTTTGCTGACAATGACGCTGGCGGTCAGAGCCAATCCGGATGCAATGAAGATCATGGCCAGGCAGAACCAGATTGCCACCAGGGCCAATCTCCTCCACCCCGGCCGCCGCCGAAGTAACCCGATGCCAATCGGGAGTGCCGGCAGTCCGAAAGGGACTAATGGAAAGCTAATTGAAATGTCAGGATTGAAAACTGACGAGAAAATGTCGCGCGCAAAAAGCCAGGACGAAAAACTCCCGGCGATGATGAATAATGCCGCGGCCGCCGCCAGCGACCAGGGACGCCACCAAGACCCGGCACCGATGACTGGCGCGGCTGCTTTTGAGAAGCCCATTGGAAGGTCCTCCAGGCGGCTGCCACCGGGTGGCGTTTTTGCGATTGTCTCCACGCACGTTTTCACCTGGCTGGCTTGTTGAAAGCGCAGCTCCGGTTTGGTCTCTAACGCCCGTAGCACCACTTCATCGAGGCGCACATCAATTTGAACCTTCTTTGACGGCGGTTCGATCTTCTTGCCGGGCAGTTCGCCGGTGAGCATTTCGTAGAAGACCACGCCGAGCGAATAGATGTCGGCGCGGCTGTCCACGCGCTGCGGATTGGTCGTTTGTTCAGGCGCGCTGTAGCTGGGTGTTCCAACAATGCTTTGCGTGGCGTTCTCCGGCGCGGCCGCTTCACCGCACTCCTCGCCGCTGCCGTTGCCGAGCATCCTGGCGATGCCAAAGTCGGCCACTTTCACCCGCCCGGTTTTGTCGAGCAGCAGGTTTTCCGGCTTGATGTCGCGGTGGACAATGCCCCGGTCGTGGGCGAATTGAAGCGCGTCACAGAGCGGCGGCACGATGGCCAGCGCCTCCTCGGGGGTGAATTTCCGCGCGCGCAGAAGCTGGCGCAGGTTCAAGCCGTCCACAAATTCCATGAGCAAGTAATAATATCCGCCCGCCTGTCCGAAGTCGTAAATGGTGACAATGTTCGGATGGTTCAATGCCGCGAGCGCCTGGGCTTCGCGGGCGAATCGCCCGGCAAATTTCGCGTCATTCGCGCGTTCCGGGGCGAGAAGTTTTAACGCGACAATACGGTTGAGGGCCTTCTGCCGGGCTTGGTAAACCACGCCCATGCCGCCGCGCCCGAGACATTCGAGAATTTCAAGCTGCGGGAAATGCGGCGCGATTTGTTCCGGGGGCAACGGCGGCTGGGCGGCGGGCGCATCATCGGTGAAAACGGTTTCCGTTTTCAGGTTCAAGGCCATGAGGCATTGGGGACAAAGTCCTTTGTGCGCATGCGCCGGCAGCGGTGATCCGCACTGCGGACATTTGGGCAATGATTCGATGCTCATACCCGATAATGAACGGTTGGCAGGCGTTTGTTACCCGGCGGGTTCATTTTATTTGCCGGCGAGCGCGGCGGCGAGATGGCGCAGTTCGGCCTCCAGATCAGTCTCGTCCGCCAGGGTTTGCGATATCTCCTCCCGGTAAACTTCGCGAAACCGCTTCCGCAGCCGGTGAACCGCCACCCGCGCCGCGCCCGCGCTCCCCCCGAGTTTTTTCGCCACTGCCGCATAGTCAATCGCCCCGCGTTCCGCCATGAGACAGCCTTTGAGCGCCTGAAAATCATCGAGCCTCCCGCCCGCCAGAAATTCCGCTTCCAGCCGGTTCAAGGTCAAGTCCAGGAGAGTCAAAGCCCACTGCCGGTCAAAGGTCTTTTCCGCAACCAGCGCGGGCGGCTGTTCAGCGACATAGCGGCTTTCAGCAATGGCGGTATCGAACTGCACCGGCGCCTGGCCGCCACCGCGACGTTGGGCGGATGCCCTGCGCCATTCATTGCTCAGGAAATGTTTCAGCGCCGTGATCAGGAAAATCCGCAGTTTTCCTTTCTCCCGGTCAACGGAATTCAGCCAGCGCTTTTCCAGCAGGCGGCAGAAAAACTCCTGCGTGAGGTCCTGGGCATCCGGTGGCGTTTCACCACAACGGCGGACGTAGGCGTAGAGTGGAAACCAGTAGGCCTGACAGATGGCTTCAAGCGCCGCCGCCGATTCGGAGCAAGGCCGCTGCGTTGCCGCCAGCACCACCGACCAGCGCGTGTTTGGAAAGCTGCGCGATGCATCGGTGGATGGTACCTGGCTGCTCATGCGGACATCGTATAAGGATAAATTAACGGAAACGAGGCGGTTGTTACCAACTCGAGTCTGAAATTCGAAATGTACCCGCGCCACATTCCTGGCGGAGGCGACCCGCCGGCAAGATGCCTGCGCCGCTACTTCGGCCGGATCATCTCAAACCGCTCACGTGTCTTGCAGTACCAGTGTGGCGACGCCATGCGGCCAATCGTGAGCAATTTGTCCGCATGCACCCGGCGGTGCTCCACATCAAACAATTCGTCGCGCAGATGGAGGCGCTTGATCAAGCCAATGACCACGCGGTTGTCGCCGATCTGCAGCGTGCCCCATTCAACGCATTCCAGGCTGGCCGGCGATTCGGTGATGCGCGGCGGTTTGACGATGGATGAAGGCGCCGTGGTCAAGCCGGCGCGCGGCAACTCGCTTTCGCCGTAGGGCAGCGAGGCGGCGCATTGGTTCATGGCTTCGGCCATGGCCTCGTCCACCAGGTTCACCACAAACTCGTGCGTCGCGCGAATGTTGCGCGCGGTGTCCTTGGGCGTGCCGTCGTCGCGGTCGCCGGGCGCAAAGGCGCAAATCGGCGGGGCGGCTCCGAGCAGGTTGAAAAAGCTGAATGGCGCGGCGTTGATTTTGCCGTCCGGGCTCAGGCTCGTCACCAGCGCTATGGGCCGCGGCGTCACCAGGCTGGCGAGTATCGGGTACGCGCGGTCGGCGTATTCCTTTTCCAGGTCGAGTTCCATACTGATCAAGTCCTTTTCAGTCGGGCAACATACGCGCCATCGACGCCGTCGGCAAATGGCAGCAACTGGCGCGTGGTTTCGAGCTGGAAACCGGAATGACCCGACAGAAACTCGTCCACCACCCCGGCGTTTTCCTCCGGCTCCAGGCTGCAGGTGCTGTAAACCAAGACGCCTCCGGGCTTGAGCATGGCCGCCGCCTGGTTCAGCAGGCCAAGCTGCGTGGCGCGCAGCCGTTCGATGTCCGCCGCTTGCAGGCGCCAGCGCAGGTCCACCCGGCGCCGCAGCACCCCGGTATTGGAACAGGGGGCGTCCACCAGGATGCGGTCGAACTCGGAGGAAGGCGGAGTGGAGAGTGCGGGGGGCGGAGTTGACGATTGGTCTTCGTCGCCCCGGCGGCCGCGAATTTCGGCGCAGGTGACACCGAGGCGGGCGCAATTTTCCTTTACCCGTTTCAACCGGTTCGGATCGAGGTCGCTGGCAACGATTCTTCCCCGGTTCTGCATCAGTTGCGCCATAAATGTGGTTTTGCCACCCGGCGCGGCGCACAGGTCCAGAACGCTTTCGCCCGGCTGCGGATCCAGCACCACCGGCGCCAGCAGTGTGCTCGGGTCCTGCACGTAAAACCAGCCGTCGAGGAAACTGCCGAGGCGCGCCAGCGAGGGATGCGACTTGAGCGCAAAGACCAGATTCTCGCCGGTCCAATCGCGGGTGAAGAAATCGTAATCCACATTTTCCTCGCGCCAGCGGGCCACAAGATCACCGGCATCTTTCATTCCGCCAGCCGCCGCAGGCAGATTGAGTGCCGAGCGCGGAGTGGAGAGCGCGGAATCTTGAGCCTCCTCAGGCCGGCTGCCACTGAACTTCAGGGCGTTGACCCGGGCATAGGTTGTTGGTGGAATATTGTTCCATTCCAATAGTTTGCGTGTATTATCATCGCCATATTGCCGCTGCCATTTCTCCACAAGCCAGTCAGGATGCGACCACCCGAGTGCAGGCTGGGAGATTTTCATGTCGGCGAGAATCTTTTTGATGCCGTCCGACTCGCGCACGTACTGGCGCAGCACTGCGTTGATAAAACCGGCTTGGGCGCCGTAGCCGCTCTGTTTGGCCAATTCCACGGTTTCATGCACGGCCGCGTGGGGGGGAACGCGGTCCAGCCAGAAAAGCTGGTAAAGTCCCAGGCGGAGCAGGTTCTTGAGCGCGGGCCGTTGCTGCCGGGCGGGATCCGTCTTGCGGTCGATGAGGCAGTCGAGCGTGGCCTGCCAGCGCACGACGCCGCAGACCAGTTCATGGCAAAGGCCCCGGTCGGCCGGGGAAAGGCGTGTGGCCGCCAGCGCCGTTTCCAGCAGATTTTCAGTAAATTCGCCGTTTGTCAGTCGTTGGGACAGAATTCGCGCCGCAATTTGTCTTGGATTTTTGCCGCTCAACTACTTTAATTAACAAATTCCGTTTGTAGGAAGCGAGTCTAAAAATTTATGAAAGAAGAATTTGAGAAACTGGCGGCAGCGGGAAAGATCGAGGGCCGGCATGTGGCACCACTCACCCAACTGGCCGAGGCGGGCTGTTGCACGCATCGGAGCTGGGGCTTTGGGCGGATCAAGAGCGTGGACACGGTGTTTGCGCGGTTCACCATCGATTTTCAGGGCAAGCCGGGACATCCGATGGACTTGGCTTTTGCCGCCGAATCCCTCAAGCCGATCTCGAAGGACCACATTCTGGCACGCAAAGCGGCCGATCTGGACGCCGTCCGCCATCTGGCGGCCCGGCATATTGAACTGGTAAAAATCGTGTTGAATAGCTTCGGCGGCAAGGCGACCGCGGACCAAATCCAGCAGATGCTCGTGCCTGATGTCATCAGCGAAGACTGGAAGAAATGGTGGGAAGTCGCGCGGCGCGAAATGAAGAAAGACGGCCATTTCATCGTACCAGCCAAAAAGACCGAAACCGTGGTTTATCAGGCCAAGGAAACGTCGCTGCAAGACCGGCTGCTTCAGGATTTCCGCGCGGCCAAGGGGCTCAAGGCCCGCGTGGCGGTCGTTTCCGAAATCCTCAAGGTGCTGCCCGATCTCAAAGACAAGACGGCCGCGGCCGCCGAGGTGTTTGCCTCGCTTAATCCGGACATCGCGACGCACCAGCGCACGCAGCCAGGGGCGGCGTTGGAGGCGATCTTTGCGCGCGACGAACTTCACGAAGCGGCCGGTTTGGAGCCGGCGGAGGTTGAAATTTCAGCGGCGCACGTGTGGTTGCAGGAGGGCATCAAATTCGGCCAGCTCCTCGAATCGATTCCCGCCGCCAAACATCACCGGGCGCTGGAATCCTACAAACAGGCGAATCCGGAGCACTGGCACGACGTGCTGCTGGGGGCCCTGAACCTCGTCTCCGCCAAGCTGGCGAAGGAAATCGCCGCCATCCTGAATCACAGCGGCAAGCTGGAAATGCTCAAGGAAACGCTCGCCCGCCTTATCAACCAGCACGCGGCCAGCAGCGAACTGCTCTTGTGGTTTGGCAAGGAGCGCACCGAGGATTTTGTGGACATCCTCGGGCCGGAAGTCTTCCGCGCCATGCTCACCGCCATGGAGCGCGACCAGTTTAACGAAAGACGATCCAACCGCCTGCGCGATTTCATCCTCGAAGACCAGCAACTGATCTCCGAATTGACCGCCAGCGCGGACATCGAGGTGATCAAGGACCTGACCCGCGCCCTGCAATTGTCGCCCGTGTTCGACGACATGGACAAGCGCTCCCTCCTGGCGCGCCTGGTCAAGTCGCATCCAGCGGTGCAATCGCTCATAACCGGGGATCAGCAGCGGCAGGAAACCGCCCTGCTTGTTTCTTGGGAGAGCCTGGAGCGCCGACAGGTGGAATACCGTGATCTGGTGGACAAAAAAATCCCGGCCAATTCCAAGGAAATCGCCGTTGCCCGCAGTTATGGCGACTTGCGGGAGAACCACGAATACAAGGCCGCCAAGGAAATGCAAAAGATTCTGCTGCGGCGCAAAGACGAGTTGGAAGCCCAGTTTAACCGCGCCCGCACCGTGGATTTCGCCAATGCCAAGACGGATGTCGTGGGGCCTGGGACCGTGGTCGTGGTCACCAATCTATCCACCAACCAGGTCGAAACGTTCGCCATTCTAGGCGCCTGGGACTCGGATCCGGACAAGGGCGTGATCAGTTACCTTACGCCGGTGGCGATGTCCCTGCTGAATCGCAAAGTGGGCGACGAAGTGGAATTTGAACTGAACGGCAACAAGCATCGGCATCGTATTGAGAAGATTGACGCGTGGAAGACAGAGGCCACCGGATCGTCCGCCACGCCGGACGTCTCCGCGGTGCCGTCCCCGGCCTGAGCGGCCCAGGCGGATTGGCGGATGGATGGATGACGCATTGGCCTGGCGCCGCAATCTATCCCCAATAATCCATTGGACCACTGCCCCGCCGATCCCGCTATCCGGCTTTAATTTCTCCGGCAAAGTCCTGTTGGCGCAGCGCTTCAAACAAGACCAGCGCCACGCAATTGGATAGATTCAATGAGCGCGATTGCGGATTGAACATCGGGATGCGCAGCCAGCGATCAGAGTTTTCCGCCAGCAGCCGGGCGGGCAGGCCGGCCGTCTCGCGGCCGAACACCAGATAATCGTCCGGCTCGAATTTTGCCCGGGTGTACAACGTGGCGCCATTGGACTCCACGAACCAAAATCGGGCGGTGGCGGGAATTGTCTGCTTGAAGGCCGCCCAGGTTTTCCATCGATGCCATTCCACTTGCCGCCAGTAATCCATGCCGGCGCGTTTCAGTTGGGCGTCGTCCAGCTTGAAGCCGAGCGGCTCAATCAAGTGCAGAACGGACTTGGTGGCGGCGCACAGCCGCGCCACATTGCCGGTGTTGGGCGGAATTTCCGGTTCAACCAATACGATGTTCATGGTGCTTTCCAATGCGCAACGGGCGTTGAAGTCTGAAGATTTGAAACGGAAGCGCCGCGCGGCGCTTCACGCGTCACCTTTCACGCTTCAGCGCGCTGGCGGCTTCAAAGTTCCTGGCGCTTTTGCCGCCATAAAAAACCTTCCACAGCACCAGGCCATGAGCCGGCGCCGTCATCCCAGCCACGCGGCGATCCGCTTTGGCCAGCATCACTTTCACCTGTGCCGGCGGGAATTTGCCCAGGCCGGCCTGTACTATCGTGCCCACGATGCCGCGGCACATTTTGTAAAGAAATCCGTCGCCTTCGATGATGAACGTGAATTGCGATCCGGATTTTTGGACGGCGCACCGGGTCAGCGTGCGCACCGTGGTCTGCTTCCGGTAACCGGGGTTGGACGAGAACGACTGGAAGTCGTGCCGGCCCACGAACAGCCTGGCCGCCTCGCGCATCTGGCGCGGGTCCAGCTTGCGCGGCACGTGCCAGGCAACGTGGCGCTTCAGGGGATTCATCGCCGAGTGGTTCCACACGAAATAGCGATACTGCTTGCCGCCGGCGTCAAACCGCGCGTGGAAGACCTCCCGCGTCCTGGCTGCCGAAACAATGCGGATATCCGGCGGCAGATGCGCGTTGAGCGCCAGCGCCAGTTTGCGCCCGGTCATTCTGGCGTCGGGGCGGGCCGCCTCGAAGTGCGCGACCATCCCCAGGGCATGCACACCGGTGTCCGTCCGGCTGGAGCTGTGCAACCGGGGCCTGCTGGGAAACAGTTTCCCCAGGGCCGTCTCCACGATTTGCTGGACACCGGTGCCGGTCTTCTGCACCTGCCAGCCCTGGTAAGCCGTGCCCTCATAGGCAATGACCAGTTTGAATTTCATTTGCGGCCTGAACAGTGAGGTGGGCTGCGGAATGGGGTGGATCCTGGTCCCGCTTACGCTGTACGGATCACGCGTCAGCCCTTTCCGTCCAGATAACTCTGCAGCAAAATTGCCGCCGCCATTTTATCGACCTTTTCTTTGCGCTTGTTGCGGCGGACGTTGCCCTGAATCAGAATCCGGTTGGCCATGGCGGAGGTGAGCCGCTCGTCCCAAAGTTTGATCGGCACGGTGATGGCGGATCGCAGCACACCGGCGAATGTATCCACTTTCTGCGCGGCCGGGCCGTAGCTGCCATCCATGTTGCGGGGCATCCCGAGCAGGATGAAATCCACCTCTTTCTCCGCGAGGATTTTCTTCAACCGTCCCAGGAAATCCGCAAACGGCTCGGCGGGAATGTATTCCAGCGGTTGCGCGATGGTTTTCGTTTCATCGCTCACTGCCACGCCGATGCGCCGCGTTCCGTGATCCAGGGCGAGTATTCTCATTGGCTGCCAGTCTTGCAGCAAATCCCGGGCGTGGCGAGCGGATTTGCGGCGATTGCTTTTGGCACGAGTTTCCAATAAAATGGGGGCATGAAACACATTCAAGACCCCGGGCGCCGGCCTTGACCCCCGCATTTCATAATGTCCAATCCCAAATCCCTCATCCGTCCGCTCGTTCAAGACCTGCACGCTTACGTTCCCGGTGAACAGCCGAAGATCAAAGGTCTGGTCAAGCTCAACACGAATGAGAACCCCTATCCGCCGTCACCCCGCGTGCTGGCCGCCATCCAGGCGGCGGTGGACGAGCGGCTGCGACTGTATCCCAACCCCTCCGCCGAAAAATTGCGGGAGAAACTGGCCCGGCTGCACGGTTGCCGCCCGGACAACATCCTGGTGGGCAATGGTTCTGACGAAGTGCTGGCACTGGCGGTGCGGTGCTTTGTGGAACCGTTTCAGGACGCCACGTTTCGGTTCAAGAACTCCAAGCCCTCGAGGTCGGTCGTCCAGTATTTCACGCCCAGCTATTCGTTGTATCCCGTCCTGGCCGACATTCACGGGTCGGCCAAAAACGCGCTGGCGTTGAATCCCGATTTTACGCTGCCGGATCCGGCTGAACTGAAGCGGGGCCGGCGCTGGGACTTCAAGGCCGCCCTGACGCTGATTACCACGCCCAACGCCCCCAGCGGGTGCGGCTATGCGACCGCCGAGCTGGCCCGGCTTTGCCGCGCCCAAGGCGGCGTGGTGGTTCTGGACGAAGCTTATGTGGACTTCGCGGAGGAGAACGCGCTCCGACTGGCGCTCGACCTGCCGAATGTGCTCGTGGCGCGCACGTTTTCCAAGGCGTACTCGCTGTGCTTCCAGCGCGTTGGCTACCTGGTCGGCCATCCGGACCTCATTGCCGCGCTGCACAAAATCCGGGACAGCTACAATGTGAACGGCCTCGGCCAGGTTGCCGCCGAAGCCACGCTGGACGACCTGAGGTATTATCGCGCCAACTTCCAGGAGATCATCGCCACGCGGAGATGGCTTTCCCGTGAACTGACGAACCTCGGTTTCCGGGTGTTGCCCAGCCAGACTAATTTTATTTTGACCCGGCCCCCGGCATTTCCCGCCCTGGACTGGCTGCAAAAGCTGCGCGACCAGAAGATTCTGGTGCGCTGGTTCAACTTCCCGGAGGTAAAGGATTATCTGCGGATCACCATTGGCAAACGTGAGGAAGCGGCGGCGCTGGTCAAGGCCGCCGGCCAGATTTGTCGATGAAGCGGGACCCCTTTGAGCGGAGCGTGCGGAAGGCGGAACGAAGCAGGGGCCTCGCCTTTCAGGCGGGCCGCACCACCCTTTCACCTTTCCTTACGTCTGGTTTCTGCTAAAAGGCTTTTGTGTACCTTGCGTTCTATGGCTTGAAAGCGGCGCCGTTCGACATTACGCCGAACCCGCGCTTCCTTTTTCATAGCACCAAACACCGCGAAGCGCTGAACCATCTCCTGTACGGCATTCGCGAGCGCAAAGGTTTTGTCCAGCTCACCGGCGAGGTCGGCGCGGGAAAAACCACCCTCTGCCGGGCGCTGCTGGAGCAGTTGGACGGACATTTCTCCACCGCTTTGATTTTAAATCCGGTCTTAAATGCCGATGAATTGATGCGGGCCATTGCCACGGAATACGGCCTGAATGTGAAGGGGCTGGACCGCATGGAGACCATCGCGGCCATCAGCGACTATCTATTGAAGCAGACGCTGGCGGGCAAAGAGACCGTTTTGATTGTGGACGAAGCGCAAAACTTGACTGAAGACCTGCTGGAACAGGTGCGGTTGATCTCGAACATCGAGACCGACGACCGCAAGCTGTTGCAAATCGTGCTCCTGGGCCAGCCCGAGTTGCGCGACCGCCTGAACAGCCACAAATTGAGGCAACTGCGCCAGCGCATTACGGTGCGGTACCATTTGAAGTCATTGACGCGCAATGAGGTGGGGCAGTATATTCACCATCGGCTGGCGTTGGCGGGGTCCAATGGCGCGCCGACTTTCAGTCTGCCGGCGATCTGGCGGGTGTACCGGTACAGCAGCGGTATTCCCCGCCTGGTGAACGCGGTCTGCGACAAAGCCCTGCTGGCCGGGTTTGTCGAACGCAGTTACCGGATTAACTATTGGATGGTGGGACGCGCCATCCGAGAGCTCGAAGGAGACATTCACGCATGAGCCTCATTAACGATGCGCTGAAACAGGCGCGCAAAGCGCCCCCGCGCAACACGCCCACCGCGCTGCCGCCGTTGCAGCCCGCCGCCCGCGAATCATTCGGGCTGCCGGAATGGCTGCTGCCGGCCATCGTGGTCATCCTCGTCATTGGCGCGATTTTCTTCATTGGCTGGGCCGTGGCCAACCACAGCATGCACAGCATTGTCGCGGCGCCACCATCAGCCACCGAAGCAGCGCAGCAGGAGGCCGACGTTTCCCTGCCGGTGGTGAAACCCCGGACGGTGGAACCGCCGCCGCCGCCGCCCCGCCCGGATGCCCCGAAATTGCAGGGCATTTTCTATTCGCCCACCTCACCCTCCGCCATTATCGACGGCAAAACCGTCCGTCCGGGCGACCAGTTCCATGAATACAAGGTCAAAGCCATTTCCAAATATACCGTGACGCTCGTGGGGCCGGACAAGAAAGAGTTTCAGATCGGCATGGGCAATTGAAGCGATGCCGCTGCGTTCGCTATTCTCCCGGTCTCCGCTGACGCCGCGGGTGGCACCGTTTGTCATTTTCCTCTTGCTGACGACCGGCCAGGGGTGTTTCGGGCCGGCCTCGGCCTATTGGTTTTACCTGGCCAAGACGGTGGTGGGCCTGTGGCTGATTTTTGAAGTCTGGCCCCTGGTTCCCGAAATGCGCTGGGCCTTGAGTTGGGAGGCCGTTGCCGTCGGCCTGGGCGTGTTCCTCATGTGGGTCGCCCTGGATCCCTGGTATCCCAAACTTAATTGGTCCAAGGCGGCGGTGGAAAACGCCAACCCGTCGCTGGTCTTCGGCCGGCACTCGCCACTCGCCTGCTTCTTCCTGTGCGTTCATGTTTTCGGGATGACCGTGGTCGTGCCGCCGTTGGAGGAAGTATTCTACCGGTCCTTCTTATATCGCTTCATTGCCCGGCCAAATTTCCTGGAGGTGCCGCTCCATCGGTTTCTGCCCATGCCCTTTTTCGTCACGGCCGTCCTGTTTGGGTTCGAGCACAGCCAGTGGCTGGCGGGCATCCTGTGCGGGATGGCTTACCAATGGCTGGTGTTGCGCAAGAATCGACTGGGCGACGCCATCACCGCGCATGCCATCACGAACTTTTTGCTGGGCGTGTGGGTGGTCTGGCGCGGGGCGTGGAATTTTTGGTAAGGCGCAGGCGGGTTACTTCGCCGTCACATCCACGCTCCTGCGCTCCAGCGTCGTGCCTTCCTGCTGGGCCAGATTCGTGAGCGCTTCCTGATAATTGGCCAGCGCGCGGATTTCCGCCGAACGGGCCGAGGTCAGGTTGTTCTGCAGTTGCAGCACCGTGAACGTCGTGCTCTTGCCAACCGAATATTTTTTTTGCTCGGCGTCCAGCGCCGCCTCGGCATAGACCCGCGCTTGTTTCGTGGCGTCCACGCTTTCCCAGGCCGATTGCGCCTGCTTGACCGCGTTGTCAATCTCCACCATCACGTTTTGTTCCAGTTGCTTGAGCTTGAGCACGTCCTGCTGTTGCACGGCCTTGTCCGACTTGTAGGCGCTGCGCGGCCCCAGATTGGCCAGCGGCATCGTCATTTTCCCGCCGTAGGTGTAATAAGGACTGCTGCCCTCGTTAATCTGGCCAAAAGCATCGCTGAATTGAACGCCGTTGCCGTTAAAACCGTAGCTCCCCGTCACGTCGAGCTGCGGAAACAACTGGTTGAAATCATATTTCAACTGGATGCCCTGCTGTTCGAGCGTCACCTTGGCTTGCAGCAAATCCGGCCGCGCCGCCATGCCCTTGCTCCAGCTATCCTGCACGTCGAACAACTGCCGCACGGCCTCGAGCGTGGCCGTGGGCTTGAGCGCCACCCCCTCCCAGGCCAGGTAGTTGTCGGTCATCAGGTTTTTCAGCGCGTTTTCGTCGGTTTGCTGGGTGAACTGGGCGGCGATGAGATTGGCGTGACTCTGGGCCACCTGGGCCTCATCTTGTTGCACATCCAGCGGCGCCAGGCTCCCCACTTCCACGCGCTGCCGGTCCTGGTCGAGCTGCGTCTGTGCCAGGTCCAGCGCCTCCTGCTCCACGGTCAAATTTTCGCGGGCATAGACCAATTCAAAATAGGCGTTTTCCACCGCGCTGATGGTGGTGATGAGCTGCTGCCGCAAGCCTTGTTGAGTGTATTTAATCTGGTTCCTGGCCGCCGCAATGGCCAGTCGCGTGCTATCGATCCAGAAATTCTTGAGCAGCGGTTGGTCCAGGGTGATGCCAAAGCTGCCGCTGGTGCTGTCAAAAGGTGATCCGCCCGACGAACCGTAGGTCTGGGCCACATTGCCGCTCAGGTTATATTGCAAGCCCGAGGGCAGGGTGCCGCTCAGGCCCGAATTAAAGGCGTTTTGATCGGAAACGTAGGGAGGGTACGCGAACCCATTCGCGAACTCGCTGCCCGTGCTGTCGAACGCGTGCTGGCCGCTGATGTTGAAGTTGGGGTCATATCCGGCATAGGCGGCGTCGAGGCTGAGCTGCGCCTTGAGCGGTTCGTAGCGCTCCACGCGCACGTCAAAGTTGTGTTTGAGTGCCTCCGCAATGCAGTCCTGCAGCGACATCGTGCGCGCCGGCGCATTGGTCTGCGCGGCCACCGCCGACGCCAGGCCGGCCAAAAACAAACACGCACTGATTTTTTTCATTTTGCAAAACCAGACGCTGCTCGCCACCACCAAGTAGCCAGGAAGCTACTTGCCGGGCGTGCCCTCTGATATGACCGCGTTCTTTTCCATCAGGTCCAGCACCTTCTCGTGCAGCACCTGGTCGTAAAGCTCGTTCACTCCGTCGCGCTTCTTCAAATCCTTCAGGAATTGATCGAATGGCATCTGATACATCATCGCCAGTTGCTGCGCTTTCCGGAGCGCGTCCTCCTGGGTGACGGTGATCTTCTCCTGTTCCGCAATGCGTCCCACCAGGAAAGCCAGCTTCACGCGATCCTTCGCGCTGCCCGTGGCGGTGGAATAAATCTCATCCTTCTGCTTTTCAATCAAATCCCGGCCCACGCCGCGCTGCGTGTTCTGCCGCACGATGTCATAGACCACGTTGCGCGTTTCAGCCGCGACCGCCGTCTCCGGCAGGTCGAAATTCACCCGGCCCAGCAGCGCGCGCACGGTCTGGTTGCGGACCGCCCGGGACTGTGAATATTTCAGCTCGTTTTCCAGGTCGGTGCGCACCCCGGACTTGAATTTTTCCACATTATCCGCGCCGAACTTCTTGGCCAGTTCATCATCCACCGCCGGCAGCACCTTTTCCTTCACTTCCACCAGCTCCACCTCGTAAACGCCTTTCCTGCCCTGCAGTTGGGGCGTCACAAAGTCGGCCGGAAAATCCACGTTGACCGTGCGTTTCTCGCCCGCCTGCGCGCCGATCAATTGCGCCGCGAAACCGGGAATGAAGGCGCCGCCCGCCGTTTCCACCCAGAAATTCTTCTGTTCCGTCAGTCCCTTGGCCGTCGGCGCCAGCTCGGTGATGGGCTTGGCGTCGCAGGTGCCCGTGTAATTCACCACCGCGACGTCGCCATTGGCCAGCGGACGCGCCACGGTTTGGAACTTGAGGTGCTGGTTGCGGAGCAGGTCCAGCGCGCGTTCCACGTCGGCATCGGTGACGATTTTCGGTTCCAGCACGGCGGGCAGGCCTTTGTATTCGGGCAGTTGGAATTCCGGGGCGGTCTCCACCGTGGCCGTAAATTGCAATGCCTGGCCGCGCTCGAACTGCACTTCTTCAATATCCGGATACCCGAGCACGTGAAGCTTGTTTTCCTCGATGGCCTTGGTGTAATTGTCGCCGATCAGCTTGCGCTTGGCTTCCTCCTTGATCTCCGTCCCGTATTTCCTGGTCACCATGTCGCGGGGCGCCCGGCCCGGACGGAACCCCGGCAAAACCACCTTTTTCTGGAAATCTTTCGTAATGGCGTCAAAGACCGCCTCCACCGCGGCGGCGTCCAATTCCACTCGCACCAATTTTTTGCACGGGGCCAAATTTTCTACGGATACGTTCACAATTAAATATGAGTTAAACGAGTTGAGCAGCATACCGAAACCGGGCCGCTTCAGTCAATTTATTTGCTTCTGCTAATCCGGACCGCTCGCATGGGGGTGGACAAAGGCTGTCCAACCTCAAAATTATTTTTATCGCCCAGATGTGCCAAACCGGGTCTCGGCCGTGGGGAATGCAGGCGCCAGCCTCGTTCTCTTCGTTTCGTTTCTGTTTAATACCGGCTTTCCGGACGCGAATTATCGCGAATTCGTTTGGTTTTTAAGCTATATCCGGCTCTTTCGGGTTGCTTATGCAAGTTCTCAAATTGCGTCAATTCGCGAATTGACGGATAATTGTTATTGATCGACGCGCCCGACGAACATCGTTTGCGCCGATGCCGGCCAGAGTTTTTTTCAATTCACGCGCCGACGGCCGTTCGCGTAGGCTGCTTCCAGGCAAAGCATTCAGAGCATGGAAAACAATGCGACCATCATTCGGGAGCCCCCGGCGCCGTTGGGCTGGAAAACATCCTTGTGGTGGCTGGTCGTCGCCGTGGCGTCCTTTCACGCAGCCTATGCGTCGATCAACCATCCCGCCGCGGGATGGCTGATTTTTGGCTTTGCCCTCGCGCTGGTCAGGCTGGCGGACCAGCCCACCGTCCGCCGCGCATTTTATTTCGGGCTCGCCACGGCTTTTCTGTGCTATGGTCCGCAGCTCTGGTTCTTCTTCCAGATTTTCAGCGTGGCCGCCGCTGTGCTCTGGCTCATCCTGGCCTTTTGGGTGGGCCTGTTTACGGCGATGGCCTGCGGCTGCCTCCGGCGCTGGGGCCTGGCCCGGGCCGCGTGGCTCATTCCCGTCATCTGGACCGGCCTCGAATACTTTCGCAGCGAACTCTACTACTTCAAATTCTCCTGGCTGAACCTCGGGTACGGCTGGCCGCTCGGCAGCGCCTTGTTTGGAATGTACGGCGCGGGATTATTTGTTTTTGCCACAGCGACGGCGTTTTCTTGCTGGCGGCTCATAAAGCTGTCTGTGCTCAAAACGCTGGCCATCGTTGCCGTCCTGTTGGTTCTGTTTGCAGCCACACTTCCAGCGGTGTCGGGTTCAAAGCGGCCGCTGACGCTTTCCACGCTTTCCCTTGTCGGCATCCAGATGGAGTTCCCGCCGGAAAACGTCATCCCAAAGTTGTTGAACCAGGCGCTCGCCAAAAACCCCAACGCCTCGATTTTCGTCCTGAGCGAATACGCGCTCACCGGCCCGGTGCCGGTCGCGCTGAAGAAGTGGTGCCGCGAACATTCACGATTCCTGGTGGTTGGCGGCGAGGACCCGGTGGTAACCGGCAACGGTAGTAATTATTACGATACCGCCTTTGTCGTCGGCACCAACGGCGAAATTGTCTTCCAGCAGGGCAAGTGCGTGCCCATCCAGTTTTTCCGCGACGGCCTGCCGGCGCCGGAGCAAAAGGTGTGGGATTCGCCGTGGGGCAAAATCGGTTTTTGCATCTGTTACGACCTGAGTTATACGCGGGTGACCGACGAACTGGTGCGCCAGGGCGCGCAACTGCTCATCGTGCCCACCATGGACGTGGAAGACTGGGGCCGCCACCAGCACGAACTGCACACGCGGGTGGCGCCCGTGCGGGCGGCGGAGTACGGCCTCCCCATTTTCCGGCTGGCCAGCTCCGGCATTTCGCAGGCGGTCAATGCCGGCGGCGGGCTGGTTGCCGAGGCGCCCATGCCCGGCAACGGCGCCTTTCTGGCGGCGGATCTCCGCCTGCGCTCGCTCGGCCGGCTGCCGCTGGACCGGTTCCTGGCCCCGCTCTGCACCGCCATCACGGCGCTCGTCCTCGCCGTCCTGCTGTTCTTGGCGTGGAAAGAGCGCGCCAAGCAAACCAATATGACCTCCACGAACTAAATCGCAAAACTGGGCATTCAACAGAAGACAACCAAGGTATCGAAGAACCAGTGGCTGCGTCAGGTGAATCATTATAATGCGCTTGCATTTTTGGGTTCCGTGGATTAAGATGAATTGAAGATAAGAACTGCGTTTGTTGGATCAGACCCAGAACCTTTGATGCAGGCAGGCCCGGTGCCCCACCGGGCCTTTTTTCACGGGCGGTTCGGCCACAGCGGGCGCATTTTCATTTAGGGTATTGGCTCCATCTGCGCGTCAGTGGAGGCAACAAACAAACAGAAAAAATAAGAAAAGAAAATAATGAACAAAAAAACAGTTCGTATGATCAGTCTGTCCACCGCGGCAGCAGGCTTGGCATTCGTGTCAGGCTGCGCGGTTGACCAAAATGGGCATTTGGCGTTGGTCGTGCCCACGGTGGTCGTGGCCCCTCCCGTGGTGGTGGCTCCGGCACCAGTAGTGGTGGCTGAAGCCCCGGTGGTTGAGGTTGCCATGGTTCCTGAGACCTACGTTGAAGTTGATGGCGAATTCGTCGGTGTGGTGGGCGACCAGTATTTCTATTTGGGACCGGGTGGCCTCTGGCTGGTCTGTGATTCCGTGCGGATGGAGCATTTCCGGAGTTGGGAAAGAGACCATCGCGATTGGCGGGAGCACGCGATCCGCAATGATCGTTTCAGAAAAGATGCTCATGGTCATGAAGCGCCGCGGCACGCAGAAAACAAAAAGGTTGAGCCCAAAAAGGCCGCACCAAAGGCGGCGCCGAAGAAAGTGGAGGACAAGGACAAGGAAGCACATTGAGTGTGGTCCAAGAGGCTTTTGAATAACGCACCCATTCGCGTCACTGGTGGATAAGTAAAGTCAGAAAGGCAAGGTGGAGTCTGAGGGTTGGCCGGCGATGGTTTCGAGGGTAAGAATGCATGGGTTGGCAGGCGCGGCGCGCGTGGGCGACGCGCCCCACCTTGTCCAACTCCGCGTTCGCCATTCGTCATTCGTCATTTTTTCCTTTTGTGCCCGGGCATTTGACGGTTCAATGCTCCGCCATGTCGCACGAGTATGTCCTGAAGCCGTTCACGCCGGAAATCCGGTTGAACATCGACTATCCGCGCGAACTGAACGAACAGCAGTTGGCCGCCGTGACCGCGCCGCCGGGGCCGGCGCTGGTGATCGCCGGGGCCGGTTCGGGCAAGACCCGCACGCTCACGTATCGCGTGGCCTATTTGCTGGAGCAGGGCATCCCCGCCGACCGCATCCTGCTGCTGACCTTCACCAACAAGGCCGCCGGCGAAATGATGCGCCGCGTCAGCGATCTGCTCGGCCACGAACTGCACACGCTCTGGGGCGGCACGTTTCACTCCGTCGGGGCGCGCATCCTCCGTCTGCATGCCGACACGCTCGGCTACCGGCGCGACTTCACCATCCTGGACCGCGACGACGCCAAGGACCTGATCAAGGCCTGCCTTACGGATGCCAAGATTGAAGTCAAGGGAACCCATTTCCCGAAGCTGGACGTGCTGAACGAAATCTTTTCACTTGCCGGCAACACGCACAAGAGCATTGAAGAATTGCTGGCGGGCCAGTTCAGCCATTTCTCGCAGTTCACGGCGAAAATCGCGGCGCTGGGCAAGGCCTACCGCGAGCGCAAACGCGCAACCAACGGGATGGACTTCGACGACCTGCTCGTCTTGTGGCTCAAGCTGTTGCAGGACCACGCCGAGGTGCGGGAGCATTACCAGCGACGGTTCCAGTTCATTCTGGTGGACGAGTATCAGGACACGAACAAGCTGCAAGGCGACCTGATCGACCTGCTCGCGGCGCGGCATCACAACGTGATGGTGGTGGGCGATGACGCGCAGAGCATCTACGCCTGGCGCGGCGCGAATTTTGCGAACATCCTCGATTTTCCCAAGCGGTATCCGGGCGCGAAAGTTTTCAAGATCGAGACCAACTACCGCAGCACGCCGGAAATCCTCGAGGTGGCCAACGCCGCCATTGCCGCCAACGTCAACCAGTTTGCGAAGGAGCTGGCGCCGGCGCGCAAATCGGGCCTGAAGCCGGCGCTGGTGCAGTGCCACGACGCCGGGCAGCAGGCCGCGTTCATCGCCCAGCGCGCGCTGGAGCTGCGCGACGAAGGCACCAGCCTCAATCAGATTGCGGTGCTGTATCGCTCGCATTTCCATGCCTTGGAACTGCAACTGGAACTCACGCGGCAGCAGATTCCGTTTTCCATCACCAGCGGCATTCGTTTTTTTGAACAGGCGCACATCAAGGACGCCACGGCGTATTTGAAGTTTGTGGCGAATCCGCGCGACGAGGTTTCGTTCAAACGCCTCGCGCAACTGCTCCCCGGCGTGGCCGCCAAGGGCGCCGACAAATTGTGGCGCAATTTCAGCCGGGAGTTCGCGGCGACGGTCAAGCGCGACGGTGAAGCGTTGCAGCGTGAAAGCGTTGGAGGGTCGCCGCGTGAAAATGGTGAAGCGGGCCGGACGAAAGCCGCTCCCTCGGTTCAGCCCCTCAACGCTTCAACGCCGGCAGCCGCCGGGAGTTCAACGAACTCCGAGCGCCGCCTCCAATGGCCCATCGCCTCCGCTTTGCAGGATTCGGTCGCGGCAGTGCCCAAGAAAGCCGGATTGGACTGGGCGCAATTCACGGCCACGATCTCCCAGTTGGAAGCCGATGCCGTGCGGCAAAGCCCGGCCAAAATGCTGCGGCTCATCTTGGATGCCGGCTACCAGGAATATTTGCAGGAGACGTATGACAACCATGAGCGCCGGCTCAACGATATCCAGGAGCTTGCGGAATTTGCCTTCCGATTCGGCGACGTGGAGGAATTCCTCACGCAACTGGCCTTGCTGACGAACGTGGAGGCCGAGGACGACCCGAAAGACGAGACGGAACGCATCCGCCTCTCGACGATTCACCAGGCCAAGGGGCTGGAGTTTGACGTGGTGTTCGTGATCATGCTTTGCGACGGCCTCTTCCCGTCGGCGCGGTCCTCCGAAAGCGAGAATGGCGACGAGGAGGAGCGGCGCCTCTTTTACGTATCCATTACGCGCGCCCGGAATGAACTGTACCTGAGCTATCCCATGATGCGCGGCGGCTTCGGCGCTTCGGGCGTGGATGCCTACCAATCGCCCTCCCGCTTTCTGGCCGAGATTCCGTCGAATCTGCTAAACAGCTGGAACCTGCGGTAACCAGCTGCCAGCCCGACTTTTTGGCAGTGCCCGGATCCGTGGAGCGCGGCCTTGCAAATAGACGGTGAAGCGGGCTAACGCCCGAACTCCCGGCACAAATTAACCCCAATCATTAGCCAGATGAGTGAAAATGCACAAGCAGGTGAAAAAGGTGTTGACATTACATCACCAATATGGTGATATAATGCCATGTCGGCTTTTACGAAACGAAAATCCAATCTCCA
>JBEKZM010000249.1:0-3612 GCA_049509875.1 Verrucomicrobiota bacterium | reverse complement strand
CCTCTCGTTCACATTTATTCGGTATGGGTAGATGCCGCATCGGAACGCTTGTTCAACGCACAGCATCTCATCGCAGAGAATGTGGGCCTCCGTTCGGTTCGCGATTTCCACGATAAACTTTTTGGGGTGTTTTTTGGCTTTCACGGCTGGTTCATTTCCAATCAACATTTCACCGGCTTGCCCAACGGTAACAACACGGTTTCATCCCACGGATATGCAGTCAATGTCATCGTGGTCGGCAAGTTCGGCACTGAGGCTGTAAACTCGGCCTTTATGACGCAATAATGTAAAGGACCGTGGTCGGTTTGGCCCACATTCACGCAAGTTGTCTGACCCACGCGCCAGCGCCAGTCATTCCACTTCTGCGGGCTAAGGTGCTCGTGGCCTGATTATGTGGAGTGATCATTAATGTGGAGTGACGCGGAAAAGCCGTCGATTTGTCGCAGGAAGCGGACAAAAGACTTCACATTTCTGCGTGCCTCGCAACGCGCTCCATTGAAATATTTCCTTTCAACCAAAATCATGAAAGGAAATGTATGCTTCACGAAATCTTCCCACGAGCGTTCAAAAAATATCAGGCGCTGCCGATCTTTGGCAGCGTCGCCGAAGGGTTTTCCGTCTGGTGTCGTCGGCTGGGTTATTCGGTACGGGTGCTGCAATATCAACTTGCCGACCTTGTCCATCTGGATCGTTTTTTCCATCGCCGCGGGTTGCGGCACGTGGAAGAACTGACTGCGCAACAGTTCACCCTTGCATTACAACGGTGGAAACGACCGACGCCCGCTTCGGGGCCCACACTCCAGCGGCTGCGCAGGTACTTGCACGAAGCACGCGGTTTGCCATTGAGCGCGGCCCCTCCATCCACGCCGACTGACAAGCTGCTGGAGGAGTATCGCCAGTTTTTGCAGCAAACTCGCGGTTTGGCTGACAGTACCGTGGTGGGACACTTACACGTGGTTCGAGTGTTCCTAAAATTTCTGGGTTATAAGCAGTCAAAGGCGGTTCTCACCCACTTGTCATCCCGCCAGATTAACGCGTTTATCTGCCAACAGGCCAGACGTCACAGTCCACAGAGCCTCGTAAATGTGACCGGCGCCTTGCGATCGTATTTACGTTTCCAACATTCCCAAGGACTGGTGCCAAGGCCCATGCATCAACTTGTGGAGGCTCCACGGATTTATCGCTTGGCCAAACCCCCCAAGGCCGTGCCATGGTCTGAAGTCCAAGCCCTTTTAGCTTCGATTGATCGAAGCAGTTTCCAAGGAATACGGGATTACACATTGCTCTATTTGATCGCGGCCTATGGCCTGCGCTGCGGCGAGGCCGTGAAGTTGAAACTAGACGATATTGATTGGAGAACTGGCGTGCTGCGCGTGGCGCAAAGCAAAACTCGGCAACGATTGATCTTGCCGCTGACAGATCAAGCCGGCGACATTTTGCAGCGTTTTCTGAAAGTCTCGCGGCCGTCCGCGAAGGTGCGCCAATTGTTTTTTCGCTGCTGGCCACCATTCGGGCCACTGACCCGGTCGGCCGTTTATATGATACTTAGAGACCGGGTTCGACGGAGCGGCTTGCCGATCAATCCCCGTGGCCCGCACGCTTTGCGGCATAGTTTTGCCCTTCAATTGCTTCGTCAGAGTGTGCCGCTGAAGGCCATCAGCGATGCCTTGGGACACCGCCGACTTGACTCCACAGCCGTTTATCTATCCTTGGCGACCGAGGACTTGCGGGCAGTTGCCATGCCTGTTCCCAAGCTCGCAGCCGTGTCCTGCCTCCTGCCCCCATCGGGTTGGGCCCGGCGCATTCCACGTGTTCGGTTCCGTAAGGGGGCATATCCACCGCCGCCCACCGAATTTCGCAGCGGCCTGGCTGCTCCGATTCAGCGGTATCTGTCAGTCAAGCGGGCGTTGGGCCGCAAATATGATTTGGAAAGACGGACCCTATTGGATTTGGATGACTTCCTGTGCGAGGTGCACTCCGGAGCCCGAAAAATCAGCCGGGATCTGTTTGGGCTTTGGTCCCGTCGCCTCACAGCGCTGACGCCAAAGGTGCGAAGCGAGCGGACACGGATGGTCCGGAACTTCATTCAGTTCCAAGCTCGTGACGGGGCGGTTCCCTTTGTCCCGGAATGGAAAAGGTCGCCCAAGTGGCTGGATAAGAAGACCCCTCGACTCGTTTCTGAAACCGAGATGGCGCGGGTCTTGGCCACCGCCGCCAGTCTGCCGCCGACCTGGCATGATCCGCTCCGGTCCAAAACGGTTCGGATCGCCCTGGTCTTGCTCTTTTGCTGCGGGCTGCGCCTCGGTGAATTGGCCCGGCTAAAGCTCTGCGACTTCGACCCCCAGCAGGAAACGCTATGGATTGAAAACACGAAATTTTCCAAGTCCCGGTTCGTGCCTTTATCCCGATCGGCAGCGGACGAGTTGCGTGATTATTGGGATGAACGCCGCCGACACCATTTTCAATTTGGGCGAGATGACTTCCTCATCGGCGCCAAGGCGCGCAATCCAAACCGGCCCTTGGTGTACAAGGCCATGAGCCTTTGGTGCGTGTGGCGCCAGCTCTGCTTGGCGACTGGGCTGGTGGATGAAAAAGGGCGGCCTCCGCGATTACACGATCTGCGTCACAGTTTTATTGTCAACGCGCTGCAGCGGCAATATGAACTCGGGAATGATGCGCAAAGCAAGTTGCCCCATTTGGCCCATTATGTGGGGCACGTCGAACCGTCTTCCACACATTATTACCTGCAAATGACCCCCGAAATTCGTGAGGCGGCCAACCATCTGTTTCATCAACGTTTCGGCGCGAAGCTCAACCACGGAGGCAATCTATGAAGTCCAGATCCCCTTCGATCTTGGCGCGGGCTTTGCATGGTTTTTTTACAGACTACCTTCCGATCCAACGCGCGATGAGTCCGCACACGCTGCAAAGTTACCGAGACAGTTTGAAACTGCTGCTACAGTTCGCCGCCGGCAACCGACGAGACCCCAGCGGCTTGACCGTCGAACAACTCAGCGTCGAGCGCATTACGACCTTCCTGAATCACCTCGAAAGCGGGCGCAAAAATCAAAGCTGCACGCGCAATATTCGTCTGAGCGCCATCCACAGCTTCTTTCGCTACTTGGGCGGGCAGTTCCCGGAATATCTGGCCCAGGTTCAACGAGTGCTGGGCATTCCTTTCAAACGCGGGAATAAGCGGCAGGTGCAGTATTTGGAGTTCGCTGAGATCCAGGCCGTCCTGCGGGCCATCGACCGGTCCACCCACGACGGGCACCGGGATTTTTGCCTGTTGAACCTCATGTTTAATACCGGGGCGCGAGTCAGTGAGATCGTTGGCATCAGGGCGGCCGACCTGCGTCTGACCCCGCCAGCCTCTATCCTGCTGAGAGGCAAAGGCCGAAAGGAACGCATTTGTCCACTATGGCCAGAGACGGCCCAACTGTTAAACACTCACTTGGAAGAAAACGGCTTTGATCCCACCCGCCCGGAAGTCATCTTCCGGAATCACTGTGGGGCACCCCTGACCCGCTTTGGCGTGCGCGTCATTCTGCGAAAATATATTCAGAGAGCGACGCAGCACGCGCCCACCTTGAAAACTAAACGTTTGCATCC
>JBEKZM010000248.1:0-3635 GCA_049509875.1 Verrucomicrobiota bacterium | reverse complement strand
ACCCGCGATGCCCGAAGTCTGCTGGAGCGGCAGGGAGATATTTTACCTTACAAGGCTGTCTTGGTGGACGAAGCTCAAGACATGGGGACGGAGGCATTCAAGCTGATTCGACAAATGGTTCCGCCTTCCCGGGCGGATCAGCGGAACAACCTTTTCATCACTGGCGACGCACACCAGCGCATCTACGGTCAGAGAGTAGTTTTAAGCCACTGCGGCATTGATGTGCGCGGGCGCAGCCGGAAGCTGCGGGTGAATTATCGAACCACCGAGGAGACAAGAAAATGGGCGGTGCGGTTGCTTGAGGGGCGTTCCTTTGATGACTTGGACGGCAACCCGGACACCCAGAAAGGGTATTGGTCCTTGCTTCATGGTGAGCCTCCACAAATTTTTGGAAATCCCACATTTGTCGATGAAGTCAAAAAGATTTTGGGCCACCTCGAAGGCCTTCAAAAATCCGGATGTCATCTCGACAATATCTGCCTGGTGGCGAGAACGAATGAATTGATTGATCAATACGAGAGCGCCATCAATACAGCCGGCATCCCGGTTTATCGAATCCGCCGAAGTTCTCCAGATGATCGGCGAACGCCAGGCCTGCGGCTGGCCACGATGCATCGCGTCAAGGGGCTGGAATTCGAACACGTCATTGTGGCTGGCGTAAACGAGGGGATTGTTCCCTTGAAGGTCTCCCAGCCACACGAAACAGAAGCATTCGAGGCCGCAGAAACCGAGACCAGAGAGCGGGCGTTACTTTACGTTGCGGTCACCCGGGCAAAACGAAGTGCAATAATCACTTCGCATGGCGCACAAAGTTCTTTCCTGAAAAAAACATGACTTCATCCTTCACATGGCTGGATTATTCCGAGCAGGAGCGCCGAAAGATGATCGATGTCATTCATTCATTCGACGAGAAGGGCACGCGCGATGAATTGGGAATCAGCACCATCCGTGACGGTTTGGCGGATTTGCTGTTTCCAGGCACAGGAACCGTGCAGACGCGTGCACGGTATTTCTTGTTCATCCCGTGGATTTACAAGGAGTTGGAACAGCGAAACACCCCTGCTCGTGAAATTGTCGCGAAGGCACGAGTTCGTGAAATTGAGTTGATTACCGCGCTGGAAAAAGGTGGCGAGAAGAATACGGGCGTCATCGGCGTGGAGGCCCGCGAGGAACTGCAGCGGCTTCCCAGCATTATCTATTGGAATGGCCTTGGCGTCTGGGGGGCGCGGCTTTTCCAAGGCTCACAAGAACAATACCATCGAAATCTCGATGCCTGGTATCAACAGAAATCGGACCTCCCCAAGGTTGACCCGGGCGAAAGCAGCGAAGGCACCGGCTTGCAGCCGAATTGGCACCCCGGAATGCCCGCGCCTCATAATGGTTGGCGCTGGGAACTAGATTTCCAACTGACGCGGCCAGAAGCCAGGTTCTTGCGAGATGGTATTCTGAATCGCACCTCCGGTTCGCTCCTGGCGCACTTGGTGACCCGCGAAAAGTCATTGGCGGAAGCTGATTTTTGTTGGTTTAGCGAGGCATACGGGGACTTTCCACTGGCGAGTCGTGTGCAAGTGGATCACGCGCGGACTTTTTCTGAGATCATTCATGGCGCGGCGCTGATTTACAACCTGATGTTGGCGCAGAAGGCCTCCAAGAAAAGCTTGGTCGAGTCCTATCGCGAGAGGCTTCGTGAGTGGTCAAAGATGCTGGAAGATCGTGCCGCTCACATTTCTCAGTGGGATGCAACGGCCTTCTGGAAAATGCTGAGCGACCAAGATGTGCGCGTAACCCGTCGCACCACCGATTTCGTGAGTGAATGGATCCGCCACGTAAAGAACACGGGCCAGCCTTGGAAGTTGGCCGACGACAAGGAAGTTCGGCTTCTGATCCAAGAGCGCGAGCGCACCCTGAAAAGAGGCCTCGCCAGATTGGAGAATCCACGGGCGCTTGAATTGTGGAATGAGGAGGCGGGGACCGGGCGGTTGGACTTCCGCTGGCGTGTGTCGCGGCAAATGATTAACGACATTCTGGAGGGACTTGGCCATGCTTGAACCACTCGACCGCCGTCATCTATTCGACGCGCTCCGTCCACCCGCTGGCTACGATGTGGATGTGGCCATCGGCACCACCTATTCCCTCGACCTCATGGCGTTGCTGGCCGTTCCATTGGCTTTCGCTCTTTTCGATTGGGAGGATGATTCCGGCAAGGTGACTGCGGATCCGCTGGCCCTGTTGGAGGCAGCCCGGCGATACGCACGGAAGACGCACATTTTTTGCCAGGCGGGGCAGATTCACCTTCCCAAGCAGCGCTCGCCACTGTTTTATGAGTTGGAACGGGTCGTCAAAGAAGTTCGAGCGCCCAATGAACGGGGCATCTTTCACCCCAAAGTCTGGGTTTTGCGGTTCAGCCCCGCCGTCAAGGGCGATCCCGTGCTGTACCGATTGCTCTGCCTCAGTCGCAATCTCACCTACGACCGCTCGTGGGATACGGTTTTACGTCTGGATGGTGAACTGTTGGACCGGGATCTCGCCATTGCAGCAAACCACCCGCTGGGTGACTTTATCAAGGCGCTTCCAAAATTCCTGGTTCGGCCAGCGGAGGATGAACTGCGTAAGACGGTTAGCAAAGTACAGGATGAGGTGCGTCGCGTGCGGTTCACACTACCTGATGGCATTGAGCAAGTCCGCTTTCACCCAATGGGACTTGAGGAGCCACAAGATTGGTGGTTTCCTGGACGATGCGAGCAAATCCTCGCAGTTGCGCCTTTCGTGGACGAGACCATGCTGAAACGGTTTGTTGCGCGGACGCAAGGTGAATGCAAATTGATTTCACGGCTTGAACAATTGCAGGAGCTGCCTGCTGGTTCGCTGGCAAAATTCTCGGATGTTTTCTATCTCCATCCCGATGCCAGCGATATGGAGGCCGCCGATGCGACAACTTCAGCCGAGGATCAGGAATCGGATAAACCCGATATCCCTGATGGTTCGACAGCGGAAACCCTCACCGGTTTGCACGCCAAGTTTTACATCACCGATGCGGGTTGGAAGTCGAGTCTTTGGACCGGATCGGCTAACGCAACGAGTGCGGCATTCGCCCGCAACGTCGAGTTTCTGGTCGAGTTGGTCGGCAAGAAAAGTGACTTTGGTGTGGATGCTTTCCTCAAGCGTTTGAAAGGCCAGACACGTTTTGCGGATCTGTTGCACACGTATGAACCCCAGGAAATCGTGGCTAAGAAGGATGCCGATGCCCGGGCCGCGGAAAAACTAGCGGAACGCATTCGCACGGAGCTGCTCGACCTCTCCATAGTGGCCTCCGTAACCCCAATCCCTGATTCTCCTGAGTTTCAGATGGTTCTCTCCGGGCAGGCTGCGAAAGGTGGGCCTTTCCAGCCGGAATCGGTCGCGATCTGTTTCTGGCCTGTGACGTTGCCGGAGCGTGAAGCGGTGGATGGGCGCGGATTGGTCTCCGGCGATTCGATTGCATTTCCCAAACTGACTTTTGAGGCGCTCACTTCCTTTATGGCTTTTGATGTGAAAGCTGATGTCGGCAAAAGCACCCACCGGCTTCGGTTTGTGTTGAATCTCCCCGTCGAGGGATTGCCAAGCGACCGGCCCGAGCAGATGCTCCGCCGCATTTT
>JBEKZM010000247.1:0-4953 GCA_049509875.1 Verrucomicrobiota bacterium | reverse complement strand
CAGGTGGTAGCCTTGGGTCAGTTCGTTGAAGGCTTGGTTTTCGATGTTCCAGCGCCGGTGCCCACCTTGGTAAATGACCTCCGCCGGGTAGCCGCCGAGGTCTTGACAGGCGACCCACATCCAGCGGCTCTGCTGGGGTTGGGCCTGTTTTTTGCCGTCTTGTACCCGCCGCTGGGTCCAGCACTCGTCGGAGAGAACCACTTGGACCGACTTGGTCTGGGTGTAGCCGTCGCTGAAATGGAGGTGCTTGATCTCCCAGAGTTGAATCTGGCGGTCGCGCTGCTCATCCCGGAACGCCAGAATCGGCTCGTGGCCTTGGCTTAATTGAATGGCCTCCTGAAAGACCTCCATGTCTTGGCGCTTGAGCACCACCACCCAGAGCCAGCCCAGCTTATCGAGCGCCCGCAAGAAGGGCCCTTTGGCATACCAGGCGTCGGCGGTGATGCCGTCAAAAAACCGGGGGCCGTACAGACGCCGGATGCGGCCCAGCAACCGTAGGGCCGCCGCGCACTCGTCTTCACCGGGACGGATCGGCTCGAGGTCCAACACCAAGTTGAACTTCGGTCCGCCCAAGTGGGCAAAGACATACCGGTGATAGTACTGGGTGACTTTGCCCTTCTGGCCGTCGTCAGCCAGAACCTCGACTTGGCGTTGGCAGCAGCAGGGACAGGTGCGGCTGAAGCTGGCGAAATGCTCGTTGGCATCGATGCTCAGAAAGAGCAAACCGTTGATCTTGCAGCTTTCCAGCGCCTTATTGCGTTTGAGTTCCTTGGCTAGGGCGACTTGGTTTTGACGCCAATCCCCCGGGTGCATGCGCGCGGTGACATAGGCAAAGATTTCGTGCTGCACCGCCGACTTGAGGCCGCAGAGATGACGCCAGCGCCGTCGGCTCCGGGTTTGTTCTGCCAAGTCCAAGTGGCTGCCAATGCGGAGGACCACCCCCAGCACCAAACACAGGACCAAGGGGAGCAGCGGCACCTGCGGCTCGGAGCGGCCGTCGCGCACGCGGCGCAAGTGGGCCTTCAGGCCAAAGACCTTGCTGGCGTACTGGAGGAACTGGGCCAACCGGTTCACGCGGCGGGAAGCGGCTCGCCGCGGCGGAGCAGTTCGGCATTGATTTGGGAGAGTTCTTCCATGCCCTCCATAAAACGGGTGTAAGCGGCCGTGCCGGCCCGGGCTTGTTGTTGTTGATCGGGTTCTTTGAGGAGGAACTTGCGGATCCGGCCGGTGCCCAGGCAGAGAGTGAGATAATAGTACGGGCCGTGTCGGCGGTCGGCGGGCTTGCCGCAGGTCAGGAACTGCTCGACGCAGGAGGCGCGCAAGGCATCGGGCGGGAGGTGGAGTTGGCGCAGGAGAGACTGTTTGCGCTGGCGCAGGGCCAGGGTGGATTTACGTTGGAGTTCAAATATCCTAGCCATATATTATACTAGGATAGCAAAGCGGCCAGGCCGGTCAAGCGAATACGAAAAGGCTGCCGTGAAAACGAAAACGCCAGAGAAGACTTAAACGGCTGGTTTTAAGCAGGCTTTTGGCCCCTTGTCATTTTGGGTTCCGAAATCGCTGGACTTGATGCGGCGATGGAGTTCTGCAAATATGGCACGTGAACCGACTTCTAAACCTGAAGGGAATTTTGATCATTCTCGCCCTCGGGGTCGTGTTTTATGCTGAACTGCCGTTGGGCACAGCCTCACTTTTCGGCGAAGACGAGGGATGCGAACTCATGAAGGCAGTGATGTGCAACAAGGGATTTACACTCTACACCGACATCTGGAATGATCAACCCCCTGTTTTCACTCTCTTGCTATGTCAAGCATTCAAAGCTTTTGGTACTTCACTGATTGTCGGACGCTTGGTTGCGGCCTTCTTCGGTATGCTGATGATTGGCACATTTTTTTGGCTGATCGAGCAACGCCTTGGTACGTGGAAGGCAATACTCGCGACATTTTTTCTCATCGCGGCGCCGGACGTGGCCCTGCTGAGCGCGTCCGTCATGTTGGAAGTGCCTGCGTTTGCCACCGCGCTTCTTGCCGCTTGTTTACTATTTCAGTGGGCCAAAAAGGATCGTGTGTGGTGGTTGCTCGTGTCCGGCATAGTCATGGGAATCGCCTTACAAATCAAATTGACGGCAGTTTTGATCGTGCCCGCGATGCTTGTAGAGATCGTCATAGCATGTAAAGCTCACGCTGGCAAGCGATGGTGGAAGACTGCAATCTCCTCTGCCATAAAGTGGGGGTCGGTGGCAATGACGACCGTGCTCATCATCATCGCCATTTGGGCAAAAGGAAGCATTCTCTCATCATGGAAATCTCATTTTGCGGAGCAATCATTGCCTGGTTTGACCAGCGCACGAGACTTTCCATTCCAGTTCGAATTCATCGAAAATCATATCGAATGCGTTTTGGCGGCGATAGCAGGGGTCGTCTTGGTAATCTGCCGCCGGATTTGGAGAGAAACAGCATTCCCGATCATTTTTCTTGCTACCGTTTCCTGCATACATGCATTCCATCGGCCATGGTGGAGCTATTATTATTTGCATTTCGCCATTCCGCTGGCTTGGCTGTCCGCATTTGCGGTTACCGAGGCAATAGCTTTAACAGGTCGACTACTCGCGACCAGCCATTATCGTCTTGCTTTGAAAAAGACATGGCAGGGCATACTCTTATGCTCGCTGGTTTCGTTTGTTTTGGTTCGTTCCGAAAAGCGGTTCGAATCGAACATTAAGGCTCTGCGCTCCCGCACGCCGGTAGCTACCAATGTTCTTGTAAACAAAATGCGTGAATACGCCAATCAGACCCGATGGGTTTACGCAGACCAAGACATCTACGCCTTCCACGCCTGTCTTAGCACGCCACCAGAGTTGACCGTCGTTGTTTTCAAACGATTTTGGTCCGGACAAATTACCACAGCGAATTTGGTGGCGACTTGTAGGCATTATGGGACGGAACAATTGGTGCTGAATCCGGCCCATATTACCACAGAGTGGAATGACTTCCTCGTTGATTATGACGCCGTTTATCGCGACACAAATACAATTTTGTATGTGGCCAAACGCATCACAAAACAGCCAAATCCGTAGCCCGGAAACTGATCTCAAAATGCTTGGATTTCCTTTCTGTTGGCGACGACACGGCTGTAAGTTTCTCGGGCGTCCGCGTTTGATTTGGAGAATATTGGCAAACGACAATTAAAATTTTCCAGTGACGACAATTAAAACTTTCCGGTGGTTCTGGGAGGATGGGGAAGCGGTTTACGGTTTGACGCCGCGCACCATTGGGATCAGCTGTCCCAACGAGAACGGGGACGTGGAGTCGAGCAATGGACATTTGAAGCGCCGGCTCAAACAGCATTTGCTCTTGCGTGGAAGTTCCGATTTTAGCTCGGAAACGAACTATGAGCAGTTTTATGAAAAAGCGCTGGAACAGGCCAATGGACGGCGCGGGGAAGCGCTGGTGCGGGAGTTGGCGGCGATGAAAGCCCTGCCACCGGCGCGGTGGATCGGACACGAGGTCAAAGTGGAGGTCCACGAAAGCGAGTTGAAGATCTATGCAGGGCGGGAGTTGTTATTGACGCTGCCCCGCCAAGGCGGGGATCGGGGCGTGGTATTGGATTATCGGCACGTGATCGAGCATCTGCTGCGCAAGCCGGGCGCCTTTGAGGAATACCGTTATCGGGAGGAGTTATTTTTAAGCCCGACCTATCGGCAGGCTTATGATCGGCTGATTGCTGAACAAGGCCAACGGCGGGGCACGCTGGAGTATTTGCGTTTGCTCAAGCTAACTTCCGAGACGGATGCCGGGGCGGTCGAACTGATGCTGGTCGAATACGTCTGTCCGCCGTACCCGGCGTGGAGCGTCGATCAGATCCGAAAGCTGTTACTGCCGGCGCCCAGCAGCCAAATCCAACAGGCGGAGTTGCAGCCCGAATGCCAATCCTATGATGCGTTGCTCAACCGGGACACGGAGGTGTGCCATGTCGGCTGACGCGCTGGCCCTGGCCTTTCGCTCCTTCCGGCTGCCGACGATGGCGGCCATCTGGGAAGAAAGCGTGAAGCGGGCGGAAGGGGAAAACTGGGGTTATCGGCGGCTCTTGCAGCATCTCTGTGAAAGCGAAGCCCAGGACCGGCGGGAGCGGCGGGTCAGCCGCCTGCTCAAACAATCCGGGCTTGCATCATGCCGAAACCGTGATCATCGAAGGGAAGAGTTACCGCATGAAGGACCAAATCGAAACCCCCTAGACGATTTTAGCTCGCCGACGGCAGCCCCCCGGCGTCGTCTGAATTATCCGGCGGCACTCCCGAACCACCACTTGCGGATTCCGACGCTGTCGGACACCTGTTCTAATTCCTGTCGGACAGCATTCCAATCCTGTCGGACAATGATCGGAGCGAAGCGACGTGCTGGGTGAGTGATAAATGGGTGTCCGACAGGAGTCAAGATATAGCCCCGGTTTTTGTGATCCATCGGAGCCCCGCCGAGGGGCGACGCTTCCCCGGTCAAACCCGCGACTCCCTCGCGCCGTTGATTCGGGCGGGCGGTGAGCGGCGGGAACGGACCCCCGAACACCAGTTCGCGTTTCCGCCGGTCGCCACGCGTAACGGACTCACCCGCCCGTCCGAATCGGCGCGCCTGTGGCATACGAACTTTAATTTTCATTTTCCGAAGGAGTTTTGCCTTTCCGCAGGGATTCACCTTTGAGTTCGATCCGATAGGCGTAATGGACCAACCGATCCAGGATGGCATCGGCCACGGTGGGATCGGCGATGACTTCGTGCCACTGGCTGGCCGGGAACTGGCTGGTGATGAGCGTGGCGCCCTGGCCTTGGCGATCATCCAGCATCTCCAGGAACTCGCGATATAATTTCCCCGGCACGCTGACCAGGCCCAAGTCATCCACGAGGATCAACGGAGCGCGGGCCAACTTCTTGAGCAAGGGCAAGAGGCTGCCGTCGGCCCG
>JBEKZM010000246.1:0-3690 GCA_049509875.1 Verrucomicrobiota bacterium | reverse complement strand
GAGCCCGGCGCGCCGATCGTATAAGGCACTGAGGATATCGGCACGCGCTGCCCAATCTGCGCTAGCGACTTAATCGTGGCCGCCGGCGGCCCGGGAGGCGTCAAGCTGACTTGGGCAAAAGCCGCCGATGATTCCCCGACCGCAAGAGCCAGAAAGATCGTCACGGTGCGACAGCGAGTTTGAAATTTCATAAATCAGCCTTCTTGCCAGCATGAATCTGGCCTCTCAGTGTTGTTTCGTCAAATACGAACGGCCACACCGGCACGCATCAGTGATGGGAAACCCGTTCGTGCGACATTGGTCCCAATACAGTCCGATTTCATTCACGGGCATAGGGAGCAAGGCAATTTGACTCTTCTTTCTTCTTGCGGGCAGCAGCGCCGTGAGCCTCCGGCCTGCCACCTTTCTCCGCTGCCATGCGGCGCTCTTTTCCTGGTCCCGCCAGTGCAGGTCGGGGCCACCGGGCCCGTCGGCCGAATTGACCCGCTCGATCGCCGAACTGAAACAGCGCAACCCACGCTTTGGTTGTAAATAGAGACTTCGCGGACTGCTCCGCACTGGAGGACGAGTTCTCGAGACAGAACGCAGCGGACTTTTGCCTGGGAACAGAAACCGGTTCGGTGTCGGGGAAAGAGCTTCGCACAATTACCCTGGACCAAACGGTCGAGTTCGCGCGAATTTTCCGCGGCAGCAGCCCTGGCGCGGCCTTCTCATTCTTGGGGGGGAACGGCGCGGATCCGACTGGACGAAGCCGCATGGCCTTCGCACGTTACAAAGGAGAGGCCGAGAAAGCGTTGCTCGCATTGGGATTCCCTCGCCTTTTCATCTTCCGCCCCGCATACCGCCATCCAGTGGAACTGGAAAAAGCCAAATTCTAACTACCGCCTTCTTCACGGATTTTACCATGTATTTCATACAATACTCGCCAATTGGGTGATTCGGGCCGATGATTTAGCACGCGTATCGGTGTACGTAGCTGCCCGGCAAACAGGAGAACGAGGGAATTTGAATTTCGAGAACTGGGACATCCGCTCCATGGCAGACTCCCTTTATCTCCAACAGTGTAGTTCAGCCGGGAAACGGATTCGAGTGCGAGACACACGCTCACTTCAATACAGTCATTCCAGACACGAGCGCACGACGGCCAGGCGTACAGTTATACGTAAAACAGAATTGCGGTTAGCGCAGCAATCGACTCTTGACGGAGCCTAAATCTAATTTGAAATCATTCGCAAGATTTCGCAAAACTTTTCAGCAGCCGGCGTTACATCTCCGTTTGTCGCGCGAGCAATGCCGACCGGAATCACTTCCCTTGAGCCGGCAATCGGGCGAAAAACCAGCCTCTTTCCGCTTACGATTTTGAAAACTGGGATTGTCAGCGCGATGCCCCGTCCCGTTTCGACCGCTGTGATGAGGGAACTGGCGCTGTCGCATTCCACAACAAGCCGAGGTTTCAGGCCCAGAGGAAGAAAAATGCGCTCAATAAAAGGAAAATAGTCCGGGTAATCTTTGCGGGCGAAGCCCACGATTGGCTCAGCCCCGACTTTTTCCAGCGGAATGGCTTTGAACCGAGCCAACGGATGCGTTCGAGCCAGCGCCACAGACAACGGGTAACTACGCAAGACTTCAAACTCGATGCCCTCGATCCGCAGATTTGTGGTTCCAGGCATAATCGCCAGTTCCAGCGCGCCGTTGTGAAGTCCCTCAGCCAGTTCTCGCTGCGAAGCATCGTGGAGCAGGACGTTGACATGCGGAAACGCCTTTTGAAACGCGGCCAGCGCTGGCGGCAATATTTCAACGGTGGGCGACGGTGAGTAGCCGATGTGCAGGTCACCGTATTGTCCTCGCGCCAACGCGCGGACTTGTTCCACGGATTCATCAGCCAGCTTTAAGAGTTGGCGGGTTTTCTCCAGGAATAGTTTTCCCTCCGCAGTGAGGGTAACGCCGCGCGGACTGCGTTTGAGCAGGTCCACGCCGATTTCGTCCTCCAGGTCCTGGACTCGCCGGCTTAGCGCTGGTTGGGCAATGCGCAGTTGCGCGGCCGCCTTGGTGAAATTCAACGCTTCAGCCACAGCCAGGAAATATCGCAGATGCCGAAGTTCCATCGCGAGCCATTATGCCAAAAAGGCATGGCTGCGCAATCATTATGGTATTGGGCGGATTCAAGCCTGTGGCGGAAGCTTCGATCAGATGATCAACAAGATCACATCAACACAATAACCAACGGAGAAAATAAACATGAAAGCGATACGAATTCATCAATACGGCGGACCAGAAGTTCTGGCGCAAGTGGAAATGCAGCGTCCCGCACCAGGTGCGAACGAAGTGCTCATCAAGGTTAAGGCCGCTTCGGTCAACCCGGTTGACTGGAAAATTAGGGCTGGCGACATGAAGGATTTTCTCCCGCTCACTTTACCGGCCACGCTCGGCTCGGATGTTTCAGGCACGGTCGAAGAGGTTGGGCCCGGTGCGGCCCGTTTCAAACGGGGCGATGAAGTCTATGCGAGCCTGGGACTGGAAGGTGGCGGCTACGCGGAATACGTCGTGGCCAAGGAAACGATCGTTGCCGAGAAGCCTGGCACGTTAAATCACGTGCAGGCGGCAGCCGTGCCTGTGGCGGGCCTGACCGCATGGCAGGTGCTATTTGAAGTGGCTCAGTTACGGGCCGGTCAGAAGGTCTTGATCCACGGTGCGGCCGGAGGTGTTGGCAATTTTGCCGTGCAGTTCGCGAAAGCAAAAGGCGCCTATGTCATTGGAACCGCTTCGTCCAAGAACCAGGCTTTTTTGGGCGAATTGGGGGTGGATAAAGCGGTTGATTATCAAAAAACGCGTTTTGAAGAAGTCGTGCATAATGCGGACGTGGTCCTGGATACAATTGGCGGCGACACGCAGGAGCGTTCGTTCAAAGCGCTTAAGAAAGGCGGCGTACTGGTGTCAATTGTTCAGCCACCTTCGCAAGAACAGGCTGCGAAATACGGAGTTCACGCACTGTTCTATGGCGGGCATCCCAGTTCATCCAACCTTGCTGAAATCGCTAGATTGATCGACTCCGGCAAGGTAAAGACAGTGGTTGAAACGGTCCTTCCCTTGGCGGAAGCCCGACACGCTCACGAATTGAGTCAAAGTGGTCATGCGCGCGGCAAAATCGTCTTGAAAGCCGCATGAATTGGAGTTTTCACTCGAAACTTAACAAGATCAAAGCTATGAATGCATTTAGAATCGCGGTCATCATCGGAAGCACGCGGCCCGGGCGCAACGGCGAGGCTGTGGCCAAATGGGTTCACGAAATCGCACAAAAACGTGGCGACGCCGAGTTCGAACTCGTGGACATCAGAGACTTCAATCTGCCGCTTCTCGACGAGCCAGTGCCGCCGTCAATGGGGCACTACAGCAAACCGCACACGAAAGCGTGGGCCGCCAAAATCGGTTCTTTCGATGGCTACGTCTTCGTCGCACCTGAATACAACCATGGCATCTCTGGTGCCCTCAAGAACGCGATCGATTTTCTGTTCGCTGAATGGAACAACAAGGTCGCCGGCTTCGTCAGCTACGGCGGTGCAGGTGGGGCACGGGCGGTCGAGCAGTTACGTCTAGTGCTGGCCGAAGTGCAAATCGCGACCGTGCGCAATCAGGTGTTGCTCTCCATGTTCAACGACTTTGAAAACTTCAGTGTCTTCAAGCCAGCTCCCC
>JBEKZM010000245.1:0-3742 GCA_049509875.1 Verrucomicrobiota bacterium | reverse complement strand
TTGCAGCACATCTGGGCGTCAATCCGGGCACTATCTACAAGTGGATAGAGCGGAAGCAGCTCCCCGCGCATAAAGTCGGTAGCCTGTGGAAGTTCACTGCGACCGAAGTGGACGAGTGGGTTCGGGCCGGAAAAGCGGCGCAGGACGTTCCCAATACCGCAAAAGGTGCAAGCACCAAACGGAAGTTCCCCCGGCGCTGAACCCGGCTTCGAACAACAGCTAAAACAAACACCATGAACGTTTTTGAACTGCGAAAGTGCTTGGTTGATGACTACGCGAGCTACACGCGCAGCTTCATCAAGATCGCCGATGCTGCCATCCGCGCCAAGGTGGATTCGGAATTGGACGCCGGTGCTTTCTGGCCAGAACCCCTGCTTCAACTGAATCCGACTTTTCAGCCCGGCGGAACGATTGACGACCTCGTTGCTGATAAAATTCTTCATGCTGAATGTGCCAAAATCTTCCGCATAGACAAAACGCCGACTGACTTGACCGGAAACCAACTGTTGCTCCACAACCACCAGACTGCTGGCATCCGGAAGGCCAAGGAGCAGAAGTCCTATGTCCTGACCAGCGGCACCGGTTCTGGCAAGAGTCTAACCTATATTGTCCCCATCGTAGATCACGTGCTGCGTCGCGGATCAGGCCAGGGAATCCAAGCCATCGTTGTCTATCCGATGAACGCACTGGCGATCAGTCAGAACGAGGAGCTTGCCAAATTTCTCAAGCATGGCTAATCTAATTTGTCATTTTTATCTCAAATAATGGCATTTAATAATCTATATACAGATGGACCCCGGACAGAGCTTGCCGGGTTTCCGTGTTCCCGTTTCGTACTTTTTTGATAGGCCATGCTTCAAAGAACCGAAAGCGTGGAAAGCCTATGCATGGAGGGAAAAAGTTTACTTTTTCTTTTTGAAAAGCCAACGAGGGCAGGCCCCTGGTCCATCACGGCATCACCCGACTGGTGGCTACGCCTGGTTGGAAATGTTTACAAAATCGCGGCTTGAGCACTTTGCTGGCAGCATTGGCCTGAAGCATAACGGCCAGGCAGATTTGCCCCGGACTGGTTGCCCGCGCCACAGGCGGACAAGAGGAAAACCACGTTGGGCCGTCGTCTGACTTTGTTTATGCAGCTGGCATTGTGAAGCGGCACCCCGAGCACCCCGAGCAACCTCAAAACTGACAGGCAGCACCCATCAACGCGCTCGCAGCTCCCGACCAGCCACCAGCCAATCCAGGGGCGAATCCCGCCGCCAAAGCCGTGTTGAGATATATTCAGGGCCTGGCAGCCTGCGCGGATAAGCGGCTGTCCGTCATAGCTGAAAAAGCTCGTCAAATATGCGGTCCGTCTCCCATCCAACGCGGGCTTTTTCCAAAAGTTCGAACAGCTTTTCGAAGCAGGGCAGGTATGAAATATTCGCAATTTCATCATGATAGCGAACCGTTTCGGCCTGATTGTCATCGTAATATCGATCCGCCACCAGTAGGCCATGAATGAGCAAGTAATCAAGCAGATCAATGCCCGGGCGGAACCCTTCTTCCCCGGTATGGGCGGCATATAGCGCCTCCATGAAATCGGGCGTTGAAACCTGCCACACCATTTCGGGCTGGGGATAATCCTCATCCCAAACTTTCCTGCCAAAAGCGTCAAAGCGGCTAAGCCACTTGCGGTAACAGTAACTTGTATCACCGTCCTGATACATCACTTCGGGTTCGGCCTTGGTGACGAATTCGGCAAACAAACGGGCACAAAGCTCCCGTAGTTTTTTGGCTTCAAGCTTGGCTTCCGGTGTGTCATCGGACGGAATTACAGGCAAGGCCTCTTCCAGATTCTGGGTGAGGGCACAGTTTTGTTCGAGTGCTTGCCAGGCGGTGTACTCGGCGGTTTGATTCTGCACTTTGATGTGTGGGGTCGAAATGAATCGCCACTGCCGCCGCCGACGCCCCTTCGAGAGGCAGGTGTGAAACAGCCGGTACGTAAGTTTTGCCGACGGCGGCAGTGGATATTCCTTTGAGCTGTTTCATCGCTGCTACTGTACCATTTGGATGCTCTATGTCAATAGTTATTGTTATTACACATTATCTGTTGACGAATGCGACTAACATGTAAACAATTTCAATTGCCACTCGCCTCGCTTTACGCAAATACATAACATATTGAAAACTAGTAGAATACCAAAAAGCCCAGCGTTAGTTGAACCTTTCTGACATTGTCGCAACAATCTAAAGATGAGCAATAGAAGACTAGCAGAGAGGTCTAGCCAATTTTCATCGTTGGCTATCTGCTAGAGGCCGGGCTTGTATCCCACTTCATTTGCCACCGTCGCTGTGGGCAACTATGAAGCGCGATATTTTAGCCTGACAGAGCGTGGTGCCGGCAGGAAGGGCGGTAGAACTGAAAATCTAGCGCCGCATGTGAGCTGCTGGGGCCGAGCCTGATGAGCGTAGAAATTGCGGTGTGAACGGGCAAGCGGCTGGTGCAGTACGGAGATTATGAAGGAGGGTACGATCCAAGTGTCAAGGTGCGGGTAAAGCAGGAGGGAGATGTTCGCTGGACTCTACTGCTGATCACCCAGCTGAGAGTATCCGGCGAGGCTAACGAACATGAAGTATGGAGTTTGCCATTTGGCAACAGAGTGGTTGGTCCTGGACAGGGGAACTCTATTCCCAGTTCCACGTGGAGCTTTAGAAACAATCGCCGGGCGCGGCCTTTTCCATTTTGATCTGTATGGCCAAGCCCCTCATCACCTTGCCAGCCAACGGGTTTCACGCCATATTCACCAGCAGCATGTCAGCCGACCGGTATTTTGTGAATTCAGATGGAGCCGTGACACGCCGGATGCGGGCGCGGCCCGGCGATGGCCACATTTCCATCGCCAGGGAAGTCTTGCCAACAATGGGCATTGTTCCCAAAGACGATGCGGACCTTTACGACCAGATGTTCCGGTTGAAATTCATCAGAATCGTCGAGCACGACGACGATCTCGTCGTAGTCGAGCACACCTGCAAATTGACCACGGACCAGAAGCGCTATCTGCAATCCCTGACAACCTCGGGCAAGAAGCTGGTTTACATTTCGGTCAAACGTAGGCAAGTGGCGTAGGCCTCCAAGCCCCCCAGGAACCATTCTGATTTGCAATAAAAAATGGGGACGGAACGCCAGGCAAGTCCATCTTGCGCAACTTGAAATCCGAAAATGAGTGAGTTCGGTGCCGCTGTCCAGGTTGCTATGCCCAAACAAACTGGCTCCTGCGCACCGCCAGGAGGCCAGGCTACACCACCTCCGCATCGGCGGCGGATGCCCTTCGGCTTGGCATCTGGTCGTAAATCTGGCGGAACAGGGGATCGGCCAGGATCATAGGTTCATTTTCCTTCAACCAAACCTTGTCTTCTGCGACCTGCGCCTCCAACTCGGCAAGTTCGGCTGCGCGGAGAGGCTTCAAGGTCTCATACACGGCTTCACACTGGGCTATGATCGCCTTCAGCTTCTTCCGCTCCCTGGCCCGTTTCAAGTTTTTGCGACACGCGCGCCGCTTTTTAGGGGTCGAGATGCTGCACGTGGCCTTACCGCCGTAATACGACGAAGTCCCACGGCGCGAATTCCAATGCCGGATCGCTGGTTCCAGGGTTTCATGGATGGGACAGAAGCACGCGAGGCACTGGGTGCAAAGAACACCAAACCTCAGTGGCTCCGTGGAGGTTGTCACCCTGGCCTGGCCAACGCAGAATGGGCAGGGCT
>JBEKZM010000244.1:0-3755 GCA_049509875.1 Verrucomicrobiota bacterium | reverse complement strand
GGCATATGAACTGGCACCGCTTCCCTACGACTACTCCGCACTGGAGCCGTTTATCGACGCTGAAACGATGAAGCTGCACCACGACAAGCATCACCAGGCGTACATCAACAACGTGAACGCCGCCCTGGCCAATTACCCCGACTTGGCGGCCAAGCCGGTCGACGACCTGGTTCGCGACCTGGCGCAGGTTCCCGAAGAGATTCGCGGCGTGGTCCGCAACAACGGCGGCGGGCACTCGAACCACAGCGCGTTTTGGAAGCTGATGGGCCCGGCAAACACGGCGGGCATCGGCGGCAGCCCGACGGGCGCCATCGCCAGCAAGATCGCGGCCGACTTCGGCGACTTCGAGGCATTCAAGAAGACGTTCAACGAGACCACGGCCAAGCAATTCGGCTCGGGTTGGGGCTGGCTGGTGTTGAGCGGAGACAAGCTCAAGGTGATTACTACCGCGAACCAGGATTCGCCGCTGACGCAGGGGCTGTTTCCCATCCTCGGCAACGATGTTTGGGAGCACGCCTATTATCTGAAGTACCAGAACCGCCGGCCGGAATACCTGGCCGCGTGGTGGAACGTGGTGAACTGGGAAGAAGTGAACCGGCGGTTTGGGATCGCGAAGGGCTAAGAAGCAGGGATCAGGTTTCAGGGGTCAGGGGTCGAGGGTCAGGGAACCCTGATTCCTGACCCCTGTTCCGTGTCTTTCGCAACCCTTTGGCGGTTTTCGGGTCTATATCTGTGATGATTCCAGCATACGTGCGTCCTATTGCCTTGTTTTCGTTGGTTGCCGGGGTATTTGGCTTCGCATCGGCTGTTGCGCCGGCCCAGGCGGGCAGCTTTGATGTTGCGCAAAATGGTCATGCGGTGGGCACCGCTTCGTTCCAATTCACCGCTACGCCGGAGGGGTACGACTCAGCGTCGTTGGTTCGCGTGGCGATGAAGGGGCTGGATTACGCGCTTTCGAAGACGGAACAGCTCTCCTCGGCAAATCATCTCAAGCATGTGCAATTGAGCGCCACGGTGAACGGATCGGCGGTGAACGTGGTGGCTGCGCCCGATGCGGCGGAGCAGATTTTGCTCAACACGTCTGCCAACGGGCACAGCACGACCACGCGGCTCGATGGGCACGCCGGCGCGGTCTTCATGCCCGACTTCGACCCTGGCGCTCTGGAGACGCTGCTGGCGTTGGCGGTGGCGCAGAACGGGCGCGACCTGTGGGTGATTCTGCCCAAGGATGCCGGGTCGATTGAGCCGGTGCGGCTGGCCACATACGCCGACCAGCAGGGAACGCTGGACGGCAAGGCGATTCCGGTGCACCACCTGGTGGCTACTATTGCGGGCGCGGATACCGACCTGTTCTCGGGGCCTGAGGACCAACTGCTGCAGGCTGAGTTGCCGCAGCAGGGATTTGCGCTGGTGCGGAAGGGGTTTGTGCTGACGCCGCCGGCCAAGCCGATTGCGCCGCCGGAGTAGGGCGTGGGGGATTCCCGCTCTCGCACTGGGTGCCAGTTGCAGATTCGGGCTGCGTCGTCGGAGTTTCCTGAAGCGTTGCTTCGCAAGCGCATCAGATCCTGGCCAAGAATACCGGCCCTTCGTTTGAGGATTAAACTCGAGCCATGCGCATCACTTATAAGCTCACCGCGGCCGACTACATTGCTGCCCAGAATCTCCACGCTCGCGGCAGTTTAATTGGGGTCGTTAGCCGGGCCATCTGCAACTTTGTCATTCCGATTTCGGGACTTCTCTTAATGCTATGCATTGTCCCTTTTTGGCGGGTTGGAGTTAGTTATTCGTTGGCATCGAAGCTGCTTCTTCCCCTCATTGTTACTTTGACGCCTTTATGGCTTCTTATATACCGTCGTGTCTGTTGGCGCTACCGCTTCAAGGCGAGCCGGGTGTCAAATGGCCCGTGTGTGATCGACTTTGGGGAGGACCATATCGTCACGGAAGTGCCGGGGATCGCAAAGAGCACTATAGAGTGGCACGCAGTCAAGAAATACCGCGAGGGCAAAAAGGTCTTAATGATTTACGTTTCGCGCATATCTTTCATCGCGGTTCCCCTCCGCGCCTGTGAAAAGGAAGAATATCTCGAACTTATCGCTCTTCTCAAACGGAAGCTGTCTTCAAGGAGCGCCAGCGATGGCAAAGGCGTATAGGAGCGAAGCATTGGCCGCGCTGCACGAGAGTATGTCCGATCTGCACGAGGCCCGCGCTATTGACAGCAAAACGATGCGTGAATTCGATTGGGCATGTCTCACCCCGGTCATGAAGCTATCTCCGGCGGCCATCCGCCGCATCCGAGCGAAGGCGGCCGTGAGCCAGTTGGTATTTGCCGCACATTTGAATGTGACCACGGGAGTGGTGAGCAAATGGGAGCGGGGCGAGAAACAGCCGAGAGGACCGGCGGCTAAATTGCTCACCGTTGCCGCCAAACACGGCATTGCGGCCATTGCCTGAGGTTCGGCTGGATTGGTTAGACCGCGGGCCGGGATCAGACGCTCGACGGTTCGACGAACGGCGAATCTACTTTTATGCGATGTCCCTGGCAGACTTCGTAGAGTTTGAGGCCCAGAGGGGCGGGAGTGAGATCGAAGCTTTCTGTAGGGAGATAAGACGTAAAGTCAAAATTCCTGTCGATGATTCCCGCGTTGAATAGATAGGCCATATCGACAGCAATCCGGGATACATCGTACATGCCGGTAAGTCGAATCATCTGTTCGGGCATCAGGGTGATCCGAGTCGATGGATGATATTGAGGGCGCGCCATGAGCTCCAATGCCCGGTTGCATGCGGCAACTAAGATCACACCCTGAGAAGGCGTGAGATTGACGAGCATATCGACATAGACGCTATTGGAATCGTCGAATCTTCCTTCTGTGCAGGATGAGGCCAGGAGACCTACCCACAACTGCCTGGTCAAATCGTCGTGCGCCCATGACCCGTATTTCATGATGCCCGCGACAATGGCTGGATGAGCGCGCATTTTGTCAGCGCCGGGTTCTGAGGCCAGGAGCATTTCAGCCTGGTGCGCGATCTCCATCGCCTGGTTTGTTCTGACGGGGTCCAGTTCTCCGCCGAACAACAGGATGGCCTGGTGGGCTTCGTTGTGGCATAGACGGGACAGGAACAGGGTGGTCCGGAGCATCCTGAGGGTGTGCAGGATGTCATTCGGATTGGTCATGACCACGGCGTTCCTGAGCAAAACCTCCCAGAGGCTTGGATCCATGCCTTCGGGCAGGACGAACGACAATCCCATGCCATCCTCGACATGCCGGGCAACGCGCGCCTGCACTGCAATCTCGGGCTCGGAATCGTCCTGCGATACTCCGTCCACATGGATTGTCAAAGGGATCAAGTCCCCTACAGGCCAGCGGTCGCCGGTGAGGAGATGGAGTCCGGTGGTGCTTATATCGCTGACGATGGCGGATTTGGAGGCGGAGTTGCCGCTCCGCCGGGCGGCAAACCCTGACGGGACTCGCCTTTCAGCCCGTGGCTTCTCCGGGTAGCCCAGCTTGCGGATCCAGCTTTTCCAATCATGCACGGTGATACTTCCTTATATATCGCACTTAATCGCGGAGTTGAGGTGCGGCAACTGCCAAACCATTTGTAACATCGGGGCTGATAGTAATCCAGCGCTAAGTGCGGTGACGGAACGACGGGAGAGTAGATAGAAGCGTTCTTACTTCGAGAAGAACTGGCCGTGGCCGCCGTTGGCCCAGGGGTCGTAGTGGGCGGCGAAGTTGGCGCGATTCTGGGTGCTG
>JBEKZM010000243.1:0-3768 GCA_049509875.1 Verrucomicrobiota bacterium | reverse complement strand
TTGAGCCGGGCGGCAAATTCGGCGGTGTTGGTGTGGTCCAGTGGGCAGCGATAGACACCCATATTTTTCAAATAGCCCCACAGCAATCCACCTTGATAAGCTAATTGGGGATTATTTGCATAGGTTGCGCTCCACAGGTTCGGCGGGTTGTTGGCTTCCGGGGTGTAAAGCCAGCCGGGCACGTAAAGCCGGCCGATCAACTGCGCACTCCAGTTCGGAAGCGGCAGGAAATCCGCATTGTCATTCATATACAATTGAAAAGCCAGGCTCAACTGCTTCAAATTGTTGGTGCACTGGATGCGCTGGGCCTTTTCTTTGGCGGCAGCCAGGGCAGGCAGGAGCATCGCCGCAAGAATGGCAATGATGGCGATGACCACCAGCAACTCGATGAGTGTGAAAGCCCGCCAGGAGCGGGCGGTGATTACTGGCTGCACTGATTTGGGTTTTGCTTCTAATTTCATAAATGATGCCTTGGTTGCGGCCGCACCCACGCCCGGGTGTAACGACCCGGGAAAATATTAGCAGCGGGGGCCGGATAATTTTGCATAGTGGATGCTGATCTACTTTAACAGGACGACCAGGACGCACCATCCCCCGCCCGGGTGAGAGAACATTACGAACGAGCTTGAACCGGAATACTGACAAAATTAATCAGGACTTGACCCTTTTCCGCGTCTGCGAGAAATCAACAGGAATCAGTCGATATGAAGGAAGCCCCGCTGAATGGCTTCACGGACCGCCTCCGCACGATCGGAAACATTGAGCTTCCGGTAAAGATTCTTAGTATGGGTTCTCACCGTTTCCGGCGATAATCCCAACAGCTTGGCGAGGTCCTTGTTGGAAAATCCTTTTCCGAGCAGGCAAAGGATTTCTTTCTCGCGCTGCGTGAGCCGCAATGGCTCCGGGCGCTCGTCGAGACGCATGGTGACATTTTTTGGCAGGTAACGATTCCCCGCGTGGACCTGGCGGATGGCGATAAGAATCTCATCCTCCAAAATGCTCTTGAACAGGTAGCCGACTGCGCCTGCCGCCATTGCTTGGGAAATATCTTCGTCGCCATCATAATTAGATACAATCAGAATCCGCGCGCGCGGGAACTCGGAAAGGATGGCCGCCATGGCTTCAACCCCGGTCTGGCCGGGCAGCCGCAAGTCCATCAGAACCACATCGGGCTGCCAGCGCCGGAACAGCTCCACCGCCGTCGGCCCGTCTTTGGCCTCGGCCGCGACCGCCATGTCTTTCTGCTCGTTGATGACCGCCTTCATTCCTATCCGCACCAAGGGATGGTCATCCACGATCATGATCTGAATCGGTTGCTTTACGCTCATGGTCAACTTGTTTAGGAAGGAGGCAAACGATCCGCCACACTGGCCGCGTCGGCCCCGCGATTCCCCGGAGCGGAGCCGTTGGAATGCCCGATCGGTGCCTTTACTTCGACTTCTGTCCCCTCGCCCGCGTGGCTGCGTATGACCAGATGTCCGCCGTATTCATGGATTCGTTCGGACATTCCCCGAAGACCAAAATGTCCGGTGTCGGCCCTGCCTGTATCGCCGGGTTCGAAGCCGTGGCCGTTGTCCTTGATGTTCAGAATAATGGTTCCGGACTTGACTACGACTTCGACGGCGATGGAAGTCGCCTGGCCATGCTTGACGGCGTTGGTCATGGCTTCGCGTGCGATGGCCAGCAAAGGCGATTCCAGGGTCGCGGGCAGGGCCGGCGCTTCCTCCGGCAAACTGATGACCACCTTCAAGGCTCCGGTGCGGTTCCAGAATTCCGCGGTGCGCTCAAGCCCCGCTTTCAGCGTCTCGGGTTCCGAAACCCCCTGCCGCAATTCCTGGACTGCATAATGTGTCAGTGCCCTCGTGTTTCCCAAGATGCGCTGGGCAAACCGGAGGCCCGCCCGAGTTTTTTCCGGTAGGTCCTGGGTACTGGTTTCCATGGCCTTCAATTGAAGTGAAAGCCCCGTCAGCCCCTGTTCGACCGTGTCGTGCAGGTCGCGGGCAATGCGGGTGCGCTCCCGCATCACGGCGACCTGGCCGGCCTGGTGTTTGATCAGCGCACTCTTGCGGCGGACTTCCTCGCGCAAGGCCCAGACCCAGACCCCCGCGGTGGCCAGCAAGCAAACCAAGACGGACACCATCCGCCACAATCGGCTGGCGTTCAGCCAGGGCGGTTTCTGCAAAATTTTCACATCCCCGGCCGAACGCATCAGGAGGTCAAAGGAACGCGGCTGGTAGTACCACACCTCCTTTTCCAGCTCCCTGACATTGCAAATGCCAGTGATTTCCACCTGGCTGTTCTTCTCGAATTCCCAGGAGGCGGGCATCTGCTCGCGCATCAGGTAGGCCTTGAACAGGCAACCTTCGGACTGCAACGCCAAAGTCACCCCTTTGTCATCCATCACCCAGTCCACCAGCGTAGCGCGAAGCTTGATGAGTTCGGCATCATAGAGTCCCTTTAGCACCGACTCCAGGGCCGGCGCGGTGGGGCGCGGAAGTTCCCGCGTTTCAACCCGGCGGCACACGGCATTGCGCAGCCGGGGCGAGTACGTGGACATCACCGGAAAACCCGCCGCATCGATGACATCGCCTGGTTGGTAGTTTACCGGGTCGGACGTTTCGACCTTGAGCGAATCCTTGCCGTCGCGAAGATAAACGATCTGGCCCTGTTCACAGCCGGTAACCACGCCGCGCACCCGAATCCGGTGGGAGAGCAGGGCCACCGGAGAAAAGCGAAGTATTTGATTTACCGGCTGGACCGGCAGGTCAAACCATTTTGCCTGGCCTGGTTTCTCGACCCAGATCATGGAGAGGTCAGGCACTCGAAAGACCGGCGCCACCATCTGGCCCTTCCGGTTGAAGCTGCCGCTGGCGACGCCATGAAGACGCACTTCCGCATCCACTAAATCATTCAATCCCGCTGGCGGCGGGTGATCCACCAGCACCTCAAACTGTCCGCCTTCCATGGCGAAATCGAGGCTGACGCCCCTCTGCTGGGGCCACAGCTTCACGGCCTGCACCACCCCCCGCAACTCCAACCACTGGCAATCTGCGGAGCCGCGCGCCAGGAGCGGATAGGAGGCCAGCCGCGCTTGGGGAAGCACGCCCTGGCCCAAGAGCGTGACCTCGCTGCTTCGGATCATGGGCGAGAAGGAACCGCCATAGGTTATGCCTCGGACGCGGATCTGGTCGCCAAAACTCACATGCCGCGGCGGATGGGAATTCTCGACGTAAATGCCGTATCGCCCATCGTCAATAAAAAACGCCAGGTCATCATAGGTGCCCGTAACCACACCCAGCACCTCCGCGGGCAATCCCTGGCCAGCCAGTTCGCGGGACATGTGCAAAATTTCGGGAATATTCGTCCAAGGGGCGGCGGGTGGGCCCGCAATTTGCGGGCCGGCTGGGACGTTGTCCCGCTGCGCGAGTCCAACGGACGCAGGCGCCATAAACAAACATAACGAGAGCGCAATTGACGCCAGGCATGGTGCGGCATCACATTTTTTGCTGAGGCTCATCAATTGCACAAGTTTAAATCCCAGCCGTCGGCCGCGCAACAACATTGGAATCTCCGCCTCCGCCCAACCAAACCCGATCTGTTTGAGCCCCGCCACCGGTTGGAAGGGGTCCGGCCGTTGCGGCGGGAGCTAGCCCCAGTTTACGAGTTAGCATAGGCAATTCTCTTTAAGTTATTTTGGTTTAAGCATTTGTGTGTCTCGCTTACTATGCCCTAAATAACAAAACGTAAATTATGCATAATGACTCAATA
>JBEKZM010000242.1:0-3770 GCA_049509875.1 Verrucomicrobiota bacterium | reverse complement strand
GTTCTTCTCGGCATTGGTTTTGGCGGCGGCGATGCCCTCAAAGGCTTCGTCGAGGATGCCGACAATCCGCTGCTGTTCGGCGAGCGGGGGGTACGGCACCGGAAACCTACTCAGGTCGTCAAACTTTAGATTGTTGATATTCGCGCCATCCGACAAGTCACCGATGAAATCTTTATAGATGCCCGAAGTCATCAGGTGGAAAAGGTACTTCGGCAAGAGTCCGTCCTTTGGCGTGACCATTCCCATGAAGCCACCGAATGCGTAACCGTAGTCAGCGTCAATGTAGGCAACCTTACCAAGATGGCTTTTGCTGCCGCTCGCCGTGCAGATCATCAACGAGCCTTTCTTCACCTTTTTGCCATCTGGCACCACAACTTTGTCATTTATGTATTTCAGTTCATCAAAATTGAGAAGGTTTGTCGTGAGGTCAATGTTCGTCGCCCGAAGAACAACGTTTTCCGAGACATCTACCTCGTCGCCTTTGGCGTAAGTGAGTCCGCGCTGGAACTGGCACAATTCACCAAATGGTTCGGTTTTCCAGCCTAACTTCATATCAGCGCCTTGATGTTCTCCAGCACTTCCGCGCTTTCGGCATCCAGTGAGGCGATTTCGTCCATGATTTTTTTTGGGCTGCGGTGCGTGATTTCCTCCCCGCCATCCGGGTTTTTCACGGACAGGTCGAAGGACGATGGGTTAATACTCTTGGCGTCCACGGACCATGACTTGGGCGAATCGGCGAACATCTTTTGCAGCTTGATGAACTCGGCCAGGTCGTCGTCATTGAGCGGGTTGGTTTTGCCCATGCTCCGGCCTGGGTCAAGCCGGTAGAACCACACATTGCGTGTCGGGCTCCCTTTTTCAAAGAACAGCACCACGGTTTTGACGCCCGCGCCCTGGAACGTGCCGCCGGGGCAGTCCAGCACGGTATGCAGGTTGCAGCTTTCCAGCAGCAGCTTGCGCAGGCTGACGGAGGCGTTGTCGGTGTTGGACAGGAACGTGTTCTTAATGACCACGCCGCCGCGCCCGCCCGCCTTGAGGATTTTAATGAAGTGTTGCAGGAATAGGAACGCCGTCTCCCCGGTGCGGATGGGAAAGTTTTGCTGCACTTCCTTGCGCTCCTTGCCGCCAAAGGGCGGATTGGCAACGACGACGTGGTGTCGGTCCTTTTCCTGAATATCAGCCAGGTTTTCCGTGAGCGTGTTGGTGTGAATGATGTTCGGCGCATCGATGCCATGCAGGATCATGTTCATGATGGCGATGACGTAGGCGAGCGACTTCTTTTCCTTCCCGTAAAAGGTGCGCTCTTGCAGGATGCGGTCCTGGGCCGTGGTGCGTTTGGGATTGGTCCGCTTCAAATAATCGAACGACTCGCACAGGAAGCCCGCCGAGCCGAGAGCGCCGTCGTAGATGCTCTCACCGATCTTGGGGTCCACGACCTGCACGATGGCCCGGATGAGCGGGCGCGGGGTGTAATACTCGCCGCCGTTGCGCCCGGCATTGCCCATGTTCTTGATCTTGGCTTCGTACAGGTGCGACAACTCGTGCTTCTCGGTCTGCGATTGGAAGCGCAACTCGTCAACTTGGTCGATGATCTCGCGCAGGTTGTAGCCGCTCTGGATGCGGTTCTTAATTTCACCGAAGATTTCGCCAATCTTGTATTCGATGGTGTTCGGCCCGGTGGCCTTGGTCGTGAAGCCTTGCAGGTACGGGAACAGCTTGCCGTTGACGAACGCCACCAGGTCGTCGCCGACCAAGGCTTTGTTGTGGTCGATCTTGCCGTCCTTGTCTTTGGGCGCGGCCCAGCTTTCCCAGCGGTAGGGCTTGTCCAGGATGCCCGCATATTTCTTGCCGTTCAGTTCGGCCTCCATCGCCTTGTCCGATTCCAGGGCGTCCAGGTATTTCAGGAACAGGAGCCAGGATGTCTGTTCGGTGTAATCCAGTTCACTGGTGCAACCAGCGTCTTTCCAGAGGACGTCATCGATATTTTTGAAGGCTTGTTCAAACATGGGGGAAATTGCGGGAGGCGTTTGCCGCCGTGGGTGTTGGGCTGTGGGGAAGGCTCGGCATGGGAGGTATTCAATACCCGCCGCCGCCGGACAGCAACGCTAAACTGAATTGGCCGGAAGGATAAGCCGGTGCGGCAGCCGCCACGCCAGCGGGTGAATTCGCAAAGGAATGCCGGATGGTATTCGATACGAATGGGTCATTTCACTTTTGCCTGAACCGATCAAAATGGCTATGTTTGGCCAGTGTTCCAACGAAATTATATGGAAACAATCGAACAAATCGCAGCAGACGTTCAAGCCCTTGAGCGCCAGCTTGAGCGAACCGACCTTACGCCAGAGCAACGAGCAGAAATCCGGGACGAAATCCACAGTCTCGTCCTTGAAGCATCCTTTGCCGACTGAGCCGGGCGGGGAAGTAGAACACGGTTTTTCATTCCTCAGGCGGTGGCATCAGGCTATTTTTGGTCAGCCTCTAAAAGAAGATATATGGAAAAGACAATCGCAGAACTCGCAGCAGAGGCGCAAGCCCTTGAGCGCCAGCTTGAGCGAACCGACCTTACGCCAGAGCAACGAGACGAAATCTGGGAGGAACTCCACAGCCTCGCCCTCGACGCATCCTTTGCCGACTGAGCCGGGCGAAGTGGAACACGGATTTTCCGGTAACACCACGCTGGTTCAAGCCGCCGCCAAGGATTTGGCGCGCATTCGCAACCTCATTGCCCCGCAGATGCGGGCCATCTTCGGCGGTATTCCGACCACCCAGAGTCCGCCCGCAATAAGGGCCAAAGAATTCGAAGAATTGCAGCAGCTTACACACGGCGCTTAATCCGTCCAGAGCCTGCCGGCGCCGGGCCACAAGGCTATTTCCGATCAATTCTTCCACGCTTCGGCGTTGGCGAGGGCAACGCGGTAGGCGCGGGCTTTGGTGAGGTAGCCGGTGCCGAACCAGATTGATTCCAGATGCCGGGCGGGCATTCGCGCCCCGCGTGAGTAGTCAATGAATTCGGTGACGCCGTTGTAGGCGGCCCAAAGCGTGCCCTTCACCTTTTCCTGTCTGTTACCACTACCCTGCTCGAACAACTGCCGGGATTGGCTGCGCGCTTCCGCAACCCGGATCACCGCGTGTTCGTCATCAAGGTCCGCCGGGTTAGGGAAAACGAGTTGGAGGTAATCGGTGAGCCTGGCATCGCTCATGGGCACCGTTGCCAGATGCTGGAACCCAGTGCCAATTTCCTCGAAGCGGTGGTTGATGATGCCAAGGGCTTGCTCCGCCAGTGCCAGGCGTTCAGGCAGGGTCCCGTGTAGAACGACGCACGATCCACCTGGCTCTGAAGAATATAAACGTAAGAGAATTCCATTTCTGATGGACTGGCTTGCCGAGTCGTAGTTCGGAGCGCTTTTTGAATTGCAACAAAGCCCGCCTGCGCCCGAAAGACGGGCTGCGGCGCGGCAGTCTTCGTTCTACGCTGCGCTCCGAACGAAGACGCGTGTCAGAGCCGTTTTTTTTCAAAGGCGCGGCCGGATGCGGATTTCAAATCAAAAGAGATGACGTTTCGCAAACGCATGGCCGGAGCCGCTCTTCAGATATGTTTCAAATTTTCGGGCCAGTTCCATTGTCTCAAAGGCGGCGTAGAATCTCACTTTCCAATGCCCTCTCTTCGACGTGTGCGAACATTTCCCTTGGTTATGTTCGGCGAGGCGCCTCTTTAGATCTTCAGTATGGCCCCGGTAGAGTTCGCCGGGCGCCGAAACGCTTTCGAGAAT
>JBEKZM010000241.1:0-3777 GCA_049509875.1 Verrucomicrobiota bacterium | reverse complement strand
TTTATCCCCTGCCGATTCGGGCCACGTGCTCGGGCAGGGCGCACGCGGAATTGGAAGGGGCGCCCGTATGAACCGCGCTGCACTTGCCCGAAGTCAACTCACCCTGCGTGTCATCCCGCCGCGCATCGGTTATGGCCGCTTTCCGATCCCGGCGAATTACGACGAAGCTTTGTCAGGCATCCAACGGCTGCGCGGCCGCCGTTACTTTGCCGATGGCGCAATTCCGCCCGCCGCTTTGGACGCTCAAGGCCGGCATGTCACGGCAGAAGACGAACAGAGCTATCATCTCGCGTTGTGGAATGGTGAGGTGCAAGGCTGCCTGCGAGTCCGCCTCTACCCGCGGCCAAGCCGACCCTTAACCGAGTTCCGCGTGTATGACCTCATCCGGCGGATGCCGGACGAGCTGGCAAAACATTATAACGCGGGCATGGACGAGTTCATTAATGCATATCGCGCTCGTGGCTTTGAACCCGGTGAAAGCGGCGGCTGGGCCATCAATCCAAAATATCAAAATGATCCCGCCATGCTTGCATTGCCGCTGGCTGGTTGGTCTTTCTCCAGAATCCATTCCCGGCTAATCTGGGTAGCGGCGGCCGCGGAGCGGAATGGCTCCACGAAAATACTGAAACGCCTCTGCGGCTGGCGGCTGAAACTGGCTGGCCAAGAGCTTCCGCCATTTTATGACGCCGCTTACAAATGTCAGATGGAGTTGCTCTGCTTCGACTCCGACATCATCAATCCCAGATTCGAGCCGGCGGTCCGCGAATTCCAAATGCTGCTGGAAGAGAAATGTGTGGGTTTGCCGGAACTACGCCACCAAGAAGGCTAAAAAAGTTTCTAACACCAAAACCCCGAAAATGACAAAAAGGCGAGAAATTGATAGCCCATTCACTAGAAGGAAAAACATTATTTGATTTATGAAAATCGTCATTTCAAATCTGTATCTCTACCTAACCGCGACGACTGGCTTAAGCGTGGCGGCGCTGCCGCCCGCATGGGGGACCAACGAATTGGCGGAGATCAATCGGATGAACAAAGTGATCTCGGAAAGACAGAATTATTATCAAATTAGTCGAATTGATCGCTTGCAACAGGTAGTAAACAGGCTGGAAACAGGCTTCGTGCTTGTGGTCATTTTGATCGGCTCAACATTTGCGTCACTGCCAGTGCTGGCGACACGGGATCGATTCAGCAAGCTGGGATTTATGAAGAAAATCGATTCTGATGAGGCAACCGACGAACTGCAGCAGAAGGCCTGACGTTCCGAAGACTCGAATAAGCCACCATGGGCACCCGGAATGGCTGTGACGGAAAAAGACCATTCACTTCATTCTTTTCCTGCGCTCGTGTCCTTCGCCCAGCAAGTGCCGCAATTTCCGTCCCGTCTTGGTCACCCCGCCTTCCGGCCGAGCCCGCTCGGCCTTCTGGCAATACTTGGAACCTTGCAGCGGTTGGAACTCTAAAGGACAGCCGGGGGCGGCGGCCAAACGGGTAATGCTGTCACCAAAAGATCGATGCCCGCCGATGAGCCATTCGCGAAAAATCTGGTTTTGACTCTTCGAGGTTCAACGGGAGCGCCGCGGCAAGGCTCGCGTGCGAAACCAGCAAGACAGGCAAAGACATTACCTCCGGGCGCAAGCGCTGCCTTGACCTTGCGTGCCATTCATCGCCGATGCAGGCGGTTGTTGATAGACAGGCTTGCATCGTCCGGGCAGCGTCCGGCCAAGGTAATCGGGATCGAAGGCAAGAAGCCAACCTCATTTCTTCTGCGCATCCTCCTCCGGTCCAACTTCGGCCATTCCGGCTGCATAAGATTCGGTCAACTCATTGCCAATATGGTCTGAAGAGAAACAACAATTCTTCTTCTGAGTATTATAAACGTATAAACAAAAAAGGAATTAAAAATGAAAACGACACTCAACTATTTGTTTGCTTTGCTGGCGCTGTTCGCCGGCGTTCGTCAGGCGGCTGCCGACGTCTCATGGGGCAATTGGCAATCTCTCGGCAACTCCGTCTCGGTGAGATTTACGCAAGTTACGGGCACGACCACCATGACCTGGGAGTTTAGAAATGATGGCGCAACCACCATTACCTACATGGACTATTATTACACCGACACCACCGGACAGCATACCGATGTTTTCCCTGGCACTTTGAAGCCCGGCCAGGTGTTTGGCGGCTGGGCGGCCTTCACAGGCAACGGGAGCACGAGCATCTCGATCAAAACGATTCAACGAAATGGCACTTCAGACCTTGATAGCATGGCCGGCAGCCGCACGCAAATACTCGTAAGAGCGGGGCAACGGCAGGCATCAAATGCCCGCTCCAACCAGACCGCGCTATAACTTAAGACCTTAAGCTTCGTGAGAAATAATCGCCACTTCTTGACGGGAACCGCCCTCAGGGGGCCAATGACCTCTGAAGTGGCCAGCCGTGGCGGGCGGGCTGAGCAAACTGCCTCCGCCCGCCTCGGCAATCGTTTCGCAACACCTTAATCCAGCACGGTGAAGCAGAACATCAATCGTTTTGGACAAAATTAAAAAGGCAACTCGGCAACTCGACGCAAAAACAATGAAACCATCAAATTCAACCGTTTTCAGGTCGAACACCGCACGGGTGTTGATGGGAGTCCTTTTATCAATTGCCTGCGGTTTGCGCTCGGTTTTGGCGCAGCCCGCAATTGAGCCCGGCGGCGGGACGGCTTCGAACGATGCTCCTCCGACCCCAGCCCAGACAGTAAATTATGACTATTTTCACGGTCAGCTCGCGCCGTACGGAACCTGGACGCAGATAGGAGATTACGGTTGGTGCTGGCATCCGGATGCCGCCGTGGCGGCAAACCCGGAATGGCGCCCCTATTATGACATGGGACAATGGGTTTACAGCGAAAATGGATGGTTCTGGCAATCAAACTATGGCTGGGGTGACATCCCTTTCCATTATGGCAACTGGGTCATCATCCCTGGCTATGGTTGGATGTGGGTGCCAGGCTACACGTGGGGTCCGGCTTGGGTCTTTTGGCGGGAGTCGGAATCCGACGGATATATCGGCTGGGCTCCCCTGCCGCCGGGTGCAGTCTTTGTTGACGGGGGATGGAATTTTCATGGAATCCACTACCGCATCGATTTCGATTTTGGATTGGGCGAGAGCTATTTCGTCTTCGTGGGTTGCGACCATTTCCATGACGGCTTCTTTCGAATGAGGGGGCATGAGTACGCCTTCCATCTGCCCCGCGAACAGGCGCGCCTGGTTTATGGGAGGAGCGTGCTAAGGAACGAGTTTCGAAGGGATGAACACGGAAGATTGGTCAATGACGGCCCCGGCCGGGAGCGCGTCGAACAATTGACCCGGCGCCGTGAGGAAGTATCCGGTTTCCAAGAGAGAAACCCCCAAGTCAGGGACGCGGTGGCTGAAACCAGGCCAGGAGCCGAGTCCCATGAGCCTGGAGAAGTGGTCAGCAAGGTGTATCGGCCACCGTTGGAGAAACAGCGCACAGCGCCCACCACCGTGCCAAAAGGAAATTCCCAGCCGCGTAACAAATTTTGAACAGACACCAGTCTGTTCAAGTTCAACAAACAAACAAACAACAGTAACAACAAGGTGTAAAAATAAACAGTTATGAAAACAACATATCAAAATATTGGATTAGTAATCGCTTGTGCAAGCCTGATCGTGACCGCCGGGTGCGATGACCCGCAATCCGGATCAGCCATCGGCGGCTTGCTCGGAACAATAGCCGGAGCCTATGTCGGACACGCAAACGGCGACTTGGTTGGC
>JBEKZM010000240.1:0-3784 GCA_049509875.1 Verrucomicrobiota bacterium | reverse complement strand
GTTTTTCCACCTGCTCTTTATGGTCTGATTTGGATGTTTTGGCATATGGTCCTCTCAAAGGTGAAGTTTTTCTCTCGCCTTCAGCCAGTCAGCCGGAATCCCGTCTCGCCTGGCGCTCAAGGCGACAATTCCGCCGACGATGGCGCACGTTGTATCCCGGTCACCAAGTCCACTGACAGTCGTCCACATGGCAGCCTGATAATCTTTAGGATGCCGTGCGGCGCACCAGAGGCAAAACGGAACGGTATCGGAGGAGATCACTCCCGACCCGTTGCCCAACGTCAACGCGGCAGCGCGCGCCGATAGTTTAAGCGGTACCTGAAGCGCCTTTTTCAAGCCATAGAATGTTTCCCGCTGGGGAATGTGTTCCATGACAAATTCGATCAGTGCATGATCCTCTCTGGCCGCTTGCGTGCCTTCCCGGACCACCCAGGCGGCAGCAAGGGCGACGGCAATAGCTCCGGTTTGCCCATCGGGATGGGCATGCGTCACCTGGGCCGATGCCCTGGCTTCAGCAATGACTTTAGGGATGTCATCGGCGAAATATGCGCCGATAGGCGCGGAACGCATCGCGCCACCATTGCCGCAGGAGCCTTGGCCGTCAAACACGCGGCCCGCCGCCACCTGCCAAGAGGTCCCGTCGCCTATGGCCCGCAAAATTCCATGAGCAGTTCCGCCGTAACCACGCTTCGGATCGCGCGCATATTCACGGGCAAAGGCTGCTGCCAGCGCATCCTGTTCAATAAAGCCATATCGCTTCAAACAGCGGACAATGGACAGCGCCATCAACGTGTCGTCAGTCACATGCCATGGGGCCGGCGGCGGATCCCGGTATTCCAGCCGTCTCTCGATGGAATCAGGGCCGGTGAAGAATTGTTCCCCAAACCCATCACCTACCGAGAGCCCGTCCAGTGAAAGCAACGCGCGCTGCATCCGCTGTTCATGATCTGCTGGTAATTTCGCAGGCCAAGTGTTGGGATGTGCCGCGAGAAATTCACGCGCTTTCCGCAACCACATGGTTTCGATCCAGTCCGTACCAATCGGCCCGACGCGGTCAGAGATCCAATCTGCGAAACGCAACTCATTGTGCATCGAATGAGCACGGTCTGCGTTCGTTGAATGAATGATGATCGGGCAAACCGGACGGCATTCGGCAAAAAATTTAGCGACGTCCAAACCGGTGCCGGGATCGGCCGTTGCCCCCGGCTGAGGATTCAAATCATGGTCTAGCGAGATCAACGCGGTTGTCGGAATGAACACTTCGCATTCGGCGATCATGGAGTGCGCGTCTTGCCAGATTTTCAGATCAAAGCCGTTGCCCAGCTTGGCAACCGCCGCTTCAAATCCGGCGATGCGCTCGTCGTTGTCTTCGAGGATAAGGATGGTTTGTTTTGTATCCATATCAGCAGGGAATGTCTTTCCATGCCCGCATTTTGGGCACTGTGGCGTGAAATGCTTCGATGGCCATGGACAATTCCTGATAAGTGTTCGTGCCACCGATTAGATCGAGCATCAAATTGCGCCGGGCCACATGTTCCACGCGAAAAGCCCAGTAGAGGGCCATCAAAGGATTGATAAACAGCTCCGACCCTTCGGTTCGCTTGGTTGCGTGTTGATCGCCAAAGCCGCCCATGACCGCAGAGATAATGCTGGAGTTCACGATGCTTGGATGCCGCGGCATCCTGGCCATAAAGAAGTCACAAGCTTCGCGATACAGGCGAAATTCCTCCATTTCGTACATCAGACTCCACGTGCCGACATGACCCTCGTTAGCGATCAGAGCGGCGGCATTCTCAAGAAAGTGAGCGTGGCATACGCCATGGAAGGCATCTATTCCGAATCCCAAGCAGACCAGATATTTTTGTTGCACGCCCTCAACCGCATTCGCGGCATACAGGCTGGCCATGTCCTCTTGTGGCGTTCCCAACCCGATTTCGTCCCCACGCATCAAGCTGTCTGTGCCGCCATCAATCAAAATCAGCGCATCTGGATGCAAAGTTTGGACCATCCATTCATAGGCTGCCTCTACCGGTTTGACACCACCGCGGTCAATGGCAAAAACGGATGTTTCGCCAAAGCGCTCACTCAACCACTTCGCCAAGTGGACTTCTGGAAAATACATTGCCGAACCACCAGTATCCGGACCAACACGCACCAGGCTTGGTATTGGACGTTTGGCGTTGGAAAAATCGAAATTTGTGAACGAGAGGTTTGCCAAATGAACACTCTTGCCTGCCTGCTTCAGCCAAAAATACAACGGCAATCCACAAAAGACATCAAAACCGCCGCCCGCTCCGGCGATCAGAACGGTTTTCGCGTTTTCAAGTTCTTTGAAGAACGGGAGTTTCACGCCGTACCTCCATTGAACAGTTCCGCAAATGCACGATAGGTTGTTTCACCTTCAGACCGGTCGAAAACCGCGAATACAACGTGCGGGAATGCCTCCGCAAATTTGCCGGCTGGCTTCAACAAATCCGCAAAGATCGCGGCCACCATTCTGGGGTCGTTGCGAAAGACGCCACAGCCCCATGCGCCAAGTACCAAGTGTTCAATCTTGTGGGCACTGGCAACATGGAGAACAAGTTCCGCCCGTCGCCTCAATGCTGGCTCGATTGCCGCCGCATTATGGGGCTCGTTTTGCATGACCGCACCAGCGTTAGGAGCTGGCGCGGTAATTACTGAGGCCAAAATGGGACGCTCAAGCAAGACGCCGTCGTCATTCCGAAAGAACGGAACCAAGGGCGAGTAGATCAGCAGGTCGAGATAGATCAGCGAACGATTGGCCCGATTCCGTTCGTAATATTGGGGTGCCTTCAACAGGCACTGATACAAGCCGGATGACCGTGCCAAAGCCTCTTCCTGGGCTTGCGCGCCAGTCAGAAATCCGCCTCCGGGGTTCTTGGCCGACGCAAAATTCAGACAGCCGACGTGTCCGCCATTGCCTCCAAGCCGGGCGAGCGCATTGAAGGTTGTTTCATTGACCACTTCAAATTCCGTCGGCGAAGGTCTCCGATCTTCATTCGGTGGCCGGGTGTCATCAGGCGAATACAGGACTGTTCCTTCGGCAGCGTTTTTAGTGGTCGTAGCGACTTCAACCCGCTTGCCACTTGGAGCCAAATAGAAGCCCGCCTCGCATATCGCCACTGTTTCTTTGGCCCACTCCATTCTTGTGGTTTTCTTCATAAAATTGTTCCTATTCAACCAGCACACCTTTCTTTTCCGCAATCCCGATGATCGCCTTGGTGCCGGAATTAAATTCCAAAAAATCTTTCTCAATGCCGTCGCTGAAAATCACGCCGTTTCCAGGCATCTGCGATTCCAAGGTCAGTGGCGTTTCCGGGGTCACCCGCCCGAAAACGAGCGCGGCGCTGGTTGTTCGTGTCGGGAACGGTTCCCGCACAGTGAAATATAGGTAATCCGATTCCCAGTTGAAACCTGTTACCGCCCGATCGTATAGGCTTGGCTGGCGCGGTTCGTTTTTCGCGCGATTGCCGGCGGCATTGGCAATGGCTCCCGCCCCAGTCAGCAAGCTTTTCAGCCAGCCCGTGGCCCCCACGCCAGTGGAGACAATTACGCCGCTGGACGATTGCGTTTCGCCAACTTTGCCGGAGCGGATGAAATATCGGGCCGAAGTATGCGTCTTGGGCCCGATGAATAGGTCGTTCACTGCATATAACGTCTGGCCGTTGTTTAATGCCGCCTTTGCCATGGTTACGCAACGCGTGCTACGTTTACGCAGAACCACTTCGGGCATCAATTTCGCCAAGTCACGCACCCGAAACGG
>JBEKZM010000024.1:0-59465 GCA_049509875.1 Verrucomicrobiota bacterium | reverse complement strand
GACCACGAAAGGATCCTTGCGCTGCCCCACAAAGAGCCGGCCGGGGGTGGAGCAGCCGGGTATGTTGATGTTGTAAATGTAGGAATTCGCATAATCATTGTAATCCGGAATCGATTTGTTGCCAATATTGTCCATCGGCTTGGTAAAGACCGTGGTGCCGTCGGCAGCATTGGTGAGATACTGCACTGTTCCCGTGCGGCGGTTGCCCGTGATCATCTTGACCGTGTAGGTTTGCAGCACGTTCAAGTTCGCAATGTTGCCCGCTGAAATCTGGCCGCCAACCACGAGCGGAATTGCGTTCGTGACCTGGCTTCCCGGCGATCCGATCGGAAGCGAAATGTTGCGCGAGCTCTGGGAGAATTGAAATTGGAAGGTGATGTCCTCCTGGGCATCGCCGTTATTATCAATCGAAATTTCGTAAACCCCGTTGGTTTCGAGCATAAAATAGTTGGGCCCGCCGTAGGGATCCTGCAGCGGCAAATAGTCCGCCACGAAGGTGACAAAGTTGGAGCGACCGGCTTCGTAACTGTTGAACATATAGAAGTCGCACCCATCCAGTCTGGGTGTGCCACAGATTAAAGGAGCTTCGCGATGACTCGAAGCCAGTGCCTGGCCGACGCTGATCAGGGTCGCCAGGCAGACCGACGCGTAACATATTTTTTTCATGGTTGGTATGTTTGTTTTGGTTTGGTTTAGTGCCTTTTCCATTATCCTTACGCTGGCCGCTCATGAGTGGATGCTCAAAAAAAACAAGAATTAACGGCCCAGGGCAAACGCGAGAATCATCAATGACGCTGCCGTGATCCAGGAACCGGCCACGCGGAGGCCGACCCGCTGCCACTGATGTTTCGTGAACAGCGAAGCGTAAAACGCCAGGTCGGTCACCACGACCACGAGGCCGATCCAGGTGCCCAGCAACGTTTTTACAATCGCAGGCCACGGCCCGGTTTCGACCGCTGAATCAAGTCCCAGGGCGACCGCGGCGAGGGCAAAAATCATCCGGCCGGCAAATGGAGGAAGAGGCTTTCCCAAGATGACCAGCGTGCCGGCCATCAAAGCGAGGGCAATTAAAATCGGCTGATAGACTGCCTTAACCATGCCCGTGGTGGTCAGACACAGTGCCACCGCGGAAACAGGAATGAACACGGCCAGCAACGTTTTAAGGCGCAGCGGTGAATGCTGTCCCGCGAGCAAACCGACGCCCAGAAGCACCAGCAGATGGGTCGGAGTGCTGACCGGATGCAGCAGGCCGGAGGCAAAATTGCCCAGGCCAGCCGCCGCCGTGTGCGCACCGGCCGTCGCGGGGAGCGAGCAAAAGACCATCGCCCACCGTAACCGACCGCCTAACCGTGGATGTTTCCCGCTCATACCGAGATGAAGTTAAACAGGAACCCAATGCCCACCAGGGCAATGGCCACTCCGCCGAGGCGCACCAATTTATTGCCCCAGGACCAGCGCACCAGCAAACCAAACGCAATTCCGCCCAGGTGCAGCAACCCGGTGGCCATGACAAATCCGACGGCGTAGGTCATGGCGTTCGCGGCCTTGGGCATTTCCGCACCGTGGGCATGGCCGTGAAAAATGGCGAAGGACCCGACGATCACACCGGCGACCCACAAGGGCGGGCGAACGGCGAACGCAACGGCGGCTCCCAAAATCACGCTCGAGAGGGCAATGCCGGTTTCAACTCCCGGCATCGGAAACCCAAGCACGCCCAACGCACCGCCGAAAGCCATCACGACCGGAAATACCACGGGCAGTACCCACATCGCCGGCGCCCTGAGGAATGCGCCCCAAAGTCCAACGGCCACCATCGCGGTGACATGGTCCAGGCCGGTCAAGGGATGAACAAATCCGCTGGCAAAGCCCCAGACTGTGCCGGTTTCCTGATGCGCGCTGGCGGTGGCAGGCATCAGCCACAAGGATAAAGATAACCAGCCAAACGCCGCGGGCACGTTGGATTTGAGTCTAGTAATCATGGGATGGCATCATTCTTTTCGGATTATACGCCGCCCGTGCCCGATCGGATGCATCCGCACATTCAATTCCCATTTGCCATCAGGCCGGGGCCTCCCTACTCTTCGCGCCGGTGAACGGTATGGGCGGCCGCACTTTTCCTCATTCCCTCGCGTTTTGGCTGGGCACGACCGCAATCGTGACCGGCGTGAGCTTTCACCTGCCGGATTTCTTCAATGCGCGGTCCATGCACTATCAACTGGCCGGCATGCCCATGTCCAAGCTCATGTACGCGGGCATGGGACTGATCGTAGCCGGGCTGGCGGCCACGACCTATGGTCTGTTCCCGGCGCGAGTTCGAAAAGGGGTGGACGCCACCGCGGATTTTCAACTGCACACCTTGGACGACGCCCGGCTGGGGCGGGCGCACTGGCTGCTGGTGGCGGTGCTGGGGGTGGCGCTGATCGTGGACATCATGAAACCCGCGACGCTGGGGTTTGTGGCGCCGGGCATGCGGGCCGAATATGGCATCACCACGGCCACCGCCTCGCTGCTGGCCCTTTTTGCCATGCTGGGCACGACGTCCGGTTCCATCCTCTGGGGCCTGCTGGCGGACCGTCTGGGCCGGCGTGGCTCGATTTTGCTGGCCGCGCTGATGTTCATCAGCACCGGCATTTGCGGGACAATGCCGGCTTTCAAATGGAACCTGCTCATGTGCTTTCTCATGGGCCTGTCAGCGGGCGGCATGCTGCCAATCGTGTTTGCCCTGCTCGCCGAAATGATCCCGACCCGACATCGCGGCTGGATTTCGGTGCTCATCGGCGGGATCGGCAGCGCCGGTGGCTATCTGGCGGCCAGCGGGGCGGCCGCGTCGCTGGAACCGATTTGGGGATGGCGCATCTTGTGGCTGCTCAATGTGCCGACCGGTTTGCTTGTCGTTTGCCTGAGCCGGTTCATTCCTGAATCGCCGCGCTATCTTCTGCAGGAGGGCAAGGTTGCCGAGGCGAGGCTTACGCTGGCGCGATTTAACGTTCAACTCATTCCCGCGCCGCCGCACGCGGCGCGCGACCCGGTGGACCGCGCTTCGGAATTCAAGCAATTGTTCCGCCGGCCGCAGGTGATGCTCACCTGTACCATCTGCCTGTTTGGCGCGGCGTGGGGCCTGGTCAACTGGGGATTTCTCACCTGGCTGCCGACCATATTGCGCGACTACCTGCATCTCAACGGCCTGGTGGCGAACCGGCTGCTGGCCAAGTCGGCCCTGTTTGCAGTGCCCGGCTGCGTCCTGGTGGCCTGGCTCTATGGTTGCTGGAGCAGCAAGAAGACCATGGTCCTGTTTGCGATCCTCACCTCGGCGGTGCTCAGCGCCTTTGCCCTGGTAAGACCGGGCGACCGGCAGATCTGGCTGAGCGTGCTGACGGTGCTGTTGCTCACCGGCTTGAGCGGCATGATTGCCATGCTGTCACCCTACAGCGCCGAATTGTATCCCACCCGTTTGCGCGCCACGGGCACAGGCCTGGCCGCGAGCAGCAGCAAGGCCGGCGGCGTGGTGGGCCCTTCCGCCGTGGCGTGCCTCTTGACCGCTTGTCCGGGGCTGGCCATCCCGGCGCTGGCCCTGGCCCTGCCCCTCCTGCTCGCCGCCGTCGCCCTGTGGCTTAACGGACGCGAGACGACCGGGAAGCGCCTGGAAGAGATTCAGCCACCCTGCCCGCTGGAGCCTCGAAGTCGGGTCGGAACGCCTTTCACTCCCCACTGACGAATGACGAAATTCTAATGACGAAAGAATGTCCAATGCCGAATGTCAAAAAACGCGTCCGCGCGCCGTCCATCAAGGATCAAGCGCGCACTTTTTGGCCGGGTGGTCTCAGCCGGCGTGCGGTTTCCGAGACGCCATTCGTCATTAAGCATTCGTCATTCTTTAGACATTAGGCCTTGGTCATTCGTCATTTTCCAACGCCTTTTACCCACCGGAAACATCGAAGAACCACAAACGGTTTCCCGCCGCTGCCCAAGAGCGACGGGAAACTTTGAGTACCGAGCCTGAGGTTAGACCCTCAAGCCGGGTGTTACGGCAGGTAGTGTCCCGGACTGACGGTGTTGGCGAGCGAACACTGCGGCTGGGCTCCCACGCTGGGATCGCTGTAGGTACCGCCGGCGGGACAGGCCGGGATGCCGCCCGTCGCGTTCAGCTTGATGTACGGCGTCAGATCGTTCGGGAAATTGATCGTGTCGCCGGTTTTTTTGTTTTGTTCCAGTGCGAACTGATTGGCCGCACCGTCGATTTGCCGCAGGTTGTTGATGCAGGCATTGGCTTGTGCCCGGGCGCGGGCGGTCACGAAGTTGGGAATCGCAATCGCCGCCAGCAGGCCGATGATGGCCACGACGATCATGATTTCCACCAGGGTGAACCCCGCCCTGCCGGGCGTCTTGGTCACTTTCATGGTATGTGTTACTTTCTCTAATGCGGCGTGAACCAGTGGCGGACGGGTTATGATGATTGCCTCATGGTTCACGTATTGTCCGCCACCAACCGCTTCATCGGATTAAACAAATAAAAGGCCGATTGGTTTCGCGTCGGCCGGAGCGCGGATCCGCGACCCGCAGCGACTTCGCCCGTCAGCAAGTCTGCGAATGGCGCGGGCGGCCGTGCAGTTCCGAGGCTGCTGCGGCTCACCGCGGCGCTACGTTTCTACCGGGCGCCCATTTAACGGAGCGCACCCATCTCGGGCGCTGCGGCTTGATTCCGAGCAGAACGTGATAAAACGAATCCCGCCAAAACGAAAGGCCGTCCCAATCAGCGGCTTCGAATTTTTCAAGCGGCCATCAGTTTCCACGTCTCAGCGGCCGGGACGGCCGCGCTCCGGCGGTAGTGACTTCGCCCGGTAGCCGGTTTGTAAATTACGCGGCAGCTGTTGAATTGCGGAGGTTGCTGCGGCTCACAGAGTCCGCGCTCCGGCCAATTAATCACAGTTGCGGTACGCCAAAGCTCGCCTAAAGTAACGGCATGAATTTGTCGCGCGCCACGCTGGCAGCCCTCGTCCTCGCCATTGGCTCCGCCACAGTCCGCGCGGCGGAGGATTACCCGCCCGGCCCGGATTCCAAGGCGCAGCCCGGCGTCCCGAAGGGCGACGTGTTAAAGTTCACGTTCTCCGAGTCCCGGATTTTCCCCGGCACCAGGCGCGATTACTGGGTTTATGTCCCGGCGGAATATGCGGCGGACAAACCGGCGTGCGTCTATGTGGGCCAGGACGGCATCGGGTTCAACGCGCCGACGGTGTTCGACAATCTCATCTTCCGGAAGGAGATCCCGGTGACGATCGGGGTGTTCATCCAGCCCGGGGTGGTGCCGGCCGCCGACACCAACGCGCTGGACCGCTTCAATCGCAGCTACGAATACGACGGATTGGGCGACAATTACGCGCGGTTTCTGACGGAGGAAGTCCTGCCGGCCGTGGAGAAAATCATTTTGCCGGACGGCCGTGCCCTCCGCCTCTCGCACGAGGGCAACGACCGCTGCCTCGGCGGGGCCAGCAGCGGAGGCATTTGCGCCTTCACCGCCGCCTGGGAACGGCCCGAGGAATTCAGCCGCGTCTTCAGCGCCATTGGCACCTACGTGGATTTGCGCGGCGGGGCGCGGTATCCCACCCTCATCCGCAAGTTCGAGCCCAAACCCATCCGCGTGTTCCTGCAGGATGGAACGAATGACTTGAACATTTATGGCGGCGACTGGTGGCTGGCCAACCAGACCATGGCGCGCGCGCTGGAGTTCTCGGGCTACGAGGTGACTCATGCCTGGGGCGATGGCGGCCACAATGGAAAACAGGCGGAGGCGGTTTTTCCCGAGGCCATGCGCTGGCTGTGGAAAGACTGGCCGCAGCCGGTCAAGGGCGGCCCGACCCGGAATGAAATGCTGTCGAGCCTTCTCCTTCCGGGGGAAGGCTGGCAGACCGTCTGTGAAAACCTGGGCGTGATCGAAACCCTGGCGCCGAACACGGATGGCGAGGTTTTCTTTAACGACGTGGCGCATCAGACAACCTTCAAGATTGGAGTGGACGGAACCGTCGGCACCTTTCTTGAAAATTCAAAGCGCCGGATTGGACAGTTCGGTCCGGACGGAAAATTTTATTCCGCGGAAGGCCTCAACGGCTCCATTTTCGCCTACGATGAGAGCGGCCGGGCACGGGAGATTGCCCGGCCCGGAGCCGTCCAAGGCCTGGTCGTGGCGCGCAACGGCAACGTTTATGCAACCGCCCTCCCGCCCGGGCCGGACAATCCGCCGGGACAAATCTGGCTCATCAAGCCGGGGAGCAAGGCAGCCGTGGCGGACAGCGGATTGAAATATCCGAACGGCATTACGCTCTCGCCCGACCAGTCGCTGCTCTATGTGGCTGACCGGCACTCGCACTGGGTTTACAGCTTTGTGGTTCAAGCGAACGGCACGCTCGTGAACAAGCAGCGCTATGACTGGCTGCACGAGCGCGACGAGGACAGCGACGCGGACGCGGGCGGCCTGCGCGTGGACCGCGCCGGGCGGCTCTATGTGGCGACCCGCCTGGGCATCCAGGTCTGCGATCAGGCCGGGCGCGTGCAGTGCATCCTGCCCGTTCCCCACGGACAGGTGCGCGACCTGTGTTTCGGGGGCGAAACGTTTGACACGCTCTTCGCCGCCTGTGGCGACAAGATTTTAAAGCGCAAGCTGCGCGTGAATGGCGCCAACGCCTGGGCGCCCCCGTACAAACCCGCCGCTCCGCACCTGTAATGGGGGCCCAGAGATCACAAAATATCCTTGCACCGGCGGGGCTTTGCATGAAATTTTGCGCGTGCAGAAACTCGGCAAAAATCACGGCGCCTATCATGGCGAAACGATCGATATTCGCGCGGTCCTGCGCGAGATCGAATTGGCAGCCCATGCCCGGGGCTGGACCTCGGAGATTTTCCACTCATTTAAGGGTTTCGACTGGGTGGCGCTGCGCCGTCCGGCGCGCGCCGGCGCCCGGCACAAGCTCATCCACATTTCCACGGGCATCCATGGTGACGAGCCGGCGGGCCCGCTGGCGGCGCTCAAGCTGATCCACGAAAATCGCTGGCCGGACCAGGTCGCGGTTTTACTGCTGCCCTGCCTGAACCCGCTCGGATTCACGCTCAACCAGCGTGCGAATCCGGACGGCATCGACCTCAACCGCGATTATCGCAACCCCCAATCCGCCGAGACGCGCGGGCACATTGCCTGGCTCGAAAAACAGCCGCCCTTCGATTTGTATCTGTGCCTGCATGAAGATTGGGAATCGAACGGCTTCTATCTATACGAACAGAACCCCGACGGCCGGCTGTCGCTTGCGGAAAAAATGATCGCCGCGGTCGCGCCCGTCTGCCCGGTCGATTGGTCCGAAAACATCGAGGGCCGCCCGGCTCACGGGGGCATCATTCGGCCAATGCTCGGCCAAGAGCGGCCTGACTGGCCCGAAGCGCTGTATCAGATCACGTACAAATCCCGCCAGGGGTACACGCTCGAAGCACCGTCTGACTTCCCGCTGCCAGCCCGCGTCAACGCCCTCGTGGCCGCGGTGACCGTGGCGGTCGAAACCCTGGCCGCCACCGCTTCGAATTCCCCGGCCTGATTCACGAACGGGCGGGGTGGAACAGGCGTCCCGCCGGTTGTTTCGGGCGTCCCGCCCGAAACCGGAGAGGAGTGCCGCCTCGTACAAGGCAATTTGACGCTCCAGGGTCGCCTAACTCATGGCAAGTCCGACGTTCGTCATGCCAAGACAAGTTTGAAATTTAATTTCATTATTACATCCATCCGTCTCCCCTGTTCCGCCCAGCCATCCGTGAATCCAATCATCCACCCACTCACAATTCCCCGCCCCATTCTGCACTCCGTGTCCCCAATTCCGAATTCTGAATTCCGAACTCCGCAATCAAATGATCCAGGCATACCTCCGGGTACATCCGGGTATATCCAGCCATAGACCCGGTGAATAGGAAAGACTTTACAGAAAATGCGTAAAAACGCAGAGTATGCGCGTGTTGACTGAAAGTGAATCGCGGGCCAAGCCGACCGTTTTTGCCGCCCAACCCGCGCGAGATGAATTTTCCGATCAGGTCCAGGCCGCTCTTAAACGGTCGCAAGGTTTCCTGTTGTCCGAACAAAAGCCGGAAGGCTATTGGGTCGGCGAATTAATGGTGGATTCAACGCTGGTTTCCGACACGGTGGCGTATCATCACTGGAACCGGAAAGTGGACCGGGAATGGCAGCGCAAGGCCGTCAACCACATTTTCTCGATGCAACTGCCCGACGGCGGCTGGAACATCTATCATGGCGGACCGTCGGAGGTGAACGCCACCATCAAGGCGTATCTGGCGCTGAAGCTCGCCGGGGTCTCCGTGAAGGACCCGCGCCTGTTGAAGGCGCGCGAGGTGGCCCTGCATTTTGGGGGCGTGCCGCGCATGAACACATTTTCCAAGCTCTACCTGGCGCTGCTGGGCCTGTATCCGTGGGAATACGTGCCCACGATCCCGTGCGAGGTGCTGCTCATCGGCAAATGGTTCCACGTGAATTTCTGGGATATGAGCAACTGGTCCCGGGCCATGCTGGTGCCCCTGGCGATCATCAACCATTTCAAGCCCATCCATCCCGTCAAAGTCAACCTCGACGAATTGTACCCCGACGGCATCCACGAACGCGATCTGGCGCTGGCGCCGGACCCGGAGGAGATATCGCTCCGCAATTTCTTCCTCTGGCTGGACCGCCTGCACAAGCTGGCGGAATGGTTCGCCGAGCACCGCATCCATCCCTTCCGCAAGCTGGCGCTGAAGAAATGCACGCACTGGATGATCGAGCGATTTGAGGGGAGCGACGGCTTGGCCGCGATTTTTCCGGCCATGCTCAACTCGCTGATCGCCCTGCAGGCGCTGGGATATCCCGATAACCATCCGGAAGTGGTGCGCGCCGTGCGGGAACTGAAAAAGCTGGAGCACGAAACGGCGGACAGCGTGCGCATCGAACCATGTTGCTCGCCGGTCTGGGACACGGCGATCGTGGCGATCTGCCTCCGCGAATCCGGCGTCCCGGAAGACCATCCGGCGTTGAAAACGGCCGCCGAATGGCTGATGGACCGCGAAATCCGTTTTGCCGGCGACTGGGTCCATAAAAATCCCGCCAAGGTGGAGCCCAGCGGCTGGGTTTTTGAATACAACAACAAATGGAATCCCGATGTGGATGACACCGCCATGGTGCTGCTCGCCTTGCGCAAGGTTGCCACGGACAATCGGAACAAGCGTGACGAGTGCTTCCAGCGCGGCCTCAAATGGATGATGACGTTTCAATGCCGGGACGGCGGCTGGGCGTCTTTCGACAAGGACTGCACGAAGAATATCTTGGAAAAGGTCCCCTTTGCCGACCACAACGCGATGCTCGATCCGGAATGCGCCGACATCACGGCGCGCATTCTGGAGTTGCTCGGTTACGAGGGCTGGAGCGTGAGCCACCAGCAGGTGGCCGAAGCGCTCGATTATGTCAAATCGCACCAGGAGGAAGACGGTTCGTGGTACGGCCGCTGGGGCGTCAATTACATCTATGGCACGTGGCAGGTCTTGCGCGGGATGCGGGCCCTCAACCTGGACATGCGGGAAGACTGGCTTCAGCGCGGGCGCGCCTGGCTGGAAAGTGTTCAGCGCGACGATGGCGGCTGGGGCGAGCGCTGCAACACCTACGACGATCCCGTGTTCAAGGGCGAAGGGCCCAGCACGGCGTCGCAAACAGCCTGGGCGGTCATGGGCTTGTGCGCGTTCGACGATCCGGAAAATCCCGCGCTGAAGCGCGGCCTCGAATATCTGGTGCGGACCCAAAACCCGGATGGATCCTGGACGGAACACGAGACCACGGGCACCGGCTTTCCGAGGGTTTTTTACCTGAAATACGACATGTACCGCAATGCCTGGCCGCTGCTGGCGCTGGCCACCTACCAGCAAATCTGCGCCCGGGCGGCCGCCATTCGCGCCGGGAAAACAAATGGGGAATTGAAATAATGGTGGAACAAACCGTCCTCATCATCGCCAACGAACGCGACACCGATTCCTATTTTCGCCTCGTCCTGCGCGCCCCCGAAATCGCGCCGCTCATCCAACCCGGCCAGTTCGCCCATGTCCGCATACATCCCCTCCGGGAGGCCCTGCTCCGCCGGCCCTTCAGCATTTTCCAGTCAACCGCCGACACGTTCTCGATCCTTTACAAAACTGTCGGCCAAGGAACGGAAGTCCTCTCGCGCCTGCGCGCGGGCGGGGAATTGAGCGTGATCGCGCCGCTCGGGCACGGGTTTACCGTGCCCCGGCCGGGCGGCGAATTTCCGCTGCTCGTGGCGGGCGGTTACGGCATGGCGGCGATGTTCCTGCTGGCCCAACGTTCGCCGCAGAAAGGCATCGTCTTCGTGGGCGGCCGGCGGCGGGCGGACATCTTGTGCGAGCGGGAATTTGCCGCGCTGGGCTGGGAAATTCAGGCCGCCACCGAAGACGGCAGCCATGGCGAACAGGGTTTGGTGACGCATCCCTTGATCAGGGAATTGCAAAAACGACTGCCCGGCCGGAAATTGTTTGCCTGCGGCCCCACGCCGATGCTCAAAGCCGTCGGTAAAATCGCGGAAGACTTCGGCGTGCCGGCCGAGCTGTCCATGGACGAGCACATGTGCTGCGGCACCGGCGTGTGCCTGACCTGCGTGATTCCAATAAAATCCGGCGCTGGGTGGGAATACCAGCGCACCTGCACGGAGGGGCCAGTGTTCGATTCGCGCGAAATTCTGTGGGAAGTCGCCAAATAAACGGACGATTGTCCGAAGCCTGGATTTTCAACCCTCGACAAGGGCGGTTCTGCTGGCTAGATTTCCAGCATGAGAAGTTTGGCGACTATGTCCCGCAGTAATGCCGCCGCCGCGAACCGGTGGGGCAAAACGCTTGCCGCCGACGTTGACGCGGTAATGAGCCGTTATTCCGATGCCGATCCCGAAGATGTCCGCCTCACGCTCATCTCATTGCAGTCGCCGCCGCTCGCGCGGCTCAACCGGAGTTTGCGCCGTGGCCGAGGTTTTGCCGCTTTCAGAGGCTGAACTCCGCTTGCTGGAATCGCTGCTCCGCCACAAAATTCGTTTCCTGGTGGTGGGGCTTTCCGCCGCTGCGTTGCAAGGGGCACCGGTTGTTACGGAGGACGTGGGCTTGTGGTTTGAAAACCTAGGCGATCCAAAAATTATGCAGGCACTGACCAAAGTCGGTGCCGCATATATCCCGCCGTTCGGTTATAACCCGCCAATGCTCGGCGGCGCCGGAAGTGAACCCTTCGACATCGCGTTGCGCATGAACGGGGTGGATGACTTTGCAGTCGAGTGGAAACGCGCGGCGGAAATCAAAGTTGGCAGGTTGAGACTTAAGGTGATGCCGCTCGAACGGATCCTCGCCAGCAAACAAGCGGCGAACCGGCCAAAAGACCAGCGCGTCATTCCCGTTTTGCAAAACACGCTCCGCACGCTCGAAGTGAAAGCAAAGCGCCGGGCGAAGAAACCATCTTCATGAAGAAGAAAACGCCACAACACCCCCCTCAACCTCGAACGCCCGATGGCAAATTCATACGCCGCAAGCTCAAGGTTGAATTTTCTCACCGGTCCTGCTCAGCGGAGGGGCGGCCATGAATTTATCCGTCAAAATCGGCCGCCTGGTCATGCAGAATCCGGTCACCGTGGCCTCGGGGACATTTGGCTATGGCGCGGAATACGCGCGGCTCATCGACGTAAACCAGCTCGGTGCGGTCACGGTCAAGGGCATCCGGCTGAATCCGGTTCCCGGCAACCGCACGCCGCGGACGGCGGAAGTCGCCAGCGGCATGCTCAACGCCATCGGCCTGCAAGGGCCCGGCGTGGACGGTTTCATCAAAAAATACTGGCCGTTCCTCCGGGAACTCCAGGTGCCCGCGATCATCAACATCTGGGGCACAACGGTCGATGAGTACGCCGAAGTGGCGCGGCGCTTTGATGCCCTGGGCGGTGTCGGCGCGTTGGAGCTGAATGTCTCCTGCCCCAACATCAAGGAAGGTGGCGCGCAATTCGGCACCGACTGCCAGCTCCTCGCGCAAGTGGTTGCCGCCTGCCGCCAGGCCACGACGCTGCCGCTGATCACCAAAATGAGCCCGAACGTGCCGAATATTGCGCCCTTGGCCAGGGCCGCCGAGGACCACGGCAGCGATGCGCTGGCGGTGACCAACAGCTTCCCGGCCATGGCGATTGACATCCGCACGCGCAAGCCGAAGCTGGCCAACATCACCGGCGGGCTGACCGGCCCGGCGATCAAGCCCATTGCCGTCAAGCTGGTCTGGGAGGCGGCCAAAGCGGTGAAGATTCCAATCATTGGAATGGGCGGCATTCAAAATGCGGATGACGCGATCGAATTTCTGATGGCTGGCGCCACGGCGGTGGCCGTGGGCACGGCCAATTTTTACGAACCGCAGACCGCCTTGCAGGTCATCGCCGGGATCCGCGATTTCATGGCGCAGAAAAACCTGGCGGACGTGCGCGAACTCACCGGCAGCCTGCTGATTGATAAATAATTTACGAATTCCAATGTTCGAGCATCACACCAAGCCATTGCTTCCGCGCAAGGTTTATTACCAGCGCCTCGCGCGCCATGCGGCGCTCGGGATCATGGTCATCATTGTTTCCCTGGGCCTGGGCATGATCGGCTATCACGTCTTCGAAAAACTCCCGTGGGTGGATGCGTTCGTGAACGCCGCGATGATTCTATCCGGAATGGGGCCGGTCGCCACGCTGCAAACCAATGCCGGGAAGATCTTCGCCGGCTGTTACGCGCTGTTCAGCGGCCTCACCCTGGTGGCCATCCTGGGCATCATTTTTGCGCCCGTCGTGCACCGGTTCCTGCACAAATTTCACCTGGAAGACGAGGGCGTCACGACCAAGTGAGCCGCTGCCGTGAATCGCCGCCGTTTGCGATTGGCGATCCAGGCGCCTCGTTTTGGATCGAACAGCAGCGGGCGCGAGATTTCACCGGCAACGTTTTCTTTCGTCAACGCGCGCGCAAATCGTCTATCGTAAATTGCAAATCATTTTGCTACCCTACGGTGATGCAATTTGCTTTTTCCAAGTATCACGCGCTTGGCAACGACTATATTGTCATTGACCCGGAAAACCTGCCGGCGCCCCTGACGACCGAACAGATCAAGACCATCTGTCACCGTAATTTTGGCGTGGGCTCGGACGGCATTCTGCTGGGGCCCCTGCCAGCCAAAAACGCCAGATGCGCGCTGAAGATCTATAATCCGGACGGCAGTCTCGCCGAAAAAAGCGGCAACGGGCTCCGCATCTTCTCACGTTATCTTTGGGACACCCACTTCGTAGGTGACGACGAGTTTGCCATCCAAACCGACGGCGGACTGGTGCGCGCCACCGTGTTTGACGGGGGCAAAATGGTACGCGTGGAAATGGGCCGGGTCAGCTTTGACAGCGGCAGGATTCCGGTGACCGGACCGGAGCGCGAAGTGATCAACGAGAACATCTCCGTGGGCGGACGGGAATTCGTCTTTTGCGCCGCCACCATCGGAAATCCGCATTGCGTGCTGCCGCTGCCGGAAATCAGCGAATCGATGGCCCGTGAATTCGGCCCCTTGCTGGAAGTGCATCCGAATTTTCCACGCAAGACCAACGTGCAATTCCTCAAGGTCTGCGACCGGGCCAATATCCGGATCGAGATTTGGGAGCGCGGAGCCGGCTACACGCTGGCCAGTGGCAGCAGCAGCAGCGCAGCGGCGGCGGTCGCAAACCGACTCGGCCTGGTGGACCGAAACGTCTCGGTGCATTGTCCCGGCGGCGTCATCACCGTTGCAATCCGGGACGGATTCGACATTTTGATGACCGGCAGCGTGACGAAGGTTTCCGCAGGCGTTATCAGCCCGGAGATTTTTAGGTGACGCGCCGTGGAGAGGCAGAGTAAAAACCGTTTCTGTTCTGTTTCAAGAACGCCATCGGTTCGTAACACGGTCCCCGTAAACTAACAGCCATTAAAGACTCTTGATGCCAGGACCTGGAGACCCCCAACGGTCTTTCCCAGGAAAGGCAACCCAGGCCGGATCGGGTAATCAACGGGTCATCGTCATGAAGATCATTGGCGCAACAAACGGGTCGAAAAATCCGTACTCGCCCCATTTACTGGTGAGCCGACTTTCGCTCGGAGCCGGCCAGGAATGGACGCCCAGGATGTCCGGATGGTCTTTGGTGCAAATTGGCAGCGGCAGCGGCTATTGGCTGCGGGACCAGTCACGCTTGGAGCTGGACACCGGAACGGTGTTGTTGCTGGCCGAAAACATCCCCGGACGCATCCTGGCGAGCTGCCTCAATGGGATATCCCTGCACTATTTCAGCGTGATGCCCGATCGTTTGACCGGCCTGATCACCCAGGGCGAGCATGATCTCTTCAAACAGGCCGCGGGCCGGAAGGAACTGACGTGCCAGATTCTGCCTCCGCCCCATCCGGTGGCGCTTAAAATGAGAGAGCTATGCGAAAGTTCGAGCCAGGGCGGCCTCCTCTTCCGGTTGATTTTGCTGCAACTTTTGATCGAAGCCTTCGGCCAGGCCTTGGAGCAGCCAACTTTGGGCGAGTTGCAATCGGACGTACGGGAACGATTGCGCGCGTTCCTGGCGGAACTTCCGCCAACTGCCTTGCTGGAGGTGACCTGCGAGGAACTGGCGGAGATAACGCATTGCACGCCCCGTCATTTGAGCCGCGTTTTTTACGAGCTGATGGGCATGTCCATTCGCGATAAGCGCGCCGAGATCCGGCTGGCGCGCGCCCGCGAACTGCTGGCCACCAGCCAGTCCAAGGTGGTCGAGGTGGCGTTTAAGAGCGGCTACAAGTCGTTAAGCCTGTTCAACCGCATGTTCACCCGCCGCTTTGGCATCAGCCCCGGTCGCTGGCGTCAAAAGAATGGGGACGTCAAGACCGCGGCGCCGCAGCGAAATGGGCGGCTGCGGCTGGAGGCTAATTGAAGCCGTGCTCATGGGAACTGCAAACGGTAGAAGACCATCCGGTTTGTTTCCGGCACGGTCACATTGAACACTCCGTTCGAGACGCAGGGGACGACGATCACCGGAGTCCAGGCAACGGGCGGGCTCAAATTGGTCGCGGCGTAAAGCTCCATCGCGGCCGCCCATTGGGGCCAAGTCAGGTTTATGCCCCCCGTTCCGAAACCCGCGCCAACCACCGGCTGCATAAAGCTCGCGGTAAAGGTGGTATTGCTTGCCGGCACAACCAGTTCATGCGTCTGCGCGCCGCCGTCGGACCAGACCACGAATTGATAATTGCTGCCGGCCAGACTTTGCGGAGACGGGGCGGCCAGCGAGCGTCCCATGCCGGCAACCGCGACGAGTGACGTCGTGGTGGTCAGGCTCTGGCCGTCCAGGACGACGCGCAGCCCCGGGGGCACGGTTTGCAGACTGAGCGCGCTGGTCAGCGGCAAAATACTCGTGGAAACGGTCTGCTGGTTTCCATTGGTGTCCGTCACCGTCAGATTAAGGCGATAGAACAAGTTGGTGGTGGCCGTGAGATTCGTGGGCACGAGATACGAGCCGCTGGTGAATCCCGCCGACGGGCCGAAAACGGCGTAAGGCAGGCCGTTGGAGAAGAGCTGCCCAGTCCAGGCAAAGGCATTGGACGAGAGGATGGCCCCGGAATAGTCCGCGGCCGTGGCGGCAAAATCCAGCGCCGATCCGCCGGCGAAAAGCGAGCCGTTCGTGGGCTGAGTAATGACCGGCACGGGCGCGACGATCTGCGCCAGCGCCAGCGCCGCAGAGTTTAGGCGCAGGGCGCTGAGGCGGCCATTGAAATAGGGATCGGCGGAAAATTCACTCCTGCCAAAGTAGCAGTTCGTGGAGCCGATGTCGGACGGCAGCAGATTGACACTGTTGTTCACCGCCACGGCATTTCCATTCAGATAGAGCATTCCCTGCCGGCCATCCATGACCACGGCCACGTGCGTCCATTGGTTGGTTGGGAACGCGATCGGTGATTCGATGACCTGATTATATACGCCGGCGTCCGGGGTGATCGCACATTGCGGCAGGCTGGTGGAATCCGACGGAGTGAGGAAGTAAAACTGGCTGGTGCTCTGGCCGAAATCAAAGATCCGTTGCCAGTCGTTGCCGCCGCTCCACTTGACCCAGCCGGAAATGGTTTCGGCGGCCCCGGCGCCGGCCGGCAGCCGGACATATTCGGAGGCAAAGGGGATCAGGTTCAACACATTGCCGCGGGCCGGATCGTTCACGATCGACGCGCCGTTTTCCAGGGTGCCGCTGAAGACATTGCTTGCGTCCTGCGCCCCGCTGGTAAAGGGGTAATAAGCCGCCCAAGCAGACGAGACCGTTTCGGCCACCGGGAAAATGCCGACGGCGTTGGTGGCCGCGCGGCCGGCCGAATCCACCGCCGTCAGCAATATCTGATAAGAGCCGTTCGTCGCCGCGGTGCCGCTGCCGGGAATATTGAAGGTTCCGCCGGCCACGCCGGAAAGCGGGCCCAAGACGACGTTGGTGGTACCGGCATTGATAAAGGCCACCGTCCAGGTGAGGCCAGCCGGCGAGATCGGCGCATCATGGAAATCATTTGCGCTCCCGGCAAAGGCCACCGTGTCGCCCGGATGATAAACGGCGCCCTGGGCCGGTTGTGCAAGGGCAATCTGGGGACCGATGATTTCGCCGGCGGCAAGCGGACGGGAAAAAATCCGCACGGAACTTAGCCGGCCGCTGAAGTACGGATCGGCGGGCCACTGACTGCGGCCAAAATATATGTTCGTGGCGTTCAGGTTTGCCGGCAACAGATTCGCGAAGAGATTCGTGGCGACCGGTGCTCCGTTGGTGAAGAGCACCACGGTGGTCCCGTTCATGACCACCGCGACGTGCGTCCAAACGTTCGCCGGCAAGGCCGCCGGCGCATCCACGACTTGTTCCCCTGGAATGCTGTCAACGCTGATGTTGAACCGAAGCGTGCCGCTGGACGCCAAAGGCGTCAGGACCGTGTAGCGGTTGGTATCGTTGCCAAAATCGTAAATTCGCTGCCAGGCCGCGCCGCCGTTCCATTTCACCCAGGCCATGAACGTTTTCATTCCCGCCAATCCTGAAGGAAACGCCACGTACTGGTTGGTGCCGTCCAGATTGAGCACGCTGCCGCGCGTCGGGTCGATGACAAACGACGCGCCGCCCAGCGGCGTGCCGCCGTAATGGCCGTTCGCATCGTTGGCATCGGATTTCAGCGGATAGTAGGAAGACCAACCGGCGGGAGGATTTGCCGGCGCCAGCATCACGGACGCCGAGCTCTGGCGGTTGGAGCTGTCCGTCGCCGTCAGGACAACGAGGTAAATGCCGCCGCCGGTGGCATTGGTGGGAACGTTGAAGGTGCCGGCGCTGCTTCCCGTCAATGGGCCGAAGACCGTGTTGGTTTGGTGGTCCTGGACATAATCGATTTGCCAGGTGAGATTGGCGCCGCCGAGCGGGCGGTTGGCAAAATCCGTGGCGGAGCCGCTGAAATTGATGATGCCGCCGGGCCAATACCCAGTGCCACTGGCTGGCTGCGAAATGTCCGGCACGGGCGCCACAATTTCCGCCGGCGTCAGCGCGCGGCCGTACGCGCGAAAGCAGGCGTACTCACCGTTGAAATAGGGATCGGCGGAAAATTTGCTGCGGCCCAGGTGATTGGTCTGCGGCGCAACATCCAGCGGCAGGAGGTTCATGCCGGCATTGGTAACCACGGGCGCTCCGTTGACATACAGCACGCCCTGCGAACCGTTGAAGGTGACCGCCACGTGCGTCCAGACGTTCGTCGGCAGCGGCTGGGTCCATTGAATGGTCTGCAGGTTTCCGCCCGGGTTGAGATCGCATCGCAACACGTTGGCGTCCGAAGCAGCGGTCATCATCACGGTCCGCGTGGTGTCAAAGCCGAAGTCAAAAATTCTCTGCCACGCGGCGCCGCCGCGCCAGTTCACCACGGCGACAAAGGTCTGTCCGTAAGCCACGCCGGGCGGAAGCCAGACGTATTGGTTCGTGCCGTTGAGGGTGAGCGCATGGCCATGGGTCGGATCCGTCACGGTGGCAGCCCCGTTCTCCAGCAGCCCGTAGTACTGGCCATTTTCGTCCCGCGCATCCGCCTGAAAATTGTAAAGGGCGGACCAGTCGTTGGTGACGAACGGCCAGTCATCCGCCGTCCAGTACATCGGCAGCAGGGCAAAATCCGGCGACCCATAGGCGTCGTATTGCGGCGCCCAGGAATTGGCGTCGTAGTAATGGTGGGTCAGCGAGAGCGCGCCGCCTTCCGACAGAATGCCGACGTGACCGGGGCCGGTGTATTTTCCATTGGCCTGCAAGAAGAGCGATCCGCCGCCGGCGGCCATGTCCACGCCGTCGCGATCCAGATATGGGCCGATGATGGCGGTGCTGCGGCCGACCCGGATGTTGTAAGTGCTGTTGACGCCCGAACAACAGGAACCCCAGTTGGCGAACAAATAATAATAGCCGCCCCGCCGCCACAAATAAGAAGCTTCGATCGAGCTGTTATCGGCGAGATGGTAGGCGGGCGAATTCGAGGAAATCCGCAAACCCGAGGTTGGATCGAGCTGCACGAGGTAAATTCCGTTCCAGTACGAACCAAAAGCCATCCACAGATTGCCGGCATTGTCCCAGGAAAAGCTCGGGTCAATTGTATTATAGGGTGAGCCGTTCGTGGACGCGATCACTGGCCCCTGATCGGTCCATTGATAAGCCGGATCCGACGGATCGAGCGTCGGGCTGGTGACCAGGCCAATGGCCGAGAGCTGGCTGCCAAACGTCGAGACGGCGTAATAAAGGTGATATTGATTGTTGAAAAAAAGCAAGTCGGGCGCCCAAAAAGTGCCGCCAAAGCCCGGAACCGCGTTGGTGGTCCAAGCCGGCGGACTGGCGAACACTTGCGGTCCGGGGGTCCAGAAGACCTTGTCGGCAGACGACTTGGACTGGATGCCCGCGCCGGTGTAGAACAAGTAGTAGCGGTTTTTGCACTGGGTCATCGTGGACGGGTCGTGGGCGGTCAAATAGCCGCGCAGGGGCGGAAGTTGCGCCGCCGCTCCGCCTCCGAGGAGCAACAAAGCACCGCAGGAGAGAATGATCGATCGAACGAGCCGGAGGAGGGCCGGGCGGTCAGGCATAAATAATGATCCAAGGATACCCCAAGAAGTGAAGCGGGCAAGGAGCTGATTCAAAACATAAACCCCAAGTTGCCGCCGGTGGGACGAAACACATTTGTCATCTGGATAAATTTCCTCCATTCCACGTGGCCGTCCAGAAACATGATATTTCCGCCGGAGGGAGTGACGCCATTCAAGTGTGCGGACCTGACCGTCGTACCCCCGGCTGCGGAGATGTTGACATAATAACGGGCGCCCAGTCCGTCCAGGAAAATGGTGGCGTCGTTGATGACCTCCGTGGTTGAAACGTTGAATCCTGGCCTGGGCGTGGTGGTTTTGGTCACGGTGGCAAAGTCTGGCATGGCGATATCGGCCTGGGAATTGGGAAACATCCAGATATAGCCGGTCACCACATACGGCTGGGGCGGAGTGGCGCTGCCGGTAAAGGCCTGCCACGCGTCCGGCGTGGCGCTGTTGTAGAGGTAGTATTCATTTGGGCAATAAAACATGTCCTGCCGCGAGGTGCTTTGCTGGAGGTTGGTCATCACATAGGCCGAAACGTCCCAGACCCAGACCCCCAATTTCTGACAATCGGGCAGCTTGTCCCGGTTGTCATTGGCATACAGGAGCACGGCGATGCTCAACTGGTGCTCGTTGCTTTTGCACTGGGTAATTTTGGCGCGCTCCTTGGCCTTGGCCAGCGCGGGCAGCAACAGGGCGGCGAGAATTGCAATGATGGCGATGACGACCAGCAACTCAATCAAAGTGAACGCGGCTGATCTTCGCCATGGCTGACCTAAAGGCCTAAGGAGTGTTTTCAAAATAGGATTGCTTGACCGGAGCGCGGTCTGTGACCCGCAGCAACTTCGTCTGTCAAGAAGTCTGCGGATTGCGCGGGATGCCGTGAAGTTTCGAGGCTGCTGCGGGTCACAGACCCGCGCTCGGGACGCCTCCGAACGATGTTCTCTGATGAAAAGCCAGCAAGCATTCAATTTATTTGAGTAAAGATGCCCCGAGCTTCTCCACAGCCCCGCCGGCCGGGTTGGCCGGCCGGCGGGACCTGCACTCGGGATTATCGCCAGAGGCGGAAGAATTGCGGGCCGGCGCTGGTGGGCACCGAAATCTGCCAGTTGGTGCTGCTGTTGAGCGACGGAACGTTCGTGACCGTCACCCAGTTGGTGCTGGAGAGGCTCGAGCTCGCCTGCACACAGAACCCGGCATTCGCCAGCGGCCAGCTCAACACCACGCCGCCGGTGGACTTCGTCGCGCTCAAAGCTGCCTTCGTGCTCAAGGTTTGGTCAGGTCCCAGCAATTCGGAGGCGACGATTTCATCCGGCGCCAGTCTTCCGTTGTAGATGCGGAACTCATCGACCGAGGCGGCCAGGCCGGGATCCGCGGGGTACGGAGACCACCCCATCCGGCTGTAAGTAACCCCGGCCTGGCTGGGGCTGCCGAGATAGGGATCGTCCTGCACTTCGAGCACGCCGTTGGTCCAGAGCTCAAATGCTCCGTCGCCCAGAATACACGTAATGTGATAGATGTTGGTGACCAGGGCCGGCGGCACATCGTAGTTGGCGCCGTTGATGGTGAACCCGTCGCTATAACGATGATCCGCCCCGCCGATTGTGACCGGTGCGAAATAATACTCGTTGGCCTCGGGATCGCAGAAGTCGAACAGGCGGGCCCAATTTGCCGTGTTGTTAAAGGTCGCCCAGGTATCAAGCGTCACGGCAGCGTAATTATGGATCAAGCCCGGCGGCAGGTCCAAATAAGAGCCTTGGGTCCCGTCCATTTGCAGGGCATTGGTGGCGATGGTGGCATCGCCAACCAACGTGCCATTGGCGCCGCCTACGGAGTCGGTGGCGTCGGTCGTGAAACTATAACGATGAGCCAGCGTGCCCAGGTTTTCCACGGTGATGGTGGCGCTGTTGGTGATTCCCTGATAGACTGCGGCCAGAGTGGTCTGGCCGGGACGGAAGGTCTGCAACATGCCGTTGGCCAGCACCTGGACGATATTGGTATTGCCGGAGGTCAAGGTCAGCCCAAAAACAGACGCGGTGATATTGGGCAACAAATTGAAGCCAGTCAGATTGGCATAGTTGGCCAGAATCGTTGGCGCCACCAAACTCGCATAGGCCGGATAAGATTGAGCCACCACCTGGATGGACTGCAGGGCGCCCGGGCTGCGGTTGGTGGAATTGGGGCCGTTGCGGTCGGTCAGGGCAACTTCCGGCCCGCTCAAAGCGCCCGCGTACAGGCGGAATTCATTAATCGAACCGATCCATGGCGGATCGCCCGCCGACGAAAAACCAAGCGAAACCAGGCCGGTGCTGCAGTTGGCCAGCGACGCCGTGACATTGTTGGCGGAGTATTCCAGCACGCCGTTCGTATAGACCGCCATGTAGGAACTGGTGGGATTTATGACCACGGTGGAATGTTGGGTCAAATTGGTCAGCGGGTTGAGGCCGAGCGCAAAGGTCTGACTGCCGTTGCCAATGTTCTCGCTCACCGGCCAGGCGGTGAAAATTTCCCCGTTCGGCACTTGCGGCGCGCTGTAAAGATTGTTGTTGTTGTTCACGCCGGAACCGAATTCCCACAGCCGCGACCAGGTGGAGCCGCCGCCGTAGGTCGCCCAGATTTCGACCGAAATCGCCGCATTGGTGGCAATGTTGATCTGCGCTCCGGGAAAGCCCACATAAGTTCCCGTAGTCCCGTCCAGGACAACTTGTCCGCCGGAAATGGCGGCGTCTCCGTTCAAGGTGCCGTTGGCTCCCCCAACTGAATCGCTCGCATCGCTGGTGAAGCTGTACCGATGCGCCAGCACCGCCGGCACGGAAACCACAGTGATCGTCGCGCTGGCATTCTGGGAAGCAAAGGTGCCCGTCACACTGGTCGTGCCCACACCCACGGCGTGAACGATTCCGTTGGTTGGATTGACGGTTAAAACCGCTGTGTTCCCGGAAGCAAAACTGGCCCCGCCATAGGCAATGAGATTGACATTGGTCACATTCGCGAAATCACCGAGGAAATTCACTTGGAGATTTCCGGCCAGGAGCAAGGTGCTTGAGGGGGTGTACAGATGAACGGTTTGGAGCGCCCCGGCGCTCGTCACGTAATTGTCCGGCCCGGCGGCGTCGTTTACGGCAATGGCGGACGGAGTGAGAACACCCGAGTAAATCCGAAATTCATTAATGGAACCGGACAAAGCCGGATCCCCGTCGTACAGGGACCTGCCCAGCAGCGCCAATGAGTCCATGAGGCTGCTCAAGGGCGGAAGCGTCGTGAAATTGGGCGTGGACATCAAGGTGGTGCCATTGTAGTAGTACATTTTGTTGTTCACCGGGTCCACCACCGCCGTCACGTGCACATTGGTTACGCCGTTCAATCCGCTGGGATTATTGGCATAGCCGCTGCCGGCGGCGGTGGCAAAATTGAGATTCTGGTAATTGCCGCCGGCGTAATGGCAGTAGTCCAGCGTGGTATCCGCCGCGCCGTTGATTTGGTCGCCAAAGACAAAGGTGCGGGTCCAGACTTCGTTGGTTTCGCTGAAGCTCGCCCAGAATTCGACGGTCACCTGCATATTGGTGCTGACCAACCCGCCCGGCATGACCCCGTACCCGCCGGTGCCGTCCAGTTGCAATTGCGAACCATCCAGGGAGGCGGAATTGGGGTTGCCGGCGGTGGCATTGTTCAGGGTGCCGTCAGCCCCACCCACCGAATCGGCAAACGTCGAGCTTCCAGCCGGATCGTTGAAACTATATCGGTGCGCCAAGGACTGGGCGGAAACGCATAACGCCCCGCAGAGACCCAGGGCCGCCATCAGTCCGAGCTCTTTCTGCATCAGTTTATATCGTTGCATAGCAATAGGTTATTTGGTTGGTTGGATTGCATATCCGCCTTTGATCAACATCAAAAAAACGCCGCGGGCCGAAACGATTCTCCCGGCCATGCTCCCGCGCAGGCGGGATCGACGGTGTTCATTCCCTCACTTTAGCACGGCGGAGCTGTTTGGTCATGTAGCCGAAAGTGGCTACGCGATTCATGGATTGATGAGATTTGTAGTTTGGCGCGCGGCGATTCGACCTTTGGTTTTGGTTCGTTTTGCCGTCCAAAAACCATCCAGCCAGCGCGAAGCGACAAAAATTGGCAGCGGCTCATTCGATAGCTTAATTTGGTTTAATTTGGCTTGATTTGGTTTAATTTGGTTTGAGTTTTTCCAATACCCCGCTGATCCGTGGATCCGCCGTGGGTCGCCGCTGGCTTGGGCCACCAAAAATGGCCAGTCGCTCGGAGGGCCGGAAACACGCGGGCCGCCCGCGCTCCCGGCTTCGCGGCCGAAATACGGACTGATTTGTCCATCACAACGGCCAGTATAGCAGAATCCGGGAAAGGTGTCATGTCACCGTGACATCTCCCGGAATTTTTAATGTCACGGAGCATCTAGAATGAGGGTGGGAGCGGGACGATGGCCGAATTCTTAAGCGGCGCCGCGGCCGGAGCGAGGCCAGGGCCAGAGCGCAGCGTTTGAGTGGAAGGCGGCGAAGAGTCTGCTGCAAATCTCGTTAACGGACTCTTAGTGGTTTGAGGCGTTCAAAATTGCCGCGGTGAGGCGGGTGAATTCGTATCGCACACGGGCAACACGTCCAGGCTGGCGGACAGAGTGGGGATGCCCAAGGCGGGTTTGAGAGACTGTAGCAAGGCATCCGGCTGCCCGCTTTGGTGATCTTGCGCCAGTTCCCACATCATGATGCCGCCCAACCCCAGGCTCCGGACATAGCTCACTTTGGCCTGGCAGGTGCGTTGATCATCGTAAGAAATAAAGCGGTCATTGGCCGGGTTGGTGTTGGCAATGCTAAGATACGCCGCCTGGGCGTTATCATCCCAGTTGTAAAAGTTGGATTGGTAATAGGTGGCCATGATGGCGTTGAAAGACGGCATGATCACCGAGGGCGGGTTGGTCCAGGACTGACAGGGAAGAGTCACGCCGCCCGTTGAGGTCCCGGCGCCGCCGGTCCACACATAGCCAAAAAAAGCGACGCCGATGCCGAGTTTTCCCGGCCGCATTCCGCTGGCGATAAAATTGGTTACCGAACCCGATACCGAAGGAACCAAGCCGCCCGAACTGGGAAAGCGAAATCCGCCATCGTAAATCGGCGAATTGAACCACGTCACCCAGCCTGAATAGGGTCCGGACAAGTCGTAAGTCATGATATTGATCTGATCGAACTTGTTTTGCAGCCCGGCCAGGAGGTCGTATTGGGCGGCGGCAGGATCGCCGTAGGGGGGATAAGCACCGACCGCCGCGGTCAACAACTTGTGTTGCGGAAAGGCATCCAGTGCTGACCGAAGGCGGTTGACGAACTGGGTGAAAGCCTGGCCGTCCACCGCGGCCAGCGGCTCCCAATCCAAATCCACGCCATCATAATCCCGGCTGGCGATGAAGTTGGTCAGATTGCTGATCAATGCGGACAAGTTCGTGCCGCTGGTGGCGGCTTGGAAGGAGGCTCCGCTGCCGGCGCCGCCAACGCAGATCAGCGCCTTGCGGCCCGCCGCATGGGCGCTGGCCACCAGTTCGGCCGAACTCGGACGAGTAATCCCGTTGGCTTCGGAATTCAACGTGCCGTCGGCATTGGGCTTCAGGGAGAAGTGGATGAGATGGGTGACGACCGAGAAGTCAACCGCCGAAGCGGGCAGGTTTGTTTGTTCCCACCCCGGCAAGTAACCGGAGCGCCAGATTTCCGCTCCGGCGCCCGGCACGAAAACGTTCGCGCAGGCCAGCAATGCTGATGCCACAAGATAGTAATGTCGCGGCATGGGGCCTCATGGATCGAAGGTGGCGTGTTGTGAAAACCAAATCCAGTCGGCGTTGTTCTTGCCTCCCGTCAAAGTGGGATTTGGTCCCTTGGCATTCAAAAGGACCGGCGTCAACCACTTGTGGACCTCGGAGTGCCCATCGGCGAATGAAAACGCACAGGCGCCGCCAAGATAGGCCGCCGGCACATCGGGAAATGCCGGCGCCGAGGGCTGACTGTTGATCTCCAAATAGCCGTCATTGATGGTATAAGGGCTTTCTTCGCAAAAAACAAAAGCGAGAGAGGGGGGGACCGGCGGAACGATATCTGTTTCCTTGATATATTGGCGCGCCGGCGAGTCAAAGTCGATTTTCCCCACGAGATAGGCGTCGCCCATCTGGCCATTCATCGAATAGCTGCGCAGTCGCTGGCCGTTGGCGGAGGGAATGACGTCTCCCGGCGACCGGTAAACTCCGATCTGGTTGCCCAAATAGGGCGCCAGCAAGCCGGACGTGTAAAGGGCAACGTTGGTGTTGCCGATTTCGTTCGCCAGCCCTTCCACATACGCCATGGTGCTGACATCAATCCAGGCTTTTGACCCGGGCACCGGGGGGTTATAGGGGGCATTGGGGAGCAAATAGCCCTGGTTGTCGTTGGCATACATGGTCGCCCCGATCTGCATCTGCCGGAGGTTGCTGGTGGATTGCGCGCGCCAAGCCTGCATTTTAGCCCTCGCCAGCGCGGGCAGAAGCAAGGCCGCCAGGATCGCGATGATCGCAATGACCACGAGCAATTCAATCAACGTGAAGGCGGGCGACCGGCCGCACTGCGGTTGGCCGGCTGCACTCCGGCTGGGAAATCGCGTTTGCATAATGAATCAAGTAGTACCGTCATTTTCGCCGGCCGGCCCGTTCGCCTTTGCCGGCCGGCGAGTGGTCATCCCCCTCGGCTCAAGGCACGTGCACCCGGTAGTAAGTCGGGGTGGCCGTGATCGCATTCGTGTACGGCGAGGTCGCGCCGGCAACATTGGTGTAGGGGCCGGCGATGCTGGCGGCCTGCTGGAGCAACCCAACCGGCCAGGTCACAATCACGTTCCTGCCAGCTTGCGCGATGGCGATCTTTGTCGCCACGATGTAGTGCAAATAGACTTGTTCCGGCGTCAGGGCATAGTTGTAGATAGCCGTGTCATCGATGGCGCCATCAAACGAGTTAAAGGCGGCGTCGGTCCGCTGGCCGAGCACCGTGTTGCCCAGGCCGGAGCCGATGCCGGCGGTTCCGTCGGCATTGATGCCTGCGCCATTGGCAATGAAGCCGGCCGTGGTATAGGCGGCGGTGGCCAGCACGCCGTTAATGTAAAACCTGAAGTTGACGCCGTCGTCGGTGACCACCAGATGATACCATTGGTTCGCCGCTACAGAACCGGCCACGACGAACGCGTTCGCCGGTTGCGGCACAAACGCAAAGGTGTTGTTCGGCTGCTGATAGAGATACCAGCCGTTATAAGGATTGGGGTAGAAATTATATTCCGAAGAGAGCACCACGCGATAATCTCCGCCATTGACGCCCAGTGAATAAGGCTCGACCCAGGATTCCACCGACCACGCAGTATCCGAATTGAGCTCCGGCGCGAACGGAATTTGAATCGAGGCGCCACCTGCGACATCCGGTCCGTTGGTGAGTGCAATGGCCGGATCCGTGGTCTTCGGAATCCCGGTCGGGATATCGTAAGCGATCCCGCCCACGACCCCAGCGGTATAGGTGCCATCAAAGGTGCCCACGGCGTCAACGGCCGTGCCGCTGCCAGGGGGTTCATCCAAGCGCCAATACGCCACCGGCTGGTCCGCCGCGACGATCGCCCCATAGCCCGTGAGCGGAACAATCTCCGTGCGCGCTTGCACGCTCAAGGTGGCGGGAGGCACATTCGAGGAGAGGACGGGACCCTGGACGAAAACGGAGTATTCATTCCCATTTTGGCTCATCTGAACATTGGACAACCACAAAGTGTCATTGGTTGCGCCGGCGACCGGGGTAAACGTGGTGCCTCCGTCGCTGCTGACCGACCATTGATATTTAATGGGTGCGGCCCCGCTGGCCGTGACGTGGAAGGCGGCGTAACTGCCCACGTTGCGGAGAATGGACTGCGGGAAGCCGTTGATGTAGAGTGCCCCGGCCACGTTAATGGTCGCCACCTGGCTGGTGGAACTCCCGAAGCTGTTGGTGACAATGACGTAATAGGTCGAGCCGTTCTCCGCCAACGTGGCACTAAAGGACAGCAGGTTGTTGGTCGCGCCGGGATCCAATGCGCCGTTTTCATACCATTGATAGTACAGCGGCGTGGCCCCGGTCACGATCGGGTCCAGCGTGGCTGTGCTGCCGACATTCACACTCACCGAGGCCGGGTCGGTCGTGGCTTCGCCCAAATCCGTCAGCACAGTAGGCGGATCGCTCCGGGACGCGAAATTCGTCAACCCCACCGCATAGTGGTTGGTGACCTGGGCCAGGGTGAGGGCATTGGTATAAATGGCCACTTCATCCACGTAGCCCTCCCAATTTCCCCAGCCCGTAATCGGATCTCCGCCGATGAACAGATCACCCGTGTCGTTGGCCAGATACCCGGCTCCCGAGACGGTCGCGGTCGCCACGCCGTTCACGTAGAAAATCAGATTCGTCCCGTCATAAACGCCGACGATGTACGCCCATTGGTTTTTGACGACCGGCACGGTTTGAATGAATTGCCCCGTGCTCGGTACGGTCCAAATCCAGGATCCCGGCGTGCCGGGGGACTGATAGAAATGCCAGCCTGAATCGGTGGAGTAGCCGCCAAAATTGCCGACGGGGATTTCATAAGTATTGGCATCGCTGGTCGGTCGCGCCCAGAATTCCACCGAAAATGGGCCTTGGGGATTTAGGATTTGACTGTAGCCAATCGCAACGTCGGAGGAATGCACCTCGGCGTTGGTATCGGTATAAACATGGAACAATATCGAGTTGGTATCGATCCCAGGCTGCCCCAGCTTGGGGTAATCGGGATTGCCATTGATGTCCAAGTCGTAATTCACCGAGCCGTTAAAACCGTTGCCGGTGACGTCCGCGATGGTGGTCGAGCCCGCCGGATCCTCGAAGCGGTAGTACGCCGCTGGCTGGTCATTCAAAATGGTCGTCGGATAGTCCGCCGCTGCAGCCTGGCGCGCACCGGTCAGGGAAAGCGCCGCCGCCAGCAGCCAGAGGGCCGGCCCAGCGTTGGTTGGTTTGGTTGGAAGTTGCATAGGTTTGGTTTTTTTCGTTTGGCTCATGGTCAGGGGGTGGTTCATAAGTTGTTTGTTGCGCCCCCCGTACAAGTCCAGTATTTAGCACATTCAAATATAAATGCAATAAAAATTATTACATTTCGCTTGCGGACATTTTCCACTTCCCATACAGTTATGGATGGGTTGGAATGGCGTGTTTTCAAATTGCGGCCGGAGCGCGGGTCCGTAACCGGCAGTTGCTTGGCCCGTCTGAGAGTCCATAAACTATGCAGAATGTCTTGCAGTCGGGATGTAGCGGCGGCTCAGGGGCCGTGCTCCGTCCAAGACAACGCATTCTGAGAACACATCCTTGGGATCTATTCCCCCCAAAGATTTCGCCCATTGAACCCTTGAACCCCAACGCCACATTTTGCCAGGACGCGGCAACCGTTTCTCCCTCTCCTGGGAGAGAGGGCCGGGGTGAGGGCGGGCTTTGTTCATACTCGCCATCTTCCGGATGCCTGGGGAGCCGAGCCCGGCAGCGGTTTCGCTGGTTTTCGGCCGCTGCTCTTTCCGTCGTTCTGCTGTTGGCGCCGGCGAACGCGAGCCGAGCTTCCCTCACGAATGAGATCGTCACGCTGAGGCAACTCGACGAACTGGCGGCGACTCCAGCCGGCGCTGGCCAGCGGCTGCGCCTGCGGGGCGTCGTGGTTTGTTATGATGCCGGCTGGCACCAGCTCTATCTCCATGACGGGACGGAAACGGCGTATTTCGACGCGGACGATTTCGACGTGCATCCAGCCAAGGGACAGCGTGTGGAAATCACCGGCCTGGCGACGGGCAGCAATTCGTTGAGCAACCTGAAGCTCACCATCCTGGGATCCACGAATGTGCCGCCGGCCAAGGCGATGAAGTTGTCCGAGCTGGCCGCCGAGCACGGTCAATGGGTGCAGATCTCGGGGCGGGTGATGTCGGCGGAAACCAGCCGCAACCGGTTGGCGCTGTTCTTGCATGCCGGCCGGCAAAGTTGCCTGGTCTATGTGCTGGCCGCCGTGCCGCCCCTGGATTTCAAAAGTCTGCTCCACCGCGAAATCCGGGTGCGCGGCATCAACGCGAGCAAAACCGTGGATGGGCGCCTGGACTCGGCGGTGCTGTTCGCGCCGGGCATGGATGAAATAACGGTCCTGCCGACGGCGGCGGCCGACTCGCCGGTTCCGGTGGGGTCCATTTCCAGCCTGTTCAACCGCGAATTGGGACCGTGGACCAACCAATGGGTGCATATCAACGGTTTGATTGCCGGCTATCAACCGGGCCAATGGCTGGTGTTGAAGGATCCCACCGGCACGATCCGGGCGCGCATCATTCAAGTCACCGAGATTCCGGAAGCGAGCCGGGCCGACGTGTGGGGTTTTTTTACGGTTACCCGGACGGAAGCTTACTTGCGCGACAGCTACTTTGAAATCGCCGCTCCCCCCACCGACGAAGCCGACACCGGCGCCGGGGCGGCCGACCGTGCAGAAACCGTGGCCTCCGCCAAAATCATCACGCGCCTGTCGGACGTGCGCAAACTCCCGCCGGCCGAAGCCGCCCGACACATTCCGGTGCGCCTGCGTGGCGTGCTGACCTACGCGGACCCGGCGTGGCGCAATGGTTTCATCCAAAATCAAGGCGACGCGCTGTACGTGGACCTGGAGCCGCGGCAGACGGATTTGCACGCCGGCCAATGGGTGGAATTGGACGGACAAACCAGCCCGGGCGGATTCGCTCCGGAAGTGATTCATTCCACGATAAGGGTTTTGGGCGCCACCAATTTGCCGACGCCGGCGCGCGTCAACCTGGAGGGTCTGGTCAACGGCGGGTTGGACGCGCATTGGATCGAAATGGACGGCGTGATTCGCCGGGTGGAAAAACGCGCCAACCACCTTTCCTTGAGCGTGATGACGCCGGACGGACGATTCCGCGTGATCATTCCCCAAGCCGATGACCAGCCTGCTCCCGATCAGTTGATCGACGCCCTCGCGAGCATTCAGGGTGCCTGCACGTCCGAACTCAACACGCGCCGGCAATTGAGCGGAATCACTTTGCACACTCCCCGGCTGGACCTCGTGAAAATCCTCGAGCCGCCGCCGGCTGATCCCTTCGCCATGGAAACGACGCGCCTTGATTCGGTGGCCACGTTTGATCCCGATCGTTTGGCGGGCCGGCGCATCAAGGTCCGGGGCGTGGTGACCTTGAGCCTGCCCGGCGGCGGCTTTTACCTGCAGGATGATTTCGGCGGCATTCACGTGCTGACCCAGCAGACCAACGACGTTCATGTCGGGGATGTGGTGGAAGTGCTGGGGTTCCCCGCCATCGGCAGTTTCTCGCCGTCCTTGGAGGAAGCCACGTTCCGCGAGGTCGGCCGGCAAGGCGTCACGCCGCCGAAGGTGATGACGGCGGAAGAAATCCTCGTGTCGGGGATTCCCGACGCCCAGGTGGTGAGAATTCGGGCGCGGTTGCTGCAAAACGTGCCGCGGTCCGCCCATCGGCAGTTGGTGTTGCAGGACGGTTCGGTGATCTTCACGGCCAATGTCGAATCCCTGATTGGCGGCCTGGACGGCCCAGCCTTGCAGTCGGGCAGCCTGTTGGGGGTCACCGGCGTGTGTGCCATTCAGGGCGACCAGCGGCACGAACCGGTGACCTTCCGGGTCCTCTTGCGCAGCGTCAACGACATTGCGATCCTGGAAACTCCGCCCTGGTGGACTCCCGCGCACACGCTCATGCTGGCCGGCGGACTGATGCTCTCGGTTTCGGTGGCGCTGGCGTGGATCGGTCTGCTCCGGCGCCAAGTCCGCCTGCAAACGAACGTGATTCGCCAGAAACTTCAGGAAGAAGAGGCGTTGGAACGGGAGATCCTGGAAATCAGCACCCGCGAACAGCGCCGCATCGGGCACGACTTGCACGACGGGGTTTGCCAGCAACTGGCCGGCATTGCCCTGCTCACCTCCACGCTGGCCGATGATCTGCTGGAACAGGGCGTCGCCGACGGGGCCAGGGCCGAGCGCATCAGCGATCTGCTCAATAATGCGATCGACCAGACCCGCGGAGTGGCGCGCGGATTATTTCCCGTTCGCCTGGAAGAGAAGGGCCTGGTTTTCGCGCTCGAGGAGCTGGCGGGCAATGCCAGCGAGTTGTTTAAGACCAACTGCCGCCTCGTCGTGGAAAATCCGCCGACCACGCTCCCGAATGTCACGGCCTTGCACCTTTATTACGTCGCGCTGGAGGCGGTGGCCAACGCGGCGAAGCATGGTTGCCCCAAAAACATTGTCATCACAGTGACGGCCGGCGGCGAGCGTGGCCGCCTGGCCGTGGAGGACGACGGCGTTGGTTTTTCCCATCCGGGCGGCACGCACACCGGCATGGGTTTGCGCATCATGCAGTACCGGGCGCGCGTCATCGGCGCCACCTTGAACGTGCAAAGCCAGCCCGGCTCTGGTACCAAGGTCGTCTGCCTGTTCAGCCTGAGACCAGCCGGCGCGCCGCCGCCGGGATCGCCGGACAAGTCCCGGGACGGGCGGCCGGCGGACAAAATTTCAGACAAAATTTATGGGTAAATCGCAAGCCGAGAAAAGTCGCATCCTGGTGGTGGATGATCATCCCTTGTTTCGCGAGGGTATCCAGCAAATGATCGACCGCTGTCCCACCTTGAAGGTCTGCGGCGAGGCGGCCAACAACGCCGAGGCCCTGCGGGCCGTGGAGGAACTGGCGCCGGACCTGGTGCTGGTGGACATCTCGCTGGAGGGCGGCGACGGGATTGAGCTGATCAAAAGCCTGAAGGCAAAATACGAGGACCTGCCCCTCCTGGTGATCTCCATGCACAACGAGGCGTTGTACGCGGAGCGCGCGCTGCGGGCCGGCGCCCTCGGCTATGTCATGAAAAACGAGTCCGCCCGCACCGTGCGGTCCGCCATCTTCAAGGTCTTGGGCGGGGACGTCTTTTTGAGTGAAAAGATGTCGGCGTCCGTGCTCACCAAAATGGTGAGCGGCAAGAAGGACGAGCCGGTCTCACCGGTGGACCAGTTGAGCGACCGGGAGCTGCAGGTTTTCCAGATGCTCGGGGAAGGCAAGTCCTCCCGCCAGATTGCCGAGGAACTCTCGCTGACGATCCCCACAATTCATTCCTTCCGCACCCGCATCAAGGAAAAGCTGCGCTTCCAAAACGCCACCGAATTGGTCTTGAACGCCAACCAATGGGTGCGGGATCGTCAGGGGGCGAGTTGACCGGATGCAAATCAGCAAGGCGGCGGAACGAAAGGCGAATGACGAATGGCTCGGTTTTTTCCATTTTCTCATCCGCGTTATCCGCGCCATCCCCGGTCAATCGTTTCCCGGCCAAGGCTTGCCGTAAAATGGACCAGCGGAGGCGGACCAGGGCAAACGCAAGCATGGAAAAAGTTAACCGCGGATCACGCGGATGGCGCGGATTTTTTTCATTTTCCTATCCGTTTCATCGGCGCCATCCACGGTCAATAGTTCTCCGGCTGGAAGCTTACGGGGCATTAACGGTCTCCGGCGGCGGCTGCAAGGCAACCATGCCGACATCGATGAACTGGCCGCCGGCCGTTTGATCACAATGGACGGCGATGCAGTTGGTGCCCGGATGAAGCGCGGCCAACGCAGCCGGCGCGATGTCGAACAGGGCGTAATTGACCAGGTAACTTTTGGTGACGAGCGCTTCCACGCCATTCAAATAAATCTCCACCGATTTGTCATGATGCAGGTGGAATCTGGCTTCGCGCAAGCCTTCACGGCCGAGGACGAAGGAGCGGCGCAGCCAGATGTCGGATGAATTCCATTCGGTATGCACGCGCGAGCCGCGGGTAAAGGCGGTGCCAAATCCGCCGCGGCCCGCCAGCCAGCGGCTGTCGTCGTAAGCGGGGACATTCCAAAGCGACGATGGCTTGTCGAAAGTGTATTTCCAAACCGGCTCGCCAAAGACCGCGTTCGTCAAAAGCACGTGCATGGGCCGGCGATAAATGTCTCCGCGATTCATGGCGGCCAGCCGATCGGCCGGTATCTTGACGACGCGCCGGTCATAGGTCAGCAGCCCATTGCATTCGGTCTCCACATCGGTCGTCTGGGTGTAGATGGCGGCGCTCAAGCCGCGGTTTTCCTTCTGCGACCAAATCTCCTGCAACAGATAATAGTACCAGCCTTCCAGGGCCTTTTCATCGGGCAACATTTGATAGCTCCAGGCGTCGTCGGACCATTGATGGCCCGACAGAGGCAATCCCAGGCCGCCAAATTCGCCGATCACCAGGGCCCGGCCGGCCTCGCCGGGCGGTGAGTCGGGGATGGGATAACTGTGCGCGTCGCTCAAGTCGCCAACATGTTTGTCTGTCCAGCCGCTGGCGCTGTCCACCAGGCGTGAAGGATCGAGTTCTTTCAGGCTGCGGGTCAAGCGCTCGCTGTCGAACTGGCCCAAGCTTTCATTAAAAACAACCCAGGTGGTGAGGCTGGGATGGTTTTGCAACTGGCGGACCAGGCGTTGCAACTCCGCCTCGAAGCGCTCGCGCGCCTCGGGGGTGTTGTTGTCGCCGCTGGGCATGTCCTGCCACACCAGCAATCCCAGTTTGTCGCACCAGTAGTACCACCGGTCGGGCTCGACCTTGACGTGCTTGCGCACCAGGTTGAAGCCCGCCTTCTTCAAGAACCGCAAGTCATGTTGCAACGCCGCGTCGGTGGGGGCCGTGTAGATGCCGTCGGGCCAGTATCCCTGGTCCAGCGCCCCGATCTGAAAAATGAAGGCCCCATTCAACGTCGGACGCATGACCCCGCGCTCATCCCGCCGCAGACCCACGGAGCGCATTCCGAAATAACTGCCGACTTCGTCCACAATGCGCCCGCCAGACTTGAGCACCACGCGCAAATCGTACAGAAACGGATCGTCGGGCGACCACGGGCGCGTCTGTTTCAGCGGCAATACCACCTCCGAATTGACCGCGCCGCCGGCGTGCCCGGCTTCCAACGGCCCGGCCATCGCCGTGGCTTCAATGCGCAGCCCCTCACCGCCGCCCAGAGTGGAAACCCGCAGGCGCAACGCCCCCGCGTCCAGGTCCGGCACCAGTTTCAAGCCGGTAATGCCTCCCACCGGGACCGGTTCAAGCCACGCCGTTTGCCAGATGCCCGAGCAGGCTCGATAAAAAATGCCCTCCGGCTTGCGGGATTGTTTCCCGCGCGGCTGGTCACCCTCGGTGGGATCAAAGACCGCCACGGACAATTCCTGCAGACCTTCCGGTTTCAGCGCCTCCGTGATGTCAAAACTGAAGGCATCATAGCCGCCGCGGTGCCGGCCCAGATCGACCCCGTTGACAAAGACATTGGCCTGCCAGTCCACCGCGCCAAATCTCAGCAGGACGCGGCGTCCCGACCAAGCCGGCGGCACTGAAAATGTCCGGTGATACCACAGCAGGTGTTGCTCATCCAAATCCCGCATGACGCCCGACAAGGCCGACTCAATGGGAAACGGGACCAGGATTTTGCCCGCGTAGGAAGCGGGGCGCTCCGCCGGGTCAGGCGTTACGGCAAAATCCCACAGGCCATTGAGAGTCATCCAGTCAGCGCGGACCATCTGCGGCCGCGGGTAGTCGGGCAGCGCATTGGTCGGCGACACTTCGGCGGCCCAGGGGGTTTGCAATGGGCCGACGGCCATCTGCCAGTCATTGGCGGCGCGAGCCGGCCAGGCCCGCAGCGCGACCGCCAGCAGGACCATCGAAAAACAACGAAGAGGGCGCATGTGGATCTTAGTGCCGAAAGTACTTGGCCACCGCCTCCGTGCGGGTGCGGACATGGAGTTTCTCGTAAATGCGGCGGATGTAACTGCGCACGGTGTGGATGCTCACACACAATTTGTCGGCGATCTGCTTGTAAAGCTGGCCGGCGGCCATGGCCTCCAGCACCTGGCGTTCGCGGTCGGACAGGTCCGTGGTGGTGTCCCGCGGAACGGGCATGGTTTGCAGCAACTGGATGACCTTCCGGGCGATCGGCGCCGACATGGGGGAACCGCCGCCCACCACTTCCTCGATGGCATCCAGCAGTTTGGACGGCGGCATCCGCTTCAACAAATAGCCGCTGGCGCCGGCCGCGATGGCCCTGAAAATTTTATCGGTGTCCTCGAACACGGTCAGCATGACGACCGGAGTGTTGGGCAGGCGGGGGCGGAGCAGTCGCACGCACTCGATCCCATTCATGCCGCCCAGGTTGATGTCCATCAGCACGACATCGGGACCCTCGGCCGGCAAATGCGCCAGCGCTTCCTCGGCCGAGGCATAGCTGCTGAGGCAACGATAGCTGGAGGTCCGATTGAGATAGTCGGAAATCTTGGCGGTCAGCTCGCAATCGTCGTCCACAATGGAAACGGTCACCGTTTTATTCATCGGGTCTCCTTCGGTTTGTCTCTGATCAACAGGCGGAAGGCAACCACGGTTCCCTGGCCGCGGTGGCTTTCGATCCGGGCTTCTCCGCCGACGCTTTCCAGCCGGTGGGCCATATTCAACAACCCGTTGCCCCGCCGGGTGCGCGCCGGCGGCGCGCCATTTTTGTCAACGGCTGCCGGGTCTGCGTGCGGGTCGAAGCCATGCCCGTTGTCCGCCACGCGAATTTCAAATTTTCCATCCGCCTGGCTCATGGCCACGGACAGGCAGCTCGCTCCCGAATGTTTCAACGCATTGCTCACCGCCTCCTCGAAGGCGAGAAACACATTGTGCCGGGTTTCCGCCGTCAGGGGAATCACCGGCAGGTTGGGCGGAATGTTCAGCTTGCATTCCATCGAGGTGTTGTGGAGGTATTCTGTGACAAAATAGCCGAGATAGGCAGCCAGATTTTCGAGCGTGTCGTTTTGCGGATTCACCGCCCAGACGATTTCGTCCAGGGTCTGCAGGAGGTCGCGGATCGTATGGGCGATGGAGTGCAGGCTGTCCCGGGACGGCACTTTCTCCTGCAAGGCCAGCTCGCTGAAGTACGAAATGCGCGTCAGCCGGGAACCAATCTCGTCGTGCATGTCGCGGGCGATTCTCATGCGCTCGCGTTCCATGGCCTCCCGCTGGCCCAATAAGGCCAGCTTCAGGCGGAGGCGCCGATGGGAAAACAAACGCACCACCGCCGCCACCGTGCCGACCACCGCCAGCGCCTCCACGAGAATGACCAATGGCAGCCGCCAAAACGGCGGCGGCAGAAAAAACGTCAGTGAGGCGTTGTCGGGTCCCCAGGTTCCGTCCAGGTTCTTCGCCCGCACGTGAAATTGATATTGTCCAAAGGGCAGCCCGTTGTAACGAACCCGCCGGCCGGTGTCGTTGTCCACCCAGTCCTTGTCAAAATGATCCAGCCGATGTTGAAACTGCAGGTGCTCGGGCGAAAGCAGGCAGGGCGCGGTGAACTCGATTTCCAGCGTGCGAAGATGAGAAGGGAAGCGCAACGGCTTCTCCGGCAGGAGCTGGTCGGCGGCGCTGAAGGCGTTCCGGAAAGGCCACCGCTGGCCATTGACCGACAGGTCCTCCAGTTCCACGCGGAAGGGGGCCGGGTCCGGATGAAAATCGCGGGGATCCAGGACATAGATCTCGCTGGGGCCGGCGAACCACATGCGTCCGTCGCGCCCCTTGACGGCCTGCGGCCAGCCCCATCGGGCCGCCGCCAGGGAGGACCGGTCATATTGGCTGACGGCTTGCAATTTCGGCAAAACTCCGGGGGGCGCATTAGTAGCCGCGGGCGTGAGCACGTGGATGCCCCGGCGCGTGCTGATCCAGATCCGGCCCAAATCATCCGACAGAACACCGGTGATGTCGTCATCGGGAAGCCCCGCTTTCGCATCCCAGAGCGTGAAGCGTCCGGCGCCTTCGCAAGCCAGTCCCTTGCCTTGAGTGCCGATCCAGAGGCGGCTGGACGGATCCTCGCAGAGCGCGTGAATGGCCGCCCCGGCCAATTGTGCCGAAGGATCGACGGGCACGAATCGCCGTCCTTGGAGTTGAACCACGTCGCCGGCCGCGGTCCCCACAAAAACCGTGCCGCCACCGGCGGCCAAGAGGCAGGTGACGGGGGCCCCCGACAGGCCGGAGGATGACCCGAACGTTTCCATTCCCGTCGGACTCAAATGATGAACCGTGCCGGACTCCGTTCCGGCCCAGACGGAAGCGTCGCTTTCGGCGGCTACCGCGAGAATTTCGTCGTCGGACAAGCCGTTCTCCGTGGTCAGCCGTTCGGCGACTCCTTCCTTGAGACGCTCCAAACCCAGCCCGAGCGTTCCAGCCCAGAGTTCGCCCCGGGTGGTTGTGGCTAGGGACGTGACTAAATTGAACAAGTGAAGGCCATCCGGCATCTTGACCCGTTCAAATCTTTCTCCGGCCTTAACAAATAGCCCATCCTGGGCATACCCGGCCCAGACTGCTCCGTCGCCATCAACCGACAAACAGCGGGCCATTTCCACGGGCAAGCCGGTTACCGCATCCAGCGTCTGCACACGCCGCACCTGCAGTTGCACCAAGCCGCTGCTGAAGGTGCCCAGCCAGAGATTTCCCTCGCCATCTTCATGGATGGCCTGAACATCGCTGCCCAGGTTCGCATCCCGCAGCAACAGCGGACGAAAATGTCCTTCCGCGAACGAAAAGACGCCCTGTCCGCTGGTTCCCAGCCACAACTGTCCGTCCCGGCCCTCGCAGGAACTCCAAATGCGTAGCGACAATGTGTCGCCGCTGCGGAAATAGTTGAAGCGCTTGCCGTCATTCAGATTCACCAGATAGGTGTCGCCGAAAGCCCATAGATTGCCGCGCTGATCATTATAGATGCCGATCATTTCCGGACTGCTGCGCGGGCTGTCCGTATGAAACTCCAGGGGCGATAGGCGGCCCTCCTTGAACTGGCACATGCCCCGGCGGGTGGTGATCCAGACGGTGTCGGGTCCGGAGACGTGAACGCTCGAAATGGCATCACTCGGCAATCCCTGAGCCACGGTGAAACAAACGACGTTCGTTCCATTGAACCGGCTCAGCCCGTTCGTGGTGCCCACCCACACATCGCCGCCGCGGCCGCCCGCGATACAGGTTACCGACCGGCTGCGAAAGCCCGGCCCGGGATCGACGTGCCGCAGCGAGCCCTCCGCCAGCCGCCACAAACCGTCTTCGCGTGTGCCGATCCACAACTGGCCACCGGCGTCCTGATACAAGGCCGTGATGCCCTTTTCGCCGCCGGCGTTTGAGGCCGACAGCCGCAGCGGGACAAATTTTACGCCGTCGAACCGGGCGAGCCCCTGGTCGGTGCCGATCCAGAGGAAGCCGTCAAAAGATTGCAGCACGCACGTCACCGAATTGTCCGGCAGACCGTTCTCGCGCGTCCACCGGGTCACCGCAAAATCGCCGAGTCGCGAATCCGCCCGCGCCACGCCAGTAAAGGCGAGCATTGCCAGGCCTATCCAGCTCGACGCTTGAAATAACCATCGCATAATCGGCCCGAATTGTTTTCAGGCTTCGCCGCCATTGTGCTCATTTCAAGAGCACTCGTCCACAAGCTGCTGTCTTGAGCGCATTTTTTGTTTCCATTCTTAAACAACCGTCCTCACTCCGGCCCTTTCAACGTTAGGAAAGGTAACAATTCATCTGTGCAAGTCGGTCGCTGAGCGACCGCGGATATTAGCCAGCTTCGAAGAGGCTGGCGGCGAACCAAACGGTCCCACGTCCTGAAAGGACGGTGGAAAGCAATGGCCCGCCCTGTCCATCGTCCCGCTGGGACGAATTATTTTCATCCCTATAACCACACACTGGCGTGTCTGGCTAATATCCGAAGTCGCTTCGCGACAACCAGAAGGCGCGTGGACTTTTTACTTATTACCCACATCAAGGAACCACCGTAGTCATATATGCATTTATCTCTCCTCCAAGGAGGGAGACCGAGTTGCCGCGTCTTTGAGCAGCAGGTCCCAAAGGAACAGGGGACTTTCCATGAACCGTGTTCGCAAGTTATTGATTATCAACAAATCTGCTCGAACGTGGTTCATGGCCCCAAAGTGCATCCAATTTTGGAGGTCGCCGCTCTCCAAGAGCCCCGAAGACGCCGCTCAGCCATCACCACGAGAAGCTCCGCTCTTTTCCGTCCAGGCGCCAACGCTCAGGCGCGCGCCGGCTCTGCCAGTCCAGCGGTTCCCCAGTGGGCTGCGGCCGGGCAGCCGCGGTCAACGCTTCCCGTAGGGCTGGCTCCTGCCCGGGGCTCACGGTTTCCCGCGGGAACGAAACAAAGAGCGCGGTTCCGCTGTGCGCCAGCAAATCGAGCCATTGGGAGTTCTTCTCCCAAGCCACGGAGTGCGCCGAGGTCTGGCCGGCGCAGTCGGCGTCCACCATGAAAAACGTTCCGTTTTGCGGCCCGCGAAAACCCAGGCAGTTGACGCCCATGTCGCGCGTGCGATTCCAATCATTGCCGCTGGTATCATCGCCGACGCGTTGCAATTCAAAAAGCCCCGCCGACAGATGCCCCATGGTGTTGCAGCCAATGATCAAGGTGTGGTCGCCGGCCGCTTCGCGAAGGTCGCGATAGAGCCGGCGAATCACCTCGGCAGTGGTCTGGGATCGGTCGGCGAACGCCCAGCCATCCGAGGTGAATTCCGCGCCCATTTTGGGCCCCCAGCGGCCGCAAATATCGAAGGTGGAGTAATCATGCTTGATCATTTCAAAACCCCAGGCGCGAAAGCGCAAAACGGCCTGCCGGATTTGGGCGCGGACTTCCGGGACGGTGGGATCGAGGCAGTTCGGATCCCGTTGCAACCGCCAACCGGCCGGCTGGTCGTCGTTGGCGATCAGGGGCCGGTACCACAAGCCCGGACGCGCCCCCAAAGCGTGAATGCGTTGGGCAAGGCCGGTCATCGTGAGCGTCTTGCTGAAGTCGGGACTGGTCCGGTCCCAGAGTCCCGGAGACCCGCCATTTTGTCCTTTCCATTGCCAGCCGTCGTCCACCACGGCAAAAGGCCGGTTGGCCTGGTTCGGCGAGAGGGAGGCCACATACGCCACATTCGTGAGGAATTGGTCGGCGGTGTCGTGTCCATAGGTGCAATACCAGTCATTAAAACCGTAAACCGGCTGCTTCGGCAAAACCGGCTGGGAACACATCAAGCGGCAAAAGTTCTGCGCCGCCGCAAAAGGCGTCTCCCCTGCCGCGCCGCGGTGGCTGACCACGGTAGCGACGTCCAGCGTGCGTCGGCCCAGTTGCACGCCCATTCCGCCGCAACGCACGTCGGCATGCAGCGTGATCCCCTGCCCGTCCGCCGTCCAGTAACATAAGGCGCCTGGACCGGTCATGACGCCATAGCCATGAGTTAGTCGGCCGTCACTGGCCAGGAAGTACCAGGGCATCGCCCGTCCGGCGTCGAGGGATTTCCATTCCAAATCGCCATAGGCGCGCTCCCAGGCATCGCCGAGATATTTCCAGTCCGCCGGCGGCTGGACTGCCCAGTTCATTACCACGTGCTTCACGGCATCGCCCGGGGCGGCTAGCTCAATTTTCAATTCCTTTGGCCCCGAATGGAAACGGACCTTAAGGTTGTCCGCCGCCCAGAGGCCATTCCGTTGCGGGGCCAATGAATGAGAACCGGTCTCCGTGACAACGGTCACCGTGTCCGGCTCGCGTTGGAGATCGGCAAATTGATCAGGTTCGGCTCCGGCGAAGGCGGCGACGATTGCCGCCTGCGACAGCATCCAAGCCAGCAGGTATTTCTTGTAATGAAACATGATTTTAAAATTGCGAACGCTCACCAGGGCGACTGTCGGCCCGACACCGGCGCGAAGCCGTTATACCACACCAAGCGATAATAGGCATTAGGCCACTAGGACGTCCATCTACCGTTTTCGCCACTCCGTCTTCGGAGGCTCCGGCAGACCTTGCGCGCGGAGGGCGGTGCGGAAATGCAGCTTGGAGACCTTCGCCAGCTCCTCCGCCCCGCGCGTGTCCACGAACTGCTTCGCCGCCGCATCCACCGCGGCGCTGGCGCCCTTCGGAAACTTCATTTGAAACTGCTGTTCCAGTTTCGCGATGCCTTTCACAAATTCGTCGCGCGCGAGAATGGACGCCGCGGCCACGGCGATATCTTCCTCCGCCTTGTGCCGCTGCACCAGTTCGATCGCGCGGCCTTCGGTCATGAGCGCCTTTTCAATCACCGCTTTGCTCGCGGCGAACTGGTCGCTGATGGCCCGCACCGGCGGGGGGTTCATCTGATACCGCTTGCCCATGAGATTCTCAATGACCCGCGCGTGGCCCCAGGCGAGAAGTGTATTCACGCTTTTCATGCGCGCGTAAAGGCGGTTGTACGCCTCGTTGCCCACGGTCACGTTGTCCGCCACGCAGCCGGGCGTCTTGCGAATCAGATCGGCCAGTTCGTGAATCCTCTTGTCGCTGGAGATGTTTTTGGAATCGCGAATGCCCCGGTCTTTCCACGCCTGAATGACGCTCTCGTTCACATAAACGCCCGCAATGCACAGCGGCCCGAAAAAATCGCCCTTGCCGCTTTCATCCACGCCAAACCGCGGCAGCAGCAAATCGGGATTCAACACGGTTTCGTAGCCCAGTTTGACTTCCTTCAAGATTTCCGGCTCCAGCACGAACTCGATGAACTCCTGCGTGCCCCGGCCCTGCACCACGAGCTTGCCGCTTTCGTAAAAGACCACGTTGCACTTGTCCGATTCGTACGCAAAGCGCGCGTAGGGCACCGTCCGGGGCTTCCAGTCCCGCGCAAGCAGCGCGGCATTCAGGGCCAGCGCCTGGGCGTCCGTCAATTTGCACGTGTGCGAGGTAAGCGGCTTCACGGGCAAAGTTTAGCCGTCGCTTATTGCGTAAGCACGCGATAAAATTGCTGCGGCGCGGCGGGCGTGACCGTAACCGGCGAGGCGGAGACATTCGTGGTCCAGGGCCCGGCGAGGTTGGTGGATTGCAGCAATTTGCCGTTGCCGGGCCAGCTTAGAACCAGGTTACCGCCGCTAAACTGGTTTGTGAGCGTGATATTGTAAAACAGGCCCGTGGCGGCGCTGTACAGCGTGGCGATCTGGTTTGTCGTGAGCACCTCGGGATACACCGCCACATCCGATATGTAACCGGTGTAAAACCCTCCACCGCTGGCGATGTTGCCGATATGCAGCACAGGCGAACTCGCGCGACCGCCCGCCGGGCCAGTCCGGCTGCTGTCCTCTTTGCCGTCGATATATATGGTCATCAGTCCGCTCCCGGCATTCCGCGTGGTGACGACGTGATGCCAGGCAAAATCGTTCACGCTCCTGGCCGAGGTCAGGGTAGTGTCGGGATTGCCCACGCCGAAGCCGATCTTGGCGCCCACCAGCGCCACGCCGAAATCATTCGTGGTGCCGGACACGTCGGCGTCCACCAATCCCTCGCCGTTGTACCAGTTGGGCGAGCCGCCCGTGGCCGACGTGCGCAGCCAGAACATGATGGAAAAATTCGTGCTGCCGATCAGATTGGGAATCAGTGTGTAGCCCGAACCGGAATAGTAGGCCGACCGATGCGGGTTCGGAAAGCCGGCGGCAATGTCGCCGCCGGCCGTCAGGGTGACCATGCCGGTGTAGGTGCCGTTGCTGCCGAGAACAAGGTCATACGCCACGATTCCGGAAGTCTCGTTCAAGGGCCAGTAAGCCACTGGATTCACCCCCATGGCCCAGCCGACATAAGACCCAGGCACGACGCTCACCGGGCTTGTATTGGAGCTCTCATTGGCCACACCGCCCGCCGACACAACATAATAGTAGATCGTGCCGTTGGCCAGTCCGGTTGCCGCATAGGTCGTGCTTGGGCCACCTCCCACCGCCACATAGCCGCTGCCGCTCACCGTCGACTGTTTCACTTGATAGTTGGTGGCCCCGAGGGAGGGCTGCCAGGACAATTGAGCCGTGGCGTTCGTTCCGGGGATGGCCACCAGGCCGCCGGGTGGGAGCAGCGGGATGCTCGTGGACATGCCGCTCACGGCAAAAATGGCCGTGCTCTCGCCCGCGCCCCCGCCGGCCGGATTGCGAAAGGTGATCGAGGCGAGGGGCCTGGCCAGTCCCAGGGCCGCCAAGTTGAGGGTCGTTTGATACAGGTTCGGATTCGAACTGCCGTTGTTCTCAATGGACCAACCGCTCAATTGAAGCCGGCCGAACCCTTGAATGGCCACATTAGTGACGGTGTAAAACCAATCCTGACAATTGTACGGCAATGCCGGACTGCTGGTGCCATCCGTGAAATTCAATACCAACGTCCCCTGCCCGCCTCCGTTGGCGGACGCCGCCAGAACGCTCAGGGAATTAAATGCATCGGGACTGGCCAGATTCAGGGTGCCGGCCGCCACATAGGTATCACCCAGCAGCAGGGCGTCCGCCGCGGCATAAGGCCCGAGTTGAAAAGCCGTGTTGCTGTCGCACTGGCTCAGGAAGAAGCCGGTCCACGGCAAGCCTTGCGAGCTGCCGCCCAAGCCCTGCTGGTAAAAGCAATAGTCGTTGGGAATATCAAACCCCGTCGCGCCGGGCGCGGCCACGGTGGCGTTGTTGCTGGCCAGCACGGTGGCGTTGAAGCCGGTGAGTGCAATCGGCCAGTTGGCCACGGCGGTATCCAAGGCGAAATTGCGGACCAGCCCCACGGCCGTCGTCTGGTTGCTGAAAATCACGGTGGCCGCGTAACTGCCGAGCGCCAGATTTGTGGCGACCGCCTGGTTCAAGCTCGCCGTCACCGAGGTGGTCGCGCCGACGGCCAGGGATCCGGACGACGCCGACACCGTCACCCAGCTTGAGGTGTTGATCACGCTCCAGTTAAGCGAAGCGGCCGCCGCATTGGACAATGTGAACGGCGTGCGCACCGGCAGCGATCGCAGATTATAAGCTGTGGCGCCGGTAAAACCCGTCAAAGGCATTATGGCCAGCGGGTCCACCGCGCGATTGATGGCCTGCGCATAATTCGCCGGCGTGCCGCCGTTGGTGCAGGAAAGCATGTTGTCGTATTCCCACATGAAACCGCCGGGAATCCCGTCGGCGGCGCGCCAGGCCGTCATCTGCGCGGCCACTTCGCTCGCCGAACTGCCCGAGGCGCAATCGTCGCCATTGTTGCACCACAGGCCGGGCTGGACTTTCAATCCATTGAAATAGCCATCCCACGTGCCGGGATCGTTGCCGGCCCCGCCGGAATAGCATTGCAGATAGACGGCATCCACAATCCCGCTGCCGAGCTGATCATACGCGCTCTGCCAAAAAGACGAGTCGGTGTACGGGCAGAACGTCACCTGGTAGCCCATCGACGACAGCATTTGACCGAACTCTACCGTCGTGGGCACGCTATAGAGCGTTTCGTCATCGAAATCGATCGCGTCGGCGCCGGTGGCCACTTTCAGGGCATAGAAATTCGAGTACAGCAGGCTCGTGGTGTTGGTGCCGTGAGTGCTCATCAGGGTTTGCACCGACTGGAAATCATTCACGCCGTAGGAGCCCACGGACACCTCAATGCGATTCACCGAAGTAGGTGCGCTCTTTAAGGTTTTGAGCTGCGCGGGCCACGTCGAAGTTCCCACATAAACGCCATTGGAAGCCAGGAGCTGGTCGTTGAAAATCAAATTGCCGGTTGTGGCGTCCACATGAATGGTCCACAACACGACGGTGGTGTAGCCGGACGCCCGCAATGCATTCATGGTAGTGGTCCCGCCGGTGTAGAACGGGTCGCCCCCGAAAATCGCGGAGGAGGCGCTCACCGAAGCTGGCTGGGCGAGCCACAGGCATAATAGTACGGTCATCGCCGGGAAGACTGTTGAAACGACGTGACGCGGCTGCCGGAGCCGGTGGCTGAGGTGCATGGGATAGCGTAACAAAATCGACTCCGACTTCAAGTGGCATGAACGGGCCACGCTTGCGAAAACGAAAATCCGAAGAGCGAAGAACGCTCTCGCCCGCCCGAAAGCGGTGAAGCCATCATCTCCATGATGTTTCGCGAAACGGCAATGCGCTGGGCAATCCCGTTGGCATCTTGGACTGCGCCGGCAGAGCGCAGCGGCGACAGCGCTTTCGCCCGCGCGGTGCGGCCTCGAGTTAATGGGGACCGTAGCCCGCGCGAGAGCGGTGTCGCGCTTCGCTCGCCACCGCACTCCAGGCGCTGGCGCGATCGCCAGTCGCCGTCGCAGTGAAGCGTCCCGGAGTGCGGCGGCACTCCTCCGCTTTCGGACCGCCAGCCGCCGGCAAGCCAAACAAAGGACTTGGCGCGCACGAAGATTTTGCAAAAGCGTGACAACTGCGGCTTGCGGTTGCCACAGGCTGTGGGTAATGAACGCCATGTATCCGCCCGGCCCGATTCGCCGAGGTCATGTCTAGCGCGGTTCTTAAACTGTTGGTCGGGCTGGCGATCCTCCTGGTGGCGTTTCTGGGCGCCGGGTGGGAGCGGCGGATCGTCCGCCAACCGGTCAATATTGATCCGGTGGCTTGGTATCGCCGGGCCCGCGGAGCATTCTTCCTTTCCAGCATTCTCCTGGCGGCCCTCGCATTCATAACCTTTGCGCGCTCCGGCCCTTTGACTCTGGGAAGGATATTCCCGCTGGTTTTCCTATCGTTTCCCTATGGCATGACGCTCTTCCAGTTCTTTCGCGCCCGCAAAAAATTCCGTGAACTGCCATTTTTGGTCCGGCAAAAATCCCAGCGCGCAACGCCGGTTTTCTTCTGGCAGGCGGTTTTCATCCTGCTGCCGGTGATCCTGATGGCTGCCTTTGGTTTTTGGGCCATTCTACATCAACGCCGGATGGTGGGACAGGATGCGCAGGCGCGGGCCGCGGATACCCTGCGCGGGCTCCCCGATGACTTTGGGCAATCCGTCGCTGGCGGGCTGATCCGCTTCGACGCATATAAAGGTGGCTGGATGTACTACTTGGAGAACGGCGTGGCGCGCTGGCCGGCAGACAAGCTGCGCCATGAGCTGATCGACAACCCAAACGAAATCAACATCATATCAAACATCCTCGCCGTTTTGCGGGCAGCCTTTCCGGATTGGACCACGGGTGTGCCGCCGATTGCCACCTTCATTTTGAACACCAATGGCGAACCCGCCTGGCAACGCCCCCGGCCGCCCCGGCCGCCAGCATGGCTGACCGCCATGTCCGCAGGCCAGCAGGCCGCCTGGACCGCGCTTGAATCGGCGGATTTTGCCGGCGAACCGACAGCGAATCTCGTGGAACAGGCCAGTGAATTCACGGAAGAGGCTCCCCCACTCGACGGCAAAATTTGCGCGGAGTTTATCACGCTTCGGGCACAATTGCGCAACGCCCCGGCGACCAATGCAGTGGGTCAACTGCTCGACTTCGCCAGCCGGCACGACGAGGTCGTGACCGAAAGCGGTTTGACACTGCGATCACTGGCATTGGCCGAAGCCTTGCGCCGCAGCAAGGAATGCGGCCCCACGGAAAAGGTCTGGAACGCCCTGCGCGCGGAAGTACTCGAGGGCGGCTTCCTCGCGCCCAGGTTGTTGGACGAGGCCGCCAGATCGGTCGCGGGCAATGCGGAGCTTTCTGAGAGCGTCAACGCCATGAAGACATGCCTTGCTGAAAGACAACTGCGGCAGGAGCTGGCCGAAAGCTTGGATTTAACCGGCCATATTACCGAAACCACGACCACCAACCTCTGGATCAAGGCCATGCGCCAACAATGGTTTTGCTTCATTCATCCGGCGGTGCTTGGGGGCGCTGTAACCATTGTTTCCAACCAGCCGACCGGGACAACCTACGCTCAGCCAGAAGCCGGTTGCTACGCGCTACCGGTGGTGATTCAGGCCTTCACCAACGCACTGGGGCAGGCCAAAGTCTCCCTGCCGGATTACTTTGCCATCGCCTGTGAACTGGAAGGCAAGCCGCTGTTGCTGCCGGCGCCTTGGAACAAACCGGCGGCCAGCACCGCCACGGCTGAAGTCCTATCAGAAGCGCATTTCTACCTGCCATCACCGGCCCTCTTGAGGACGCCATTGAACGGTCCCCCGAAAGACACCATGTTCGAATCCCTGCCGGGGCATTCCGTTTTTACCGTCCAAGTGCTTCTCGCCGACCGCCATCTGCTCTATGCCCGGCAACGCCAGCTCCAGTGGATCTTTGGTGCCATGATTGCGCTATCCGTGCTTACGGCGCTGGTTGGTTTCATCGCCGCCCGGCGCGCCTTCCGCCACCAACTGGAGCTTAACGAGCAGAAATCCAATTTCGTCTCCAGCGTCTCGCACGAGTTGCGCGCGCCGATCGCCTCCGTGCGCTTGATGGCCGAGAACCTGGAGCGCGGCCTGATTTCCGGGCCCGTCAAGCAAGGCGAATATTTCCGCTTCATCGTGCAGGAATGCCGCCGGTTGTCGTCCCTGATTGAAAACGTGCTGGATATGTCCCGCATCGAACAGGGGCGCAAGCAATACGAATTCGAGCCGACCAATGTTATTGCGCTGGCGGAAACCACCGTCAGGCTGATGGAGCCACACGCTGCCGAGAAGGGCGTGCGCCTGGAATTTCATTCCGCACTCCGCGCTCCGAATTCCGAACTCGCCCTGGACGGCCGGGCGGTGCAGCAGGCGCTGGTGAACTTGATCGACAACGCGGTCAAACATTCCCCCAATGGCCAAACGGTAACGGTGGGAATTGATAGTCGGGCAGGCGGGATGCTGGTCCTCCTTTATGTTGCCGATCACGGCCCGGGCATTCCCAAAGCGGAGCAGGAGAAGATTTTCGAGCGGTTCTACCGCCTCGGCTCCGAGTTGCGCCGCGAAACGCAGGGCGTGGGCATCGGCTTGAGCGTGGTGAAACACATCGTGGAGGCGCACGGCGGACAGGTGATCGTGGAAAGCGAAGTTGGGCGCGGCAGCCGCTTCACTATCGAATTGCCAACCCAGCCACCGAAATAGTCAAATGCCAGCCGAGCGCCCTAACCCGAAATCCGAAATCCGAAGGCCAACAGAAATCCGAAGGCTGAAACCCCAAACCGGGCGCGCCCCTTCGAATTTCGGCCTTCGGCCTTCGGATTTAATTTATGGAACGCATTCTGATCATTGAAGACGAGACGCCCATGCGCACGGCACTGGCGGATCTGCTGGCGGGCGAAGGCTACCGCCCGCTGACGGCGGCGGACGGCGAGAGCGGGCTCCAGCGCGCCCTGACCGAAAAGCCCGACCTGATCCTGCTCGACGTGATGATGCCCAAGCTCGACGGCTTCGCGGTTTGCGCCGAACTGCGCCGGCTGGCCAATGCCGTGCCAGTGCTGATGCTCACCGCCAAGGGCCAGATTGAGGACCGGGTCACCGGCCTCGACGCGGGCGCGGACGATTACCTGGTCAAGCCGTTCAGCACGGATGAATTGCTGGCCCGGGTGCGCGCCCTGCTCCGCCGCGTGGAACGCAAAACCAAGTCGCCCATGAAACTCGAGCTCGGCGAGGTGGCAATCGACCTGGCGCGGCAGACGGCGGCGCGCGGGCAAAAGGAAATCCATCTCACGGCCAAGGAATTTGCCATGCTGCGGCTGCTGGCCGGGGCGGAGGGCGAACCGGTGACGCGCGAAAAATTCCTCGATGTGGTATGGGGCTACACGGCATTTCCGACCACCCGCACAGTGGACAACCACGTGGCCAGCCTGCGCGCCAAGCTGGAAAAGGATCCGGACGACCCGCGGTGGATCAAAACCGTGCATGGCGTCGGCTACAAGCTCGATTTATGAGGCAAACATACGCTGAGAGACAGCGGAGCCCAGTAGTAATCGAATATTTTGGCAAGCGGCGAAACGCGATCTGCAGCTCAATACCTGCCGCCTTAGCCAGAAATCGCCAACACACCCGTCATCCATGTCACTGTTTCACGGAGCATCTTGGAGTGCGGTGGCAAGCGAAGCGCGACACCGCTTTCGCACTGGCCAAGCCCACGATGAATCGAGGCCTTCCTGTGCGAACGAAAGCGCCGTCGCCGCTGCGCTTTGCCGGCGCAGTCCATGAGGTCATCGGGATTGTCAGACAGAATGCAATGACGCGAAACGTTTGGAGAAACTTGTTTCCGTTTTCTCGGCGAACCTTTGTGTTCTTCACGCCTTCGCGTTTGATCTTCAATTTTGCAAAAGCGTGACAAACCGGAGGGAGGAATTTGGCAGGCTGGACTCGTTCAATACATGAAAACAAAATTGTGTCTCGGATTCGTCCTGCTGACCGCCACCCTGTTGCGCGCCCAGACCAACGACCTCACCGGGCTGCTGCAACAGGGCTTGTTCGAAGAGCAGGCCAACCGGAACCTGGATGCGGCCATCGCCGATTATCAGTCCCTGGCGTCGCAGTTCGACAAGGATAGCCAGCTCGCCGCCACCGCCGTCTTCCGGCTGGGTGAATGCTATCGCGCCCAAGGGCGCACCAATGATGCGGCGGCGGAATACCAGCGGATCATACGCGATTTTCCCGACCAGCAAACACTCGCGACTTTGAGCCGGCAGGACCTCGCCGGTCTAGGGTTGGCTGAAACCGCCGGCAAAACGTCGGCCCGCGCGGAAAATTCGAGTTCAATGCCAGTATCCGCGGAAGCCGCTACCCTGGCCAGACAGATAGCCGGCATTGATCAGTTGAGATCAGACCCGGAGGAACAGGCTCGCGCCGTGCTGGCCATTTTTCCAGACGATGAGCTTAAAAAAATGCTTTTGCATTTGCCAAAGCTCCAAGAGCAGGAAGTCAAATTGAACGCGAACCCTCAATTAACCATCGCGGATGCTGCGAGCCTGCAATTCGCCATTAGCGCGGACGGATCCCCTAATTTTACTGGCCTGGTTGAAACGATGAATTCCGCACATCCACAAACGAATCTTTTCGCCGGCGCCCAGCGGGAATTAAAACAACAAATCACGTGGATTCAAGACCGGGTGGATTTCATTGTGGATAATCAAAAGGCCCGGCTGAAGGCATTGCAGGCGGGCGGCGGAACGGGCACCGGGATGGAAGCGGCCTCGGCTGGGAATTCCGACGTTCAGCTTTGGAACAAGCTAAAGGAAATGCCGCGAACTGAACTGGCGGAGGTTTTGCCAACCGTGCTTCCCGACAGCACCCTGGACAGCTTGCTGAAACAGCGCAACGAGGCAATGGTGAAAATGGCACAGCTCACGAACGATTATTCGCTTTCGAGCGTCGAGTGCGGGCGGCAGAAGGCGTTGATCGATGAGCTCAACCGGCAAACCGATGAAAGAATCACAGGGATGCTGCAAGGCCTAAAACTGCGGGCGGAGCTCGCCGCGAATACTCTCCCTGCGGGAAACAACGAGACTCCGGCGGCTTCGATATTCGCCGGTTCGGATGAAGACCGCGAAATCCGGCGCATCCAGCAGATGGTCCAGAGCAGCCCGGATTTGATTAACGCCGCCAGCGACGGCAGCACGCCGCTCGTGAAGGCGGCCGACAACGGGTGGCAAAAAGTGGCGGCTTACTTGCTGGATCATGGCGCGGACGTCAATACGCCGTCGCCGGACCGGGAACTGGCTGACGTCGGGCCGGTCACGCCCTTGATGGCTGCGGTGGCGGCTGGAAACATGGCCATGACCAAATTCCTGATCGATCATGGCGCGGACGTGAATTTCAAAGCTCGGAACGGTGAAACGTCTTTGCACGTCGCCGTCCGCAAGGAATTTCAAGCCGTGATCGAAGTGCTTCTGGCCAGCCACGCCGATGTAAACGCTCAAGAAGACAACGGCGCGCCGCCGTTGTTCGCCGCCATCCAGGGCGGTCATTTGAAAATTGTGCAGGCGCTGCTGGCGGCGGGCGCCAATGTAAACCTCAAGGACAACCAGGGCCGCACCGGATTGAATTACGCCCTCAAGACATCGCCCGAAATGCCCGAAATGTTTCAGGCGCTTTTGCAGGCCGGGATGGATCCCAACACGACCGACAAGGACGGACGCACGCCGTTGAGCTACGCGGCGGCACAAGCCAGCGCCAGCGTTGTCAAACTGCTGCTGGCCGCCAAGGCAGACCCGAAGGGCGGGGCCCTGGATGCGCCGTTGTTGGGCGCGATCGAAAAGCGGGACGTGGCCGCCGCTGAAGCGCTATTGCAGGCGGGCGCGAATCCGAATGAGATGGGACGTATCAGCTGGGAAGTCTCGATCAACGGGGTTGGATATGGCGGAGCCTCCGGCCCATCAGTAACCCCGTTATACTTCGCGATTACGGAGAGCCAGCTCCCGCTGGTCCAACTCCTGTTGAAATATAAGGCCGACCCGGACGATTCGCAGACCGACAATCAATCGGTGCTCTTCACAGCGCTGGACAAGCCGGAAATCGTCAGGGTCTTGCTGGAGGCGGGCGCCAGCGCCGAGGCGACGAATGCGCCGACTCAAGGAGTGCCTCAATTTGCGCCCTTCGGCGGACCCGGAGGACGCATGCCTCAAGGAGGGCGTCGCCCCGGACCTTTCGGTGGCGGGCAACTCCTTCACGCCACGTTGCTGCAGGAAGCGGCCCGTCAAAACCAGCCGGAAACGGTGGCGTTACTATTGGAACACGGTGCCAACCCCGCCGCCGGTGATGAGGCCGGCGATTCGGCCCTGCATGACGCGGCGATGGCCCTCGCCGATGAGAAGGTGTTTGCTTTGCTGCTCGATCACAAAGCGAACCCGAACGTCCGGAACAATGACGGCAAAACACCGCTGGCCATCATCAAAGAGGCGTCGCAAGACCATCTCAACTGGGCTGCTCGTTTCGGCAGCCTCGCCGGCAAGATTGCGCACGCGGAAGAGTTGATCGCTTGGTTGCGCCAACGCGGCGCGCTGGACCATTTGCCCGACTGGGACCACATCACGGTCAGCCGGGGAGATTTCTCGTGGCCGGTTTTCTATGATAATTCCAACCACTGGAACCGTTTCACCTTGCTGGAGTCCCTCCTTCAAGCCGACGCTTCTGGCGGGGCAGGATACCTGCATTTTCCTGATCTGGGGCATATTGTCATCTCGCGCCCGGCCGCAGACGGCACGATTGCCAAACGCACGATCATCAATTTGCTGGATGCCACGAACGGGATCGACTTTGCGCGCGATGCGCCGTTGCAGTTCGGCGATGTCGTCGAAATCCCCGAACGCGAACACACCTTGGCGGAAACCCCATATTATGTGACTCCGCAGCAATCGCAGGCGCTCGGTGACCATTTCCGCAATCTCGCGGGCGAAGCCAGGCTGGTGGTGGCGGGCGGCCAAACCGTGCAAATTCCGCTGGAATCGTTCCATGCCGCAATTGGTGCGAAATTGCAACTCGGCGTCGCCCGCGCCGCGCTGACTTCCAACAGTGACCTGTCGCGGGTGAAAGTGATCCGCCACGATCCCAAAACCAACAAAACGGACGAGTGGATTTTGGATTGCAGCAACCAGAACAACCAAGGCATCCCTGACCTGTGGCTGCGCGCGGGCGATGTGATTGAAGTGCCGGAAAAGTAGGACGCCCCGTCCCGGCTGGCTTTGGGATTCATTCGTCATTGGGGAACGCCTCGGCGACTGCAAGGACCGCGTTATCTTCTTGCCCGCCAAACGCTGCCCGAACATGCTTTGCCGGATGCTCGAATCCGCGCCGCCAACTGTTACAACCGCCGCCCCCGCCCCACTTCCCAAAGGGATAGTCATCGTGATCAAAGTTGTCGCCCTCACGGCGATCAGCCTGGCCTTGGGCTTCACTTACAACTTCGCCTCAACGCGGTATTATCAGCCCGATTATTTGGCGGGGTTTCGCACCGGCCTGGTGGAAGGCGCGGTGATGCCGGCCGCGTTGCCGGTTTTGATGGCGGGACGCGATACCCCCATTTATGCCGCAAACAACGCCGGTCGCGGCTACAAGATAGGATTCATCCTGGGGCTCAACACTTCGGGGACCATTTTCTTTGGAGTGGCGTTTTGGCAACCGAGACGCAAACGTCGTTGACTTGCGAAAATCGCAAGTCGTAAATCAATACGGAAAGTCGGAGAAGATTTCCATCACGCTCAATACGCCGCCGCCCCAGTAGATGCTCGGCGCGAACGTGAACACGCGCCGCTTTTTTTCATAAACCAGCGTGACCGGGTGCTCGGGAATATTCGGGTCGTAGGCGTCGAATTCGATCGCTTGGTCCGTTTCGGCGAAGCGGTAAAGAACGATGCCGTGATTGATGGTGATGCGCGGGAAGCGGAACAAATGCACGAGCGCCAGGGTGCGCTTGGCCAGCGAGCGCTTCAGTTTCTCCGCCATCTTTTCCTGGAACCGGCCCGAGACCCGGAAAATCATGCGCCAATGGCTGCGCAGGAAATACGATTCCCAGGCGGCGCCGCATTCGGCCTTGAGGATGGCCTCCTGGGCCTGGCTGAACGAACGTAGGCCGTTGTAGCCGGGAATGATGATGCGTTGCGACTCCGCGCAAGCGCGGCGGGGATCGCAGCCGATGAGCTTGCGAACGAGGCCCCGGTAAATCGATTCGTCCACGGGCGCGAGTTCGGACACAAAGCGGGCGTAGTCAAAGAACAGTCGCGTGGCGCGCACCATCACGAAGCAGCGATGATAATAGTTCGGCGGCGGGTCGGCTTGGTCTGTGGTCATGGCGCCGGTGACCGGGTCAAAACGGTAATTCCAGACCAGTTCGTGGCGGAAAGCGAAGGTGTCTCGCTCGAATTGGAAGCGGCGCGCGGGAGTTGGCGCAGTGGCGGTCATGGTTTTCGGCCGGCTTCGATGCCGCTCAAGGCCAGTTCGGCCGAGAGGATTTTGGCGTCGGCAATGAACGCGGTGACCTGCGCCTGGATCATCGGGCCAAGGCGGCCCGTGATGACGGCCTCAATGCGCAAGGTGTCGCCCGGCCGCGCGGAGTCGAGAATCTTCACCGCGCGCAGGGCGGCGAGCTTCATCCGGGGCCAGCGCGGGTTGGCGGGATCTTCCTGCGCCACCATGCCGGCGACCTGGGCGGCGGCTTCCACCAGCAGCACGCCGGGCAGGATGGGTTCGCCGGGCAGATGTCCGCGCAAATAATACTCGTCGCCGCGCACGCGATATTCGCCCACGCCCTCCACGCCCGGCGTGAGGCTGAGCATGCGGTCCACAAAACGGAACTCCGGACCGTGCGGGAGCGAGCGCATGGCCAATGCCAATATTTCTGGTCCGGCGCTCATGCTACGAGACCCGCCAGCCCATCGTTTTGCTGCGGCAAGTGCGAGATGCGGCTTACGTATTTGACACCAGGTGTCATTGTTTCAGGGGCTCTGAGATGGTGTAATCGGACGGCAATTTTGCTTCAAACAAATCGGGGGGCAGCGGTTGGTTGAGCACGACGTTGGTGAAGGTGTTTTGCAGGCGGGAGCCATCGGCGAATTTCATTTCGGTGCTGGCGATGATGAAATCGTTGGTGTGAAAGCCGATGACGACCTGGCCGATGAATTTGCGGGCGGCCTCGCTGCGCGGCTCGAGCGTCATTTGCAGGATGGCATTGGTGAGGGTGGCGGACACGAGCCGGAAATGTTCCTCCATCGAGGCGCGGTCGCGCGGGAGACTGGCATCGAGCAGGGCCAGCGCGTCTTTCATGGGCCCGGTCGGCACGGCGTCGAGCGGGTACTTTTCGGCGCGCTTCAGGCGCGGATAAATGATGAGGAGTTCATCCGGCCGGCGCAGGACAATGGTTTGGACGGGATTGCCGAGGTCCCAGCGGAATTCTCCGCGCTGGACCCACACCTTGCCGGCGGAAACCAGCGGCTGGTTCAGCACGGTCAGATGGCGGGTCTGGGTAAAGTCGCCGGACCAGCTCTGGAGATTGGTCTGGACCTGAAACCATTGGTTGAACTGCGCGTCGTAATCGGCCGCCCGGGCAAAGGCCGCGAGGAACAGGAGAATGCAGGCCCCGCAGAATGCGATTCTGCGAATTACGCTTGCCGTTGCTTCGGCCAGATGGGGGCGAACTGGTACCATTGCTCAACATTTTTGCGAATTTCGGGCTCGAATGCACGCAGGATTTGCTGCGTCAATGCGCGCCGGGCCTCCCGGTTGCCCAGCGCCGTGCGGTCATAGACGAACTCGGGCAGCACCTTCACCGCATAGCCGTTGGGACGCCGGACAATGGTTACGCCGATGAGCGCGCAGCCCGAGGCGCGCGCCAGTTCCGCCGCCGCCAGCGTGGCCTCGAACGGCTGACCGAAAAATTCCACCGGCACGCCGCCGCGATCCGGCGGCCGGTCCAGCGAGACGGCCATGTCTGCGCCGGCTTGCAGCCGCTTGATCACTTCCACGAAGGCGAAGCCGTCGTCGCCGATGATCAAGGTGTCCACCCCGTAGCGGGCGCGGGCGGCTGTGCGGATATCGGTGAGGCCGTCGTCAGGTTCGGGCTGGGTGAGGACGGTGAGGCGGATGCCGAGCTGCTTGAGCAACAGGCCCCCGTGTTCCCAGTTGCCGAGGTGCAGGGTGATGAACAGGGTGCCGCGACCGCGCCGGCGGGCCGTGTGGATGATTTCGAGTTCGCCTTCATGGGTCAGCCACTCGTGCACCGGCGCGCCGCCTTCCACGCGCCACAAATCCACTAGTTTGGCGGCAAGATTAAGATGGGCCGCGCGCGCTGCCCTGGCCGCAGCGACCGGGTCGCCGCCGAAAACGGGGAGGAAATTCTGCACGACCACTTCGCAACGCCTCCGCTGCGCGAGCCAATACGCACCGGCCAGCAGCTTGGCGGCCGCTTTGACCAGCCCGGCCGGCAAAATGCGAACGAGCGTCAAGCCCAGCCGCCACAGGCCCGCCCGATAAAAGGCCGGCTGTTTGGGAGGCGTTGGGGGAGCGGCGGATGACATGGGTGAATTGCCTGATTACTAAATTCCAATGACGAAAGAATGGCGAGGCCTCTCTTCACCAAACCTTTACCCGCAGCTCCGGCGGCCGCCACATCGGCTGGCCCGGCTTCACGCCGAAGGCCTCGTAAAATTCCGGCACATTGGCCAGGGGCCCGTTCACCCGCCATTGGGGCGGCGCATGCACATCGCTCAGCAGTTCCTTGCGAAGGACCTCCTCCCGGTCATGCCGCGCCCAGCTCAGCGCGTAGCCCAGAAAATACCGCTGCAGCGGCGTCAACCCGGCCACCTTCACGCCGTCCCGGTACTGTGCGGTCTTTTTGAAGGCCTCCAGCCCCAGCAACACTCCGCCGTAATCCGCCAGGTTTTCACCCAGGCTTGCCTGGCCGTTGATGTGCAATCCTGGCACCGGTTCATAGGCGTTGAATTGCCTGGCCAGCAGGGCCGCGCGCCGCCGGAAACGCGCCGCATCCTTCGCCGTCCACCAGTCTTTCAGGTTGCCCGCCGCATCGAACCGCCGGCCCTCGTCATCAAAGCCATGCGTGATCTCGTGACCGATCGTCGAGGCGGCCGCATAACCGTAAACCAGCGCGTCGTCCAGGTCCTCGTCCCGTAAACCTGGAATCGTGAAAATCGCGGCCGGCAGCACAATCTCATTGTTCGCGTCATCATAATAAGCATTGTAGGTTTGCGGGGTCATGTCCCATTCCGTGCGGTCCACCGGCTGGCCGAATTTCGAGATCATGTCCTGAAAATGCCAGCGCGCCGCATTCATCATGTTCTCGCAATACGAATTTGTCCCGACCGCCAGCGTAGAATAATCCTTCCAATGGTCCGGGTAGCCAACCTTCGCCTTGAGCTTTGCCAGCTTCTCCCGGGCCTTGCCCTTGGTCGGCTCGCTCATCCAGTCCAGCCGGTTTATCCGTTCACGATAGGCGGCCAGAATGGCCTCCACCAGGCCGGTGTAGCGCTGCTTCGCCCGCGCGGGAAAATATTCCCGCACGAAGAGCTTCCCCAGCACCATGCCCATGGCATGTTCCTGTGAATCCAGCACCCGCTTCCAGCGGGGCCGCTCTTGCTGCTGCCCGCCCAGGACCTTCCCGGCAAAGGAAAAATCTTCGTCATCCCACGCCTTGCCCAGGTACTCCGCATAGGCGGAAACAAAATGCAGGCGCATATAATCCTTCAGGACCGGCACGGGCGTCGTCTTCAACAATCGGTTCAGGGCCGTGAAAAATTCCGGCTGCCCCACGATCACCTGGTCCGGGCGCAGCGACAGGCCGGCCAGGTGATTGGTCCAGACGATCAACGGCGTGTGTTTGCGCGTCAGGCTGACCGGCGACATTTTGTGATAGTTCTTCTCCGGGTCGCGCAGGTCCTCCAATTTCCGGGAGGCCCTGGCCAGCGCGGTTTCGAAGTTCATGACCCGCTCCGCCGCCGCGCGCGCCGCCGCTTCCGGCCGTCCCATCAGCGTCAGCATCCGGCCCAGATGGGCCACATACTCCTGCCGCACTTGGGCCGTGCCCGGCTCTGGGTTGAAATAAAAATCCCGCTCCGGCAGACCCAGTCCGCCCTGCTCGAGGTGCACGGACATCAAATCGCTCTGCCGCTCATCCTGGCCTACCAGGACATCACAGAAGGTGTCCACTCCCGCCGGCCGCAGCGCAAAGCTCACCCGGACCACATCCTCCACCGTTTGGATGGCATCGATCAACGCCAGTTGCTGCCGCACCGGCGCCAGGCCCAGGGTATCCGCCCGTGCCTCATCCATCGCGGTGGTCCAAAAATCGCCGATTTTTTGCGGGCCGCTCCCCGCCGGCGCGCGGGCTGCCGTCGCCGCCTCGTTGATCGTGCGCATCTTCAAATAGAGATCCTCCTCCACCAGATCACCGATCCCCCAGCCAGCCTCCTCCTTGGGAATCGGATGGCGCGCCAGCCAGCCGCCATTGGCATAAGTGAAAAAGTCCCTGCCCGGGGCCGCAGACAAATCGAGGTTGGAAACGAGAATATCCACGGTTGGTGGCGCTGAAATTTGGGCGGTTGAGACCATGGTTAAACTCAGGAAGCCAGCCCCAAGGCCAAGCCGGCGAAGCAGGCGCGTTAGCACACGCCCCACGATAAATATGCCTCCGCCGCGTGTCACTTCTTTTTGCCGCCGATGGCGGAGAAAAGTGGCAGGCGGAAAAATGGGACGGGACTAAGTGGCCAGCCTTGGGCTCGGGTGGGAACGGTGACGTGGAAACGCTGGCCGTGTCAGGCAATTATTGTCGGTCATTTCGCTATGAGCTCCCCGCTTCGCCAGCGTCCCCTTTTGTTGTTGACAAGAATCACTCGTTTGTATATTGTATACATACAAATGACAATTCACCCTGACCATTTGTGCCAAGAGGCCTCTTCCACAGGCACCTGCAAACCTCGCTCCGCGCGCCAACCCCTCTTCCCGCTCCTGACGGTCATCGTTGCGCTAATCGCAATCGCCGGGAACGCAGACCTCTCTCTCCAGGCCGAAACCAGCCCCAAAGCCGATAATCCAGCCGCAACGGACGCCATCCAAAATCCTTTGGCCATCGCCCAGAATTTTGTCGCGCTCCTGGCAACCAACGATTTCTCGGGACCAACCGAGTATTACGACGCAACGATGAAAACCGCCCTCCCCGCCGAAAAATTGAAAGCCGCCTGGCTTGGCTTGCTCGAGGAGGTCGGCCCATTCCAGAAAGTGGAACACGTTCAGACCGACCCCCTGCCAGGCTGCCTCATTGTCTATGTGACTTGTCAGTTCGAAAAGCAGCTCATCGCGGTGAAAGTTGTCCTCGATAACCCCGGCCCCACCAACGGGTTCCTTCTGGGCGCACCCGCCAGCTATTGGCTCGACCTCAAAAACTACCATCCGGCCGCTGCCGCCAAGCAGCTGGCCATGCCGCTGCTGCTCCTGCAGGGCGAAAGCGACTGCCAGGTCAGTTTCAAGGCGGACTTTCCACTTTGGCGCCAGGCGCTGGCGGACGGCAAGAAAGCCACTTTCAAGAGTTATCCCGCCTTGAACCACTTCTTCATGCGTGTGAACAGCCCAAGCACGGGCGCCGAATACAAGACGGCCGGCCACGTGGCCGGAGACGTGGTGCGCGACATCGCCGACTGGGTTCTCGCCAACCGTTGAGCTTATGGCCGAACCGCCTGAAAAACCCGTGCTGCGGATCGATCTGCGCAGTTCCACCCCTGTCTATCGCCAGATCCTGGACGGCCTCCGGGCCCTGCTGGTGAGCGGTATGTTCCACCCCGGAGACAAACTGCCTACCGTCCGCGAAATCGCCATCGATCTCGGCGTAAACCACAATACTGTGGCCGAGGCCTATCGTCTGCTCGCGGAAGAAGGCTGGCTCGATTTGAAGCGTCATCACGGCGCCACGGTCTTGTCGCGCGAGCCCCAGAGCGCGGGTCCTGAGCGGCGCAAGGATTTTGCCCAGCGTCTCCACGAACTGGCGGCTCTGGCTATCGCTGACGGCGTCGACAAAGAGGCAGTCGCGCAACAATTGAAAAC
>JBEKZM010000239.1:0-3792 GCA_049509875.1 Verrucomicrobiota bacterium | reverse complement strand
TGGTGTGGCTTTTTTCATGTTGGGTGCTTATTTGGCCGAATTGAGCCGCGCTAAAAATGCCTCGCGAGATTCGACCGCCGTTGTCAGTTTCTTGATGGTTAGTGGTAGTTTTGCCGGGTGCTTCTGGATCCAGCTTAAGGCGCCCAATTGACGGCCAAGGGCTGCCCGAGAAATGCGCCTTGGCAGTTCGCATTTTGACAGTAAGATCTGCCTTGCAATATCCACCCCGTCGGCCAGACGCGAATCCCGGCCCGCCCAATTTACGCGTGGTGGTTGTGCTCGTGATTTTCGCCGCGGTGGACAATTCAAGCGCAACCACTCCCGATCGTGGCGGTGCAGAAAAGCATGGCAAGCTGGCGAATGTGACCGGAGTTCGGTGGTACTTGAGTTTGGAAATTTCTGCCTCAATCCAGTCCACTCCATCCGCCGGGCATTCACATCGGCGGCTATTCCCGATTGGGTGCTGCCAACCTTCGGCGGCCCATTCTTGCCGGTAAGCCGCTTTCCAGCTCGCGGAAAATTCAAACCATCGGCTGCGGCGTAGCGTTTGGCGGTCATGGGGTCGACCTGCAATTGGCGAGCCATACTTCGAAGGCTGACAGTTGGAGTCGCCCAAAGCGTGTTCAGTATGGAATGCCAGCGTGGCCCAAAGTCCCGGATCCATGTCCGTTCTTGACCGTCAACAATCCGCCGGCATTCTGTCCAACCACACACCGGGCAGGCGAATATGCCAATGGGGGCCCTATATTCATGGCTATGTTCAATTCGCACGTCGTGGATCGTCTTCTGGCCACGGTTCGGACAGGCTGGATTTTCACAGGCCCAGGGACCATCCCCAAACAGAGGTGAACCGGACACGGGTTTTAGGAGCTGTTCGGCGGTTAGACCGAAAAAGTCTAACAAGATCAAGTGCCGCAAGGGAGCTTGTGCCGCAGGTGTGGTCCGGAGGAGGCGGGCTAACCAATGATCTATATTGCCCGAAGGTATCGAGCAGCTCAATTTCCCTAGCAGATCCTCGCTGTACTGCTGGCGGAAATCAGCCAGTAATCGGTCCCAATGAATCCGGCCTGTGCCGGTTGCGTAGCCCAGTTGAAGGGCGCGGCGGATATACCGCTGGTGCAAATCATCCAAATCATGGCCGGGACTGTCATTGCCCAACAGCCACTGGCAATCCTTGGCAATGTGCAGGAGAATCCGATCTTCCGTCTTCGCCAGTTGGAGGAGACGCGCTTCCTGGTGTGGAATGGCTTCTTGCGCTGGAATGTACGCGTGCCGATTTGAGCGAACTAATCGGTCGACGTGGCTTGCTTCCAAGAAAGAACAGTGTTTAGGGCAAACAAATACGCCCGGCAATTGAAACAGGCGATGCCAGTATGCTTCGCCCGTTCCTGCCCGCTCTTCCTCGGCACATGTCGGGCAATAGAGCAAATGACTGTGGGGTCGCACTTTGCTTGCCATGATTCCGGCGCGAACGTGGGTTGCATTGCCATGGGTGCCGACGAGATCGTGCTGGAGCCCTGCCACTCGGTCTGGAGGCAAGAAGTGGGCGTAAAAGGGCAGCGCCGTGTGGCTCTTGATAATCAACAAGGGTGAAATTCGTTGGCCTTCAGTCATCTGTGCCGTGAGGCTGCCCAACCGGCTTGGCAGGTCGACCGTCGCTGTGGCATGCTCTGACGCAAAGAATTGCTGGCCCACACTCCGCCAACTGCGTAGCGGCAGCATCCAGGTGTACCTCGCCAGCAGACTGTAGAGCGACTCGTCTAAAAAAGGCCTTGGAAAATTCACAATCATGGCGCCAGATCGGTTATGGCGGCCAGTCTGATGAAAATCAGTGAAAGCCTATACATTTATCCCGAATGACCCGGTTTTTTCCGGATTACCGGCTGATTTTTCGCGTCGGCGAACGAATGTTGGAAAAAAAGCTATATAATGAGGGGAACATTGAACATTTGCCTTGAATAAACCATGATCCCAAACGCGATCCGCCCGTTGCCCGACGAACTCATGTATAGCATGGTTGCCCGTGCATACTGGCTCACCCCCCACGGTTCATTGCGGCGAGTAGCTGAAAATTACTATAATGGGCCAACAGGCTTGCTGGTAAAGGATCTCACGCCCAGATTAGGTGACTTGCATCAAATCACGGGCGTTGCAACCGACCCACTGGATTTCATCAAAAACAGCACCTTGCTGCGCTTGTACATTCCTTTTTTGCTGCCGAGAAATCTGGCGCGCATCGAAAAGCAGCTTTTAAGTGGCACAACCGAAAACGTCCACATCCTGGCCGGCATTCAAAACTGTCCGGTTCAGTCGGCCGAGTGGCTGCGGTATTGTCCGTGTTGTGCGGCCGAAGAACGGGCAAAATGGGGCGAAGCGTACTGGCATCGGCTGTTTCAGGTGGCCGGCGTAATGGTATGCCCGGGACATAAAGTATTCCTAAAATCGAGTGAAGTGCCGATGCGAGCGGGCGCCGATCGTAGCTCTCACCCGGTAGCGGCGGAGGAAGCAATTCCGGAAGAACCGCCAGTCTCGCTTGACCTCAGCAATCCAGATCATCAGACATTGCTGCGGATAGCGCTCAGCGCGGAAGAATTGTTAAGGCATGATTTCCGGGCGGATGGCTTTGATAAGCTGCGAGAGCGGTATCATGCGCTGGCCTCCGAGAGAGGTTACTTGACGCTCGGCCACCGTATTCGCTTTAGTCGATTACTGGCGGATTTTCAGGCCAGATATTCACCGGCGCTATTAGTGATGCTCGCCTCAGAAGTGAACAAGGATTTGACCAATACATGGGTCGCGAGAATGTTTCACCAGAGTGACCACGGCCATCCGCCCCTGCGCCATTTGCTGCTCATGGATTTCTTCGAGACCACGCCTTTGCGGTTTGCGGAAACGAAAGCTCCTGTCGGTATGCTCGGGATCGGCCCGTGGCCTTGCAAAAATCCAGTATGTCCGGCCACAGGCCAAAATACGATCTGCGCAGCCAAATACGTCTATGACGCCAAAAAGAAGAGGCAGGTAGGAATTCTGACTTGCCCGGTGTGCGGCCAAATAGCTCGCCGAAGTATAATCAATGGCCTGTTGTGTGATGTTGTATCGACCCGGGGTCCGATTTGGGAGCAGGCGTTGGCGACACTTTGGGGCAACACCTCGCTCAGCCTGTGTGAGATTTCCAAGCGATTAGCTGCCACCCGCGATGCGTTAATTGGACACGCATTGAGACGAGGATTGCCTCTTCCGCGCGAAGGCAAAGGTGGCCCCAGTGGGACAAATTTGAAACGCTTTATCAAAAAGCCGATGCCCAGCTTGCAGGAATTGACGGAGAAGCACCACGCTATTTGGCTCGACATGCAAAAACTGTTTCCTAAAGAATTAATTTCTGACCTGCGGCAGAGGGCGGGGGCTTCGTATCTATTCCTGCTCAAGAACGACGCTGCTTGGTTTCGGAAAAACTCCCCAAAATCGGGTGCAACACTCGGCCGGACCGGGAAGAAAGTGGATTGGGCGGACCGTGATCGACAATGGGCCCTTTTAATTGAAGCGGCATTCAATAAAATATTGAATGCCGGAGCCAGTTTTAAACAGATTACACGGGGATCACTCATTCGCCATGTCGGGACTCCAACCACTATCAAAAAAAATCTGGAAAGACTTCCGTTAACGAAGCAAGCGTGTGCCTTCGGCAAGAGTGCGTAACTTAGTTTTCGGTTCCCGCTAAGGTTGGCGGCGAACTATGACTAATCCAACCGAATTGCCGTCTCCCCTCCCCAGTCCTTTCAGTTCGTTGGCCAG
>JBEKZM010000238.1:0-3878 GCA_049509875.1 Verrucomicrobiota bacterium | reverse complement strand
GCGCGACATCATTTTCAGCAGCCAGTCACGTCATAACCAGGGGATATTGCCGCAGCCAATCAAAAAATGGAGGAGACAGGCCATCTATGATGAAATTCTAAAATACTCCTTCCGGGCCTATATCGATAAATTTGTGACCCCTTATGACGCTGCTCACGGCATTGATATAAAAAACCAGGAGGTTGTTAGGCACGGCACAGACCTAATAACGTACACCGCCGAATTGAAGGCAAATCCTAACATCCGGCTTATTTTTAATCGGAATGATTTTCTGTTGGCTAAGGAAGATATCGCTTGGATCGAGGCCACATTTGGTCCATCGCAACGGACAATGTTCCCAGACGGCGGCCACTTGGGCAATCTGGACCAGCCGCCTGTCCAACGGGCCATACTTCGGGCGCTTGACGGGTTGAGGCTAACGCAAGCGAAGTCAACTAAACGCCCAGGTCGGATTTTTGATTAGAGCCATAATAATGCACTTCCGGAAGCAGGACAAGACGCTTAAACCACCATAGGAGAAATTATGACCAATAAAGAAACAGAATAACTGCCTATCGATGCCATACGGACGCTCTCCATCGACGCGGTGCATGAGGCAAAATCGGTCCATCCCGGCACCCCCATGGCGCTCGCACCGCTGATTTATACGATCTGGAACCTCGTGATGTGTTTTGATCTACAAAACCCGATCTGGCCCAATCACGACCGCTTGTCTTTTCATTGGCCACTCCTCGATGTTGCTCTGGTCCATTCTCCACCTTTGCGGCGTTCAGGCAGTGAATGCCGATTATCAAATGGTTGGGCAACCGTCGGTGACGTTGGACGACATCCGCCGCTTTCGGCAATTACAGGTATGTCATGCAACTGTGCCATCAGCCGGCCGCACTGGTATTATCGCGCCAACCTTTGCCAACGTTGGATAGGATCAAGTATGCTCCGGCATCCGGACTTGCGCGAGGGGCTTATGTGCTGGAACACGCGCCTGATTGAAAACCTGAAATTATCCTCATGGCAATCGGGGGCGAATTAGACTCGAAGCCGGACTTCAGTAGCAGCAGATTCTTGGGCTCAAATCACCTCATTGTTGGTAATCTACCGGCTATCTACGAAGGAACAGGTTGCGTGTGTCCATTCGTGAGGTCGAGAACAGTAACGATATGCATTGCGGCGGTACCGGGGCGACGTGATTTTGGCGCGATGCCAATTGCGTGACGCGATTCCGCATCGGGCGAATCACCGGAGGTAAATCGGTTTCATCAATTTTTTCGCCAATTCTGACGTTTTCAGTCGCGAAGCCGAGCCGCAATTGGGTTGGCGCGGTTCTTGCAAAGGAGGCCAAACAATGAGTACGGCTGTAAAATCGAGCGGACGTGCAGATCGAAGCAAATTGGGTTAAATCGGCTGGAAACGCCTGTACCTACATATCAACCGCAAATGTCATTCGAATAAATGAGGAAGAAGAGATGAAAATTAGTTGTTACTCTCGCAAGTTGGAAAACATGGCATTGCCCGCAGGTCTGGTCGCCTTGCCGATCAGAGTGGCCCCATATCCGCGGTCGCGGATGGCTTTGGCCTCTGGGGCGCTTATGGACAGCCTAATGTGGCTTTGAACTTCTCCGAATTGCGGAGGAATTCCCGACACGAAACAATCGATAGATGATGAGTCAAACCTTCAATAGAAAGGCATGAAACAACTTCAACTCTATTTAGAACTGGCCAAGCCACGAATTCTCTCGATGGTATTGGTTACGACAACCCTCGGGATTATTCTGGGCGGACATGGCATCCATCCTCTGCCGCTCATGCTAGATGCATTGATGGGGGTTGGTGGCGCCACCGGGGGGGCGGCGATGTTGAATAATTACCTTGAACGAAATTCCGACGCGAAGATGCGCCGCACGCGTGGACGAGCTTTGCCGGCCGGACTGATTGAGCCAAACCGGGCACTCATGGCCGGAGTGAGTCTGGTGCTTGGTGGCGTTCTGCTGCTGGTGTGGGCCGTGAATCTTTTGACCGGTTTCCTCGTTTTGCTGGCCGCATTTCTTTATGTGCTCGTCTACACGCCAGTCAAAAAGATCACCTGGCTCAACACCACGCTCGGAGCGATCCCCGGCGCCATTCCGCCGCTGGCTGGCTGGGCTGCGGTCACTGGAAGAATTGATCCGGGCGCCTGGGTGCTTTTTGCGATTCTGTTCGTCTGGCAACATCCGCATTTCTTCGCCATTGCCTGGATGTTTCGTGATGATTACCGCACCGCGGGTTTTAAAATGCTGCCGGTGGTCGAACCCGACGGCGAAAGCACCTTTCGGCAAACGCTGGTATTTTCAGTTCTGCTCATTGGCGTGTCGCTGCTGCCGACCGTGATCGGGATGACCGGGCGATTTTATTTTTGCGGAGCAATGGCGATTGGATTGCTTATGCTCGCGGCCGCCGTGCGTTTTGCGCAACAGCACAACGCTGCGGACGCCCGGACCTTATTGAAGGCTTCGGTACTTTATCTGCCGCTTCTGCTGCTTTTCATCATTTTGGACGCTATTTGATCTATGTCCTCTGTCCTAACCTCGGATGCACGCAGCCAGGCGGAGCAGCTAAAGGCTTCAACGCCGCTCCTCTTTAATCCGTTCTGGATATATGTGGTTGCGACCTTCGTTCTTATCCAGCCTAGCGTCCAGGCCATTGAGCAAACCGATCCCACCCTGGTTCCGAATATTTTCGCTCCCGAATCCACGCCAGCCCATGCAATTTCTGATCTGGCCATTTTCGTGCTCGTGATCACCGCCGCCATCTTCGTCGTGGTGGCAAGTCTGCTCACTTATGCGATTATTCGCTTCCGCCGCCGGGCCAACGATGATGAAACAGAACCAGCACAGGTTTACGGAAGCGTTCTGATTGAAGCGGCATGGACAACCGTGCCTTTCCTCATAGTGATCATCCTGGCTTTGTCAACCGCGCGAGTCATTCAGGCGGTGCAGGATGCGCGTGAGCCGATTGCGTCAGTGGATGTCCAAGTAATCGGGCATCAATGGTGGTGGGAATTTCGATACCCAAATCTAGGCATCGTTACGGCCAATGAACTCCATGTGCCTGTGAATCAAGCCACCTTCCTCCAGTTGCGTTCCGCAGATGTCATCCATAGCTTCTGGGTTCCACGGCTTGCCGGCAAGACCGACCTCATCCCCAATAAAGTAAACGTGATGTGGATTGATCCGGAGCGCACCGGATTGTTTGTTGGACAGTGTGCCAAATACTGCGGCATGGAACACGCGATGATGCTCCTCCGGGTTTATGTGGACACCCGTGAGGACTTTGACCGTTGGTTGAAGCACCAGCAGGAGCGCGCCGCGGACAATCCCGCCGTGGCTGTCGGGAAGGAGGTGTTCGAGCGAACGGCCTGTATTAATTGCCATTCGGTGAACGGCACTGTGGCAACCGGAAGGTTTGGGCCCGACCTCACGCACTTGATGAGTCGGGACACGCTCGGCTCCGGGGCGGTGAATAACTCCCCGGAAAACCTGCGCGCATGGATCAAATCTCCGGGTCAGTTCAAACCAGGAGTATTCATGCCGGCAATGAATCTCAACGATAACGACTTGAACCAACTGGTCAGCTACCTCACCACCCTCAAATGAATGGCACAACTGCAAAGGACGAGTCAAGCGGTGTGAGGCCTCCGTCTTCGGTCGCGGCCACTGACCAAAACGTATTCGATTATATGCATTCGTGGCTGGTCACGGTGGATCACAAGAAACTTGGCCTGATGTATATCATTTACGGCTTGATTTTCTTGGTGGTTGGCGGGCTGGAAGCCTGTCTGATGCGCATCCAGTTGGCCGTGCCGGACAATCATTTCGTTTCGCCTCAAGTGTTCAACGAGCTGT
>JBEKZM010000237.1:0-3887 GCA_049509875.1 Verrucomicrobiota bacterium | reverse complement strand
CATCATCATAGACCTTGGACGTCAAGCGACCTTGAATGTCATGATCCCACTCCGTTCGATGCCCCATGGGATCGATTAAAGCGGAGAGGGAACCGCATCCGCAGTATTGGTACTGGGCAAGGCGTCCGAGCGGGTCCTGGAGGGCAATGCGCCGCCGCAAGGAGTCGTACGTGGAAATTGTCTGCCGCCCAATCCGATCACGGGCCATGACAAGATCCAAGTTACTATAAGTAAAGGACTCGTAGGTGCCATCGGGATAAGTGACGTTGGCAATACGATCCATGTTGTCGTAGCCATATGTCAGTGTGTAGCCCTCGGTATCGGTCAAAGTATGAACACGGCCAACCGCGTCGTAGGTAAAGATGGTGGTGTCGTTCGTCGTTTGAAGCGGCCCGGTAATGGTGAGAAGATACCCATTGGTATCGTAATTAAAGCTCGTGGTTTCGCCCAGGGGATCAGTGGTGGTCAGCAATTGGCCGCTGGCATTATAGGTATTGGTGGTCATCTGACCGGCGGCGTCATAGGATGCCACCGGAAGATGCTGGGAGTTATAGACAAACCTCGACAGCAGGTCGTGGTTCGTTCCAGTGGATTGGTGAATTTCCAGCAAATCCACCAGGTTGGTTGAATAGACGTAGGTCATGCTGCGTCCCAACGGGTCGATCGAGTTGGTGATATGCCCGGCTGAGTTGTAGGCAAACATACGCAGCTTGGTGCTGCCATCGTCCAGCACCCGGCCAATGACGCTGGGCTCATCGGACGTGCCCAGGATGGTCGCGTAGTAGTTGCCAGCCAGCTGGCCCGGGTAATTGTACCAGACGCGGTTTTCCAACGTCGCTTTCTCGCTTTCCAAAACACCCATGGCTGTGGACAACGACGAGTCGTGAAGCCAATGGTAGTTGTAAGCGGTGTTGAAGTTGGTCGGATTGGCGGCGTAGGCCGGATACGCGTTGCGGTCCCAATAATAGGTGTCCCGCCCGTAAATCACCCAGTCTCTGGTCCACATTCCCTGCGGCAAGGTCGAAGGCGGGTCCTGGGAATCGGTGCCGATGTCAGTTGCCTCTGAAAACTCAACTCGGTCTTTTTCGCCGTTGGGATAAGTCGTCTCCAGCCAGGTGCCTCGCCCGGTCTGGTCTGTGCTGACGCCGAAAGCGAAAGACGTCGTTCCGTAGGGAGTAGTCATCGCAAGGATATTATCGCCGGCATCATAATTGAATGTCGAAGTCAGGCCAATGCAATCGGTGATCTGCGCCAGGCGGTTGCTCGCGTCGTACTGAAAGGTGGCGAACCGGCCGAACGGGTCTGTAACCTTGGTAATCTTGTAGCTGTCACTGGCGTCCTGGTACGAGATTGTTGTGACCTGCCCCGCGGCGTCGGTGATTGCCACCACGCGATAATTCGCGTCGTAGCTTATTTGAACGGCGTTACCCTGGGGGTCGATCTTTTGCGTCAGGAAGACGCGGCGCACGGTGGAACCAACTGTCTCCGGCAGCGAAAAGATATAGCTGGAGCCGTCGGGAAAGACCATTTGGTAGCTGTTGGTTGAAGTGCGAGTCAGGATCGCCTGGCTCTTGAGTTGCGGCGTGAAAGATTGCGAGGTGTCGTCGAACCCCGGAAAAAGAAGGGTCCCGCCGCCGTCGGTATAGTAACTGACATCCTCTTGAGGAGCGCCGGGGTCGTCGGTGATGTAAGCCAGGTAGTTGAAGGTCCATTGCGGGCCGAGGTTGGCGTAGTTGAAAACAGCTGGTTGATCGGATTCCAGTTGGTTGTAATTGACAAGAAAACGGACGCCGGGTCCGACCGGCGGGGTGTAGCCCACCGGCGAGTCGAAAATGTTCAAACTGACGTCCAGCAAGAAAACGCTGCAGCCCGCCATCCCCCCGCTGGCGGGTGAGCCGTCCGGGCACTTCTTCTTGTCATTTGGAGTGGTGGCGTTGGGCTCGCTGGAGGAAGTCTGGCCTTTGCCCCAAATGGTCATCCCTTCAGCCTGGGAAACGCTCCGCCAGCCGTTGGGGAGGTCCCTGGGCGGCACTAAAAAGTAGCCGGACGACTCCGCGTCCAGCGCTCGGGCGGTGACCCAAATATCGTTGCGGAAAGTGGGATCCTTCAGGAGGTAAAGGCCGTCCTTTTCCTGGAGCAGCGCCGCGTAATGGCCGACCTTCCAATGCACCACCGCCGGCATCAGGAAGGGGGCGCCAGCGGTTCGATAAGCCATCTGATAATTCAAGCCGGCCTTGCGAGAAAGCTGCTCGACTTGGCTGAGCGAAAAACCATTTGTCGTCGAACCCGAATCCTGGATGAGCAACTGGCCGCCTTTGCCAGGCTTGTTGAATGCGATAATTTGGTCCAATGCAGACGGTCCACAGCGAAAGGCGATTTGAGGAGTGTGCTGCATCGTCCAAAGGCCCTGCCGGGCGCTGCCGATCTTTGCGTTGCCTGGACCCACAATGACGCGACCATTGATGGAATCGAGCAGGTCGGAAAGCTGTTTCATCCGCCCTACCCGCGCGTACATTAAGGCCAACTCCCCGACCGCCCTGTCGGCGACGGCTTTCACATCCGGGTCGGTTGCGGATTGAAGCGCGGGCCAGGCGAGCTCCCAAGAGGCGAGAGCCTTCGAGTACCACCCTGTCCTGAAGTATTCCCATCCCAGGTTAAACAGGAGCGAAGCCTTCCAGGGAGAATCAGGATGGCTCGCAACGAATTCCTCCAGCGCCGAGAAATCGTCGAGGACCGAGCGTTGTGAGAATCGCACCAGCGTGGCCGCCAACTCCCTGTTGTCCTGCTCGGAAGGCGCGCTCCCAACCGCCAGCAACGGCTCCGTGAAGAGGCGCACCTGCCTGAAATCCTGTTCTGTCGGCTGGTCAGGGAGGGAGAACTCGGGACTCGGCCCCAAGTGTGGCGGCACCAGGCGGTTTGGCGCCGAACTGGCGCTTTCGGGCTCTGCAGCAACGGGCACGATGCCAACGCACCACCCCACCAACAACAATAATACGATCCAAAGAAAGCTGGTCCGGTTAAACACTGAACGAACTGTCACTCGCACAATGGCGTCGACTGGGGCGTCACCACAGGACAAAAAGAAACGGTCAGTCTTTTTGTAAGATGTCCTCATAGAAATTTCTATGGCTGACGCGCTATCATAAAAGACACCTCTCTCGTTTGAGGGAAAACTCGTTCGAATACAAATGCTAAAATGTCATAATAGTCAAGTTTCGCCCAATGTCAAGGCTTTTGGCGACAGCTAGTTGCATGATGCGGTGGAGCGTGGCATCTTTGCCACTTCAACGTTGCCCTTGCTTCCGCAATCAGGCGGTCCCGCACCCAGTTGGGCCGGGTGCAATCTGCAAGCCATTCCGATACGATATTTTGCAGTTTGCAAAATTGGTGCTGCTGCATTTTTCGTCCAAAATCCCGGCTGGGCTGTAAATGCTGGCATTTGCACCTGGCTTAGTTCCTTGAGTCTTCGGCACGCTCCCTGCGTTATGATCCCGTGATTCCCTGTGATGAACACGCGGGCGAACCACAATAATGCACCGACAATGAGTGATCGTACAACTATCGGTCTGGCATCAAGACACTGCTCTTGCGTATTTTGAATGAAATCGTCTGATTCAGCCACCTTTGGACCTCAAGTCCCGTCGCTATTTCAAATTGCGGCCTTTTTTGAGGACTTTTTCCCATCGCAAGGGTACAAGTGCCTTACCAATCGGGGAAAAGTGCATCTGCCAATTGCCGAGTACATGTTGAATCCTGAAAAGCTGGAGATGGCTCTGGCCGCGAACAAGGCAGATAATTCGATGGTTCAGGCTTCGGTAATAAATCCGACTCCCGTGAAAAGGAAGAGCCAAGCCGCCGGCAAGAGACCGATTGGTTCCAGGCCCGGC
>JBEKZM010000236.1:0-3909 GCA_049509875.1 Verrucomicrobiota bacterium | reverse complement strand
TGATGGGCGTGTTGGACCGCCTGGCAAACCTCGACGAACAGGAGGAGCCGCTCGTGGGTCGGAAGATTATTCTTGTCACAGTAATCGGTAATCTTCACGCCCCTGACCAATTCCATGACAAAATAAGGCCGGCCCTTGTCCGTGGCGCCGGCATCCAGAACTTTGGCAATGTTCGGATGATCCATCATGGCCAGGGCTTGGCGCTCCGCTTCAAATCGGGCGATGACGCCCTTGGTGTCCATGCCCAGCTTGATGACTTTGAGGGCGACGCGGCGTTTGACCGGTTCCTCCTGCTCGGCCATATAAACCACCCCGCAACCCCCTTCGCCAATTTGTTGCAGCAGCTTGTAGCGTCCGATATGGTCTCCCACTTTTTCCGCCAGTGGCACGTCCAATTGGATGGTCTGGCTAGGACCGACGCTTACGGGAGGCTCCTCCAAAAAGGATTCCGCCAGGCTATGGGAATGGAGCAACTCTTCGACCCTCTGGCGCAGGGCCGCATCGCCGGCGCAGACCTGGTCTAGATATCGGGCGCGTTCTTCGATGGGACGCGCCAGGCACGCTTCAAAAATTTCCTCTTCAGGATCGGCCGGGCGGCCTTTGTTCGGTTCCTCACTCATCCGTTATACAATGCGAAATTACCAGCTAAATACTGTCAAATCATTTTCCAGCGATCCCATCCGGTATGCCCTACGAGTCAAGGTCCGTGCTTTGGATGGGTGATTTCGCGGTGCAGCCAGGCCTTGGCGAAAACCCAGTAGCGATGCGCCGTCGGCGGGGAAATGCGAAGAACCCGCGCGGTTTCCTCCACCGTCATGCCCGCCAAGTAGCGCAATTTGACCAGCTCCGCCTTGAGCGGATCATGGGTGGCAAATTTCTCCAGCGCTTCATTCACCGCCAGCAGGCTTTCGTCCGAGTCGGGAGCGGCCGTGTCGAAATCCTGGAAATCCACCCGTTGCTGGTCGCCGCCATGACGCCGGGCCGTCTTGCGCCGGGCGTTATCAACGAGAATGCGGCGCATCGCTTCGGCCGCGGCGCCAAAAAAGTGCGCGCGACCCTCCCACCGGATGTCATCTTTGCCGATCAGGCGCAGCCACGCCTCACGCACGGGTTTCACATTCCGTCGGATGACAGACGTCGCGCGCGTCAAGACAGAGCACACAAACGGATCAAAATCAGATCAACATTTGTCACCGTGGGAACGTCCGCTCACGGTGCAATCCCTGTAGCAGTCCGTGCATGGTCCGACGCGTCGATTTCCTCGACTGTCGGAGCGTGCCACAAATAAACCTTCCGGTCTGCCGTGCCGGCTGCGAGGGTCCGGCCGTCCGGCGAGAATCCAAGAAATTTGACTGGGGACGCCAATTCGTATTTCAACACCTCGTTGCCGGTCGCGATATTCCACAACCTCACCGATTCGTCATCTCCACCGCTGGCCAACGTTCTTCCGTCACTGCTAAAGGCAAGGGCAAGTACACCAGCTTTGTGCCCGATCAGGAAAGCTAGTTGCTTTTTCGCGCGGAGGTCAATGACCTTGATGGTGGTGTCCCAACTACCTGCGGCAAAAAGCCTGCCATCGGGCGAAAAAGCGAGGCCTTGAACAGTGTCTTTGAAGCGGTCAACAGCAAACACCAATCGCTGAGTGGCGGAGTCCCAAACCTCCGCCGAACCGTCATAACCCGCGGTGCCGAGCTTCCCATCTGGAGAGAACGCAATCGCCCATGGAACGGACGGCAATTGAAACGTAAACAAAAGCTCGCCGGTCAGAGTGCTAGCCACGACGACTTGACCTTTTCGTTGGTGCACAGCAACCCATTTCATTTCGTCTGAAAAGGAGTCGCAATAATTGCTCCACGCATCACCACTATAGCGCGTGGAACCAGTCGGGACACGCGTGCCGAGATCCCACGACCGTAATGTATTGCGTAGGTTGCGATCCTGTGTCAACAAACATCGGCCATCGGCGGTGAATGCCACTGGCACGTCGAAGGTATCCAAGTGCATTCCACTCCGGCCCGTGGCCACTTCCGATAGTAGAATGCCGCCGTTAAGTAATGCGGAGGCCAGTGTTTTTCCGTCGTGAGAAAAAACCGGGTTCCCGATCCCGCGACTAACTGTCAAAACATTGGTAATCTCGGAGTCTAGCGCTCGCGTTTCCGGGTGCCAAACCATGACGGCGTTGTCCCGACCGCCGCTGGCCAGCGCGTTGCTACGCGGTGAAAACGCGACCGCTCGCACCTCCCCACCATGACCCCACAGTTTCACGGGGTCTATGCCATGGGTAATGCTCAACAATGTGATGCTGTGGTCTTGGTTCGCGCTCGCAATGGTCGTTCCGTCAGGACGAAAGGCAACAGCGTCGACGTCGCCCGGCTTGCTTTCAGCCAATATCATTGGCTCGCTCTGTGAGAACTCCCAAAGCCAAACATGGTTTTTAGAGGTCCAAGTCAACATCCGGCCATCGGGAGAAAAAGCCATGGACCGAACAAGATCGGATGAAGCGGAACGCAGTTGTGTCCCCGTGTCGACGTTCCATAGTCTGACCCGCGAATTCCAGTTCGCCGTGGCCAGATGCTTGCCATCCGGAGCAAAGGCGACCCGGTTCCCCGACTCAGGCAAACTCTTCAAGCGGCGGCCCGCAAGGTAGTCCCACAACTCAACCGTGCCTCCGTCATGTCCCCAATCATCGCCGTCGGTTGCCACCGCAAGCACTCTATCAGAAAACGCCACCCGGGGCAGAGAGTTCGTTATGGTCAAAGTGACCTTCCGCGTCTGCGCATTCCAAAGTCGAACCAAGCCGTCTTTCCCACCACCGGCAAGAAACTTTCCGTCTCTTGAAAAAGCTAGGGAGATAATCTCACCTATGTGGCCCTCGAACGTGGCCATTAGTTCGCCCGTAATTGGATTCCAAAGCTTAATGGTGTGATCGTAGCCACCGGAGGCCAGAGTGGAACCGTCCGGAGAATAGGCGACACACTCCACGAAATCGGAGTGGCCGAGAAGGGTCTTGAACTGCCCGCCCTGGCTCTGCCCTGACAAGTAACGCCACTCGAAAGCACGCAAATCATCTTCTCCAGCCCGGGGCCGTTGGTTACTCAAGAGCTTGCGAGCAGAGCCGAAATTCCTCTCTTCCAAAGCGTGCGACGCGGCAATTAGGTCTGAGACATAGGCATTTTGGCGGGCCACCCTTTCTTGATTTCTCTCTTGAAGGTAGAGCCAGGTCGAGAGACCCAAACCGACAATCAACGATGCCGCCACCCCACTCAAAGCACCAAAGGCCAGTTTGTGCCGCCGTATCGCCTTTTTTAGGATGTAACCGAGGCTGGGCGGACAGGCGACGACTGGTTCGTTGTTCAAATGGCGCTGGATGTCCATTCCCAAGCCATTGGCCGTCTCGTAGCGGCGGGCACGATCTTTCTCCAAACACTTCATCACGATCCAGTCCAAGTCACCCCGAATCAAGCCGCTGAGTTTGGCCGGCTCGGTCTGGCGGCGTTGGGCGGTGGTGGTCCGTTCGCCCGCCATCAGCTTGCTCAACCGGGTCGAAGGACGCACCGGTTCCTGCTCGCGGATAATGCGGCGGGTTTCGTCCAGCCCCGCCCGGACCAACAGATCCGAGTCGAACGGGGTTTGGCCGGTGAGCAATTCATAAAGCAGGACGCCCAACGAATAAATGTCGCTACGTGTGTCGACGCCCAACTCGCTCATTTCCGCCTGTTCCGGACTCATGTAGGTCGGCGTGCCGATAAACTGTTCAAACGCGGTGAAGAGCGTCTTGTCGGTCAACCGCTGATCGGTGGTGGCCTTGGCAATGCCAAAATCAATCACTTTGGGGACTGGAACGCCATCGCGCAACGTCACCAAGATGTTGGACGGTTTGATATCGCGATGAATGATACCCTTTTGATG
>JBEKZM010000235.1:0-4013 GCA_049509875.1 Verrucomicrobiota bacterium | reverse complement strand
GACGCAATGCAGCAGCAGCAGATCGACATGATCCGTCTTCAATTCCCTCAGGAACCGATCGACCACCACGTCGGCATCCGGCCGGTCCGCTTCGGGAATGCCGCCATCCGCCCACCAGATTTTGGTAATCAGTGAATAGCTATCGCGCGGCAGCCCTGTGAGGGCCGGCGGTACATACGAGTGCGAACCATAAAGATCCGCCAAGTCATAGGTGCGGATGCCGCGATCGTAGGCGTCGCGGATCAGTTTCTGAAGGTTGTCCCGGCCCTTGCGGGTCTGGTTGGAATTCCGGCCCCCGCCATGCGTGCCGGTCCCCATGCAGACGCGGGTAAATTTCAAACCGGTCTGGCCGAGTTGCACCGGCGCATAGGGGTCGTGATATTTGAGGTCCATTTTGTCCGCGGCGGCCAGGCCGGCGCCGAGCAGAACACCGCCCGCACCGATAGCGGATTTCTTTATGAATTCACGACGTTTGATTTTCATGGCGATTTGTCTCCGGTAATGTCAATCGCACCCCGGGCCCCGAGGCCGGTGCGCGTCACGAGCCGTTCCCGCATGGGAATCGGGGCAACCATAATACATCGGGGGGATTATTCAAAATGGAAAACGCCAATGACCGGCAAAAAAGCTTTTGTCATCTGCCCGGGAAACGTAATTTGCCGGACAAATGGAACAACCCGCGCCGCCGCCTGGCTCTTCACAGGGTTTTTGGGCCCGGCTTTGGCCCTGGTTGACGGTGGCCTTGGTTCTTTTGCTCACCAGCGGCATCCGCCTGCGGCTCCTGAATGTGCCGCTGGAACGTGACGAAGGCGAATACGCCTATCTTGGGCAGTTGATGCGGCAAGGCATTCCCCCGTACGCCCTGGTCTATACCATGAAACTGCCGGGGACGGGTTTTCTCTACATGCTGGGCATGGCTGCGTTTGGCGAAACGACGGCGGGAGTGCATCTGACCTTGCTGGTGGCGGCCAGCCTGACGATCGTTTTCGTGTTCTTGTTGGGGCGGCGACTCGCGGGAAATTTGGGCGGAACGGCGGCGGCAGCCAGCTACGGGGTCATGTCCATCAGCCCGGCCGTTGCGGGCCTGGCGGCGCACGCGACGCATTTCGTCGTGCTATTTGCCGTGCCGGCGACGTGGCTGCTGCTTAAGGCAGACCGGCAAAAACACCGCGGAATACTGTTTGTGAGCGGATTGCTCTTTGGCCTGGCCCTGCTCATGAAGCAACCGGGGCTGTGTTTCGGGCTGTTCGGAGCGGTGTATCTGGCCTGGCGGGCGTGGCAAAATCGCGCATGGTTCACCGCGTCATTCGCCCGGACCATGCTCGCCTTCGCCGCCGGTCTGGCCTTGCCCGTGATTCTGACTTGCATCGTCCTGGGCGCAGCCGGCGTGTTCGGTCGTTTTTGGTTCTGGACCGTCAGCTACGCCCGGCTCTACGAAGGTTCGCTGACGTTTCGCCAGGGCCTTCAGGAGCACCTGCTGGCGCAGCTCAAGGATAACCGGGATCTCTCCATCGGCTTCTGGATCCTGGCCTTGACGGGTCTCGTGGCGGGATGGCGCGCAAAACAATTGCGGCCGGCGATGCTCTTCGCGGCGGTGTTCTGGCTGTTTTCCTCTCTGGGCACGGCTGCCGGGCTTTATTTCCGCGGGCATTACTTCATTCTGCTGCTGCCTGCATTTGCCCTACTGCTGGGGTTGGCCGTGGAGGCCTGGCGCGGGCTCATGCCGGCAAAAATTCTGCCCGATGTGTTTAAAAGTCTGCCGGTGATCGCCTTCGGACTGATTTTGAGCTGGATGATATTTTACAATGCGCCGCTGTTCTTTCAGTGGCCGGTGGACAAGGTTGGCCGGCAACTCTATCGGGAGAATCCGTTTGCCGAGGCCGTCGCGGCCGCCCGCTTGATCGAGGAGCATTCCGCTCCCGCTGCGCGCGTGGCGGTCATTGGCTCGGAGCCGGAAATTTACTTCTACGCCCGGCGCCATTCGGCCACCGGCTACATTTACACGTATCCCCTGATGGAGGCGCAGCCTTACGCGCTCGTCATGCAACAAGAGATGGCCCGGGAAATCGAATCCGTGCGACCGGAGTACCTGGTTCAGGTGCCGTACGCTTTGTCATGGCTGCGGCAGCCGGGCTCCAACCGTTATCTGGCCGATTGGTTTGACGGCTATGCCGCTAAATCCTATGACAAGGTGGGAACCGTCGGCTTTTTATCCAGCGGAGTATTGGCGACGTCCTGGGGCGTGGCCACGACGAACGCCCCCGCGTTTGGGGGCGAATCCATCACGATTTACCAGCGTCGGCCCGGCGCCGATGACAATACCAGCGGGACAAAATAGAGTCCTTTATCTCACCGGCCCGACGACGCCGAATTTTGCAATTCGCGCTCGGTTTTCAATCGCAACTGCCCGCAGGCGGCATCAATGTCGTGCCCCTTTTCCCGGCGTAGCGTGGCCGTGACCTTCTGTTTTTCGAGGGCAGCCAGAAATACCTCGCAGGCTTCCTCACCGGGCCGTTCCCACGGCAGCCCCTCCACGTGGTTGTAAGGAATCAGGTTTACCTTGGCAAACAACCTTCTGGCCAGCGCGGCGAGCGGACGAATCTGCTCCAGTGAGTCATTCACGCCGTCGATGAGGATGTATTCCAGGGTGATCATCCGGCCCTTGAGCTGCTGGTAGTACTCGCAAGCCGCCGTCAGTTCGGCGAGCGGATACTTTTTGTTCACGGGCATGATCCGATCACGCACCGCATCGGTTGCGCCGTGCAATGACAGGGCCAAGCAAAATTGCATGGGCTCGGCGGCGAGTTGGCGGATCTGCGGGGCCAGGCCGCTCGTGGAAATGGTGATCTTGCGGGCGCCGATTCCCCCACCCCACGGCGCGTTCAAAATCTTGAGCGCCTTCAGCAGATTCTCGTAATTGGCCAGCGGTTCGCCCATGCCCATGACCACCACGTTATCGACGGCGCGCCACGGGCCACGGGCGACGGGCGCCACGCTCTCCTTTACTGTCGCCTCGTCCGTATCCTTGACCGCCGCCGCCATTCGCTCGATGGCAAGAATTTGCTCCACAATCTCATGCACGCCCAGGTTGCGCTTCCAGCCTTCCAGACCGCTGGCGCAAAAGCGGCAGCCGTAGGCACAACCAACCTGCGTGGATATGCAAAGAGTATGGCGGTCGCTGGCTTCGCCATAAAGGGCAGGATTGGCCGGAATCAACACGCTTTCGATGAAGGCACCGTCGGCAAGTTTCCAGAGAAACTTCCGCGTAGCGTCCTCTGCCCCCTGCTTGCGTACGAGTTCCAGGGCTTGCAAAGTGAACCGCCCCCGCAACTGTTCCCGCAGCGCCTTGGGGAGATTCGACATGGCGTCCCATTCCGTCGCCCGTCGGGCGAATAGCCAGTCAAGCAACTGTCCGACGCGATACGCCGGCTGATTCCAGGCGGCAAACTGCGTTTCCAGTTCCTCACGGGTCAGGGATTTGATGTCCTGCATGATTCCAGTTTAAACTGCCGGGACGCCGATTCCAAGCGCGGGCAGCGCGTTTAATCGCAAATCGTGAATCGCAAATGTGTGCCGGCTTGCCGCACCCGGTTTTTTTTGCAATTATTTCGGGGATGAAAAAGAATCCGTCTCCAATCAACACCCGCCCATTTTCCAGCATCATTTTTGACGGTGACGAACGCGCCGCCGCCCGCGCCATGCTTTACCCCATCGGCTTCAAAGCCGAAGACTTCCAAAAGCCGCTGATTGGCGTCGCCTCCACCTGGAGCGATGTCACCCCGTGCAACATGCACATCGACAAGCTGGCGCGCGAAGCCGAAAAAGGCGCCAACGAGGGCGGCGGCAAGGCGATTATCTTCAACACCATCACTGTTTCCGATGGCATCTCCATGGGCAGCGAAGCGATGAAGTATTCGCTCGTCTCGCGCGAAGTCATCGCCGACTCCATTGAAACCGTGGTGGGCTGCGCGGGCATGGATGGATTCGTGGCCATCGGGGGCTGCGACAAGAAC
>JBEKZM010000234.1:0-4030 GCA_049509875.1 Verrucomicrobiota bacterium | reverse complement strand
TCGCATTGAACGATAATGAATGCCCGTTCGTGGCTGGACCGATCCGCATTTATGAAAGATAGCTTGACATTTGCCTGCCGCTTCAATAATGCTCGTGCGATTGGGAAGGGGTGAAACAATGCGAGGCATGAAAAACGCAATACTACAATCTTGGGCTTTGGCGGCATTGCTCGTCTTGGCCGGTGGTTGCACGAAAACGCAATCGCAACCTCCAAGAGTTGCATTGACCAACACCATTACGCTCGATTCGGGCTACGACGCTGACGGAGCGAATTCTAAGTGGCACGCAAAATGGACCATGGTGGATCAGGATAACGTCGGCGCTTTTAGAGACGAGCCAATCTACAGCAACACTATAATCAAGTGGAAATACACAAATAATTTTTCAATTATGGTTACCAACCGCAGTGAGTGGGTGATTTTGACGGCCAATACTCCCGATTGGCGAACCGACGTCTGCGCTTGTCTAACCAATACAACCACGGGGATTATTGATTCCACCAATGACGCTGCGGATGCGAGCGCGCAGACGATAACCCTGCAATTTACTCCCCACCCATCAAAGACGAATGAGTACGCCTATCGCATCTTCGGCTCACCGATTCCAAAGGCAGAAGCCGAAACTGCCAGCAGGGTAGATGCCCTGCTTTGGCCCGCCAGCTATAATGATAAAATGGTTGAGGCGACGCTCTCTTGGGATGGCACCACCCTGGAGCAAAGTGCTGCCGGGAGATAGTTCACGCCTCGCGGTTGCGTTTAATCATCATCTAACGTCTTTGCTGGACGTGTGGAAGACGGTGCCGTGCGCTGCGGATCTCGGTTCCGCGACGCCAGATGATTGCGACCAAAACTTATTCGAATGCCGTCAGTAGGGTTTGATGCGACTCGCACCAAGGGTGGCCTGTTATACATTTAACGGCGGTTAGCCGTTGCCCATTCCACGCCCAATCAGGCTCATTCCGCTGAATTGCTTGGCGGGCAACGCGATTTCTGGTGGAACCGCGACTTCCTCGACCTCATGGCCGCACGCTGGCAGTTGAGGGATGCAGGTTCGCTCGCCGACTTCGGCTGCGGCCTCGGCCACTGGTCACTTTTGTTTTACAGGTGCCTGCGCCCGCCCGCCCGGCTCGTTGGCATTGATCGCGAAGCCCGCTGGGTCGCTGAAGCGCCGGACAGATTTCAGTGGGCTTTCCCCTAGTTTCCCCCTGAATTGGCTTCATATCGCCAAGGCGAGGCCGACAAACTGCCCCTCGACGATGCAAGCTTTGACGTGTTCAGGTGCCAGACCGAGCTCATGGACCTCGCGCAACCTTTGGACGCGTTGCACGAAATGCTCCGCATCCTGCGCCCGGGGGGATTGGTCGTGTGCGTCGAACCGAATAATCTCTGGAATTATCTCGGATTCACATCGCTGACCGAGAATGAGACGGTGGAATGCCTGGTGCGCCGTTTTGAATTTTCGCTGCGGCAACATCGCGGCCGAGCGGCCGCGGGCCGGGGTAACCATAGTATTAGCGACTTGCTGCCCGGGTATTTTGCCGGCCTCGGGCTGCACGATATCACCGTTCACCAGAACGACCGGCCAGCGCCGCTCTTTCCCCCTTACGCTGGACCCGCTCAAAAAGTGCTCGTCGAACAGGAACGCCAATGGAATAATTCGTCGATCGGCCCATGGAACCGCGAAGACCTCCGCCAGCTGTTCTTGTGCGGAGGCGGCGACGCATCTTCTTCTGAGAGTGCCTTTGCCGACGCGGTCGAGAAATACCACCGCGAGCAGCAAGCCATCGCGGATGGCCATTTTCACGCCAGTGGAGGCAGCCTCAACTACCTCGTCTCGGCGCGATAGCCTGTCACATTGCCCCAATAGGACAGAGTTTGAGGCGGCTCGTCCAACCCTTTGACAGGCAAAGAATTCCAGCGAAAACTTAAACGACTCCACGCGGCTGTTCGAAGAGGGCCTGTAATAGGCAATTTGTCTGGTAAACTTAGCCCACGTTCTGTCATTTCCCAAGGGGAAGATCCGAACGGTATGCCCCGGGCTGGCAAATCATCGCCGAAGCGCGGCGGCCGCAAGGCCCGGGTTCGCGTAAGATTCGTCCCTCCGGTGGCCAGATCAATGCGAGGCGCATCCCGGCCAAGGCAAGCGCAAGCAGCGCGGAGGTGGGGGGATCATCTGATTGGGTTCGCTCGGCGGGGAGGTCCGGGCGTGGCGCTGCGGGACCGTGGCGCGGGCATGGCCGGAAATGCACCTGAAAGAGACCTTGCCAGAACACTTTGACAAATTGCCGTCAGAATGGTTTTGTGCAATGTAATAAATGGGGAGTGCCGAGAATAAAGCGATTTTAAAATGAGCGTGCCGTCCTATCGGGCCGATTGGCGGCCAAACGGCGCCGAATAACCATGACCGAAGCCTTATCAAAGCAAACCATCGGCGAACCGGTGCCCTACCAACCGGGGGCCACGACTAGTTGGAACCAATCCTGGCGCCAACTCTATGATCACTTTGCCAACGCCATCGTGGCTTACGCCCGCCAAGGCGGGCTGAACGATCACTCCGCCCAGGATGTGCTTCAGGAGGTCATGATGACCCTCATCCGCTGCCAGCAAGGGCAGGCGGGTTATGACCCCCAAGCCGGAACGTTTCAATCGTGGCTGTGGGGAATCATTCGCAACCGTGTGCGTTCCGTCCGCCGCAAGGACCACAAAGAGGAGGTGCTGCCATGCAGCAGCGGACGCGATCCCGAGGAATTGCCGCAATCGCTGCCGGAACCTTCGCAGCCGCCGTGTGATTTTGGACAAAAGGAAGAGGATCAATGGCAGCAGGCGTTACTCGCCGCCGCCCTGCGAAGGGTGCAGGCTCGCGTTTCGCCCGAAAACTTCAAGATTTATGTCGCTTTGCTGGAAGAGCGGGCCACCGTCGAGGATCTGGCCGTCACCTATGGTAAAAAGCCTAACGCCATTTACGCGGTGAAGCATCGATGCGAGGAGATTTTTCGGGTCGAGGCCCGCTCCATCCGATCGGCGTGGGAGCAGCTTCGAGCCGCACAACCGGCCAATTGCTTATGAGAGACACGCCGCCGCCAGAGGTCATTACGCCCTCAGAGTTAAGAGAGATTTGTCAAACGGTGTCGGGTTCGGTACCTGCGGGAGACGAGTTGGCCAGGAGATTGCATTACGCCGCCGAATTTATGGCGGGCCTGGGCGGACTCCCGGGTGGCCCTGTCCTAGCCTGGCGCGACGCCGCGGGGTGCGTTCGGCACACTGACATTGCTTCCGAATTGGTGGTTGGCCGGCGGCCGGGCGAGGGCTTGACTTTTGCGGAGGATGATTTGCTTAGCCGGCGTCATTTTAGGATTTGCCACGACGGGACGGCCTGCGCGCTGGAAGATTTGAATTCGCGGAACGGCACCACTGTTAACTCCAGCGAAAATCGCATTCGCCGAACCACGCTGCGGGATGGTGACCTGATTTATGCCGGACGACAGATTTTAGTCTATCTAAATCCAGCAAGGATTTGACGTCAGGCTTCCGCCCCAACCGGCTGCCGGCTATCGCTCACCTGGAAATGAGCTCGCCCAACAATCGGCCGGCCCGGCCAGCTCCTTTGTCTCTCTCCACTCGTTTCCCTTCACAGGTCTCCCTCAGTTCGATCTGCCGCGTGTTTTCGGGAGTGCGTAAGGTTTGACGAACCCGCCGCCAGTATCGTGTGGAAGAACATATGATGACCGATACTAAACCTAACTTTTACGTAAACACCTCGAAAGAATTTGGCAACCATCTTGACCGGCGGGTTCTTGCCTTGCTCTCCGCCGTGGAAGCCAGCGAACCCTATCGTGCTGTGTTTGCCGCCGAGGCCGACCCGCGCTACGTCACCCTGATCGTCAAGCATGTGTTGCTGGAGGCTTTTTCCTACGGGCCGCATGTCACTGAGGCCACCTTCACCGCCATTGGCCGTTTTCCGAAGAACGAAGTTAAGTGGATGGAAAAACTCGCGCTGCATGACGTGGAGGAAGCCGACCACGGCGAGATG
>JBEKZM010000233.1:0-4699 GCA_049509875.1 Verrucomicrobiota bacterium | reverse complement strand
ATCAATCAAGAATGCAATACACTCCTTTGATCAACACAACTGCAGATGAAATTTCGAAGACGATGATTTCTGCATTCGGGTCCGGCTTGCCGGTTTTGGCGCTGCGATTACCAGAGACTCCTTTGTGCATCACGTCGGCAGCCAAACCTTCAAAGGCGCGAAAATCAATTACGGCCAGGTCATGCTGCGCAACTGGGACTTGTTCCGCGCCAAATGGAATCTGCCCGGCGACGCCTCGCCCGAGCACGGCTATCATTTTCCAACCGCCCTGCCGCCGGGCGTCGCGCTGCAGGTTGCGCTGCCGTCGCTCGCCCAAACCCATACGTCTGCGGACGGCCGTTGCTGGTCCGAGACTTCCACTATTCCCGCGCCAAAACAAGTCATGCTGCCGTCGGTTGCAAGCTTTGGCCGGCTCGACGAGGCTCGTGCGCTGTTCGGACAAAAGGATTACGCGGGAGCCTGGGCGGAAACGGCCACGGCCATCACGAAACGGCCATTCCATCCCGAAGGGCTTCTGCTGCTCGCCGACATTGCCCTGGCGGCCGGCGACGGCAAATCTGCAAAACTCTGTGCCCAGCGCGCCCGCGACTTCGCACCCGGCTGGAAGCCGGTGAGACAATTCCTGTCCAAACATGATTGGCTCCAGCCATCCTCCATCTTCCACTCTCCATCCTCGCCCCGTTTGTCCGTCTGTATGATCGTCAAAAACGAGCAGCGCTTCCTCGCGCAGTGCCTCAAATCGATCCGCGGATTCGCCACGCAACTTATCGTGGTGGATACCGGTTCCACCGATCGCACGGTGGAAATCGCCCGCGAATTCGGGGCCGAGATTTATTCCTTTGCCTGGTGCGACGATTTTGCCGCCGCCCGCAACGCCGCGCTGGAGCACGCAACCGGCGATTGGATATTGATGCTCGACGCGGACGAGGAATTGCCGGCCGCACAGCACCCGAAGCTGGTCGCAGACATGAAAAGCGCCACGACCATCGCCTTCCGCCTGCCCCTGGTTAACGCCGGCCAGGAAAACGAGGGGCGCAGCTTTATTCCGCGCCTGTTCCGCAACGCCCCGGAAATTTTCTACCGCGGCCGCATCCACGAGCAGGTTTTTCCCAGCCTGCTGGTTCCCGCCAAAAAGTGGGGCTTAAAAACCGCCTTGGGCACAGCCGAAATCCTGCACCACGGCTATACGAAGGAAATGGTGCGCGACCGGAACAAGGTTGAACGCAACTTGAAACTGTTGCGCGCGGCCGTGGAGGAGGATCCGGCCGACGTGAATCTGGTCATGAATCTCGGCATGGAGCTGGTCCGCTCCGATGAACTCACGGCCGGCATCGAGAAATATCGCGCGGCCTTCCAGATGATGTCCGCTCAACGGCCGGAGGAACTGGTGCCGGAACTGCGCGAGGTCCTGCTGACCCAATTTACCAGCCAGCTCTACAAGATCCGCGCCCACGAGGAAGTCGTGCAGGTGTTGAATTCAATGCTGGCGCGACACTGCGGACTGACGGCGTCGCTGCATCTTGCCTTGGGCCTGGCGCATTTTGAATTGAAGCAGTTCAGCGAGGCTGCGGATCAGATGCGCCAGTGCCTGGCCAAACGCAACGAGCGCTGCCTGACGCCCATCAACACGGATATAAATACCGCGGCGCCGCAGCACTGCCTGGCCCTCTGTCTGGCCCGGCTCGGCGACCTGCCGGCGGCCGACCAGGCGTTTGCGGCGGCGCTGACGGCCGGCGGTACCTGTGAGCCGGCCAGACTGGATTACGCGAAGTTCCTCCACGGCCAAAACCGCGCGGTCGAGGCGCTGCAGCAGTTGCATGCCGTCGTCGCGGCCAATTCACGAAACGCCGGCGCCTGGCAGCTCGGCGGAGAAATTGCGCTGAGCCGTCCGGAATTCCTGGAGTTTGCGCTCGACTGGAGCACCGAGGCTTTCAAGGCGCTGCCGGAGAATCCGCTCATGGCCGCCCAAAGAGCCGAGGCCCTGATGTTGGGCAACCAGGCAGAAGCGGCGGCGTCACTGTGGGAAAAGCTCTGGACCAGCGAACACGGGCCGCTCACGCTGGCCGCGCTGATTCTGTGTGAAACGGCGGCCGGCCGGTGCACGCATGCCCCGAACGATGGCCGGGACGAACAAGCCACCAGCGTCGCGTTTGTGCAATGGTATCAAAAACTGATCGCCGCCCGCGCCAAGGTGCTGATCGAAAAGATCAACGGCCAGCTGGAACCGCTGGCGCTCGTGCTGCCCACCGCGGCACAGATGCTGCAAAATGCGCTCTCGGAGACGGATGCCCCGGTCGGGGCATAGTTCGGAATGCGGATTTCGGATTTCGGAATGCGGAATGCTGAGCGCGGGAATCTCTCGGGGCTGGCAATCCCGTCGGCGTCTTGGACTGCGCCGGCAGCGCAGCGGCGACGGCGCTTTCGTCCGCGCGGTGCGGCCTCGAATTGATGTGGACCGTGGCCCGCACGAGAGCGGTGTCGCGCTTCGCTTGCCACCGCAGTCCAAAACGCTCCGCGAAACAACGATGCGCTGGGCAAATCCATCAGCGTCTTGGACTGCGCCGGCAGAGCGCAGCGGCGACGGCGCTTTCGTCCGCACGGTGCGGCCTCGAATTGATGTGGACCGTAGCCCGCGCTAAAGCGGTGTCGCGCTTCGCTTGCCACCGCAGTCCACGACACTCCGCGAAACAACGCTGCGCTGGGCAAATCCATCGGCGTCTTGGACTGCGCCGGCAGAGCGCAGCGGCGACGGCGCTTTCGTCCGCACGGTGCGGCCTCGAATTGATGTGGACCGTAGCCCGTACTAAAGCGGTGTCGCGCTTCGCTTGCCACCGCAGTCCACGACACTCCGCGAAACAACGATGCGCTGGGCAAATCCATCAGCGTCTTGGACTGCGCCGGCAGAGCGCAGCGGCGACGGCGCTTTCGTCCGCACGGTGCAGCCTCGAATTGATTTTGACCGTAGCCCGCGCTAAAGCGGTGTCGCGCTTCGCTTGCCACCGCAGTCCAGGACGGGTTACGAAGTTAGACTCTTGAGCAGCGCGGCCGCCGGCGCGTAGCCTTGTTTCCCGGCGGATTCCAGGTACGGCCGGGCGTGTGCATCATCGCCCATCGCATGATAAAAGACCCCCAGATTATAGCCGGCCAGAAAGCTGCCGGTGCCCTGAACGCTCTTGTATTTGTCGGTCTCGCCCAGCGCGAGACTGCGCCGAAAGCTCTGTTCGATTTTTGGAATATCGGCCAGATGTTGGGCCGGGTCGCTGGCCACATAGCGCATATAAAACAGGCCGCAAACATGGTGAAAGTCCGGAAAATCCGCCAGCCGGCTCTCCTCCGCCCGGATGGCTTCCAGGCCGGCCGCGAACTGCTTCAATTCCATCGCCGCATAGAGAAAATCCACGACGACATTGGGCGCAAACGGATCGGCCGGCTGCATGAAGGCCCGCGCCTTCTCCAGACAGGCAAAGGCGTCCACCGTGCGGCCCAACGAAGTATATTCCAGCGCCAGCTGAAACTGGAGATAGGCGCTGCGGGGCTCGCGCGCCAGTTCCGCCTGCAACAGGCTGATGTTGCGGTCCGTTTTTCCCGTCTCCAGATAGCCATCGTGCCAGAGTTCCCCCCGCAAATTCACGCGCGGCAGCGGCGAGGCAATCTGTTCGTGGATGCGCCCTTCGAATCGGGCGCCGCGCGGAAATAGCCGCGCCACGTGGGTGCTGGAGCGCAGCGTCTGGCCGTGGTGGCGGAAATCGCTGACAATCTTCAGCCGGCCGATTCGCGGCGGCCCGCCGATAAAGCTTCTGATTTCCTTTCCCAGGGCTTCGCTGGCGTGTTCGTCCGCGTCCAGAACCAGAATCCAGTCGCCGCTCGCCTGGCCCAGGGCAAAATTGCGGGCGGCGGCAAAGTCGTTGATCCAGTTGAAGCGGACCACTTTCGCACCGGCTTTTTCGGCGATGGCCACGGTGTCATCGGTTGAACCCGTGTCGGCGATGACCATTTCATCGACCACGCCGCGAATGCTGTCCAGACAGCGCGCCAGACAGCGCGATTCATTCCGGGCGATCAGGGCCAGCGATAATTTCACATCGGGAACACTCATGCGGGTTGCCGGTCATGAATCAGACTGGGGGCATGATGCGATTCCGTTGGTACCTGGAGAAACATCCGCCAGCGGGCTTGCCTCTTTCCGTCAAAAAGAAATGTCGCCGTCGAAGGGTCCTGCTGTTAGTGGGCAGGACTGCCGGCGTTTTGAGCCTGTTTCACAAGGTCGCTTAAATCATTGACAGCCTTCTTTTGCTGGTCGTTGAGGCTTGGATCGCCGCCGATCTGCTGCAAGGCGAGCAAGGCGCTGGAGTAATCGCCATACCGGATGTTGTAGCCCACGCCGTGGGTGAGGTTGCTCTGAATGACCGGGCTGGCAGTAGCCAATGCCGCTTTCAATTGGGCTACGCCGTCTTGCACCGTTGCAGGATGTTGGGGTGCAGACACCTGCTTCTGGCACCCCGCACCGCCAGAAGACAACAAGGCGACTATGGCGACAGCGGCAATGGAAAATGGACGGAGAACGATTTTCATTTCGAAATGGGATTGGATCACGGAACCGTGCCGGTGTTCTTGTCTCGCGAGGCGTGGTACGCCAGCCAAAACCAGTCACTATAGGGCAACCCCCCCGTGGGGACGGCCACCGTGGTAGCCTCCTTAT
>JBEKZM010000232.1:0-4089 GCA_049509875.1 Verrucomicrobiota bacterium | reverse complement strand
GGCCAGACGACGATACCAACTGGCTTGACCAACGTCGTGGCCATTGCGGCCGGTTACTATTATTCGATGGCATTGGAGAACAACGGAACGGTGGTGGTTTGGGGCGACAACAGCTATGGACAGGGTGCTGTGCCAACCGGCTTGAACAACGTGGTGTCAATTGCCGCTGGTGGTTATCATGCTCTGGCCCTCGTTGGCAATAATTCACTAACCATCGTGACGCAGCCAGCCAGTCAGAGCGCCTATAAAGGCGCGAATGTGAATTTGAGCGCGATTGTACTTGGCATCCCTGCATTGAGTTACCAGTGGCAATTTAATGATGCCAATTTACCCGGGGCAACAAATGGGACACTGGCATTGGCAAACGTTCAAACAAATAACGCAGGTGATTATCGCGTTGTGGTCAGCAACGCTCAGGGCATGGCAACAAGTTCTAATGCTGTTTTAAGCATTATTGTCGCCCCCCCCAATGACATGTTTGCAAACCGAATCTCAATTTCAGGTATGACCAACACGGTTTTGGGGTCTAATATTCTCGCCACTAAAGAGCCGGGCGAACCAAATCACGACGGCCTCCCTGGTGGTGCGTCCGTCTGGTGGACGTGGACGGCACCCGTTAACGGTTCGGTGACAATCGACACATTCGGCAGTTCGTTTGACACTGTTCTTGCCGTTTACACCGGTACTGTGGTTTCAAACCTGACCTGGATTGCAAGTGACGATGATTACGGTGGATTGCTCACGAGCCTTGTGGACTTCAATGCTATTGCTGGCACCGCCTATCAGATCGCGGTCGATGGATACGGCGACGCTATGGGTAGCATCGTGTTAAACCTGGGGTATTTGACTTTCAATTCGCCGGTGATCACGGGCGAACCTGTCAGCCAAACTGTCATCAATGGCAATATGGCAGCCTTTAATTTGACGGCCAGCGGTCAGTCGCCGCTCGCATATCAATGGTATTTCAACACAAATATTCCCGTGGCTGGTGCCACAAATGCCACGCTGCTTTTCGCCAATGCTACTACGAACGAAACGGGTTTCTATCTGGCGGTAGTGACCAACATATTTGGAAGTGCGACGAGTAGTGTTGCAAATCTGACGGTGGCCGTCATGCCAAACATCTACGGGATCACTCGTAATGGAAATGATGGCGTGACCCTCAGTTTGGCGGATGCGCCCAATGGAACTAATCGCATCTGGTTCACGACGAACTTGGCGGCACCGATTGTCTGGAGCGTCCTGACCACCAATTTGGCCGGTGGTGATGGGTTGTGGCAATTAACCGATACTAATATCTCGGCCAACATGATGCGTTTTTATCGGTTGTCCACCCCGTAGTGCGTCATCCGCCTTCTACCTGTCCACCGTTATCGAGTGCGCGTCCATTTGCGAGAATCTGCGCTCAAACTTTTAGCAGAAGGAAACCAAGCCAACGAAGAAACCAGCAATTCTTTGTTCCCTTTGTTAGCTTCTGTTCAAAACAGCGGTTGATGAATATTCCTGCTGTCCCACCCCGGTTCCTTTCGCGTGTTTCGCGGTTCAATCGTTTCGCGTCCAAGACGTTGCGCCTCTGCTCTTTGGCGCCTTTGCATTAAAAATCCGGCCCCGGCACTGTCTTGCACAGACTCATTCCTCTTTTATTCTGTCTTTTATTTTTACATTTTCTGCCATTGCTGCGTCATATAATGCTTAATTACATTGTCTTACAAATTATCATAAAAAATACAGATGTGTCACATTTAGACTTTACCTTCCCCAAGTTTGTGGTAAATTGGCGTTGTGAGGGACAAAAACAGTCCAGAGGTCAGCCGCACCGGCAGGCCTGTCGCGCCGTCTTGTCGCGGCGTGGCCAAGGCGGAAGCCCTGGCCAAGGTGGGCCTTGCCCTCCGTAGCCTTGGCGGAGGAGGGCGGCCTCGCCCGCGCGTTTCAAGTCCGCACTCATTGTGTCGCACCCCCCCCAAAAAAAAACTTTAAGCAAATTAAACCAGATTAAACCAAAAACCAAAAAGACCATGAACCCAGCCCCATCAAAATTACGAAACGAACCCAAATGCGAAATCGTGTATCTCAATTAAATGCAATGGGTTCGTGCGATTTGGCTGATCCTCGGCAGGAAAAACGAACCCAAACAAGCCAAAACAAGGGAGACCTCCGCACACCAACCAACTCGCTCGTAGCGCCGACTTGTCGCGCCGAAGCCTTGGCGAAGGCGGAAGCGTTACGGAGGCGGGAGCCAGGCAAAGGTGGATAAATCGTATTTCGTAAATGCAACTGGACGAACCGGCGAATCACGGCTAATTTTTTTGCCCGTGCCGGGAGGAACGACTCGAACAGAGCTTGAACTAATTGATGATCAAACCAGACCGTCCAACGCCTGTCGACGCGACCCCATTCGAGGCCACCCCGGGCCGGATTCTCGTGGTGGATGACCAACCCGCGAACCTCCAGATCGTGGGCGCGGTCCTCGGCAACCTGGGCCACGAAATCATCCCGGCTGAGGATGGCGCCACCGCATTGAAACGCGTGGCCCTGCGGCCCCCGGATTTAATCCTGCTGGATTTGCTGATGCCAGGAATGGATGGCTGCGAGGTTTGCGCCAGGCTGAACGCCAATCCTGACTGGCAGAACATCCCGGTCATCTTTCTTTCGGCGGCGGATGACAAGGACTTGATCGTCCGCGCGCTCGAGTCCGGCGGAGTGGATTACATCACCAAGCCATTCAACCAGGCCGAACTGGTCTCGCGGGTGCGGACGCAACTGGTCTTAAAACTGGCGCGCGACCGGCTCCGCCAGTTGGCTGAGGACAAGGATGAACTGCTGGGAATTCTGGCCCACGATTTGAAGAATTATTTGGGTGGCATGAACGTGAGCGCCGGTTTGCTCTGCCGGCAGCTCGCCCCCTTCAAGGACGAGCGTGTGCTTCTGCTGGCGGAAAATGTCTTCCGCACCAGCGCTCAATCGCTCGCCTTTGTAAAGGAATTCCTCGCCAACGCCGCGGCGGATCATGGCTTCACCTTCAGCCGCGCGGCCATCAACCTGGGGGACGCGGCTGCGGCAACCGCCCGGCAATACGAGGAGTCGGCGCAGCAGAAGAAGATAACCATCCACCTGGAGGCCCCGGCGGAAGCGGTGATGGCGGTGGCCGACAGCACCGCCCTGAGCCAGGTGCTCGACAACCTGCTGTCCAACGCCGTCAAGTTTTCGCCGCCGAAAAAGCGGGTCTTTTTGTCGGTTCGCCCGGCGCCTGGCTATGCCGAATGCGTGGTGCGGGACGAGGGGCCGGGGTTCAGCGCCGAGGATAAGGAGCGCATGTTTCGTCGCTACAGACGGCTGTCCGCCAGACCGACCGGGGGAGAACCCTCCACCGGGCTGGGATTGAGCATCGTTCGCAAATTGGTGCTGGGCATGGGCGGCGAGCTCGAGTGTGACAACTCACCCGGAACTGGCGCCGTCTTTGTGGTCCGCCTGCCGCGACCGGAGCCAAATCCGGCGGATGACCAGAAGGACGAATGACCTATGCCAAATGACGAAGGACGGGCCCACCCCGCCTCGTTGATTTTGCACGATCGTGACGACTCCTGGCTCCGATGTTAATTGCATATTGCACTCCCCCCTGACCATTTAACCTGACCGGACTGGTGGCACGCTTTCGGCTAATAACTCCGCGGAGACACCAATGACCGGCCGAGATGGCCAGTCAAATGGAAAGCAAAGAACAACAAGGAAACAACAAGGAAAAAGGTTATGAAAAAACAAATACATGGTTTATGCGTGCTCTTGGGCCTGGGATTCGCCACTGGGGCCGTAACCACGCTCACTGGCTGCGCGGGAAATCAATATGACCGAAGCACCGGACAATATATCGACGACAAATCTCTCACGGTGCGGGTTCATGAGGCCCTTGCTGGCAACCCTGAGTACAAATACAGCGACGTCAATGTGAACGTGTTCCGCGGAACAGTCCAGTTGAGCGGATTTGTGAACAACTCCGATCAAAAATCCAAGGCCGAGCAAATTGCCAGGGGTGTTCAAGGCGTCAAGGACGTGGATGACAAGATCACCGTCAAGGAAACGAGTTCCACAAAC
>JBEKZM010000231.1:0-4090 GCA_049509875.1 Verrucomicrobiota bacterium | reverse complement strand
TCTGAGGCCGGCATCGCGAATGTCTTGGGCGAAACCACCTTGGCCAATCCCGGCCTCCCTAACAACTATTACGTTACCAGCGCCGCGCTCCCTGGCGTTTCAACCACGTTCCCGACTACTACCGGAGTAACCACCGGCGGATTCACCGGTGCAGCCGACTTAACCTTGGCGGATACCGGCCAAGCCGTCTCGATCAACGCTCCCCCGGCAGCGGCGACGCTGACGGACGAGGGCATTTTGGGCGTGGTAACTTTCACTTGGGAAAAAGGTGCAAATAGCACGGCCTCTGCTACTTCCACTGACGCTGGCGATGCGGCTTGGTACCGCTTAACCAACGTGTCCATTCCCCAAATGCTCGTTGCGATGGGTTCAACGGTGAACGCCAATTTCATAACTGGCAACGCTGCTGATGCCACCATTCCCATTTATATGTTTGGCCGTAATGCTGGTTCTGGAACCAGAGTCAACTGCTTGGAAGACCTCTATTTTGGCATTGGCAACGAGGTTAGCCAAGCTGCCCTCAACTCCACCTACCCCAGTTCCGGGGTCTTGACGTACAACTTATCAACCGTCCAAGCAACGATGTTTCCGACGGTCGCGGCGAGCTTGGCCGCCGGCGACGACAGCGGAACGCCCGGTGCCTCGCCGAACATTTTTGGCATTGCCAATGATGGCTACGACAGCGGCGGCTCTGTTTCTTATTGTATGTCCTGCGACTCCACCAAATCGGAGGTTATCACGCTCGGTTATCTCGGCATGAGTGACGCGTTGCACGCCAAGAACGGCCAGGCTGCCACGTCAACTGCTGCGGCCCAACCCGGTGGTGCTGTTCTTTTGTCGCTGGATGGCGTGTTTGAAAATGATGCCACCGTTGTGAACGGCACCTACACGTTCTGGGGTCATGAACATCTGTATGCTGCGCACTCGGCTTCCGCGCATGCGACCGCCGTCGCTCCCGCCATCAAGGCGGGTATCGCGGCCAAAGGTAATCTCGGCACTGGTGTTGCCACCGTCCAAAGCGCTGGTATTTTGTATACTGATATGCTGGCTGATAAGGCCAACGGTGGTGAAGTGGGCTACCCCTCTCCACTTTGATCAGCCTCATGGTTCAGTCCTGAAGAGTTGAATCAAGTTTATCACAGCGACCAGCGCAGACAGGGTCTGCGCTGGTCATTTGCTGTCAAACTGCCTTCGATCTTCAACCAGGGATGTCTGATCCTTTTCCAAGAACAAAATGAAAAGACCGTTGAAATACTCTCTGCTGTTGAACGCCGTTTTGCTCGGTGGCCTGATTTTTTACTGGGCGGATCGGCAAAAGATTGATTCGGACTCAACCTCGCCGGTTCCTTCGGCCACGCCACCCTCGACGGGAGTTCCCGCGGCCCCGGTCGCACAGATCCCGCCGCGCGTGGATTCGGCACCGTTTCGCTGGGGCCAGCTGTACGGCCGGGATTATGGTGTTTATGTAGCGAACCTGCGGGCCGCAGGCTGTCCGGCAGCCACGGTTCGGGCCATCGTCACGGCGGATGTTCATGCCGCCTACCAAGCCCGCGTCCAGGCATTGGAAAGAAAACTGGCGGAGGTCCACAATGCCTCCTGGTCGGACCAACTCGCCGATGTCAATGCCGAAGCGGCGTTCAAAGCTCAATTGCAAGACATTCCCGATCTGGAAATGGCAGAGATTAATGATTTTCTGGGCGTGAAGCCCGTCCCGCTACAGGTGGTCGCCGACGCGGGGACGCCTGAGCGGCTCATACGCCAGAACCCGCCATCCCAACAGGAAAAGCCGGTCTCAGCCCCACTGGCTTTTCAGCCGGTCGATCTCGCAGCACTGGGTCTGAACGACCTGCAAATGCAGGAAATCGCCAATGTCCGGCAGACCTTTTTGGACCAGATCGGCGGCACCAACCAGGATCCGAATGATCCGGCTTACCTGGCGCGCTGGCAGAAGTTCCAACCGGCTGCCGACGGCTCGTTGCGCGGCATGTTGGGAAACCGGCTCTACGACAGGTATGAAATGCTGGTGAACCCACAGGCATCGTCATCTCCGTAATGCCACGCCCGGACCAACGGCCGAAATTAGTTACCAATTTGTAACTTGGCCGCGCACGAGCTTGCTGATATTCTGTTCATCAATCTGGAATTTGGTCTATATGGAGACAAAACGAAACATGGTCAGCTCCGCTTTTACCATGGCCATTCGCGTGGCCATGATCGGGTTTGTAATGTGTAACCTTCCGCCGAGGCTTCAGGCGCAAGACACCAACTTTAATTTTCAGGCCGCGCAGTCAGCGGCAGACCAGGGGGATCCCAAGGCCCAGTTTGAGCTGGCCCGGCGTTACGCCCGGGGAAGGGGCGTTGCAAAGGACTATGACCAAGCTGCCCGCTACGCGCGTCTGTCAGCCAATCAGGGCTATGCCGACGCCGAAGTTCTGCTCGGTTCATTCTATGGCCAGGGCTGGGGTGTTGAAAAGGATTCTGGAGAAGCGGTGAAATGGTATCGCCAAGCGGCCGAACAGGGGAATGCGCTGGGGCAATTTGCCATGGGTGGCTTTTATGCCAGCGGCCGGGGGGTGATAAAAGATGAGGGAGAAGCGCTGCAATGGTGGCAAAAGGCCGCCAATCAAAGCTTGGATCAGGCTCAGAACGCCCTCGGCCAGTACTATTTCGACCAGGGCGACACCAACCATGCCGCCTACGCTAATGCCTTCAAATGGCTGCGCAAAGCCGCCGAACAGGGTTATGTCGCTTCCATGAACAACCTTGGCGCGATGTATGAGTGCGGTTTGGGCACGCGCGAAGACCCTCATGAAGCGGCAAAATGGTATTCGATTGCCGCGCAGGATGGAGTCGTAAAGGCGCAGGGCAACCTGGGCCTATTATATTTGGATGGCCGGGGGGTCACTAATGACTTGGTAACCGCCTATGTGTGGCTCAAGTTGAATGCCATTCAGGGTGGTGGAGTCGGCAAGAAATACATGATCGACTTTGAGAGCAAGCACTTGCTGACTCAGGAGCAATTGAGCAAAGCCGATGAAATAATCAAAGGAACCCAAGCCCGGATTAGCCGCCGCCTGCATCCCAATCCTTTTGCCCTGAGCAAAGGCGCAAATTGACCGACCCCATTGCGCGTTTTGTTCTCGAGGACTTGCGCGGATTGGCCGGCCGGGAGCCAAGCTCGAAGAAGTTTATTAATACACATAAAATGCTGCAAAAAAATGCAAAATTTTGTTCAGTGCAATGGCTTGCATATCAACACGCCAATACAGCCATGCTTGTCTTATGCCTAGTTTTTAGATAACATAGCCAACATTTATGACCAAATCATCGATTAATCATCTGTGCCTGAAATTGATTCTGCTGGCGTTGCCGGCCATCCCCGAAATAGCCGGGGCTCAAACCTACTTCACGAAAACCGGACTCGGCGACCTGGTTGCGGGTTTTCGGAAGACCGGAAGTTTTGCGGAGGCAAACGAGATGGTCGTCTATTTGGGCAATATTACAAACTTTTTGGCCCTCCGGGCCGGTTCCCATATCAACATTTCCAATTACACAAGGGTGCAAATAACGAACGAATGTCCGGACAATCTCGGCAATCTCCAGTGGTCGGTTTTTTCGGCCTTTGAACCAATCGGACTTGGTGGTAATCCTTGGGTTACGGCCGTCGGGTCGTTTCCCAAAGCAACCTGCTGGTATACCCTGGCGAGAACCAACGCCAGCCTCCAGTCGTGGATACCTGTCCGTTATTCGTACAACGCTCAAGGCTCCTTTTTGGAGTCGGGTATTCTCGGCGTCAGCACTGGAGGCAATTCTATTTCAACAGACCTCTCCGTCACGAACAAATTTAACAACACGCTTGTGGTCACTGAGCCGGTAACGTATGCAGATGTTCTGACGACCTACATTGGCGACCGGCAAGATTCATCATTTGGGGATTTCGGAGGTGAGTGCCTAGCCTACAGTGTGGAAAACACAACCTCCAATGACTTCACGGCCCCGGCGGTGTCAGACCTCTACCAATCCTGTTCGTTTGGGCCAGGACTCGTTGACCCCTTTACTGGCCTGACGAATGGCAACTGTTACTGGGTAG
>JBEKZM010000230.1:0-4131 GCA_049509875.1 Verrucomicrobiota bacterium | reverse complement strand
GTAAGGGCTGATGGCAACCTGAAACTCCTGAATCGCATTCTCTCCATACAAATAAGGAATGCGATAGCGGCCGAGAATGTCGGCGAAGTAGTTGCTCGTCGCATTCGTTCCGTCCACTGTGAAGGAATTCGACCCATTCCCATTGGCGTAGCCTGAGTCCTCGCCGCCCTGTTGTCCGGCCACGCTCACCAGCCCGGTATCGCCGTCCGGGTTGGTGTTTGGCGTGAGCAGCGTAAAGTCCGTGTAGCGGCGTCCGTTCAGGGGCAGGTCCTGAATGAAGCTGCGATCGAGAACCGTGCTGTTCGACGACTCCGCCGGGCGCAGCATCGGCTCTCTGCCGCTCACCGTGACCGTGTCCGTTCCCGCCCCCACCTGCAGTTTGAACTCCTGCCAGGTCGTGTTTCCTACCTGCACCCGCACCAGCGCCTCGGCGTCGCGAAATCCCTTCAGCCTCGCGGTCATGGCATACGATCCCGGGGTCAGGGCCTGAAACCTGTAAAGCCCCGACTGGTTTGTATCCGTCGAGAACTTCACGCCCGTATCCAGGCTGCGCAAATCCGCCTCTGCTCCCACAGTAGCCGCGCCGCTCTTGTCAGTGATCCGTCCGCCCAGGGCGCCAGTCAAAACCACGCTCTGCGCGTGCAACAAAACGCAGCCCGCGAGCAGCATTCATGTGCCGCGGGCCGTCCGCCAATTGGCCCCGCAATTCTTCGGTTTCAGAAGAGTCATAACTCGCTTGATCATGGTGGTTCTCATAGGTAAGCCCGATTTTTTAACCGGAGATCATTTCCCGGTAGTGAATTGCGCAAGTCCCACGGATATGAGAAACCAAAGAGATACAGTTCATTTGCCGTGGAGATAGCGGGTCATTCAGGCTGCGGGACAATCCTCTTGAAAATTAAAGAAAGATGATTTTGGCCAACAGGGTTCGGCGTCCAGATTACTCCTGCTCGGCCCATTCCGCCATTTGGCTGCCGCCTCCTTGTCCCTTGATGAATTCCAGACTCGAATCGTCGAAGATGCGGCGCAGCGGTTATCTCGCTTCCATTGGTCCGGATTGCACGCTGCAGGCGTCCCTGCCCGTTGAGCAGAGGCGCCGCCGGCACGCTGGACCAAGAGTCCTCAGTTCTTGGCCTGCTTTAACACCCTCGCCGGCTGTGCTTGAAGCGAGCGCCGGTACTGCGCCAGCAGCTTGTCGCGATTCTGGCGCAAATCCATGCCCGTCGGCCGGGAGGGATAAGGCCGGTTGCCCATCATTCCCCTCCAAAGAATGCGATTAAACTGTCCCCCATCGACCAGATCGGCATCCGAGAAGTCCATCCCCTTGGTGACCCGCGACCAGTAGGCTACATTCGGCGTCGGGTCGTTGCACGGCTGGATCGGGATGGGCAGCGGCAGTTTCGTGCAATAGAGAAGCGCCGAAGGGGTTGCGATAAAGCTCCATGCGCTTGGTGTGGCGTTGAAAATGTCGCTCATCGGCGTGGCCAGCGCATCGTTCAGGTTCATCGGCGGCAGCCCCAAAACCTCTTCCATGGTGCGGATGAAGTCCAGGGTGGTGTAGGCCGTGGAGACCACCGCGTTCTTCACATAGGCGCCGGCGATGTAGGCCGTGGTGCGGTGCGAATCGATATGGTCGCCGCCATCCTGCGCGTCGTCTTCCACAACGAAGATCAGCGTGTTGTTCGCGTAGAGGGGGCTGTTGGCGATCTTCTGCACCACCAGTCCGACCGCATAGTCATTATCGGCCACGTCCCGATCCGGAGTATTCACGCCGTCAATGGCAGTCGCGAAGTTTCCGGTGTGATCGTGCATGAAACGAATCAGAGTCAGATTTGGCAGTCCGCCGGCCGCGTAGTTGGCATCAAAGTCCCGCTCCCACTCCGTGTACCGGTAGTAATCGGGAAACGCGGGATCGAATCCGCGAAAGTACGGATCGGTAAAGGGCGTCAGAGCTACATTCGCGGAGGGAGCCACGATAGTATTCGTCGAGAACGGGTCATGCGCCAGCGGAGTCTGGCATGCCGGCTCGTTATAGCAGGTCGTGTCGACGTAGAAACCATAGTCGCGAACCGTGAGGCCCGCGCGCAGAGCGTTGTTCCACAGAAAGCCGGTATTGATTTCGTCGTTCGGTCCATCCGGCGAGTCCGCGTCAGTCTGGCCCGGCAGCAGATCCTCGCCACCCGTGACATTTGGCGAAAGACTCCCGCCCGGCATCAGCGGATCGGAGGCTTGGCGCTGGGCCAGGGTCGGCAGGGCCACGTTCACGCTGCGATTCAGCCCCCCGTCCAGGGCGAGGCCGCGTTGCGAGTAAAAGACCGGATATTGGTGCTCAACAACGTCGGGGGCGCGAGCCGAAGTACTCCACGACCATCCGTCGTAGCTGACTTCAGCGGTGGCGCGGAAGTTGTCAAGGGTAACGAATTGCTGCGCGAGGTTATGCTGATTCGGCGTGATCGCCTGGCCGAACAAGGTCAGAGCGGGATCGCCATTACCGCGTCCCAAATCGCCCAGGATCTGGTCGTAGGTCCGGTTTTCCTTGAGGATGTAGATCGCGTGCTGGATGCCGCTATGCACCGAGGCCATGGTTGCGGCGGCGGCGGAGCTCTCAACACTGGCGAACCGGTTGTTTGTGGTTACCTGCGTCGTCAGCGCCGGAAGCTGCGTCGAGAGGCTGGCAACTGGGAAACTGAGCAGGCCGGCTTTGGTCAACTGCGGATTGTACTCATTGGCGGGAGCGCAACCGGGGTAACCCGTTGGCCCGTAGTTGTAGCACCAGTTGGGATTGGCGCCCGTCGGCGACTTCATATTGACCACATACGCCCAGCTTCCATCGTTGCTGAAGCTGACCGAGTTTGGATACCAGCCGGTGGGGATCAGGCCGGCTACCTGGTCGCCGTGATTGGTCCCGGTCAACTGCACCACCGCGATGTTATTCAGATTGCCGTTGGTCACATAGAGAGTCTTCTCGTCCGGCGAGAGCGTCACGCTATTGGTATTCGCGCCGGTAAATTGTGTCAGCGAAAAAGACGCTAAATCTGCCGGCGGAGCGATCACCGGGATGGATTCGATTACCGTGTTCACCGTGGCGGGTTGGTTTTGGCTGGGACTGCCTTTGTCCAGGGGGTTGAGGTCGATCACGTCCACTGTATCCGACTCGTCTTCGGCCACGTAAAGAAGTGTCTGCGCTTTGTTCAACGTCATCTTGTTAGGCTGGCCTTTGACGGGAATACGGGCCGATACAACTGGCGCCACTGTCAAAAAACATCCGGGTCCGCTGGTTCCGTGTGCGCAATTCTCTCCCAGGTTCACCACGTCGATCTCGCGGTCGCGAAGGCTCGACACATAGGCTGTTGCGCCCGGTCCGCTGCTCCCCGCTAGCACCACCCAGAACGGATACTCTCCGCCCGGTATGCCGTGAGCCGGCGATGAAGCGGCCATGCCAGGACGCAGATCGAGTTCCGTCCCTTGCAGCGTTCCCTCGCCACCTTGCGCCGAACCGGTGTCTGCCACCCATTGGCTTAACCAGACGCTCAAGCCTCCGGTAAAGACCGTGATCGAGTCATTGAAATAATTCGCCACCACCAGCGTCTGGCCATCGCTCGAGATCGCTATGCCGGCAGCCATCGGAGCTACGAAAACCGCGGCGTTGACAGAGGCGAATTGATTATTGGGCACCGGAAGACCGTTCCCCGATGGATGGCCAACAACAACAGAGGCAGGGCTTTGGCCCAGGTCAAGTTCGGCGGTATTCACCCAGATTCCGTTTTTCTGCGTGATGATGTGGACATTGTCGCCGTTGTTGGGCAGGGGGTAGGGAATGGGGTCGGTGCCGAAGGGAGCATCGCCCATGCCGCCGGAAATGTAGAACGCCGTGCCGCTCGGATCCCAGACAATGCCGTGGTAGGCATTGGGAATGGGAACCGCTTGCTTAAAGACGGGCGAGTGATTCGTGATGTCGAAGATGAATATGTACTCACTTGAGTACAGCGGGTCAAAAATTGGAAACGCGCCCTGAAAGACGCGGTTGTACCCGCTGGTCAGAACCAGCAGGGTATTGCCATCCGGGCTCACAGAAGTGCTGACCGCTTGCCCCGCCAGCCATTCCACCGGGAGCACCGATGGGTCGATCGT
>JBEKZM010000023.1:0-60578 GCA_049509875.1 Verrucomicrobiota bacterium | reverse complement strand
AACGCCGCCAACCGAACGGCTCGCGTATTCAATTCAAGAAGCTGCCAATATGCTCGGCGTAAATTATTTTAGCGTTTATCGTCTGATTCAACGCAACAAGTTAAAAGTTTGCCGTGCCTTGCGCGGCAAATTGCTCGTGCCGCGAACTGAATTATTGAAATTGTTGGGAACCGAATGAGGTGAATTATGAGCTACTACGAAAGACCCACACCGCTTCACGAACAGGCCAACACCGAGGCCATACAGCATTTCAGGGAACACCTGAAACAGTTCAAAGCAAACTGTGACGCGCTTCACACTATCGAGGCCAACCAGTCAGTAACGGCAAACGACGCTTCCAGAGCCGCCCTGCAATCGTCAGGGCGCATCATCCAAACGGACGACGGGGCACAATGGCAACACGCTGTTGATTTGACGGAAATCACTTCCGTCTGTCATCGTCGCACAGCGGCAGGCTTGGAATTTGCCATTGTTGAAGGTCTGCCGTTGAAGTCCGGGGAAAAGAAGGACATTCTGAACAGCGGCCTCGACGCGCGAGAAGTGCTGCAAGCGTTCACACGCGATCAACGGCAGGTTTTGAACCTTTGGAAAGACGACGTGAAAGCGCAGGTGAGGGAACATCTTGAGGAAAAATATCCCCGCCAAGACATGGGCATTGTTGTCGAATCATTTGAAATCAAAATGGCGCGAGACATTGCCCGCCGGGAAACGCTCGCTCAAAATCACAGTCGCGGCATCCGAGTTTGAAAAGCCGTGGTTTCTCTGGCAGAAAAACGCCCGCATTTTTCCGGCGATAATTTCATAAAACTTGCACCCGACTTGTAACCCGAAAGATTTTTTTGGGATTTTGTGAGATGACATGAGATAGCGTCCAAGCATCAACAATGACCAATAAAATCAATGGTTCTGCAATGATTACAAAGGGGAATAAAAAGCTGCTAAAAATAGCTAAAACTGGCGATTTTGAATTAAAAGGGCACTGCTCTACCGACTGAGCTACCAACCCAACGGGGCGCAGGAAATTAAAGCAAAACCGCTCGAATGCAAGAATATTCAGGGCTCAAAACACAACGGGGTCGTTGGTTTTGCCGCATTGGGCGCAGCGGGAACGGTCCACGTCGGCGTCGTCGGTATAGACCAGGCCGCAGCGGCTGCAGCGGAAGACGCGGTCCTCCGGGTGGGCCGGGCCGAAGTGCCGCCGGCGGAGTTCCGAGGCGATGCCAACGGCACATAGGGCCCCCAGCGCCAGCGCCACATAAATGACCAGCAAATGGGAAATGCTCATGGGATTCTTATCGAGGGTGCGTTGGTGGGCACAGTGTGCCAGTAGAAGGTAATTGCGCCGATGGTGGGTTGCGGAGCGGGTGCGAACCGCAGACCGCGGACCAGTTGCAGGGCTTCCTGGTCAGCGTCGGGGTCCTTGCTGGTCTTCAACACCACGGTCGAGTACACGTTTCCGGCCGCATCCACGAGCACCTGAATGATGCTGGGTTCGATAACGTCGTTCCGGGGCCACGATGGCGGCGTGATGGGGTCAAGCAAGCGGCGCGGTGCGAGTTCGTCCGAGATGATCATCGTGGTGGCTGGCGGAACCGGATTGTCGAAAACCAAGTCCGGCACGGTCAGGATCGGTTCGGGCTTGAATTCCAGCGGGAATTCCGCCGGGCGGCTGTTCTCGACGAATTCGTGAAAGACCGAGCCAAAGCTGCCGGGGCCGGGATCGAGGAAGTGCGGGAGTTCGGACCAGTCAAAACTGGGCTGCGGAACCACCGCCTGCGCACGCCAGAATGCCGACACGAAATCATGCGGGTTTGGCCGGGCGAACAAGGTGGGGTTGCTGAGCGCCACCAGCTCGTTGGCGTTATCCACCAGTTGGAAATGCGGCGCCCCGCCCGCGGGGACCGGGACAATTTGCTTTTTGGTGCCGAACAGGAAAACGAGCGCCGCATGGGTGGCCACCACAAGGAGCAGGACCAGGACAAATCGCCGGTTGGTCCAGCGTTCATCCGGCGGCGGCAGCGCGGCCGAGTCGCTCGTCGGATGGCTCATGGCTGGACGGCCGGCTCAACGGCGGGCAGGGTGGCCAGCCAGGCATTGGTAATACCACAATGGCGCGCCAGGAGGGCCAGATGCACCAGGGTCTGGTAGCTCACGGCCTGGTCGGCGTGGATGAGCAGCGTGAGCGGCGAGCGGGCGGTCTTGTCGGCCACGATCAACTGGTTGATCAGCACCTTTTCGCTGACGATTTGGTTGTCGTAATACAGATTTCCACTGGCATCGACGGCCATGGCCACGGTCGGCCGGTCGGTGCCGGGCAGGTTGTCGGCCACGGGCGGCTGCAGCGGGATTCCGGCCGTGGGAATAAGGGCGCCGAGCATCAGGAAAATCAGCAGCAGAAAGAAAACGGCGGCAAAGGGCGCCACGTCGAAATGGCTGCGCAGGATCTTGGCGTTGCGCGGAAATTTCATAAATTCCGCCGGGTCACTTGCCGTTTTCGGTGACGATGTTGACGATTTCGGCGGCGGCGCGCTCCATGTCGAGCACGATTTTGTTCACGCGGCTGACGAGGTAGTTGTAAGCCGCGTGAGCGGGAATGGCCACGGCGATGCCGCCGGCGGAGCAGATCAGCGCTTTCCAGACGCCGGCGGCCAGCGAATTGGGATCGTCGCCGCCGATGTGGGCGTAGAGTCCGGCCTGTTGCAAATGCCCAAAGAGGTTGATGAATCCGATGATGGTGCCGAACAGGCCGAGCAGGGGCGAAATCTGGGCGATGGTGGCCAGCAGGTTGAGTTTTTCCTCGAGGCGGGGCACTTCGATGAGGCCGGCCTCCTCGACGGCTTCGCGGACGCGGTCGCGGCCCAGCTCGCGGTGGAGGATGGCGGCCTTGACCAGGCGGGCGACGGGGCCGGGCGTGGCGTCGCAGATCGAGATGGCCTCCACGACATTGCCGCGTTTGATGACGGTGCGGACGCCGCTGAGAAACTCGGCGGAATTTATCTGGGAGCGGTGGCAGTACAGCGCGCGTTCCACGAACACCACCGCCGCGATGGCGGCGGCGATGAGGATGAGCCACATGACCGGCCCGCCATTGGCTAAAAGCGTAGGCATGAGCTTATTAAATGCCTTTGCAGCGCAAGTTCAAAGCGCAAAGTTTGGTCGATCTTTTCCCGTTTCTCCATTTTCACATACTTTCGAGGACGAACGACCAATCATGTCAAATGCCGCTTAATCCATTCGGGGTTGCGCCGGTAATCTACCTCTGCATGGATAAAGGAGGTGTTGTTTTCGATTGTGTAGTAAATGGCGAAAGGAAACTTCTTAGAGAGCAACCGGTAAATGTTCCTGTGAGGTTTGAGGTGAATGCCGGCGAAGTGTTTGAGAGTTTCGATATCCAAATAGATATTTTCGAGGAAATAATTACCCAACCCGGCAGTCTGCCTTTCATAGAATAGATTACCGTCGAGCAGATCCTGTTCAGCCAGGCTGAGGATTTCAATTTTCACCGCGAGCCCGCGCAGAAATACGGACTTTGGCAGTCTCCCAATCGGAAAATGTCGCCTTGCCCTCGCACACCATCCGGCTGCGTTCATCGAGGAGGTCCCGATGCCATTGTGGTACGGGGATGTTCTCTTCGTTGGCCCGCAAGTCGTTCCAAAGTATTTCGAGGGTCCTAAGCTTTTCCTCGGCGGACATGGCGGCCAATGGCAGTTCCACAGTCATGTGACAAGATTAATCTAGACAGGTTAAAACGCAAAGCCTCTTTCTGGTCTGGCTTCCCGATGGCAGGTCCTATATTTTGCCGCCATTATGGCAACCGCTGACGAAAAAGTTCTGGTTTTCCCGCATTCCCTGTTTGAAAAGCTGGGGGTCTTTCAAGGCTTCAATCCGGACGTAAATCATTACCTGCCCGCGATTCTCGAAAAGAAGAACAACAGTTTCATGGCGCGGGCAGAGGCGGAGACCAATTCCGCATTCAAGCAGGTCATTCCATATGTGGTGATCACCGACGGCAAAAGCGTGTTGTATTATGTCCGGGGAAAGAAGGCCGGCGAGCAGCGGCTGGTGGCGAAGGGATCGGTGGGCATCGGCGGCCATATCAACAATGACGACGAGACGCTTTTTGGGCTGGGCTCATTTGGCTTGCAGGCGTTTCAAGATGCAGTCAAACGCGAGGTGTGCGAGGAACTGTCCATCCAGGGAGAATTCAACGCCCGTCCGGTAGGGCTGATCAATGACGATTCCACCGAGGTGGGCCGGGTTCATTTCGGCGTGGTGCACGTTTTTTTCTGCCGGCCCGAGGACGTGAAGAGGAAGGAACAGGTGATCACGCAAATGGAATTTGTGACCATCGGCGACCTGAAAGCCAGGCGGGAGCAGATGGAGACGTGGTCGCAGCTCTGCCTGGATCATCTGGATGCATTCGTCAAACCGAATCTGTGAGCAACCGACTCAAGACGAGGAAGCCGGCCACTGCCGTTCCGCCACGCTGGCGCGACGAAGTGGAAAGAATTCTTATCACCGAGGAGCAGCTGGCCCGGCGCAGCAAGTCCCTGGCGCGCGAAATTGAATGCGATTTCAAGGGGCGCGAAACGGTCGTGATCTCTCTCCTCAACGGCACGGTGCTGTTCCTGGCGGATTTGATCCGGCACCTCAACCTGCCGCTGCGGCTGGATTTCATCGGCGTCTCCAGCTACGGCGCGGGGACCGAATCGGGCGACCTGGTCTTCACCAAGGAACTCCGCCTGGATGTGCGCGGGCGCGACGTGCTGCTGGTGGACGACATTCTGGACACGGGCAAGACGATGAGCCGCGTCATTCCCAAATTGAAAGTGCTCAAGCCGCGCCGCATCCGCACCTGCGTGCTGTTGGACAAGCCGTCGCGGCGCACTTATGACGTTGAGGCGGACTATGTCGGCTTCCAAATTCCCGATCTTTTTGTCATTGGCTACGGCCTTGACTTTGCGGAGCGCTACCGCAACTTGCCGTTCGTGGGCGTGCTGCACCCGCACATTTACAGGGAAGCCGGGCAGCGCGTCGTGCTGCCATGATGCATCTGCATTTCTCCAACTTACTGGGCTGGGCGGCCATGTTGCTGCTGGCCTGGGGCGTTTCCTACAACCGCAGGAAATTTCCCTGGCGCACCGTTCTTTGGGGGCTGGGCCTCCAGTTTACGCTGGCCGTTTTGATTCTGAAGACGCCATGGGGCGGGAAGCTTTTTCAAGTCGCGGGCAAGGTCATTCTGAAGCTGATTCAATTTTCCTCCGACGGAACGAAATTTGTTTTCGGTTCATTGGCGGACCCGGCCGCCATGGGCCAGGCCTTTGGGGAGTCGCATGGCGTGGTCTTTGCCATCCTGGTCTGCGGCACGGTCGTGATTGTGGCGTCGCTGTCGTCGCTGTTTTATCACTGGGGCATTTTGCAACGGGTGGTGCGCGCGATTGCCTGGGTGATGCAACGGGCGATGGGAACGAGCGGGAGCGAGACGCTGTCGGCCGCCGCGAACATTTTCATGGGCCAGACAGAGGCGCCGCTGGTGATCCGCCCGTACGTGCCGCGGATGACGCGCAGCGAGATCATGACCATCATGGTCTGCGGCATGGCGCACATCGCGGGGGGCGTGGCGGCGGTGTATGCGGCCATGGGCATGGCGGCCGGCTACCCGGACACGGCGGGACACCTGCTGACGGCGTCTGTCCTCAACTGTCCCGCGGCGCTGCTGATCGCCAAAATCATGCTGCCGGAGACGGAGAAGAGCGAAACGGCCGGCACGTCGCCCGCCACCGTGCCGCGAACCACGGCCAATTCGATCGACGCGATCTGCCGGGGGGCCGGCGACGGCTTTTTCCTGTCGTTGAACATCTGCGCCATGCTCATCGGGTTCATCGCCGTCATCTCCCTCGCAAACTACGTTTTCGCATTTGCGCAATCGCATTGTGGGGTGGGGCAGCCGGCGACGTTGCAGAACGTGTTTGGCTGGGTTAATGCGCCGTTTGCGTGGCTGATGGGCGTGCCGTCGCAGGACTGCTTGAAAGTCGGGCAAATTTTAGGCGAACGCATTGTGCTCAACGAATTTGTGGGCTACCTCGACCTGACCGGCCATGCCAAGGAACTGGCGCTGGACCCGCGCAGCTTCATGATCGCCACCTATGCGCTGTGCGGCTTTGCGAATTTCTCGAGCATTGCGATTCAGGTCGGCGGCATCGGCTCGCTCGCGCCGGAACGCCGCAGCGAAATGGCCAGGGTGGGCTTCCGCGCCATGATTGGCGGATTGCTGGCGGCTTATATGACGGCGTGTCTCGCGGGATTTTTGTTGTAGGAAACCCAACGATTCGGAAATTCGACGCCATTCCGGCGGAATTTATTTCGGCTTCTCCTTTCTCCGTGAAAAAACTTCAACCGCAGATCTACGCAGATGAACGCAGATTTGGGGCAGGGAAAAGGTGACCGAAGGAAACGAGGTCAATGAAGGGGGACAGAATGACGAATGACGGGGGACCGATGCGTTTGTGGAGGCCATTCTCGAAGCGTGTAGGAAATTTCTTACAGGAGAATTATATCCGCCCCGACAGACAAAAAAACGCGCGCCTCTAGACTAGAAGCCATATGCACAGTCTGATTTATCCGTTTTGCATCGGCAGGCGAGGCGCGATGGTGGTGTTGGCTGCGGCGACCGTCATCGCCACCAGCCCGCTGGCATCCCGTGGTCAGCCGGCCGGTGCGAATGCGCCGCCGGGGCCGGGCGCTGCTTCCAATGCTGCTCCGTCCGAAGCAGTCGTGGAATTGGCAGCCGACCAGCTTAATGCAATCAAAATTGAGCCGGTCGGAACCTGTCGTTTTCCCATCGAAAAAGAGGCCGTCGGAAACATTGATTTTGACGATGATTTGTCCGTCCAGGTTTTTCCCTCCTATCAGGGAAAACTGCTTCAGACTTTCGCCGAACTCGGCGACTACGTTCAAAAGGGGCAGACGCTCTACACGATTGACAGTCCGGACCTCGTGCAGGCCGAATCCACTTTGATCGGAGCGGCGGCCACCGCGGAAGTGACCACCAATGTGCTGGCGCGCGCCCAGACGCTTTACGGAACCAACGGCGTTTCGAAAGCGGAGTTGGAGCAGGACGTGGCGGCTGAGAAAACCGCCGAAGGCGCGGTCAAGGCGGCCCGGGACGCGGTCCGGATTTTCGGCAAGACCGACGTCGAGATGGATCGGATCATTGCCACCAGCAAGATTGATCCCAGCATGGATGTGCTCAGCCCGTTGACTGGACGGATCACTTCCATGTCCGCGCCGCCCGGTTACTTGGTGCAGCCAGGCACCGCTCCAGCACCCTGTTCGGTGGCCGACCTGACCATCAAGTGGTTGCTGGCGTATGTTTCCGAGAGCGACAGCCCGGCTCTCCAGGTGGGACAATCCCTCAAAGCCACGGTAATGGCCCTGCCGGGACGCGTCTTCGAGGGCAAGATTACCAGACTTGGGGCCACCGTTGACCCGAACACCCGCCGGGTCATGGTGCGCTGTGAGATTCCTGACCCCAATAATGAGCTGACTCCCGGAATGCTCGCCACCTTTGTGATTCAGATTCAGGACCCCTTGGAAGCGATCGCCCTGCCGGCAAGCGGCGTGGTTCGCGAAGGGGATGGCACGTTTTCGGCCTGGATAACCACCGACCGCAAGCACTTTAAACAGAGAATTGTCATACCGGGTATGCGGGAGGATGGAGAAGTCCAGATTCTCGAAGGTCTGCGGATCGGAGAACAGGCCGTGACCGACGGGGCGGTTTTCATCAGCAACATCCTGTTCGCCCCGCCGAGCGACTAAATCTCCACGTCCGCCAAACCCCCAAATGACTCTTAAATCTGTCATTGCTGCCTGTTTGAGCCGGCGCGCGATTGTTGTGTTTGCCTTGATTTCGTTTGTCGGGGCGGGCCTCTATGCGTTCCACAAGATTAACATCGAGTCTTATCCCAACCCCACGCCGGTGATTTTGGAAATCACCGCCGAGGGGCCGGGCCTTTCGGCCGAGGAGATCGAGCGTTACTACACCATTCCCATGGAAATCGCGCTCTATTCGACGCCGGGCGTGGAAGTCATCCGCTCCACGTCGTTTTACGGGCTGGCCTTTGTCCGGGTCGTGTTCAAGTGGGGGGTTGACTATGACTTCGCTTATGCCCAAGCGACGCTGGCGCTGCAACAGAATTGCACCCTGCCGGGCGGCCAAATACCGTCCGTGAACCAGAACAGCGGGAGCGGCGAGATTTATCGCTACACGGTTCAGGGTTCGAAGCGTTATTCGCTCACCGATCTGCGCACCATTCAGGACTGGATCGTGCTGCGCCGGCTCTCGACCATCAATGGCATCATCAACATCAACAGTTGGGGCGGCACCACCAAGGAATTCGAGATGCAGGTGGATCCGGCGAAACTGGAAGCCTACGGCCTCACCATACCGCAAATCCTGGCCGCGGTGGGCAACGCGAACATCAACGTGGGCGGACGGGAAATCGTCCTGGGCCAGCAGTCCATCAATATCCGGGGCGTCGGCTTGATTGATGATGGCGGCAACGATGATTTGACCCAGGGCAACAAGGTGGATGATATCGAGAACATTGTTCTAGGCCAGTCGAGCAGTGTGCCGGTGCTGATCAAGGATGTGGCCAAAGTGGTCGTGGGCTACGTGCCGCGGCTCGGCATTTTCGGCCTGGGCACCAATGATGACGTCGTTGGTTCCATTGTGGTGATGACCCGCACCAAGCAGACTTCGGAAATGCTGCCCAAGGTCAAAGACATGGTGGCCAAAATCAACATCGACGGCAGCCTGCCGCCCGGCGTCAAGGTGGTGCCATTTTACGATCGCGGCTACCTTATTGATCTTACGACCCACACCGTGGTGCATAATCTCGTTATGGGAATCATCCTGGTGTTCCTGATCCAGTGGATTTTTCTGGGCGATCTGCGCAGCGCGGTCATCGTGGGAATAAACATCCCGTTTGCCCTGTTTTTTGCCTTGATCCTGCTGTGGGTGCGGGGTGAGGGCGCCAACCTGCTTTCCATCGGCGCGGTGGATTTTGGGATCATCGTGGATTCGGCGGTGATCCTGGTCGAGAATATCTTTCGCAATTTTCAAAAGGCCCCGTCGGAAAGACACGCCTTGTTCCGGAATCTGGCGGATGGTTTTTGGGGGCCCAACCCGACGCAGATCCTGCACACGACGCCCGGCCAAAGTTGGAGCGACCGCCTGCGGCTGATTTTGATCAGCGCGCTGCAGGTGGACAAGGCGATCTTCTTCGCGGCGCTCATCACCGTGGCTGGTTTCGTCCCGTTGTTCACCATGCAGGGTGTGGAAGGCCAGATTTTCGGCCCAATGGCGCGGACCTACGGCTTCGCGCTGGCCGGGGCCCTCATCGCCACGTTCACGATCACGCCGGTGATTGCGTCCTTCCTGCTGCCCACGCGCCTGAAGGAAGCCGAGACGATCGTCGTCCGCCTGTTGCACAAAGTCTATAATCCCACACTTCGTTTCGCCCTCAACCACCGGTTTTTGATTGTGGGCATCACCATTGTCTTTCTGGCCGTGACGGCGCTCGTCTCGCAACGGCTGGGCAGCGAGTTTCTCCCGGCACTCGAAGAAAACAACTACTGGATCCGGGCCTCGATGCCGACCACGCTTTCCTTGCAGGACGGTGAGGCGGCGACGCACAAAATGCGCATGATTCTATTGCGCCATCCGGAATTCATCGCCAACTCCGTGACTTCCCAGCATGGCCGGCCCGACAATGGGACGGACGCTTCGCCCTTCTCGAATGTTGAAATCTTCGCGCCCCTCAAGCCGCTAGATCAATGGGAGAAAGGGATGACCAAGGACAAACTCACTGCGGAGCTCCAAGTGGAGTTCACCCGGGAATTGCCCGGCGTCATCTTCAACTTTTCCCAATACATTCAGGACAACATCGAGGAGGCGATTTCCGGTGTCAAATCGGCCAATTCGGTCAAGATTCTGGGGCCCAATCTTGAGACCTTGACCAAGCTGGCCGCGGACATCCAGGACCAGTTGAGCCATGTCACCGGGATTACCGATCTGGGCATTTTCCCGGTCTTTGGGCAGCCGAATTTGAATATCAAAATCGATCGCACGAAGACGGCGCGTTACGGTCTCAATTCGGGTGACGTGAACACGGTCATCCAGGCGGCGCTGGGCGGGACGACGGCCACCCAGGTGCTGGAAGGCGACCGGGAGTGGAACCTGGTCGTCCGTTATGCACCTCAATATCGCGACAGCATCGAAAAGATCCGCAATCTCAAGGTGGGCTATACGACCGCCAGCGGCGCCAATGCGTACATTCCTTTGAAGGAACTGGCGGATGTCAGGATGTCCACCGGGGGGTCATGGATCTACCACGAAACCATGACCCGTTTCATCCCGGTCAAATTCAGCGTGCGGGGCCGCGACCTCGCGGGCGCAGTGTCCGATGCGCAGGAACGCATCAAGAGAAACATCAAACTCCCATCCGGTTACCGCTTGATTTGGTCGGGCGAGTTTGAAGACCTGCAATTGGCCAGGGAGCGTCTGGAGTTCATCGTGCCACTCAGCTTTCTGCTGATCCTTTTGTTGCTCTACTTCCTGTTCAATGTGTATTCGGAGGTGCTCCTGGCGCTGCTGGGCATTCCTTTTGCCATCTCCGGCGGGGTTCTGGCGTTGTATCTCACCGGCCAGCCTTTCAGCATCTCCGCCGCCATCGGCTTCGTCTCGCTGTTCGGCGTCTCGGTGATGAACGGCATTCTGCTGATCACCTATTACAATCAGTCCAAGCTGGGAGGACAGAAGCCCTTGGACGCCATGTTTAATGCCGCCTCCACCCGGATGCGTCCACTGTTGATGACGAGTCTTTCCGCGTGCATCGGCCTGCTTCCCGCCGCGATGTCTCACGGCATTGGAAGCCAGGTGCAACGGCCGCTGGCCACCGTCATCGTGGGCGGCATGTTGCTCGGCCCCGTCATGCTGCTCATCGTCGTTCCCGCGCTAACCATGGTGTTTCTGGGACGGGGCGCGGACACGCTTGGACCGGATGCGACCGCCGTCGCGCCAAATGAGCCTCCAAGCTCAGGACATTGATGAAAGCGTCTCAACTTATTTTCCCCATCGTTGGCTTTGGTGCTTTAACACTGGCGGCCAGCCTTGCGGGCGAGCCGCCCAGCCAACCCGTTGGGCAACCGTCCCTGGGAAAAAAGGCCACCGGTGAACATTCTGCCGATCTTGGGTTGAACCCGGCTGCCTCAGTCGGCAAGGGTGCAGCCAAGAGTGCGTTGACGGCCAACCTGACGGAAAGCCGTCGAGTGGCGCCCGGCAAGCTGCCGCTTGGCAGCGCGACCACTGCGGCCTTGCCTGGTGTCTTTCGCAGCCGGATCGCCGGCATCGTGACCCTCGGCGCCCCGGCCTCAGGCGGCGCCAAAAACTCCCTGTCAGGGCTCAATGGCAACAATGTGAATATGAAACGCAAATTCTGACCTGATTTTAATATGACACCATCCTATAAGTCGCTTTTCGCCTCAGTCATGGCGCCGGCCATGGCGCTGTTTCTAACCAGTTGCGCGGTGGGGCCGAACTTCAAGAAACCCGCGGCGCCACCGGCCGCTGGCTATACCACGGCTCCGCTGGCGACGACGAGCAGCGTGACCAACCATGCCGGTGGCGAGGCCCAGTCTTTTATCACTGGCCTGGACGTGTCTTTTGAATGGTGGAATACCTTTCAGTGCCCGGAATTGAGCAAGCTGGTGGATGAAGCGCTGCGCCGCAATACCAGCATCACCGCAGCCTGGGCCGCGCTGCGCCAGGCGCAGGAACTGGTCTATGCCCAGCAGGGTTATTATTATCCGTCGGTCAACGCGGACTACAGCCTGACCCGCCAGACCGTGGCGGGCAACTTGGCCAACAGCAGTTCGCCCGGCTGGCAAGCCAACGGTACTTTGATTGCACCCTTGCAAAGCAGTTCCGCGCCCTACAATTCCGGGCTCACCTGGACCATGCATGTGGCCCAGCTCACGGTCGGCTACACGCCGGACATCTTCGGCCTGAACCGCCGGACGGTGGAGTCGTTGGACGCGCAAGCCGCGATGCAGCGTTTTGAACTGGATGCAGCCTATACCACCTTGGCTTCAAGCGTGGTTGGGGCGGCCATCCAAGAGGCCTCGACGCGGTCCCAGATTGACGCCACCGACAAAATCATCACCGCCAACCGCAAAATGTTGGACGCCCTGAAGAATCAGCGGGGTTCAGGCTACGCGAGCGACGTTGCGGTGGCCGCGCAGGAGGCCGCTTTGGCTCAGGCCGAGGCCACTCTGCCTCCGCTGCAAAAACAATTGGAACAAACTCGGGATCTGATCCGGGCCTTGGTGGACAATTTGCCGAACCAGGACGTGGCGGAGACCTTCCAATTTTCGTCGCTGCATTTGCCGCACGACTTGCCGTTGAGCCTCCCGTCCACGATCATCCGGCAACGTCCTGATGTCCGGGCCGCGGAGGAGAATATGCGTTCAGCGAACGCAGAAGTGGGTGTTGCCATTGCCAATCGGCTGCCGCAGTTTACAATTACCGCTAACGGGTCAGGGTCGGCGACCCTGTTTACCGAGATGTTCAGCCACGGCGGTCCGGGATGGAGCATTGCCGGCGATGTTTCCCAGCCTGTCTTCGAAGGTTTTACGCTGCTGCACCGGCAGCGCGCCGCCAAGCAGGCGTGGATCCAGGCCCAGGCCCAATATCGTAGCACGGTCATCGCCGCGTTTCAGAATGTGGCCGACACCTTGCATGCGCTGGAAAGCGATGCCGATGGGCTCAAGGCCGCGGACCGGGCGGAGCGGGCCGCCAGGCGTTCGCTGGATCTGGCCACCACCCAGTACCAAATCGGTTACGCCAATTATCTGGCGCTGTTGAATGCGGAACAAACTTATGACCAGGCTGTGATCAACACCGTTCAGGCCCAAGCCAATCGTTACGCGGATACGGCGGCGCTCTTTGAGGCGCTCGGCGGCGGCTGGTGGAACCGCGCGGACTTTTCCAGGAATTAGACGGGAAAGCCCGCCTGACCTGATCTTCACGAACCGGAACATGGAACTTCCTCCAGCCAAACAAAAAGGGAAGATCTTCATTGTCGATGACCACCCGCTGGTGCGCGAGTGGCTGACGAGCCTGATCAACCGGCAATCGGGCCTCGCGGTATGCGGCGAGGCGGCGAACGCGCCGGAAGCCATGCAAAAGCTCGCGGATTCACAACCGGACGTGGCAGTGGTGGACATCTCACTGAAAGGGCCGTCCGGCATTGAGCTGATCAAGGAACTTAAACAGCGCTTCCCTGAAATCCTGGTGCTGGTCCTGTCCATGCACGAAGAATCATCCTACCTGGAACGGGCTCTGAAAGCTGGGGCCAACGGTTACGTCATGAAACAGGAGGCCGCGCGAAAAGTGATCGAGGCCATTCGGCGGGTTTTGGCGGGAGGGTTTTACGCCAGTGACGACGCGCGGGAAATGCTGGGGGAGATGTTGGCCGCGCGGCTGGTGGCCGGCAAGACGCCAGCCAGCCAGCCATCGGTCGAACTATTCAGCGACCGTGAGTGGGAGGTGTTTGAACTGCTGGCCGAGGGGAAGAATGCCATTCAGATAGCAGAAGAACTTCGGATTGACGTGAAAACGGTGCATACCTACTGCGCCCGGATGCGGGAGAAACTGCAGCTCAGTAGCACCGCGCAACTGCTGCGCGAGGCGTTTCGCTGGCATGAAGCGCATCAGTAGTGTTTTATTCGGCAGGGGCGCCGGAGTTGATGCTCCGCTGAGGACCTGGCAATCCCCTGGAACCTGCTTCCAGCCGGTCGAATCCGGCGGGACGACCGACTTCATGCGGATCACGTTTCTTGATGGAGGACGGACCATTCCCGACCGCCCCACCACACTGGCTGTTGGGTCATTTTCCAGGCCTCGTCCGGAGCAGATTCTCCAGTTCCGCCAGGCCCGCTGGCGAGCCCATTTCATAAAACCGCTCCGGCACTTCGTACCCGGCAAGCTGTTGGTCCGCAACCAGCCGCCCCATCACCTGCGCCAGGTCAAACACCTGGCCGGCCGCATACGCGTCGAACGCCGACGCCTGGAACAGACTCAGGCCATAATCGATGTGCCGCATTTCGGACAACCGGACCTTTTTGTCATAGACCACGATTTCGCCGTTGCGGTACACCACGTTGCTGGCATCGTATTGGCCCTCGTTTTGGTAAACGCTCATCAGGCCCAGCTTGCCGCTGCGATGAAAATATTCCGCCACCGGCGCATACTCGATCGGCAGATATGAATCGCCGTAGAGGACGAAAAACTCGCCGCCGAGCCAGGGCAAGGCGCGCTTGATCGCGCCGCCTGTGCCCAGCGGATTTTCGCCGTCAAATGAATACTCCAGCCGGATGCCGTACGCTTCGTCCCCGAATTCCTGCCGGATCATTTCCCCAAGAAAGCCGAGGCACAAGATGACGCGGCGGATGCCCTGCGCATGGAGCAGCTCCAACTGATGCGCCAGAAACGGCCGGCCGGCCACCGGCACCAGCGATTTGGGAATCTTCTCCGTGATGGGCCGCAGTCGCGTGGCCAGCCCACCCGCCAGAATCGCAACCGGAATCTGTGAAATCGACGACGTCACGAAATCACCAGCTTCGTCCCTTCGAAATCAAACCGGAAGCGCACTTCCTTCAATCCATTCTGCCGCATGGCGTGGCGCAGCCTGGCCTTGTCGTCGGCATAGAACATCAGAAAGCCGCCGCCGCCCGCGCCGATCACCTTGCCGCCCAACGCGCCGTTCTTCAGCGCCAGCTCATACCATTCGTTGATCCTGGCATTGCTCATCCCGCCGCTGCGCTGCTTCTTGCGCTGCCAGTGCACGTCCATCAGCCGCGCAAACTCGCGCAAATCCCCCGACTCCAAGGCGGCTTTGCTTTGGAGCCCCAGGTCCTTCACAAAATGCAGGTTCTCGATCATCGCCGGGTCGTCCGACTTCGATTTCGTGTCCTGCTCCTTCAAGATCGCCGAGGCGCTGCGCGAGTAGCCGGTGAAAAACAACAGCAAATTGTCCTCCAAGTTGTCCCGCGTCTCGTCCGATACTTTCAGCGGCCACGCCTCCACCTGGCCGCCCGGCAGAAAATTGAAACACGTCAGGCCGCCATAAGCCGCAATGTACTGGTCCTGCTTGCCGATGGGCTCCTTCAACCGGTTGAGCTCGATGTCGCACGCCTGCGCGGCCAGTTCCGCCGGGTGCACCAAGTTGCGCTGATGCGCATGCAACGCCTTCAACAGCGCCGTGGTGAAACTGCCCGACGAGCCGAGCCCCGTGCCCGACGGAATATCCGCCATGGAAGTCAATTCGAGCGATTTGCCGTCCAGGCCCAACAGGGCAAACGCCTCGCGGATGATGGGATGCTTCAATTGCGCCGCCGCGGGCACGCGTTCCATTTCCGAATACTTCACGATCAAATCCGGCACAAAAGTCTCATGCACAGTGATATAAACATAGCGGTCAATCGCCGCCGCCACCAAAAAGCCACCGAATTTCTCATAATACGACGGCAGGTCCGTGCCGCCGCCGCCGAGGCTGATTCGCAAAGGAGAACGCGAGATAATCATGAAACCAAAATGAAAATCGAAAAAACCCTGCCAGGAAAGCGAAATGTGCGTCCCGCCGTGGCGTCAGGCGTCCCTACCTGACGTGGAGGGCGGCTTCCCAGCCGCCCGTAAAAACGCCATGTTCTTCAAAAAAGACGCGCATTTCATCCTGAAACTGAGCCGGGACCTGACACCTTTCCCCGGTTTCTGCTATACTCGCCATCGTGATGGATAAAAAGACCGTCAAGGCATCTCTTTTTCGCGTGTTGCTCTTCGCGGCGTTTCTGGCCGCGGCCCCGGTGATCGCCCAGGAAAATCCCGGCGCGCCTTGGCCGGCCACGGACGCCCTGGGCCGCTGCCTGCCCCTGGCCGGTGAAGTCGGGCCGCCCCGCACCAACCGTTTCGTCGGCATCTTTTATTTCATCGATCATCTCGACTGGCCGCGCAGCCCGCAACTGGCCGGTCCATTCGACGTGGCCCGGATTCTCGCCCTCGAACCTGGCGCGGCCACCAATCCCGTTAGCGCTCTCTGGGGCGGCAACGGTGTGGCCCATTACTGGAGCGAACCGCTGTTCGGCTACTATCGCGGCGACGACCCTTGGATCCTGCGCCGGCACGCGCAGATGCTGGCCGACGCGGGTATCGACGTCTTGATCTTCGATGCCACCAACGCGCGCTCGTATCCGGAAATTTACACGAACCTCTGTGCGGTCTTCCGCTCGGTCCGCCAGGCCGGCGGACACACGCCGCAGATCGCCTTCATGGTGAACACCAGTGCCGGAGCCACCGCGGCCGAAATCTACCAGGCTCTCTATCAGCCGGCGCGCTACCGCGAATTGTGGTTCATCTGGCAGGGCAAGCCGCTGATGATTTGTGATCCGGCGGAAGCGAGCCCGGAACTGCGGAATTTCTTCACGCTACGGGCCGCGCACTGGCCGTTCACGCTCACCAACACGCCGTATGCCTGGCATTGGGAGGCCACCTATCCTCAGCCTTACGGCTACACTGACGATTCCCGCCGGCCCGAACAATTGAATGTGTCCGTCGCGCAAAACCTCAGCGCGGCGGACGGCACGGTGGCCAACATGAATTCCGGCCTGGCGCGTGGCCGGAGTTTTCACGATGGCCGCCAGCACATCGCGCCGGATTCCGTCAACTTCGGCGACAATTTCCAGGAGCAATGGCGGCGCGCCTTGGCACTGGATCCCCCATTCGTCATGGTCACCGGCTGGAACGAATGGGTGGCCGGCCGCTGGATTCGCCCGGAAAATCCGCTGGTCTTCGTGGACCAGTACGACCAGGAATTCAGCCGCGACATCGAGCCGATGCGCGGCGGACACGGCGACAATTATTACTGGCAGCTCGTTGCCAATGTCCGCCGTTACAAGGGCGTGCCGGCTCTGCCGCCAAGTTCGCCCCCCAGGACCATGGCCATGGACGGCGCCTTTGAGCAATGGCGTGGCGTGGAACCAGAGTATTCCGCGCCCGCGGTTGGCGCCACGCCGCGCGACTTCGCCGGAACCGGCGGCACACATTACGAGAATCACACCGGCCGAAACGAGTTGGTGACACTCAAGGTCGCGCGGGACGCCCAGAACCTCTATTTTTATGCGCGCACCGCCGCGCCGATCACTGCCGCCGCCACCAACTGGATGTGGCTGCTCATTGATGCCGACCAGAACCCCGCGACCGGCTGGGCGGGATACGATTTCATCGTCAATCGCGAGCATGATGCGAACGGGGAATTCTGGCTGGAGAAGAACGCTGGCGGCTGGAATTGGCGGCGGATCATGCCGGTGCGCCTGCGCGCTGCCGGCAACGAGTTGCAACTGGCCATCCCACGCGCCGCATTGGGTTTGAACTCCGGCGAGACCCGCACGGCGATTGATTTCAAGTGGGCGGATAACCTGCAGTCCCCCGGCGAGGTCATGGATTTCTATTTGAGCGGCAGCGTGGCGCCCGCCGGGCGATTCAACTATCGTTTCCTTGGACCCTGATGCAGCTTAGTTGTAATTCTTCGCCCACCAATTGTTGCTGTCCGTGCGCGGCAGATCGTAGCGGATGGAACTGTTTTTGACCCGGGCCGCATGGCCGTCAAAACAGGTGACGTTGACGAGGCCGCCATGGCGCGGCACTGACCGTGAATCACCAACCGGGTAGCCCGCCGGATCGCTGGGCACGCGAAAATACACGCAGGCGCGCCCCGCCACCTCCTGCCAGAGGTCCGGATCGGGCTGGGTGGGATTGGCGATGGCGCCGCCGTCGGCGAAAACCACCGACTGACTGGGGGCGGCCACCTGATTTTCGCTGCACGGCGGATAGACCGGCGCGGCCCACGAGCCGGCCGGAAAGATTGCGCCGTATTCGGGATAATTCATGGCGATGCCCAGCGTGTAATTGGTGCTCACCGATCCGCCACCGGAGGAAGCCGCCGGCTGCGTCAGACCCGGGCAACTGAATAGCTTTGTCGCCGGCGCGTAACCAGACAACCGCAAACTGTCCGGCCACCAAAGAAACCCCGCGGCTTGGACAACGAACGTGGACGGATCGTAATTCCAGTTTGCCCAGCCGGAGGCGCCCTGCTGCACCCATAGCGGAATCATCTTCCCGCTGCTGTCATCCAGATATAATTTGGTCGCCAGTTCGATCTGCCGCTCGTCGTTGAGACATTGTATTGCCTTGGCACGCCCTTTGGCCGCGGCCAGCGCGGGCAATAGCAAGGCCGCCAAAACGGCGATAATGGCGATGACCACCAACAGCTCGATCAGCGTGAACGCCATTGGCTTGCTGGACGCTCTTTTATGCACCAACGGAATTTTTTGCAGAAAACCTGGTTTGTCAAAGATTGTTTTAATCAAAAAAACGCACTGGCTGAAATCGAGTTGCCGATTGGCGGTTGACAACCACGTTCCGGCGTGGCTGTTTGTGATTCGGTTATGCCAACTTATATCGCCATGTTACGCGGAATCAACGTCAGCGGACACAAGATCATCAAGCATCAAAGGAAACCCGTTTCTGAAGTCGCCTGACATTGACCAATCCAAACTTCACGTCACGTTTCTGTCCGACGACCCGCCCAAGACGGCGGTTGAACCATTGCGCCCGCTGGCTGCAGCGTCGGAGCAATTGCAGATTATCGGCCGGGAGATTTATCTCTATTGTCCCGCTGGGTATGGAAACACCAAGCTTTCCAACACGGCCATCGAAAAGAAGTTGTCCGTCGGCGCCACCACGCGGAACTGGAACACCGTCAAGACCCTTCTGGAAATGGCACAGTGAAGAAACGTTGATCGGATCGGACAATTGGGAGCGAATTCTCAGGGTGCGGTTTGGCCAACCCGGTCAGCTCGGCGCGGGGGCGCCGGCACGACAAAGAACAGCGGCATGCATCCATAGACGACAAAGGCCATCCTCACGTCGAACCAGGCCGCTCCAGCCCCCGCCAGATAAAAGCAGACTCCCAAAAATGACTTGCGGATCACAAGCGGATCCAGCGTGCCAGCCAGCTCCGGCTTTAGGAGATTTCGCAATATATAAGCGTGTAGCGCAATGAAGAGCAGCGTATTGAACGCCATCGCCATGCCAAACAAACTTACCGCCAGGGGATTCCGCGGATATGATCCCATCAGCGCCGTCGGAAACGGCACGAGCGATTGGAACATCAAGAAAATGGAATTGAGCCAAACCATGCCGTAGGTTGCGTGCCGGGCCAGGGCGAGAATATGGTGGTGATTCAGCCAGAACTTGCAAACTATCAAAAAACTGATGAGCCAGCTAAAAAACTTCGGCAGCTGGGCCAGCAGGGCCGCTTTTAGTTCCACGACGCTGTGCGCATCGGTGAGGTGATCGATTTTCAAATCCAGCACCAGCAGCGTCGCCGCCACGGCAAAAATGCCGTCGCTGAAGGCTTCAATCCGCCCCAGGCGCATTTCTCCCCGTTCGAAAGCTTTGAACAGCCTCCAATGCATGAACCAGAGTTGTTGGTCCGCCGAAGATTCGCTCTTCCTGGATATTCGCGATGAATTCAACTTTTATCGCGTTGCTTGTTATTGTCCTCTTTCCCGCTTGCCGCTTTTATAAATTTCCTCCACCACCGCCAGCGCCGCCCTGGCTTCCCTGAGTCCCGGGACGGGCGTCCGCTTGAGCCGGATGTCCTCGAAAAACTGGCTCATCTCGATCTTCCATGATTCGTCGCCGCGCGGAAATTCCCAGATGGTTGTGTCGGGCGGTCCCATTTGCGGCAGCATCTTATAATATGTCAGCCGCTCCACGCCATAGCTGCCGCCGAGCCCCTCCCAATGCAGCTTGGCGTCGCGGCCGTAGATTTCCAAGCTGAACAGGTTCTTCCATTCGCTGCAACTGACGTGCAGCCAGGCGGTGTTGCCGGCCGCATTGCGCAAGCTCAAGAAGGCATTGTCATCCACCGGCATCTTCCAGAAATACGTGGCGGCGTGGCCTTCGACACTCGTGAACTCGCCCAGGAATATTCCCGCCAGATCAATCAAGTGCACGCCTTGATCGATCAGCTCACCGCCCCCGGAAAGCTTCGGGTCGGCGCGCCATTCCTTTTCGTAGCCCACGCGCCCGCCCTGGCCGTAACGGCCCCGCACAAACATCATCGGCCCCAGGGCGCCACTGCGAAACAATTCGAGAGCCTTGAGGCACGCCGGATGAAACCGGTGATTGTAGCCCACCCGCACCCGCGTGCCGGTCTTTTCCGCCGCCGCCTCGATTTCAACCACTTCGGCCACGCTGATGGCCCCGGGCTTCTCGACCAGCACATGCTTGCCCTGCTTTACTGCCGCCAGCGTGATGGGTGCCAGCGTCGAATTGAGCGTGGACACAAATACCACCTCCACCTCGGGATCCGAAACGGCGCTTTGAAAATCCGCGAGGGGGCGGCCGCATTTCGCCTGTTTTACCAGCTCCTCGGCGCGCGCCAGGTTCGTATCGCAGGCGGCCACCAGCCGGCTGCCGGCGGGCATGCCCAGCAGCCGTTTCTTTCCTATCAGTCCGCAACCAATGATCGCGTAGTTCATAAAATTCAACCACTAATTGACACGATTAAATACCAGTTCGTGGTTTTATTTGCCGCCCCACTTCCGGCCGCGGTCCACGGGGACGATGCGCCGGAGGCAATAAATATCGGAATTGGCCAGCTCTTCGCGATGCGCTCGCAAATCCTGCCACGGGTCCCATTGGGCGCTGATCAGCTTGCCGGTGATGCCGTCGCTTTCCGCGCCGGCCAGATACACCGCCAGGCTCGCGCCGAGTGCCAGCGGCACCGCGCCTTTTTCTTTCCAGTTTTTGTTCTTCTCAAAAAACGCGGCGCCGACGCGTTCCGGGCCGGCGGCCAGGACTTCATCCACCAGCCGCGTGGCCAGGGCCCCGGGGGCGATGGCGTTCACGTCCACGTGGAACGGCTTCAGTTCTTCCGCCAGCGTCTCCATTAATCGCACCACGGCCGCCTTGGAAGCCGCGTAGGCGCTGATGTTCGGCAGGGGATTCGTCGCGCCGCCGCCGCTGATGACCACGATTTTTCCGCGGCCGGCCTTTTTGAAATGGGGGATCACCGCCCGGCTCGGCAGCAGGACGCCGAAAAGGTTGATGTCCAGGGCCCGCCGCCATTCGTCGAGCGGCACGCTCTCGGTCGGCCCCATCGGCCCGTAAATGCCCGCGTTCAGCACCAGCGCATCCAGCGAGCCCAGTCCGCGCAGCGCAAACGCCACCAGCCCGTCAACTTGGGATTCGTTGGCGACGTCGCAGGTCTTGGCCAACACCTTTTGCGCCGGAAATTTTCCCGCCAGTTCAGCGCGCGTCGCGGACAACTCCTTCTCACTGCGCGCGCAAAGCACCACGTTCGCGCCCTCGCGCAAAAAATGTTCGGCAATCGCCTTGCCCAGTCCCTGGCTGCCGCCGGTGATCAGGGAATTAAGTCGGTCAAGTTTCATGTCAAAAAATGATTTCCACGCCGTAATCGGCAAATCGCTCATCCGCCGTTACCACCGGAAAACCGTGAATCAACGCCGTGGCGATGATGCATCGGTCGCACGGATCCGCGTGCACCGGCGGCAATCCCGCCGCCTTCACGCAGATATCCGCGTCCAAGGGCAACATCGAGATGCCGTGGTGCGCAATGACATCGTTGATCCAGACCAGGACCGGACCAGACAAGGTCAATTTTCCCCCATGAACCTTGAGGGCAATCTCGAACGCGGAAATGGCCGACAGGCAAAGACTCGGGGCCGTTTCGATCTGCTTCAGGACCGGTCGGCTGATTCGCCGGCCTTCCGCCAGCCAGAGCAGGGCGCACGTGTCGAGGAGCATCAATCCTTCACGCGTCCCCATTCGCCCGCGGTCAACGGCTCGGTGGGATCGTAATCGATTTTGATTTTACGCAACCGGGGATGAGGCTTTATGTTCCGCTTGAGCGGTCGATGCCGCACGAGATCGGCCACCGGCTTTCCATTTCGGCAGATCAACACCGGCTCGCCCTTCTCTTCCACCTGCGAGAGCAGGCTGGAAAGGTTCGTCTTGGCTTCATGCACGTTGACCGTGATCATGGTCAAAGGTTAGCTAGATTAGCTAATGCGTCAAGCGCGTCCAACGGAAAGATGTTCTACCCCGGCGATGTTTCCCAATTCCGTTTCCAGGAAGCGGTTGGCATCCACAAAGACGGGCTGGCGCATCTTCGGAATGAGCGCTGACCAGTCCGCCTGCCGGAACTGGGGCCACTCCGTGCAGACCGTGGCGGCGTCCGCGCCGGCCAGTGCCGCCGGCAGATTGGGCGCGAGCGCAATCATCGCCAGCTCCGCCGGCAGCATTTTCACCGCCGGATCGAACGCGCTCACCGTCGCGCCCGCGGCCAGAAGCTGCTGGCACAGCTCCACCGCCGCGCTCCGCCGCAGCGTGTCGGTGTTCGTGGTGTAGGTCAGGCCCAGCACGGCAATTTTTTCCCCGCGCAGACCGCCCAAGCGCGATTGCAGGCGCCGAAAGGCCCAGCCGCGGTGCAGGTCGTTGCTCGCCTTGATCGCCGGAATCACCGAAATCTTTTCCCCGCAGGCATCCGCGAGCTTGCTCAAGGTCACCACGTCCCGCGCCAGCGTGCCGCCGGCAAATGGCCCGCCTGGCCCGAGATACGCCTTGGAGCCGATGCGCGGCTCGCTCTTGAGACCCGCCGACACCTCCTTTGCATCCGCGCCCGTGTGCTCACACAGCCGCGCCACTTCGTTAATAAACGTGATCGAGAGCGCCAGAAATGAATTCAACGCATGCTTGACCATCTCCGCCGACTCGGTGCGCATGAACAGCGTCCGGGCGGTGAAGGGCTGGAAAAGCTGTTCGAGTACCGCCCGTTTGGCTTCGTCGCGGATGCCCACCACCGCGCGGTCCGCCTTTTCGAAGGCCTCAATCGCCTTGCCCAGCCGCAGGTTTTCCGGCGAGCAGGCAAAATGAAACTGCGGAAACTCCTGCTCCAGCCCCGCGCACGTGCCCACCGGCAACTGCGCGGAAATGAGCACGAGCGCTCCGGGCGGCAGGTGCGGCAGGGCGCGGCGCAAATTGCCCAGCACGAAGTCCACGTCGGACTCGTCGAGGTCGTTGACCGGCGTGTCATAAGTCAACCAGAGGACGTCCGCCCGGGCGCAGGCGATTTCCGGGTCGGTCGTGAAGGCGAGCCGCCCGGCGGCGAGACCGGCGCTGAGCAACTCATCCAACCCCGGCTCCAGCAACGGGGCCTGGCCCGAATTCAGCCGCTGGATGTTGGCGGCATCAAAATCCAGGCCGGCGACATTGAAATGTTTCGCACAGCAGGCCGCCGTCACGGTGCCGAGATGCCAGAGGCCGAGGACGCAGAGGTTCATGGGTTAATGCCGGTCCTGATAAACCCATCGATTTTGCTGGAGCCATTGCAAGGTGCGCACGATTCCCTGTTCGATGGTGAGGGAGGTTTTCCAGCCGGTTTCCTGGATTTTTTGGGTGTCGAGGAAGATGAACGGATTATCGCCCACCCAGCCGCGTTTGCCCCCGGCATATTCCAGCCGCGGCTGCAAGCCCAGCGCCTGGCAAATAAACCGGATGGAATCCTTCACCTCAACGTATTCCGGCGTGCCGAGGTTATAGACCTCCACGCCATGCTTCGCGTTTTTGGCCGTGCCCAGGCCCATCACATGCAGCATGGCGCCCAGGCAATCCTGCACGTACAAATAGCTCTTCCGCTGGCGGCCATCGCCCAGCACTTTCAAATGGTCGGGATGGTCGAGCAATTGTTTGTAAAAATCGAACACGTGCCCGTGCGTGTATCGCTCGCCCAGAATGGAGACAAACCGGAAAATGTAGCCCTCAAATTCAAATCCCTCGCAATACGAGGCGATCATGCCCTCGCCGGCGACCTTCGACGCGCCATACAGCGAGGTCTGCACCGGAAACGCCGCGTCCTCGGGCGTCGGAATCTTCTCCGCCTCGCCATAAACGCTGCCGGTCGAGCTGAAGGCAATGCGCCGGATGCCGTTGGCCCGCATGGCTTCCAGCACGTTGAAGGTGGCCACCGTGTTCTGCTGCAAATCCTTGGACGGATGCTCCAGTCCGAAGCGCACGTCGGCATTGGCGGCCAGGTGAAACACGGTGTCGCAGCCGGCCATCGCCCGGGTGAGCGCGGGCAAATCCAGATTGTCGCCTTCGGCCAGCCTGAACTTCCGGTCTTTCAGCGCGCCGTCGAGGAATTTTCTCTGCCCGGTCGAAAAATTATCCCAGCCGACGACAGTCTTTCCTTCGGCCAGCAACCGGTCGGTGAGGCTGCTGCCAATGAAACCGGCCGCGCCGGTGACAAAAATCGTGTTCATGTAAGAACGCGGAGCATAATAAAACGCGAGGTCCTGTGCCAGAAATTCCCATACGTCTCCAATTCGGTGTGCACCTGATGGCTGGCCGGAGTCTATCGGCGGGCCGGCCCAAACGACTGGACCAAGGACCGCCCTGTACAATCGGAGCGCCGAGCATTGCTCGGCCTGCGTGCCTTGGCGAGCGCCACCCCTGGCACGACTCGGCGAGTCCAGCCCCGCGCCGGAGCGCGCCCGTCTCGGGCGCTGACGTGTCCAACTTGCAGGCCGCTTGAAACTTCAGAAGAGCAGTCGGCATTTAACGGCCTTTCGTTTTGCCGCCACTCGTTTTATCACGTTTTGCTCGGAATCACGCGGCAGCGGCCGGGACGGCCGCGCGCCGGGGAAACCTGTGGGATAAGTGGGTATTCAGCCGGCAGCTTGCGCCCAGCCAGTCCAGATACTTCTGGCTGCCTGACTCCAGCGGCAGCACCAGAAACTCCGGTGTATCGTATGGATGCGTCGCCAGCATCAGTTGTTCGAGTGCTTTCAGCCGCCCCCGCGGCGATTTTAATAGTAGCAATACTTCCGTGGCGGATTCCACCCGGCCCTGCCACCAGTAGTGCGATTCGACCTTGGGAACCAGGTTGGCACAGGCAATCAGTCTGGTCCGCAAGGCCGCTCGCGCGAGCTTTCGCGCCGTCTTCAAGTCCGGCGCCGTGACGAGCACAAGGGAGAATTTGGCTGCGGATTTCATCTCGGAACCGCAATATGGCGTGCCAGTGGCAAAAGACAATTGAAAAGCTATGGTCGGCTGCCGCGCTTTCCTCTGCGCTGGCGACATGGTTTGCGTCACCTTTTCCATTGACCACACCCCCAGGTCGATCTGGACGATGCGGGTATGCGGATGTTCGGGTCCGATGCGGCTTGACCGTCCCCGCCCGCGCTGCAACCTTGAGCCCAAGCGCCTCCAACTTGTTTAAGAAATGCGAAACCAATTTTTGATCCTCGTCGCGTTGCTGTTCCTCGCGCCGCGTGCCTGGTCCGCCAGCCTTGCCCTAAGCGACCAAGGCATCGGCATCGACGCCGGGAACATGGGCCAGTTCAACCTCGGACTGCCGCTCCTGATGTCCGACACCCAGGACAAGACTTACAAGCCCGTCGAAAAATCAGTCGCCGGCGACCAGGTCATCGTGAAATACGAAGGCGGAGGCACGGTGACCGTCCATCTGCAGCGGCCCGACACCATTACGTTTGAGTGTGCGCACGTCGCTCTCGGCGCACGCAAGCTGCGCGTGGAAATGCTCATCGACTTTGGGTTCAACGATGGGGGCACCTGGCAGGCCGGCGACAAACCACCCACGCCGTTTCCAAAACAAAAGCCGGACCGGCCCTTTCTTTTTCAAGGCCACAGCACCGCGTTCAAATTCGCCAATGCCCAGGGAAAAATGCTGACTTTCGAACTCCCGGCCTACACCTATCAACAGCTCCAGGACAATCGGGAATGGAATTGGCCGATCTTCGACTGGATCGCCTTCATTCCATTGGACCCGGCCCATCCGCGCGTCACCTTGCGTATCGCCGAATCCGTCGCCGCGGGTGGCGAGAAACGCATCATCATTGCCGACCGGTTCGGCCAGGATCAGGCGCTGGATTTCCCAGGCAAAATCAAGAATGAGGAGATGCTCAAGCAGGACGTGGCGGCCGATGACGCCTATTATTCAAGCCTGCGGCCGCCGGCCACGGACGCCTTTGGCGGATCGCCCGGCAGCGGCGCCAAATACGGGCTGAAGCGGACGGGTTATTTCCACATTGAACGCGTGGCCGCCAAATTCATGCTGGTCAATCCCGAAGGCAACGCGACCTTCCACCTGGGCATTTGCGGATTCCAGCCGAGCGATGATTTTACTTACCTCGAAGGGCGCGAATCGGCTTACGAATGGCTGCCCGCCTACGACAGCGAATTCAAGACCGCGTTCGCGGCGGATCCCTGGTGGAGCCACCGTTCCCTCTCATTTTATGTGGCCAACCTGATCCGCAAGTATGGCAAAGCTTATGACGCCAATGAATGGGCGGCCCGGGTCATTCCGCGCGTACGCCAATGGGGTTTCAATGCCTCCGGCGACTTTTCCAGCGTCACCGCGGCCCAAAAGGAAGCCCGTTTTCCGTATGTGCTGGGGCTGCCCTTGGGACCGTGGGATTTGGGTGCGCCAATTGAGGGAGTTAATGGGCTGTTTGATCCGTTTGATTCGGCCGCCATCGCCAAAATGGACAAGCTGCTGGCCGAACAAGTGGCGCCCAAGGCGGACGATTCCCTGCTCATCGGCTACTTTCTCGCGAATGAACAGGCCTTTGAAGACATTCCTCGCACCATCCCGTCGCTGACCGGCGGACAGACCTGCAAGCGACGGCTCGTGTCGATGCTGCAGGATAAATACCAAACCATGGCCGCGTTCAACCAGGCTTGGGCGATGGAAGCGGCCGGCTTTGAGGCCCTGGTCAATATCGGGCTGCCAGTAACCACCCCGCAGGCGGCTGCCGATACCGAGGCCTTTACCGGGCTCTTCATTGACGAATACTTTCGCCGTATCACCGAAACCTTTCACAAGTACGACCGCAACCACCTGCTGCTCGGAAACCGGTGGCAGCCGGGCACGGCCAACAACGAGCAGCTTTGCCGCCTCGCGGCCAAATACATGGATGTTATCAGCGTCAACTATTACACCTATGGCCTGGATGAGGCATTTCTGAACCGAATCCATGCCTGGAGCGTGGGAAAGCCGATGATGCTTAGCGAGTTTTACTGGTCATCGCCGTCCGACACGGGCCTTCCCGGCGGCAAGGAGGTCAACAGCCAGCGCGAGCGCGGGCTGGCCTACCGCAACTATGTGGAGCAGTCCGCCGCGCTGGGCTACGTCGTGGGCATTGAGTGGTTCACCTTGATTGACCAAGCCAGAACCGGCCGCTTCTTCGAGAAATACAACGGCGAGAAGGCCAACACGGGCTTGCTCAACGTGGCGGATCGGCCCTACAAAGATTGCCTCGCGGAAATGTCCCGGGCCAACTACGGGATTTACGACGTCCTTTTGGCCGGTAAAAAACCGTTCCATTATGACAATCCGCTCTTTAAAAATGCCGGCGAAGCCACCCGGATAGCGATGATCCCGCGCGCGACCGGTCCGATTCAGCTGGATGGTCGTCGCGACGGGTGGCCGGGAATTCCGCCGGAACAGATTTCGCCGAACCGCCTCGTCGAGGGTGCGAGTGCCCAAGGCGTCGAAGGCGTCTTCCGCTTGTGCTGGGACGATGCGAACCTCTATGTGTTGGTGGAGGTGACCGACCCCACACCGATGAAGAACAATCATGCCGGCAGCTCAATTTGGGCTGGCGACGCCATCGAACTCTTTGTTGGCCACGAGCAGATCGACCAGCCGGCCCAGCTCCTGTCTTCCGATCGCCAGATCCTGCTCAGCGCCGGCAACGTGGGCCGACCTCAATGGTACTGTGCCAGTGCTCCTCAATCGGCGCCCTTGAAACTCGCTGTGATACCGAATGTCAACGGCCAGGGCTACACGCTCGAGGCCGCCATTCCCTTCAGCTCGCTGGGGTTCTCGCCGAAGGATGGACAGACACTGTTGTTTGATCTGGCTATTGACAACAGCGTGGACGGGGAATCGCGGACCGCCCAGCTCGTGTGGAATGGCGCCGCGCGCAACTCCACCGACCGCACCCATTGGGGCCGCGGCCGCATGACCAGATGAACTCCGTGGCAACCAGGTGGGTCAACGTAGCGCCGAAGTAATTTGGGCCAGAAAGAAGCAATCTGGATCGTCGGGCGTCTGGAGGGGGCTGGTAGTCCCGCCGTTCCCGTGAAGGCTCAGCGGCGGGCTGTAGGTGCGAGTATCCTGCCATTTATGGACGGTGGAATGGCCATCGGCAAAAGACAGGCCGCCGGCGCCCCCGTGAAGACCGGTCGGATAGTCAATGAGATATGTCTTCCCAGGTGCGGCTGCGGCCGACACCGCCAACGAGGCATCGTTGATAGTGATCGGGTTCTCATCCATGATGGTCCACGTTTGTGAGGGCCCCGGTACGGTAAACGCCGACATCTTTCCATAAGTCCGCCATGTGGTCTGACTTCCATTATAGGCACTTCCGTCCAGCCATCCGCCATTCACTGGCGAACCGAGGGCAGGCGAGCCATTGACAATAGAACTGTTCCAAGTCGTACCGACTGCGGAATTCATGGAATAGCTGCGAACGTGAACGTTGTTTCCGGCATAGGTGTCAACATAATTGTCCGCCGGGCAATGCCAGACCGCCCGGCTGGGAAGATTTGGGGAAATTAGAGTATTCGGATCCAGCAATTCACTCAATCCAGTTGTCTTTAATTGAAGATCATCGGCGTCGGCGGTTTGTTCCATGGTTCCGACGACCCAGTTTTTCATCTTAACCTGATTGGCGCCTGCGCCAAAATACGCGGTAGTGAAAGGATAGTCATTGGGTGCCAGCAGATCGTTGTTATCATTCGCATAGATGGTCCAAGCGATTGCCATTTGCTTGGTGTTGCTCATGCAGGATATGCTTTGCGCCTTTTGTTTGGCCTTGGTCAACGCGGGCAGGAGCAAGGCGGCAAGGATGGCGATGATGGCAATCACCACCAGCAGCTCAATCAAAGTGAATCCGCACTTGCCGTGGCTGGATAGTGCGGTGTTTAGACGGCGCGTCCCGGTCGCACCCGCTTTTGAGTTTGAGCGCAAAGCCATCGTTTTCATTTTTGAGATCGGCAGGCGCCGCCATTGGGCGGCGCCTGCCGTGTTGCTTTATTTCACAAACTGATTTTCATTGGACGGTGATCGGGGAACTCGTGCCCTCGATAATATTGGTCTCCGTCGTATCAGTGGCCGTGACCGTGAAGCTCCCCGCTTGACCAAAATAGAACGGCACCGTAACCGTGCCGCCAACCAGCGTCGGATTCGGCGTCGTTATGGTCGCAGTGTTGTCGGTCGTGGTGAGGGCCAGGCTATCGCCGGAGCCAAGTATATGGAACGTGGAATCCACGGCATTGATAACCACGTCCACCTCACTGTTTACGGCCGCCGCCGTGGGCGTGCCGATTTTGCCGGTGGGCGTATTGGGAGCGTTGGTTTCACCAGGCATCAAGACCTGGAGCTGGGTGAAGGTGCGCTCGATTAGGCGGAAGAAGGCCGTGTTGCCGGCCGGCAGCTCGGACTGGGCCAACAGCGCCTGGCGCTTGCCGTTGTTTTGAATGGTCAAAGGAGAGATGTCTGCCCAATTGGTCGCGGCATTGATGCTGGTGGCGTCTTGCAGCGAGAAGCCGGCATCCGGGATGGTCCAGGAAAGCCAGTAGGCCGACCCGGGCGGCACGAACACATCGCCGTTGGTATCGCTGGAGAGGTCCTTCCAGAAGTTGGTGTTAAGTTCGTCTTCCGTGGCGAAGTTTTCACTATAAGGCGAGGCGCAACCGGTGGCCGAGAAGCTGCCATAAACCACGGCCTGCCCGTCGCCATTGACATTGTTGGGCTGGCCGCCCAGGATGAGAGTGACGGGATCGGCAAACAAGGCGGCGGAGGCCGCATCCAAGACGAAGTTGGTCGTAGTGCCATCGGGGGCAGTGAGGGTCACATTGGTGGTATTGGCAAAGGTGACACTCCAGGTGCCCAGGGGGCCAACCGCCGGGTTCAGGCTGCAGAAGGGCTGAATGGGCCAGCCGTTGGGGTTGGAGGCCGTATTGGTCGGCGAAGTCCCGTTAAAGAGCATGCCGTTGCCAGCCGGCTCGTTGGTCTTGTAGCGGAAGTCCATGACGGCCGTTCCATTGGTCTGCTGCTGAACGGTGATAAAGATGCAGTCCGCCAGGTTGTAATCGGCAGCCTGGTCGTATTGTCCGGGCGCGCCATTGACGATAAAGAAATGCTGTTGGAAATTAGCGGCGGTATTGGTCGGGAAAGAGAGGATCTTCCACGAATAGGTCACCGAGGAATTGTCCACGAACGTGTAGCCGGTATCGTCCACGGTGACCACCTGGTAGCGGTTGTAAATGCTGCCGCTGCCGGGAGACGTGGCAATTTCATTCAAACCCTCGATCGGCTTCGATAAACTGTCGGTCATGGTCGGGGGCGGGATTTTGACGGGGCTGAGGTGAAGTTCGAGGTCATCAATGTAGTTGGTGAAGGGGAAGTCGATGTAGCTGCTGTAGTTGTCAATTCTGAACGCAAGGCCGGGCACAGCGCTGAGGTTCGGGAATGTGAGGTTGATCGGAACGGAAATCGTCACCCAGCTATTGGAGGCGGCGCCGGGAATCGTGTAGGTGCCGAATTCGTGGTAACCGTAGCCGCTGTCGATGTACCCCACGCCAATATTGCCGAAGTTGCCCGTCGAGTCCGGCGGAATGCCGGGGGCCACCATGGTTTTGAACGTAATGTTGGTGTATAACACTAGATTGGCCCGCACGTTAAAGTCGTAGCCGTATTGATTGTCAAAAGTGCCGAAGAAGACGTTTTGGTTGTTGCAGCCGTTTGTACAGAACGGGCTGTCAACCTCCAGACAGCCGGAAGTGTTGGTTTTGCCATCGGCGTCCAAGCCATAGTGGCAGGTCATGGGCGTGTTGCCACCCGGCGTGTTGTACCAATAAATCCAGGAGGCGACGCTGCCGCTGCCCGAAAAGCTGCTGGTGTTGCCTCCCAGGTCGAAGGAGTTGGTATATGAACCGCTGAGAAACGTTTGGGCCTGGATCGTGGTGGCTCCCAGCAGGCTTGCAGCCGCCAGTGCCAGGCTGATTTTTTTTAGGGGGATCGCATTCATGTCAGTTCAGTATTTTGGTTGGTGAGTTCTTGTTGGTTGCGGACAAATCATTTCAGGTCGCTTAATCAGGTGATCAAGTAAAGTTTACATCTTCCATTACAAATTTCATGTCAATAAAATGCGTGACAGGCCCGGCTAATCGCCCGGGGTCAGGGTCCACATCCCTTTGGGGGCCGTCAACGTTCCCGTTCCGAGGGTTTCTTCGATTTTATGCGCCTCCACATGGCCGTCATGAAACGCGTAATTGAAGCGGTTCTTGTGCGCCTTGTACAGCAGGCTGCCTTGATTCACGCTGCCCGAAGAGTCTGGATTCTGAGCCCCGGCCGACGGATCTATTTGGTAAAGGTCTGACGACGCAGTGGCCCCCGATCCATATTCCGGGCCCACACAAATACAGGTCCAGATGTTGCCGGCACATTGCTGGCCGGAGGTATTCTCGCACAGCAGAATGGTTCCGGCCGGATCGCGCACCACGCCGGTCTTGTAACCGGGCGCATCCCAGTCTGCCGGGGCTGCGGCGTTGGGGTTTTGCCAAAAAATGCCCACGTTCAACGCGCCAGGCTGGTCCAGACTTGGCAGGCCATTGGCCGGGTTCCGTTGATATTCCCCATCCGCCCCTTGATCCGGGCCGACTCCGATCATGGCATACGAGCGCAAGGCAAAGTAGGGCGCAGTTCCGCCCACCCAGCTCACCTTGGGGAATTGGTCGGCCGGACACTGCAGAATGTTGGGCACGTCGCCGGCCGATAAATAGCCTAAATCCAAGTCCGCCTGCGGTGTCTTGCCCCCAATATACTGGTTGAGGTAGCTATCCCATGAGATTTCAAGGTTCGGCCCGGTGTCGGAACCGCTCGCCCAACCCGCCGGCGGGAACATGTCGTTATGATCACTGGCAAACATGGGGAAGCCCAACGCGCACTGGCGCATTCCATTCATGCACTGCATCCGCAGGGCCCTGGCTTTGGCGGACGCCAACGCCGGCAGCAACATCGCCGCCAGGATGGCAATAATGGCGATTACCACGAGCAGTTCGATCAACGTGAATCCCGAAGTCCGGCATCGGCTGGGGGCTGAATTCAAGGGGTGATTCTTCATGCGCAACCTTGAATTATTGGTTCACCAACTGAATTTTCATGTTCTTGGCGATAAAATACTTCTTGCCCGACGGGGGCGGCGGAATGGCGACGCCGGCAGTGCCCGCGAAGTCGCCAAAATTTGCGGGCGGGCGGCGGTTCCTGACGATCCAACGGATCAGAGTGCGATTGAGTTCAGCCAAATCCGGCTGACCGTCTGCCTGCACCAGAGCCGGCGGCGGTTGCCCAGCCTGGGGTGAAGCGGGTTGGTTGGAGGCGGCGCTTAGGGCGGCCGCATCGGGGGGCGGAGGCGCGGCTGCGGACGGCGATTTTTTGCCGCATCCGCCGGCCACCACCAGGCAGCCAAACATACAAACCGCCAAGTATAAATTCTTGCGCGAAAACCAGTTGGACGGGAGCATCAGGCTGCAAACTTCGTTCCTCTGTTTAACCAGATTATTCAGTCGGCGGCTGGTCATGTCTTAAGGCGATGGCCATACAATGCACCACGAACTGTCAGTTGTAATGTCGTCAAAAGTCGTGACACCCCAAGGAGCAGCCATCCAACCCTCGAAGCCTTTCCGTTTGGATTAGGACCGGCGGATTGGTATGGTGGTGTCCGGCATGCTTTTCAAGGCTCGGTCGTTTTTTCAAAACACGGAGCGCGGCCATCCCGGTCGCCGCCCCGCGCTGACGACCGGTCGATTTCACGCGTGCTGCGTGGCCAGACGGGCGCCGCGTCCTGATGAATCGGAGGCTTGGGACGGGAAAGAGGCCTGCGTTTGCGGAAGAACATTTCACGCTTACCCTCACCAGGAACCCCTGAAGATGGTGGGCTTGAAAGAAGCCCGCCCTCGCCCCGGCCCTCTCCACAGGATTGGTTTTTATCCCGACAACCCTCATCCGCCCTCCGGGCACCTTCTCCCACTCCCGTGGGCGAAGGACCCCCAGGAGAGGGAGAAGCGGTCGCCGCGTCCTGGCAAAATGTGGCGCTCGGGTTCAAGGGTTCAATGCGCGAATCCTTCGGGGAAATCTCACCCGGGACGGGGCCACGGCTTCCCACTGTTCTTTCTTCTGGTCGCTGCCGCCTTGATGATCTTGCGGTGCGAAGTGTCGCGGGCAGCAGAATCGGGCGTGGGGGATTTCTTTTTGCGCACCTGGAAAACCGATCAGGGCCTGCCGGGAAACTCCGTCACTGCCGTGCTCCAGACCCGCGACGGCTATCTCTGGCTGGCCACCTACACCGGATTGGCGCGGTTCGACGGCGTGCGCTTTACCGTCTTTACCAGCGCCAACACGTCGGCGCTGTCAAGCGACCGCTTGACCAGCCTGTTCGAAGACCGCCAGGGCGACTTATGGATCGGGCACGAACGCGGCGACTTGACGCGCTATCACGAGGGAAAGTTCGAATCGTTCAACTTCCACAACCCCGGCGCTCGCCGGAAGATTTCCGCCATCGGCTCCGATGAGGCCGGCAACCTCTGGATGCTGAATGAGGAAGGCACCCTGATTCGCGCGCGGGACGGGGCCAGTTGCGCGCTGTTCAACGACAACGGGTCGGCGTGCCTGGCGCAGGACGAAAATGGCCGCCTCTGGGTGGCCAGCGGCGGCAAAGTGGCCTCATTGAACAGCCGGCTGCTTTGCCTGGAGACCAATGATTCGGTCGGCACCTATGTGCAGGGAATCTGCGCCAGCCGCCGCGGCGGGTTGTGGATCGCGAGCGATGGCCGCGTGCGGAGATGGCAGTCCGGACAGTGGCTGCAGGATTTGGGTACCAATCCCTGCGTGACGCTCATTACCGCCATGGTCGAGACCAAATCCGGGAGCGTCGCCCTGGGAGCCGTGGAGAGCGGGCTTTACCTCCTCTCACCGAACGCCGCCCCGTTGCATTTTGGACGCGAAGAGGATTTCCCCCACGACTGGATTCGTTGTCTTTGCGAGGATCGCGAAGGCACGCTCTGGGTTGGCGCGGGAACCCGCGGATTGGTGGCCGTGCGGCCCGGCAGCGTCCGAATGTTCGCTCCGGCCGATCACTGGCAGGGCCGGGTGCCGTTGTCCACCGCCGTGGCTCGCGATGGCTCGGTTTGGATCACCACCGAAGGCGCCGGGCTGTACCAATATTTAAATGGCGCGTGGAACCACTTTGGCGAGAGCGCCGGTCTGTCCAACCAGTTCGATTGGTGCGTTTCCGAGGACCCGCAAGGCCGATTGTGGGTCGGCTCCTGGGGCAGTGGCATTTACCTCAAGACGAACGGATATTTTTATCCCCCGCCAGGTCTCGAAAACATCAAGGTCCCCATGGCCGCGATCCTGGAGGCCCACGATGGCGCCACATGGATCGGTACGGTCAATGGATTGATTCGTTACCAGGACGGGACGGTGCAAAGGTTCGGCGAACGGGAGGGAATAAGGCTCCCAGACGTGCGGGCCGTCGCTGAAACGCCCGATGGCGTGCTCTGGTTTGGCACTCTCGGCGGCGGACTGGGCCGGCTCGAAAACGGCGCCATCAGGCAGTTTGGCAAGTCCGACGGTCTGGCGAGCGACTACGTCCAAAGCCTGCATGCCAGCGCCGATGGCACCCTGTGGATCGGCACCTATGGCGGCGGCCTCACCCGCCTCAAAAACGGCCGCTTCACCAATATCAATTCGTTAAGCGGCTTGCCGGATAATTTCATCTGTGGCATTGAGGAAGACAGCCATGAAAACCTGTGGATCAGCACGCACACCGGCATTGTGCGGCTGACGAAAAGTGCCCTGGATGACTTTGCCGATGGCCGGACCGGCCAGATCAAATGCCAGACGTTCGGCAAGGGTGACGGCATGTCGTCCGTTGAGTGTTCCGGGGGATTCCAACCTGCCGTCTGCAAGACCGCCGATGGCCGGCTTTGGTTTCCCACCAGCGCCGGCCTGGCGGTCTTGAATCCCGCCGCCTCCCCGCCGCCCCACCGCGCGGTCCCGGTGATCATCGAGGAGGTCCAGGCCGATGGCCGCGACCTGGACATCAACGGCACGAACGCCGGGCCGTTGAAAATTCCACCCGGCTGGGAGCGATTCGAATTCCGCTTCACCGGCCTGAGCTTTATCGCGCCCGAGAAAATCCAATTTCAGTACCGGCTCGACGCCTGGGAAAGCAAGTGGGAAGACGCCGGCGTCAAACGCGTAGCCGAATACAGCTATCTGCCGCCCGGGAATTACCGCTTCCACGTGCGGGCCAGCAACAACGACGGCATCTGGGATGACAACGACGCGGAATTCGGCTTCAGCGTGCTGCCGCATTTCTGGCAGACGTGGTGGTTTTACGCCGGCACCACCCTGCTGGCCACGGGGGCCGTCGCCAGCGTTGTCTGGCGGGTCTCGCGCCGGCGGATGCGCCGCCGGCTGGAGGCCGCCGAATACCAGCAGGCCATCGAGCGGGAGCGCACTCGCATCGCCAAAGACATCCACGACCATCTGGGCGCCAACCTCACCCGCATCTCCCTCCTCAGCCAGTCCGTGCATGGCGACCTCCAGAATTCGGCGCACGCCGCCGAACAACTGGAACGGATCTACGACACGTCACGGGAACTTACGCGGTCCATGGACGAAATCGTTTGGGCCGTTAACCCCCAGCACGACACCCTGGACAGCCTGGCGAGTTATCTCGGGAATTTTGCCCAGGAATATCTTGTGCCCGTGGGGATCCGCTGCCGCCTGGAGGCGCCGCTGCATCTGCCGCATTTGCCAATTACCGCGGAAACGCGCCACAACGTCTTTCTCGCTTTCAAGGAAGCGTTGCACAACGTCGTCAAACATGCCCGCGCTTCCGAGGTTTCCATTTTTCTCAACCCGGACGGCCTCGGATTCGTTTTGGCGGTACGCGACAACGGCCGGGGCTTTGACCCGGCCGCCGTGCCGGAACGCCCCGGGCGCGGCAACGGCTTGAAAAATATGCGCCAAAGGCTCGAAAAGCTTGGCGGACGCTTTGAAATCCGCAGTGCTCCCGGCAGCGGCGCCGAAATCAGGTTCGTCATCCTCACCCCGCCGTCTCGCGCCCTATCCACAAACTGATTTGACTCTTGGATAAAGGCTACAATTGGTTGCGCCGCGGTTTTCTCGCGGAAATCTGTTGTCTATCGAAGAGTTTCATCAGCAAGCAGCGCCTGTGTCATCAATAAACGGGACAAGACTTTTGCGCCCGGCCAAGCCTAGACTATGTTAAAACCAACGAGTCACGTGAGTATTGATGTAGCCATGGTGGAAGATGATGTGCCGGCGCGCGAGATAATCGCCGGCTGGATCCGCGGGGCCGAGGGCTTCAGGTTGGTCGGCGAATATAGCGACGCCGAGACGGCCATCGCCGATTTGCCGCAACGCAAGCCCTCGGTGGTCCTTTTCGACATCAATCTGCCCGGCATGAATGGCATTGAATGTGTGCGCAAGCTCAAGCCCCGGCTGCCCGAAACCCAATTTCTAATGGTCACCGTGTATGAGGATGCCAACCATATTTTCGACGCCCTCGCCGTGGGCGCCAGCGGCTATCTCCTGAAGCAGACTCGCCGGAGCGAACTGCTCTCGGCGCTGAGGGACATCCACGCCGGCGGTTCGCCCATGAGCAGCCAGATCGCCCGCAAGGTCGTCCAGTCCTTTCGTCGCAGCGAAACCGGGAGCACGGATGGCGAGGGAGCGGAACTCTCGCAACGGGAACGCGAGGTGCTCGAATTGCTGGCCCGCGGCTATCTCTACAAGGAAATTGCCGAACAGTTGAAGATCAGCGTGCAAACCGTCAACACCTACATCCGCCGCGTCTATGAAAAACTGCACGTGCGCTCGCGCGCGCAGGCCGTTGCCAAATACACGCATCTGCCGATGGGCAACACTCATTGAGGGCCGGATAATGTCCGCCTTCAGCCACCTCTGGTTCTGCGCCGGTCCCGTCGTCGCGCTGTTGCTCGGTGCCGCCGGCGCGCCAAAAGCCCTCGCCGATGTGCCCCTGCCGCTCAAGGTGGCCGGCACCAACATCCTGAACAGCCGCGGCGAATCCGTGCTGCTGCGCGGCGTCAACGTGGCGAGCCTCGAGTGGTCCAGCGACGGCCAGGGCCGCGTTTTCCAGACCGTGGGCGTCGCCATCCATGACTGGCATGCCAATGCCATCCGGCTGCCGCTCTCCCAGGATCGCTGGTTTGGCCACGGCCCCGAGCAGACGGACGGCGGCACGGCGTACCGCGCGCTCGTCCATCGAATTGCCGATTATTGCGAAACCAACCAGTGCTACATCATCCTCGACCTGCACTGGTCGGACTGCAATGAGTGGGGCCGGAATATCGGTCAGCATTCCATGCCGGACACCAACAGCCTCGTCTTCTGGCGCGATTTTGCCCCGGCCTTTGCCAACCGCCCCGCCGTCCTTTTCGATTTGTATAACGAACCGCACGACGTTTCCTGGGACGTCTGGCTCAACGGCGGCCTCGTCAGGGACAAGCCGATCAGCTACCGGACCAACAATCCTCCGAAAACCTTCGAAGCTGTCGGCCTGCAGGCGCTGCTCGACGCCGTTCGCGCCGCCGGCGCCAAAAACGTCGTGGTCGCCGGTGGTCTGGACTGGGCCTATGATTTCTCGGGTATTCTGCAGGGCCGGCAGCTCTCCGATCCGCACGGAAACGGCGTCATTTACGCCAACCATTGTTACGACAACAAGCACGACAGCGTCCAAACCTGGATTGCCAAAATGGAAATCGCGAGCGCGACACTGCCGGTCATCGTCAGTGAATTTGGCGGCCGCTCGGGCCCCAGCCGCGAAGTACCCGAGGACAACTGGCTGTTCCATGTCATGCGTTCCCTGGATGCCCATCACTGGTCCTGGACCGCCTGGGACCTGCACACCTCCGCCCAGCCGGCCTTGATCTCCGACTGGGATTACACTCCCACTCCCGACTTCGGAGTCTATGTAAAACGCGCCCTCGCCGGCATCCCCGTGCCGGATAAATAAAGACTTGGTTCCACGGCTATGCCAACTCCTGATTAAACGTAATCCCATTCAGGAATTCCCGTCCCGAGTCCCAACGGGATTCTGCCGCAAAGCCCAAGGTTGCCGCGCAAGCGGCTACCTTGGGTCATCGCCGAGCAAACATCTTCAACCGCAAAGCGGTTGCGGCCATCCCATTGGTTGCGAGCCATCGGCCACAACCGCGTTGCGGTTGAAAAATCTGCTGCCGTACCAAACCCAAGGTAGTCCCGCGGACGGGACAACCTTGGGCGTTGGGACGCAATCCCGTTAAGATTGGACGAATCTGCACCGTCATTTGTCACACGGGCTCAAAACGCCGCCCTCCTGTGCAGGGGGCGAACGCGCGAAATCTTTGGGAAAATTTCCTCGCCGCTCGCAGCGTCCCTGAAACATTCGTCCCATGCTTGCTATTCATCTTGCCCCCAACCTCTGCCAATCCCCGCAAAACCGCGTCGGCCCCAATTTGGGTTCCAATTTCCATTTACACAGCGGCCCGGCTTCGCTACAAACATCCGCTCGTTTTCTACATGAACGAAGTTCACATCCACAAAATCGCCGCCGAGCTCAAAGTCCCGCCGCGGCAGGTGCTGGCCACGGCCCGCCTGTTCGCCGAGGGCGCCACCGTGCCCTTCATCGCCCGCTACCGCAAGGAAGCCACCGGCTCGCTCGACGAGGTCGCCGTCACCAGCATCCGCGAACGCCTGCTGGGCCTGGCCGAACTCGACCAGCGCCGCGACGCAATTCTCAAATCCCTGGCCGAGCGCAATTTGCTTTCCGACGAGCTGAAGGCCGCGGTGACCGGGGCCGATTCGCTGACCCGCCTGGAGGATATTTACCAGCCCTATCGCCCCAAGCGCCGCACGCGCGCCACCATTGCCAGGGAACAGGGCCTGGAACCGCTCGCTGACCTCTTGTTCAGCCGGCAAGCCTCCGCCGATCCCCGGGCCGAGGCGGCGAAATTCATCAGTGCGGAAAAGGGCGTGGCCGATGCCGCCGCCGCCCTGGCCGGCGCCCGGGACATTCTGGCCGAACGCATCAGCGACGACGCGACGGCCCGCGCCAAACTGCGCGCGCTGCTCTGGAGCGAAGGCGTCGTCAAATCGAAAGTGGTGCCCAACAAACAGGAAGCCGCCGCCAAGTTCAAGGACTACTTCGACTGGAGCGAGCCGGTGGCCAAAATTCCCAGCCATCGCCTCCTGGCCATCCGGCGCGGTGAGACGGAAGGCTTTTTGATGATGCGCATTTCCGTGCCCGAGGAATCCGTGCTGCCCCAGCTCGAGCCCCTGTTCGTCACCAGCCGCGGCCCGGCGGCCGACCAGGTGCGGCTCGCCGTGCAGGACAGCTACCAGCGCCTCCTCGGCCCGGCCATTGAGGTGGAATTGCGCCTGGAAACCAAGAAACGCGCCGACACCGAAGCGATCCGCGTCTTCGCCGAGAATTTGCGCGAACTGCTGCTCGCCCCGCCGCTCGGCCGCAAAAACGTGCTCGCCTTGGATCCCGGCTTCCGCACCGGCTGCAAAGTCGTCTGCCTCGACCGCCAGGGAAAACTGCTCTGTAACAACGTCATTTATCCCGCGGCCGCCTCCGCCGGCGAAGTCCGCGAAGCCGCCTCGGCCCTCCTCGGCATGATCAAAAAATACGAGATCGAGGCCATCGCCATCGGCAATGGCACGGCCGGCCGCGAGACCGAAGCCTTTGTAAAAGTGTTGAAGTTCACGGTGCCCGTCGTGATGGTCAACGAAAGCGGCGCATCGATCTATTCCGCCTCCGAAATCGCGCGCGAGGAATTCCCGAACCACGACGTGACGGTCCGCGGCTCGGTTTCGATCGGCCGCCGTTTGATGGATCCCCTCGCGGAACTGGTGAAACTCGATCCCAAGTCCATCGGGGTCGGCCAGTATCAGCATGACGTGGATCAGACCGCGCTCAAGCGCAGCCTGGACGACGTGGTGATGAGCTGCGTCAACGGCGTGGGTGTGGAAGTGAACACCGCCAGCAAGCAGCTCCTGGCCTACGTTTCCGGCCTCGGCCCGGCGCTCGCCGCCAACATCGTCCATTATCGCAATGAAAACGGACCGTTCAATTCGCGTGCCGCGTTGAAGCAGGTGCCGCGGCTGGGCGAAAAAGCCTTTGAGCAGGCGGCGGGATTCTTACGCATCCGTGACGGCGCGCATCCGCTCGACGCCAGCGCGGTTCATCCGGAAAGTTACGAACTCGTCGATCGAATGGCCCAAGATCTGAATTGCTCGGTCAGTGACCTCTTGCGTGACGCCGGCTTGCGGCAGAAAATTCAGTTGCCCAAATACGTCACCGATACTGTCGGCCTGCCGACGTTGAACGACATTATGGGCGAGCTGGCCAAGCCCGGGCGCGATCCGCGTCAAAAGTTCGAGGTCTTCGCCTTTCAGGCGGGCGTGGAAAAAATGGAAGACTTGAAGCCCGGCATGAAGCTCCCCGGCATCGTGACCAACGTCACGGCGTTCGGCGCCTTCGTCGATATCGGCGTGCACCAGGATGGGCTCGTCCACGTCAGCCAGATCGCCGACCGCTTTGTCAAGGACCCCGCCGAGGTCGTGAAGGTCGCGCAGAAAGTGATGGTCACGGTTACCGAAGTGGATTTGCCGCGCAAACGCATTGCGCTGTCCATGAAAGCCGCGCCGCAGATTGGCGGCAGCGCCTCCGGCACCCGCACCGCACCGTCCGCCCCGCGCCCCGCGGGCGGCAGCCCCCGTGCGGGCCAGCCCGCCAAACCCGCCCCGGTGGACTGGTTCACCGCCGCGTTGAACAAAAACCCGAAGCATTGATTGAATTTTCCCATGGCTCAAAATAAAAAAACCACCAAATCCAAACGAGACGAACAGGCTCAATTGCTCGACCTGCTCCGCAGCGTTCTGCCCAAAATCGCGCCCGACCCCGCCCTCGCGGAGAAAATCTATTCCGCGTGCGAGGCCGAACTGCGCGCCAAGAACCAGGTGAATGCTTTCGAAAAATTCTGCGACCGGATCGAATTGCCGGACCTGGATCCGAAAACCGTGGAGGAAGTGAAGCAGCATTTCACCGCCGGGTTTGGCGACGCCGACCTGGACATCGTGCCGGACCCGGAAACCAAGGCGTTGGACGTGGATGTCTCGCTGCCCGATGGCACCCAGTTTCACAGCCACATTCCCGTGCGCCCCATTGCGCCAGAAGGTGCGGACGAGCCGGAAGTTTCCCTGAAATTCGTCGCTTTCCCCGTGGCCCTGCCCGGCGACCAAGAGCTGATCTGGGCGCTGGCCAAGCGGGAAAACCTGACCAATAACGAAGCCGCCATCGCCCTCACCAAGACTGAAGATGACTTCTGGGCCTCGAAAACCGGACAGAAACTGCTTCGCGACCGAGTCGAGCGCAGCTTTCCGGAATTCATCACCCGCGTGCCCGCCGGCCTGCTGGGCGATGCCGGCTTGAAGCGGCATTATAAACTGCCCGAGGCCATCAAGATCCTGCGCAAGGCCAACGGTTCACCTTAATGCTCCCCGGAGCGCCGAGCATTGCTCGGCCCGGTCGCCACACACGCCACCGGAGCGCCGGTCTCCGACCCGGCTCGACCCTGCCGAATCTCAGCGCCATTGGACATCCACCGCTGCCAGGATTATAGTCCACGCAAAGGTCGCGGCCTCCGGCCTCAGCCGCCGTCCGCGTAAAACCCGGCGTGAAAAGTCCCTGGTTCATTTTAGCCTCGATGCTGCTGGCTGTTAAATTGCCGGCGCAACTGGTCATTGCTCCAACCCTGGTGATTCAGCCTTCATCGACCAATACGCTCATCGTGACTGCCAACATTGGCAGTCGCGTATTTCCCAACGCAGTGCTGCAGGCGTCAATTGACCTGGCTCAGACCAACTGGGTCAATCTTCAGACGAATATTTACATTGGAGCTGGCCCGCTTGTTTTTGACAATGTCCCGGCCACCAACGCCATCGAGTTTTTTCGCCTGTACGAATATTAGTCCCCGTAAGGACCTGCCTTCACTTCTTTGCCAACGCCTCGGCCGTCACTCGTTTAAAAAACTCATAAATTCCCTTGTCCCCCATTTTCCGCGCATCGGCCAGTTCGCCCTCCCGGGTGACATAGAGCACCTCGTTCTTGGCGGAGATGATGGCCACGGCCGGGATGCCCTTGTCCAACGGCACCCCATACGACTTGGCCAGATCGACGTTTTTGTCCCAACGACCCACATTGACTTTGACAATCTTGAAGTCCCGCGACAGGAGTGGCGCGCTGGCCCCGGTCTTCATGGCAGTGTCCAACATTTTGCAGTCTCCACACCAATTGGCGCCAAAGACAATAATGATTGGGGTCTGGGTCGTGGCAGCCTCCGTCAAGGCCTGTTTGATTTCGAATTTGGCATCGGCCGTCTCGTTGTAGGGATTGTCCGCGGCAGTGGCAGCCACCGCCAGAAACACAAAGAATAGCGCGAGGAATATTTTCATGGTTCGATGATCAAGATCAAGAGGTCAACCGACAACAGGCGGCGGATTTTGCAGCGTGTCCTTTTCATTCTTCGCCACTTTCAAGCAGCCTTAAATTATTGTCAAGCATGGCTTTTTGTCAGGCATGAGATTCGGGAGGTCAGGTGTGTTTTCAGAGTGCGGTCGGAGCGCGGGTCTGCGACCAGCAGCAGCGTCGCCGGTCAGGGAGTTTTCAAAACACGCAAGGTTTTTCCTGGAACTCGGAGGTAGCTGCGGTTCACCGAGTCGCGCTCCGTCCCAGGAGATGGTCCAAATTCACAATTCGTGTCTAACACCCTGCGCCTTTGCTCGCATCGGCTTTCCGCCTTCGGATTACGACCTTCGGTTTTCTCTCGGATTTCGGGGACTCGGATTTCGGATTTCCGCTTCGCGCATCCGCCGAATTTCCATCTTCCATCCGTCCGCTCCCATCCGCTATTCTTCGCCCGTGCAGTTTCAAAAAATCACCCTGATCGGCGTTGGTTTGCTGGGCGGCTCCATTGGCCTGGCCGCCCGGGGCCGCCGGCTCGCCCGGGAAGTGGCCGGCTACGTGCGCCGTGCGGCCAGCCTTAAGGATTGTGAAAAGACGGGCGCGGTGGACTACGCCACCACCGACCTGCTCGCCGCCGTTTCCAACGCGGACCTGGTCGTCCTCTGCACGCCCCTGGCCCAAATGTTCCCGCTGGCGCAGCAATTCCTCCCCGCGCTCAAACGCGGCGCGGTCGTCACCGACGTGGGCAGCGTCAAGGCCGGGCTGGTTCGCGAGGTGGGCGCCGTCGTCCAAATTGCCGGCGCGCATTTCGTCGGCAGCCATCCGATGGCCGGCGGCGAAAAAATGGGCGTCCTCGCGGCCCGGGCCGATTTGTATGCCGACGCCCTCTGTATCCTGACCCCCGGAAAATTGACCAACGCCCGGGCCCTGGGCAAAGTGGAAAAGTTCTGGCAGGCGCTGGGCGCCCGCACCGTGCGGCTGGACCCGGCCCAACATGATCTCCTCGTCAGCCGCTCCAGTCATTTGCCGCACGTCACGGCGGCGGCCCTGGTCAACTTGATTTTGGACCCGGCCGGACCGCCAACGCAGGCCGGCTTGTGCGCCGCCGGTTTCCGCGACACCACGCGCATCGCCTCCGGTTCGCCCGAAATGTGGCGCGACATCGCGCTCGCGAACCGCAAGAACCTGGCCCGCTCCCTGGAGGCCCTGGCGACGGAATTGGCAGGTTTCCAAGCCGCGCTCCGGCGGAACGACGCCCCCGCGGTCGAAAAATTCTTCGCCACCGCCAAACAACGCCGCGACCACTGGTGCGCCTGCGGCATTTCAACTTCGCCAGAATAATCAGCCGCCGATGAAAACGGATGACTTGTCGTTGCCATGCCTTTGCCTGAGCTCATAGAAATCGTCCCGCTCGAGAAACCCGTGCGGGCGGAGATCACCGTGCCCGGCTCCAAGAGCATCACGAACCGGGCGCTCATTCTCGCCGCCCTGGCGGACGGCCCGGTGACGCTCCAGGGGGCGCTCTGGAGCGAAGACACGCAGATCATGGTGGATTGCCTGAAAGAGCTGGGCTTTGTGGTCCATGTCGGGCCCGACCCGGAGGAGCCGTGCAACCGCGCCATCCTGGTGGTGGGCCGCGGCGGCACGGTGCCGCCGGGCGGCACGGTCTCCGAACCACTGGATTTGTTTGTGGGCAACGCCGGCACCGTGGCGCGGTTTCTCGCCCCCTTGCTCTGTCTGGGCAGCGGTGTTTACCGGTTGCACGGCGTGCCGCGCATGCACGAGCGCCCGCAGGCCGCGCTCTTTGGAGCCCTCCGCGAACTGGGCTACCACGTCGAATCGGACCATGAAAACGACCGGCTGCCGGCGAGAATTTTTTCCGAGGACGTGCTGCGGCCGCCGGAATCACAAACCGAATTTGCCCAGCGCCGGCAGGTTCCGCCGGTGCCCAGGCAATGCCACGTCAGCATCGCCGAAAGCTCGCAATTCGCCTCCGCCCTGCTGCTCTCGGCCGAAACCGGCGGCTGGAACGTGGAAATCGAGGGCGAAAATGCCGAGGAATCGCCGTATGTGGTGATGACGGCCAAGCTCATCGAGGCGTTTCCGAAAAAGGGAGGCACGTTTCAAATCGAGCCGGATGCCAGCAGCGGGAGCTATTTTTGGGCGGCCCATTGGCTGGTGTCCGTGAACTTATGGATGAACAATTTCCTGGAAAAGAACTACCCCCATATTGAGGAAAGATTCCCCCAGGTTTGGGAATGGGTCAAGGCCTCACGGCCGGGGGGGACACCGGGGCCGGAGGGGGATGACCCAATGGCCCTGAACATACGCCACTGGCCCATCTCCGGGTGGCAAATCGACGCCGATTTTCCGCAGTTCATTCCCTTGCCGGACCACATTTCGCGGGAGGGCCAATTGGGCGACAGCATCATGACCGCCATCGTGCTGGCAGCCGACCTGTGGGCCGGCGTCGGCCTGGAAAAGCGCGACAAGGGGATTCGGTTTACGGAACTGGACCGCTTGCGCCTCCAGGAGTGTGACCGCGTGGCGGCGCTCAAGGCCGAATTGACGAAGTGCGGCGCAAAAATTGACGAGGCAGGAAACGCCCTGACCGTCTTTCAGACCCGGAGATTGCACGGCGCCGAAATCGAGACTTACCACGACCATCGCCTGGCCATGTGTTTTGCCATTCTGGGATTGAAAGTTCCGGATATAAGAATTAAAAATCCCGCTTGCGTGAAGAAGACGTTTCCGAATTTTTTTCAAAAACTCGCCGCCGCGCCCCCCCATGGCCTGGGCGCCGAGATTTGGGAAATCAAGGACGGCCAGCGCGCCAGACGATTGGCGGAGGCGGATTTGTTTGCGGATTGAATCGTCCCCGTTCCCGTCCTCGATTTTTCGATTATGGGGACGAAGACGAGGAGGAAGAAAGACTTGATGAAGAAATATCCCATTGTAATCGCCATTGACGGCACGAGCGCCAGCGGCAAGAGCACCAACGCCAAGCTCGTGGCCCGCGCGCTTGGCTACGTGTATGTGGATACCGGTGCCATGTATCGCACCCTCGCTTGGTATTGCCTCCGGAAAAACATCGACGTGGAGGATGAAAAAGCCGTGGCCGCCGCCTGCCGCCGCTGGAAAACCTCGCTCGAATGCGCGGAAAAGGATGGTTTGCGTGCGGTGCATCTGCTGGCCGACGGCTATTACCCGGAAACCGAAATCCGCATGCCCGAAACCGCCGCCGCCGTGTCGCACGTGGCCGCCGTTCCCGGCGTCCGGAATTGGATGAAGAAAACCCAGCGCGAATGCATCCGCTTCGGCGACCTTGTCATGGAAGGACGTGACATCGGGACGAATGTCTTTCCGGAGACGGATTTCAAATTCTATCTCGACGCCTCGCTGGCGGAGCGCTCCGCCCGGCGCGCCGCCGACGGCGTCAACGAAAATCTCGCCGCGCGCGACCGGCGCGACAGCCAGCGCGCCGTGGCCCCGCTCATGATCGCCCTCGGCGCCAAAGTCATCAACAATTCCGCCCTGACCGCCGAGCAGACCAGCGCCCTGCTGCTGGAGGAAATCCGCTTGCGCCTGGCGGCTTCGAATCACTAAACCCAGATGACGAAGGCCCAAATAAATCCCAATGCCCAAATTCCCGGCCAAGTTTCCCGACCCCCATTCGTCAGTCGTCATTCGTCAGTCGTCATTCGTCAGTCGTCATTCGTCATTCGTCATTTCGCATGAACCCCTCCTACCACCTCGGCTGGCTCCTGTTTCGCGCGGTCTATGCCACCTATTTCCGCTGGCGCATATTTGACCCGCAGAATGTGCCGCTGCAAGGAAGCGTTATCCTGGCCTCCAACCACGCAAGTTATCTTGATCCGCCGCTGGTCGGCGCCGGCCTGCGGCGCGACATCAACTATCTCGCCCGCGAATCCCTGTTCCGGTTTCCCGGTATCGGCGCCCTGCTCCGCTCCTGGAACTCGGTGCCCGTGGACCGCGATGGCGGCGGCGCACGCGGTCTGAAGGCGATCCTCGACCGCTTGCTCGCCGGCGGCGCGATCATTCTGTTCCCCGAAGGCACGCGCACGAAGGATGGGAATCTGCAACCGGCGCGTTCGGGCATCGGGCTTACCGTCATCAAATCCACGGCGCCGGTGGTGCCCGTGCGCGTCTTTGGCACCTACGAAGCTTACGGGCGGCACATTAAATTCCCCCGGCCGCGCCGGATCATGGTCAAATACGGTCATCCGCTGAATTTTGAAAAGTTGCGAATCGAGGCCAAGACGTGTGACAAAGCGCGGTTGAAGGAAATCTACCAGCAGGTCGCAAACGAGGTCATGGCGGCAATTGCCACACTGGAACCGGGCGAGAATTAACATTCGCCCGTCCCAATCGAAGATCTGGCGAGCGCAGTCAGAAAAAAACGGCCAACCGCCATCGGCAATTTCTCAGATTCCCCAATCCGAGAGCGTCTTGCTGATGCGGTTGACAATCTGGGTCAGGCGCGGATGCGATTGTTGCAGGTCTTCAACCGAAGAGCGCAGGCCGTGCAGCGAGATTTCCCGCAATTGCGGATTTTGCTCGCTTCGCGTCGCCTCATGCGCCGAAAGCTGGGCGAATCCGGCGATGCTGTCCGCCTGCTCTTCATTTGTCTTGGAGAGCGCGGCCACCTCCGTCTTCAACGTGGCCAGCAGTTGCAGGAGTTCGCTCCGGCGCTCCGGGCTCACCGATTCCGCGCCGCCGATCCTCGCTTCGATTTCGCTGATGGTTCGTTCGATCATGGTTTCCGCTTAAACATGACCCTTTGGCGCGAATTGGGCAAGATTTAGTGACTCGTCTTTCACCATCTTCCAATTCTCGGCAAGGCCGGCCGGATCAGGTCCCAGACGCGGTCGGACACGCTGTCAATGGATCCCGAGGCGTCCAACACGCGGAACCGGTTCGGCTCGGCGGCGGCGATGGCGGCAAAGCCCTGTTCCACACGCTGAAAAAAATGCTGGTCGGCCTCCTCGATGCGATCCCGCATGAACGGAAGCGTGGACTGCCGCATGGCCCGGCGCAGCTCGCTGATTTCGGGAGTCACCGTAAGCAGCAGGGTCAGGTCCGGCCGCGTGTCCCCCACGGCGACGTCAATGATGGATTGGACCATCTTCAAGTCCAGTTCGCGACCATAGCCTTGATAGGCGGTGGTCGAGTCATAAAAGCGGTCGCACACCACGATTTCCCCGGATGCCAGCGCGGGGCGGATCATTTCGCGCACGAGCTGTGCGCGGCTGGCGTTCATCAGCAACAACTCCGCTTCCGGTGTCATGGCCGTGTTGCTCTTGCTATGCTTGAGGGTATGGCGAATTTCCTCGCCGATGGGCGTGCCGCCGGGTTCGCGGGCGGTGCGCACGCGATAGCCGATCGCGCGCAAACGCCGGACGAGCAGTTCAATCTGGGTGGACTTGCCGCAGCCTTCCGAGCCCTCAAATGAAATAAATGTGCCTTTGGCCATCTGATTGCATTTCTGATTTAGGATTTACGTGCCATAAATTACTCAGCGAAGACTGCCCAATGCACCAGTTTTTTCGTCCGGCGTCAGCCCTTTTTCAATTTGGGCCCCTTCGGCGTGTCCTCGATCACCCAGCTTTTCGCTTTCAATTCGTCGCGAATGACATCCGCGCGTTTGAAATCCCTGGCTTTGCGGGCGGCCTGCCGCGCCTCCAGCAACGCTGTGATTTCGAGCGGGATTTCCCCGATTTCTGCCTTTACCCCGATGCCGACCACCGAATCCACCTTCTCCCATGCAGCCAGGGCCGCGGCAGCTTCCGCGACGCTCAAGGAATTTTCCGCCAGCCGCTTGTTCAGGTCAGACACCCATTTAAAAATGGACGCCCAAGCGGCGGCCACATTCAAGTCGTCGGCCAGGGCGGCGGAGAACGTGGCGATCAATTGTGCGCCGGCGCCGGTGTCTGGCGAGGACGTCACAAGCTGGGTTCGCGCCGGGCCGGCGGCCGGCCCTCCAACCTCGCGCAGCTTGCTTACACATTCGTCAATCCGGGCCAGCGAGCTCTTCGCGCCCTGCAGCCCCTCCAGCGTGAAGTTGAAAGTCTCCCGGTAGTGGGCCGTGAGCAGCAAATAGCGCACTTCCCGGCCCGTGAAACCCTTCGCCAGCAGGTCGCGCAGCGTGAAATAGTTGCCCAGGCTCTTGCTCATTTTCCTCCCCTCGACCAGCAGATGTGCGCCATGGAGCCAGTGTCTCACAAACGGCCTGCCGGTGGCGCCTTCGCTCTGCGCGATCTCATCCTCGTGGTGCGGGAATTTCAAATCCTCGCCGCCGAGGTGCAGGTCGAAGGTTTCGCCCAGCGCCGTCATGCTCATGGCGGAACATTCGATGTGCCAGCCCGGCCGGCCCGGCCCCCACGGACTCGGCCAGGAGACGTTGCCGTCCGCCGGCACGCGCGCCTTCCACAGCGCAAAATCCGCCACGGATTCCTTGTCGTACTCGTCCGCCGCCACGCGTACCCCCACGCGCTGTCCGTCCAGGTTCAACTTCTGCAACTGGCCGTAGATGCGGCCGCCGGCGCGATATTTTTCGATGGAAAAATAAACCGAGCCGTCGCCGGCCTGGTAGGCCATGCCGCGCGCCACCAGTTTATCGATCAGCCCGATGATTTCCCCGATATGCTCCGTCGCGCGCGGGGTCTCATGTGGCGGCCGGCAGTTCAATGTCCTCAAATCATCAAAAAACGCCGTCTCAAATTGGCCGGTGAATTCGCGTAGCGTCGTCTGGCGGTCCTGCACGCGCTGGATGATTTTGTCCTCCACGTCGGTGATGTTCATGACGTGCTTCACCTCGCAGCCGGAAAACTCCAGCGCGCGGCGGACGAGGTCGGCAAAGACAAACGTGCGCCAGTTGCCGATGTGGGCGAAGTCATAGACCGTCGGCCCGCAGCAATACATGCCGACTTTTTTGCCGTCGGCTCCGGACGGAGCAAATTCCTGCACGGAACGGGTCAGGGTGTTGAATAATTTCAAGGCCATTAGCAGCGCGCAAGTTAAAGTGAGCGGCGCAAAAGAAAAAGGCGAAACTTAGGCCCTGGCACGGGCGGCAGGCCTGCTGCGGCCGGGGCGCGGCCGTCTCGGCCGCTGCCGCGTGATTCCAAACAAATCGTGGTAAACCCATGTCTGCCAAATCGAAAGGCCGTCCGTTCCCCGCCTCTTCCGAAATTGTCAGCGGCTCGTCGGTTGAACGCCTCAGCGCCCGGGATGGTCACGGTCCGACCCAAAAGATCGCCGCATTGTGTCGGAGTGTGGGTTCGTGACCCGCGGCAACTTCGCCCGTCAAAAAGTCTGCGAAATACGCAAGCTGCCAAAGAGTTCCGAGCGTGCTGCGGCTCACAGAGTCGCGCTCCGACCAAGCAATCGGATATTGAAAACACCCCGTCGGCCTTTTGAGCAGCCGCGCATACGGGCGCGACGCCCTTGCCGCTATGGCGGCGTGGCGCTGACCAAGCCCAGGTCAAAGATGGGGACGCCTTGTTTGCTGCGTCCAGCCAGGACCGCAAACCAGTCAACCTGATAGACCCCATCGATGGAGGGGATGGTCTCGAGTTCCGCGTCGATTTGGTTGAGGGCTGCCTTCAGTTGATCCACCTGGTTGAGCGCAATCCCTGCGGCAGCCTGTTTTTGGCCGGCGAGTTGCGTGTAGGCCGCGACGCCCGCCCGACTCCGGTACTTTCGATAGAATTCAACCTCCGCTTGCGCTGTGACCTTGGCGTTGAGGTTGGTCTCATACTCGTGCCGGGCCTCGTTGATCTGCTGTTCGGCCTCGGCCGCCAGAGCCTTCAAGGCGTTAAACCGCTCCAATTCCACGACCGGCGGATTGTGCAGGAGGATGTGCGCGTTTGTGTGCAGCGTGGGACTCGTGTAGATGACCGCATCCACCATCCAACTGAACCCGGTCGTGCTCACCGGCGTACCGGTGACACGGTACCAACGGGACAATGGCCGCTCCTCTTCGGCGCCGGCGTTGACGTCGCCGTTGGTCCCGGCGCTTTGATTGGTAACGACCAGCGGTTGGCGCGCCCACCACTGGAACAGCGGTGTCAGATCCACGGTCGCCCTGCTGCCAAAGACACGCGCCGGATTGCGGCAAATCCTCCAGCTTGAATTGGTCTGCGCCGAAGTCGCCAGGGCCGCCAGCCAGCAAATAATTAACAGCGTCGTTTTCATTTGATCCATGCCAGGGCCGGCGCCCGCTCAAGAGAATTTAAAACTTGCCCGCGCGGCTCTTTTCGCCAAGATTTTGAACACAGGACTAAAGCATACAATCAAATCAAATTATGGGACGCATCTACAACGACATCGTCGAGACGGTCGGCCGCACGCCGCTCGTCAAACTCAACAAAGTCACCGCCGGCCTGCCCGCCACCATCGCACTAAAATGCGAGTTTTTCAACCCGCTCGGCAGCGTCAAGGATCGCATCGGCATGGCGATGATCGAGGATGCGGAGCGGCGCGGCATCCTGAAAAAGGACACCGTGATCATCGAGCCGACCAGCGGCAATACCGGAATTGCGCTCGCCTTCGTGGCCGCTGCCAGAGGCTACAAGCTCATCCTCACCATGCCCGAAACGATGTCGCTCGAACGCCGTACCCTGCTGGCCATGCTCGGTGCCAAGCTGGTGTTGACCCCCGGCGCCGAGGGCATGAAGGGCGCGATTTCGCGGGCCGAAGCCCTCGCCCGCGAGACCCCGAGCTCTTGGATTCCCCAACAATTTGAAAATCCGTCCAACCCGGCCATTCACACCACGACGACCGGCGTTGAACTGTGGGATGATACCGACGGCAAAATCGACATCCTGGTCTCGGCGGTCGGCACCGGCGGCACCATCACCGGCTGCACGGAATATATCAAGCCCAGGAAGGCCTCGTTCCAGGCCATTGCCGTGGAACCCAAGGATTCGCCGGTCATTTCGCAGACGCTCGCCGGGGAGCCCATCAAGCCCGGCCCGCACAAGATTCAGGGGACCGGCGCCGGCTTTGTGCCCAAGAACCTGCATCTGAAGGATTCCGCCGGCAAGCCCCAGATCGTCGAGTGCGTCCAGGTTTCCAACGATGACGCCTTCGCCATGGCGCGCCGGCTGGCCAAGGAAGAAGGCATATTGGTTGGCATTTCCACCGGCGCGAACGTCCATGCGGCCATCGAAATCGCCAGGCGTCCGGGGAACCAAGGCAAGCTCATCGTGACCTTCGCCTGCTCCACCGGTGAACGGTATTTGAGCACCCCCCTCGCCGCCGAAGCCAAGGCAGAAGTGGGCGGCTGATCCGGCTGCTGCGCCACCCTCGCAAAAAAAAAGCGCCAGAGGGCTGGGCGCACCCCACGCTTCGCAAAACGGCAACGCGTCGGGCAATCCCGTCGAGACAAACAGACTGACGCCAAAGCCCGTCAGGGCTGGCTTGGTGAAACCGTGCAAGGTCAGCATTGCGCCACCAATCGCCTCGCGGTGCCATAATTCCCGTCTGAAGCCGGTTTCCATGAAACGGCGCCGCGCCGTTTCCCCTCACCCCGCCCCTCACCCTTGGGGGGAGAATTCCCCGAATGATTTCGCGCATTGAACCCCTGAATCCCAGCGCAACATTTGGCCAGGGCGCGGCAAACCGTTTCTCTCCTGGGGGTCCTTCGCCCACGGGAGTGGGAGAAGGTGCCCGGAGAGCGGATGAGGGTTGTCGGGATAAAAACCAATCCTGTGGAGAGGGCCGGGGTGAGGGCAGGCTTACCCGGTTCCCAACTCCATCTTCCGGGTTCATGGAAAGCCCCGACCTCCAAAATTGGATGCACATTGGGGCCACGAACGCGCACGCTGGGAGCGCCGGTCTCCGACCCGGCTCGATCCTATTGCTGCCATCCAACGAGCCGGGTCGGTGACCGGCGCTCCGGTTCATGGGGGAGGCACGCTCCCCTCTTGGCAAGAAAACCTGCGACGGGATTGGTGAGAGTCGCTTTCGTTTCCCACGCCGGCCACAACACGCGTCCCTTCTCCCCGAGGGAGAAGGCCAGGCTGAGGGGGAAGGTGCTGTGCAGCCGCCAAGCCACGGTCTGCTCTTGGAGCACAGACTGCCTCGGCCTTACCCATTAAATATGTCGGGAAACCTGAAATTTTCTCGCCCGCATTTCATTTTCCCGGTTTAATTCCCGCTGCATGAAACAAAAAGCCTACGCCGCCGCCGGCGTTGACATCGATTTGGGCAACAAAGTCAAAGCCACCCTGCCCCAATTGCTTGCCGCCACGCACCGCCGCGAGGTGCTGGGCAAGGTGGGCGGGTTCGGCGGCCTCTTCGCGCTCGACCTCAAAAAATACCGCGAGCCCATCCTGGTCAGCAGCGTGGACGGCGTGGGTACGAAGCTCAAAATCGCCTTCATGATGGACCGCCACGACACCATTGGCGCGGATCTCGTGAACCATTGCGTCAACGACATCGCCGTGCTGGGCGCCGAACCGCTGTTCTTCCTCGATTACCTCGGCACCGGCAAACTCGAGCCGCACGTGTTCACCGACATCATCAGGGGCTTCGCGCGCGCCTGCGCCGCGAATCATTGCGCCCTCATTGGCGGCGAAACGGCCCAGATGCCTGGCTTTTATCAACCCGGCGAATATGACCTGAGCGGCACCATCGTGGGCGTGGTGGAAAAATCGCGCTTGCTCAACGGCCAGAAAACGGTCCGGCGCGGCGACGCCGTGATCGGCCTCCAATCCAGCGGACTGCACACCAACGGTTACTCCCTGGCCCGCAAAATCTTCTTCGAGCAACTGAGGCTCAAACCCTCCAGCCGGTTGCCGGGCCTCAAAGGCAGCCTCGGCGCGGAACTGTTGAAAGAGCACATCAGCTACGGCCCGCTGGTCCAGAAACTGATCAAGCGCTTCAACCAATCGTCCATCGTCGATCGTCCATTGTCCCTCGTGAAAGCCTTTGCGCACATCACTGGCGGCGGATTTGTGGACAACATCCCCCGCGTGCTGCCAAAATCGCTGGACGTCGTCATCAAGAAGGGTTCCTGGGACATGCTGCCCATTTTCCAGATCATTGCCGAAAAGAGCGGCGTGCCGGATGCAGAACTGTACCAAGTCTTCAACATGGGCATCGGCATGGTCGCCATCGTCGCGGCGGACCACGCGGATGCGGCGCTAAAATTCATCCGCGCACAACAGCACAACGCCTGGATCATTGGCGAAGTCCACAAAGGCCGGGGCGAAACCAAAGTTGAGTAAGCCAGGGGCTCGCTGGACTCGATCCGTCGTTCCCGGCATGAGCACGAATGGGCGAAATATTTTACGAGGAAGCGGGCGGACCGCAACCGACCCGCGGCACGCCGCCATTGTTGGAAACAGGCTTGTTGATTCAGGAAAATGAATGTGCCCGGACCGGTGAAAAGCCGCGTGAGGGCACGCGGCCTGCAACTTGAGCCCCGCTTCGGCCAGCCCACTGGCGTCCCAAATCGGCGAAACGACGTGCCTCCAGCTTGGTCAGACTCGTTATGGGCCACCGCACTATTGCATCGCAGGCCATTAAGATGAACGCGGCGAATCCTGCGGCAACCAACCGTCGGCACAAACTCCGCCGTCGGTTGATCGTCCCGGCCATTGGTCTGGTCGTGGTTGGGCTGTTCTACGCTGAGGAAAACTGGCGCGGCAAAAGAACCTGGGAAACATGTAAAAGCGCCCTCCAGACTCAGGGCATCGCCTTGAATTGGACCAACTATATTCCCGCCGCCATCCCGGAGAATCAAAACGTCTTCGGCGTGCCCGAAATGGTAAGGTGGTTCAGCTACGATCATGGAGCGGGATGGAGCGACTTCGCCCGGGCTTTGCCTTCGGCGACTTATCCGGGCTTTGACCTCGCCAGCAACACCGCCGTCATGACCGTGGCCGAAATAATGACCGGCCGACCAGGCACTTCCCGGCCGGACAACTCCACCGAATTACGCTGGGATGACCCGGCTTCGCGCGTTGAAGCCGCGAACCTGATCAATCACGCCTTGGGGCCAATCGCCAAAGCACCCCAATCTCCGATTGGCGTCGGCCTCATGCTGCGCGAGCCGGATGAAGTCCAGCCGGCGCGAATTTTTTTGCGGTGCCAAACTGCGCCTTCGGAAAAGGAGTTGCAGAACTTTCTGCCTGACTCCGTCATTCAGGCAAACGCCGGCGTCTCGGAACGAGTGCTGAAATTTGAGTCCGCCGGCGACGGGTCCTATCGCGTTACCATGCCCAGACTGGCCCGGGCGGCGGATTACCTGTCCTGGAGCGACGGCCTTGAGCCTCAATTCGCCGTGATCCGCCGCGCCTTGCAGCGTCCGTATTCGCAGTTGCCAGGGCTTTACACCAATCCCAATACGGTTCCCGGCGTGAATTTTCTTTCCGTGCGTAATCTTATGCAAACATTGGGTGCGCGGGCGCAGTGTCACCTCTTGCTGGGCCAGCCGGAGGACGCTTTGGCCGACTTGACCCTCATGCACGATTTTTGCCTTCGCATCCTGGCCGGGCAGCACCCGGCAACTGTGCTTTCAGCCATGGTCAACCAGGCGGTGCGGGGACTTTATGCGGCGCAAATTGGCGAGGGTCTGCGCTTGCAAGCCTGGCGCGAGCCCGAGTTAACCGCGTTGCAGGAACAACTCAATACCCTGGACGTCCTCGGGCCGGTCAAGGACGCCTTCACGCTGAGAGCTGTGATCACGCATCGCGCCTTTGAAAGCGTGCCTTCAGCCGGGATGGTCAAGCAAACTGCCTGGGCTCGACTCTATCCGGGTGGCTGGGGCTATCAACACTTGGCCGCCCGCCTCAACCTCGACTTCGGCCGCCTGGCCTGCTTCGACACGGCCCATCACGTCATTTTTGCCGATCGAGTTGCTGCTGCCGGCAATCAGTCTCTCACGCTCGAGCATGGGGCGTACGGCTTTGTTGGCAGCCTCGCGCAGTTGAACTTCGAGCGGGCCTGTCAAAATACAGCCCACAGCCAGACCGAAATTGTCGAGGCTCTCACGGCTTGCGCCCTCGAACGATTTCGCCTCGCCCAGGGTGATTATCCTGAAAACCTTGACGCCTTGGTGCCGCGGTTCTTGGACACAATTCCGAATGATGTTATTGGCGGCGGACCCCTCCACTACCGCCGTGCCGCCGGCGGCGCGTTTGTGCTATACTCCGTCGGTTGGAATGGCCGGGACGATGGCGGCGTGCGCGGCCAGCCGTTGCCCAGTACCGATGGCGATTGGGTGTGGCCTGGTTGAACTCCGAAATACATGGTGATGCAGAACCCTGATACGATGAAAAGACTGCCACGTCTTGTTCCAGTGCGGGCCTTCACCCTCGTCGAATTGCTGGTCGTCATTGCCATCATCGGCATTCTCGCCTCGTTGCTGCTGCCGGTTCTCTCCCAAGCCAAACAAAAGGCGAAGGGGGTCCAATGTCTTTCCAACCTGAAACAGTTGTCCACCGCTTGGATGTTGTATCCGGGTGACTATGACGACCTGTTGGTGACCAACACCGTGGGCGCCAACACCAACAGTTGGGCGGCGGGTTGGCTGGATTTGACCGACCCGACCGACCCGGACAACACGAACATCGCCACGATCATGAGTCCGGAAGGATTGCTTTGGCCTTATTCGAAATCGTTGCCGATCTATGTGTGCCCGGCTGACCCTTATACTGTTGACATCAATGGCGTCAATTATCCTCTCGTTCGTTCTGTCTCCATGAACCAGAGGTTGAACGGAGGCGAATATAACAGCGCCCCCCTGTCCCTGTTCAACAATCCCAATAAACTCACCGCCATCAACAACCCCGGCCCGGCCACGGCCTTCGTCTTCATAGACGAACGTGCCGACTCCATTAACGACGGCTTTTTTGTCATCGACATGCTGGATACCGGCCCGCAGGCTGTGATCGGGAATACCCCCGCCGACTATCACCTTGGTTGCAGTTCAGTCTCCTTTGCGGACGGACACGTCGAAATCCATAAATGGCTCGACCCTCGAACTGAAATGCGTCCGTACCAACCCCGCGCGCCCGTGCCCAACGATGCCGACATTGCCTGGCTCCAAGAACACTGTTGCTCACGAAAATAGGCCCTGCGTCTTGCAGTTCTTCAATTTTCCCAGCAACCGCGCATCCGCAGCCGGAAATTCATGGGCGTCCAGTCCGCCCTTTTCAATCCATTTCACCGCCGCGCAATCGACCGGCCAGGGTTCGCCGGCGAGCAATTTGCAAAGGAAAAACTTCAGGCGAACGGATTTCTCCGGATACGTGTGCGAGATTTCCTCGAAGAGTTCGCCCACGGCGATTTCCACGCCCAGTTCCTCGCGGATCTCGCGCGCCAGGCACTCTTCAAAAGTCTCGCCCGACTCGCGCTTGCCGCCCGGAAATTCCCAATAGCCGCCCAGGTGCGAAGTTGCCTGCCGTTGCGTGATCAGCAGCCGGCCATCCCGGAAAATGAGCGCGGCGCTCACCTCGATGAATTTACGATCGCTGCCGGCTGATTGCCGAGTGAAGCCACCAGCGCCGTCCGGCTGCTTTTCAATCGGCATTCGGCGCTCCCCCATCCTCAATCACCGCCCGATGCTCTTGTAAATCCAGCCCAGTTTCTCCATCTCCGCGGGATCAAAGAGATTGCGGCCGTCGAACATGATCGGGTGCGTCAGCCCCTTCTTCGCACGGGCCAGGTCAAGCTGTTTGAACTCGTCCCACTCGGTGGCCACCACAATCGCGTCGCAGCCATCGGCCACGGCGTTCATGTCGTCCACGTAAGCCACCGACTCCGGCAGCAGCGGTTTCGCCTTGTCCATGGCCTTGGGATCGTGGACCCGCAGCGTGGCGCCGTCTTTCAACAGCCGCTGGCACAGGTCGATGGCGGGCGAGGACCGCACGTCATCCGTGTTTTGCTTGAAGGCCAGGCCCAGCACGCCGATCTTCTTGTCCTTCAACACCCACAGCGTCTCGGTGACCTTCTTGATGAAGCGGTCCATCTGGTCGGCGTTGATGCGCTGTACTTCCTTCAGCAGCTTGAATTCATAGCCGACCTGCTCGGAAATCTTGATGAACGCGCTGAGATCCTTCGGAAAACAACTGCCGCCAAAACCGATGCCCGCGTTGAGGAAGCGCCGGCCAATTCGCTCGTCCAAGCCGATGCCCTGGGCCACCTCCAGCACGTTGGCGCCGGCGGCTTCGCAGACGTTGGCAATGGCGTTGATGTACGAAATCTTTAGCGCCAGAAATGAATTCGCCGCGTGCTTGATCAGTTCCGCCGAATTAATGTCCGTCACGATGATGGGCGCCTTGAAAGGCGTGTAAATCTCCTGCATGGCCGCCACGGGCCGCTGCGAGCGCACGCCAATGACGACGCGATCCGGGTTCATCAGGTCGCCGACGGCGAAGCCCTCGCGCAAGAACTCCGGGTTGCTCACCACGTCAAATTCCGTCTTGGACGTGCAGTAGCGCTTGATGGTCTCGGCCACCTTTTCGCCCGTTTTCACTGGCACGGTGCTCTTGTCCACGATGATCCGGTAGCTGGTCAAGGCCGCGGCGATGTCGCGGGCCACGCGCTCGATATAACTCAAATCCACCGAGCCATCCGGCTGGGGCGGCGTGGGCACGGCAATGAACACCACCGCGGAATCCCGGACTCCCTCGGCGGTGCTGGCCGTGAATTTGAGCCGGCCGGCCGCAACGTTCTTCTTGACCATTTCTTCGAGGCCGGGCTCGTAGATGGGGATGCCGCCCGCCTGCAAAGTCTTTACCTTGGCCGCGTCGTTGTCCACGCAGATGACGTGGTGCCCGACTTCAGCGAAGCAAGTTCCGGTAACAAGGCCAACGTAGCCCGTGCCGATGATGGAAAGTCTCATGGTTGCGTTGTATAAGGTTTGGCGGTTTCTGAGGGTCTGGGAACGCGCGGTCTCCGGCGGTTCAGGGTTTGGTGGTCAATGGCAGCGCGGAGGGCGTTGTCGGCGCGGCCTGCGTTTGCGGAACCATGGCCGGCTTGGGCGCGGCAGCCGCCATTTTAATCTTCAACTCCGTTGACCGCAAGGTGGCTTCCTGCCCGAGCGTGCCGCCCATGGCGCCGGCTACCACCTTGTCATAATGGCTGATGGCGTCGCTGAATTTATTCTGCTGCTCGGCGATCCGGCCCAGCCCGAATTCAGCCTGGATGACCAGGGGGGAGCCGGGATAAAGCGAGAGGACGCGTTCGTAGGCGGTCGCCGCCAACTCCGGCTTGTTTTGGGCCTCCAGGCTGGACGCCACCCCCAGTTGGGCCGTGGCGGCAAACGGTCCGGCCGGGTTGGCCTCCAGATATTTTTGGAACTGCGCCTGGGAGTCAACATAGTTGCCCGCTTCGAACAAAGCTCCCGCCGACTGCAACTGCGCCCGCTGGCCGGCGCCGGTGCCGGCATAGGTCGCCGCCAACTGCTCCAGGGAGGCCGCCATCTCGCTGCTGTTGGCTGCAGCGGATGGATTCGCCACCAGCGTGGTCAACGCCTGGCCGGCGGTGATTTCCCGCTGTTCCCGTTGCGACGATATGTAAAACCAGATGCCGGCAATCACCAGGACCGCGACCAGGGCGCCGATCAGCCGGTTTTTGTTGGCCTCCAACCAGGGCCACAGTTTAAACAGAAATTCGGCCGGTGCGTCTTGTGTTTGCATAATTCAATAAAAAGTAGATTTTTTCCCGGCGGCACCCCAAACGCAAGCTGAAACCTCGAAAAAACGGACTGCCGGTTGTTCCTTGGGTCTGGCCGCGAGACGTTCGCGGATAAGCTGCGCGAGAGAATCCAGAGGCTGCTGGCGGGGCGGCGGCCCGAATCCCATGGCGGAGCCGCAAAACGGGAGCACGGCGAGCGTGCGGCGGAGGAATTGTTGGCCGTGGGCCTGGCCCGGCTCGGACTTGCCCCTGAAGTTCTGCGTGGGGGCGGGAAGGTGACTCCCGAGAAGGCGGCATTGTCCCAGTGGTTGCGAGGGCGCACGACCGTCCTGCTACGGTGAGTGATCGGCTGGGGATGGGCCACTACAAAACCGGTCTCACCGGCCCTAAACCTGACAAACTTGCTGATGCCACCCGGATTCCCATAAGTTTCAACCTACCGTCCGGCAATCGTTGAACCGGTGCCAATCCAGCGCTCACATATCGCTACCACGCGGAAACAACGTCTCCCTCTCCCCGGGGGAGAGGGCAGGGGTGAGGGTGAGCGTTAAACCATTAAACATTGATGAGAAAAAGGCGCGTGGGAGTTTCGGCCATCCTGAGAGGAGGGCAATCAGGCAGCCCAGCGTTGGCCAATGGGAATTGGCCTACGCTGGGTGACGACCCCCACAAGGTCATCAACGCTGAGAGCGTTGTATCCCGCGCTTCCGCTCGCCGGGGGGCGAGTTGGGCATGGTTTTCAGGGCGGTCACGTAATGGCGCAGGGTCAGTCTGGGGCGACCCTTCTATCCTGGCCTGCGGGATGACGCGAACAACTGCCAGGACCTATTTCATCAGCACCGAGAAATCGGTAAAACAGAATGTGGCAGCCTGGTTCCCGGTGGAGCAAATCTCTACCCCGTAACAAATTTGATTAATAGCAGGGTTGGATGGCATCCAGCCCTGGTTGATGGCCCAGTCGAACATGGCTTTCAAATTGAGTTTGCCAGAAGTCATGACGTTGACTGGCACCAGCGTGATGACATTCGCACCACCACCTGTGTAGTGATAAGCCTGATAGCTCATGCCCTCGAAAGCCGGGTGGGCCTGAACGCTGCCCAGCGGCACTTGCTTGT